>DATIWX010000103.1:0-52128 GCA_035519135.1 Burkholderiales bacterium | reverse complement strand
CGAAGCCGTGAGGGGCATCATGTCGTTGAAGGCGTGGATCGCGTCCAGCCCGGCATCGGGCATGAACCGCGTCGTGAACACCTGGCGGAACGAGGGATCGTCCCTGCCCCAGCCGAGTTCGATGAGGCTGTGGAGCGTTTCGAGCTCTTCGGGCGGCAGTCCGCGCGTCTGCCGGCCGCGCGCGAAGCCGCCGCAAATGATCAGATGGCTGACTCGCTCGGGGTGGCGGGCGGCGTAGGCGATGGCGAAGGCCGCCCCTTGCGACAGCCCGAGCAGCGCGAAACGGTCGAATTGCGCCGCGTCGATCACGCACTCGAGGTCGGCTACATGGCATTCCCACGACGGGATAGGCACCTCGCGGTCCGACAGGCCGGTGCCGCGCTGATCGAACCTGAGCACGGAATACCGGCGCGAAAGCCCGGCGGACCAGGGCATCATCGCCGGATTGCTCCAGTCGTGCTCCAGGTGCGTGAACCAGTGGGGGGCTCGCACCAGGGGCGGGCCGCTGCCGGAGGTCGCGTAGGCCAGCCGGACGCCGTCGCTGGAGGAGCAAAAGCGGACTTGCTGGTTCATCGCGATCGGCCTCCCGGTCTCCCGCTTGTCAACCCCTCGCCAGTGACTTCAGCGCCTGACGTATGCCTTCCGAGACCGACAATCCCTCGGGCAGGTGCTTCACCGCGAGCTGGGCCTCCTTGTCACTGTAGCCCAGACCCAGGAGCGCGTTGATCACGTCGCTCGCGGCGGGCTTGTCGCGGTTCACCGCGACGCCGCTCAAGGCATCGGCGCCGAGCTTGCCCTTCAGCTCGAGCAGCAGCCGCTCCGCGGTCTTCTTGCCGATACCGGGAACCCTGACCAGCCGCCCGGTTTCCTGGGCGGCGACCGCCTCGACCAGCTCGCCCACGCTCATTCCGGAGAGCACCGCGAGCGCGATGCGCGGGCCGACTCCGGAGATCTTCAGCAGCTGCCTGAAGGCGCGGCGTTCCGGGTCGGAAGCAAAGCCGTAGAGAAGGTGCGCGTCCTCGCGCACCACGAGGTGGGTCAGCAGTGCGACGCGCTCACCGGTCGCCGGCAGGTTGTAGAAGGTGCTCATGGGGACTTCCACCTCGTAGCCCACGCCTGCCGCCTCGACCAGTATCTGCGGCGGGTTCTTCTCGAGAAGCACACCCGCGATGCGCCCGATCATACGAGCCTGCCCCGCCTCACACGGTATCCGCGCGTGGAAAGCCTGCCCAGGCGCCCGCCGTGAGCGTGGCAGATCGCGCAAGCGAGCGCGTCCGCCGCGTCCGTGGAGGGTACGCCGGCGAGCTGCAACAGCCGTTTCACCATGTGCTGCACCTGCTCCTTGCTGGCGTGGCCGTTGCCGACCACCGCCTGCTTCACCTGGAGCGCGGTGTACTCGGACACCGGCAGGCCCGCGTCGACCGCGGCGCAGATCGCCGTACCGCGCGCCTGGCCGAGCGCAAGCGTCGATGCGGGATTGACGTTGACGAAGACCTTCTCGAGCGCTATTTGCTGCGGGCGGTGCTCCTCGATTACCTCGCGCAGGTTCTCGAGAATAACCTTGAGGCGCCCGGGAAGATCGGCGTCACCCGACTTGATGCAGCCGCTCGCGATATAAGCGAGGCTCGCGCCGTTCTTCTCGATTATTCCGAACCCGGTAACGCGCAAACCCGGGTCGATGCCAAGTATCCTCAGGGCTGGACCGGCCATTGCCCCGCATTATAGTTCGAGGCGCGGACCTACTGGTCGAATACCGCGGTGGTGTAGACGTCCTGCACGTCGTCGATGTTCTCGAGCGCGTCGAGCAGTCTCTGCATGCGCGCGCCGTCCTCGCCTTTGAGCGGGTTCTCGGCGGTGGGCTTCATGGTGAGCTCGGCGAGCTCGGGCTTGAGCCCCGCCTTGGTGATGGCTTCCTTCACCGCGACGAAATCGCCGGGAGCCGAGATCACCTCCACGGAGCCGTCGTCGTTCTTGACCACGTCCTCGGCGCCCGCGTCCAGGGCCGCTTCCATGACCTTGTCCTCGCTGGTGCCGGGGGCGAACACGAACTGCCCGCAGTGCTTGAAAAGGTAGGCGACCGAGCCGTCGGTCCCGAGATTGCCGCCGTTCTTGGTGAAGGCGTGGCGCACTTCGGCCACGGTGCGCGTGCGGTTGTCGGTGAGGCAATCGACCATCACCGCCGCCCCGCCCAGGCCGTAGCCCTCGTAGCGGATCTCCTCGTAGTTGGCGCCTTCGAGGCCCCCCGCGCCGCGCTTCACCGCGCGTTCTATCGTGTCCTTGGGCATGTTGGCGTCGTACGCCTTGTCGATCGCGAGCCGCAGGCGAGGATTCATTCCCGGATCGGCTCCCCCGAGGCGGGCCGCCACCGTGACCTCCTTGATCAGGCGGGTGAAGATCTTGCCCTTCTTTGCGTCGGCCGCCGCCTTCTTGTGCTTGACGTTGGCCCATCTGGAATGTCCTGCCATGCCATAATTTTACCTTCGGGCATCGCGCCAGGCCAAAAGAATCCCCACAATGACCGAGCCCCTTCTCGTCGCAAAATCGAAGACAGCCGACCTCCAGCTCCTGCCTGCGCTCGCCAACCGCCACGGCCTGATAGCCGGCGCGACCGGCACCGGCAAGACGGTGACGCTGCAGACCCTCGCGCAAGGTTTCTCGCGCATCGGCGTGCCCGTGTTCATGGCGGACGTGAAAGGCGATCTTTCCGGACTGTCGCAGCCCGGGGCGCTCTCTCCGAAACTGAAAGAACGTCTCGACGCGCTCAAGCTCAAGGACTTCGCCTTCGCCGGCTGCCCGGCGCTTTTCTGGGACGTGTTCGGCGAGCGCGGGCACCCGGCACGCGCGACCGTGACGGGAGTGGGGCCCCTGCTCCTCGGCCGCATGCTCGGCCTGAACGAGACCCAGCAGGGCGTGCTGACGCTGGTCTTCAAGATCGCGGACGACTCGGGCCTGCTGCTGCTCGACATGAAGGACCTGCGCGCGATGCTCCAGCACGTCGGCGAGAACGCCAAGGATTTCACCACCGAATACGGCAACGTTGCGGGCGCGTCGATCGGCGCGATCCAGCGCGGGCTGCTCGAGCTCGAGCACCAGGGCGGCGAGAGTCTCTTTGGCGAGCCGGCGCTCGACATCGACGATCTGATGCAGGTCGATCGCGGCCGGGGTGTCGTCAACATCCTCGCGGGCGAGAAGCTGATGGGCGCGCCCAAGCTCTACTCGACGTTCCTGCTGTGGCTCCTGTCGGAGCTGTTCGAGCACCTGCCCGAGGTCGGCGATCCGGACAAGCCCAAGCTCGTGTTCTTCTTCGACGAGGCGCACCTGCTGTTCAGCGAGGCGCCAAAGGCGCTGCTCGAGAAGATCGAGCAGGTGGTGCGCCTGATCCGCTCCAAGGGTGTCGGCGTGTACTTCGTGACCCAGAATCCGCTGGACATCCCGGATACGGTCCTCGGGCAGCTCGGCAACCGCGTGCAGCACGCCTTGCGTGCCTTCACTCCCAAGGACCAGAAGGCGGTCAAGGCAGCCGCGCAGACCCTGCGCGCGAATCCGAAGCTGAATGTGGAAACCGCCATCACCGAGCTCGCGGTGGGCGAGGCACTGGTTTCGTTCCTCGACGACAAGGGACGGCCCAACGTGGTCGAGCGGGCATTCGTCCTGCCGCCGGCGAGCCGCATCGGACCCTTGAGCGACGCCGAGCGTGACGCCGCGATCAAGGCCTCGCCGATCTACGGGCACTACGAGAAGGTGATCGACCGCGAATCGGCGTACGAAAAGCTGAAGGGCCGCACCGCGGCGCGGCAGGAAGCGGCTCCCGCGGGCGCGCCCGCTCAGGCCGGCGAGGAAGGCGGCCTGATGGACGCGCTCGGCGGCGTCCTGATGGGCAAGACCGGTCCCCGCGGCGGGCATCACGACGGCCTGATCGAGTCGATGGCGAAAAGCGCCGCGCGCACCGTCGGCTCGCAGATCGGCAGGGAAGTGGTCAGGGGAGTGCTCGGCTCCATCCTGGGTGGCGGAGCGAAGCGCCGGCGGTGACCTCGCAGGCATCCTATCGCGCCATCGGCGTCGCGATGGCGATCGCCGGGGTCGTGTGCTTCTCGCTTCGTCCTATCCTGATCAAGCTCGCCTATGGCTACGGCGTCGACCCGATCACCCTGCTGGCGCTGCGGATGATCTTCTCGCTGCCGTTCTTTCTCGCGGCGGCGGCCTGGGTGGGACGCGACGCGCAGCGCGCACCCTTGAACCGCAGGGACGCCTGGGCGATCGTCGTGCTCGGCTTCGTCGGCTACTATTTCTCGAGTTTCGTCGATTTTCTCGGGCTCCAGTACATCTCGGCGGGACTGGGCCGGCTGATCCTGTTCATGTACCCGACTCTGGTGGTGCTGCTGTCGATGGCCTTCCTGCACAAGCGCCCCAGCGCGCGCGAGGTGGTCGCTCTCGGCGTCACCTACTGCGGCGTCGCGCTGGTCATGGCGAACGCGGCGCAGGGCGCGAACCGGGATCTCGTTCTCGGGGCCGCGCTGTGTTTCGCCAGCGCCGCCGGCTACGCCGTGTACCTGGTCGCGGGCAGCCAGGTAGTGCAGCGCGTCGGCTCGATGCGTTTCACCGCCTACGCGACGAGCGTCGCGAGCGGGTTCTGCATCCTGCAGTTCCTGCTGCTGCGGCCGCTGTCGGCGCTCTCCATGCCCGGACAGGTCTACGGGCTGACGGTCGCCATGGCGCTCGCGAGCACGGTGCTCCCCGTGTTCATCACCACCGAGGCGCTGAAGCGCATCGGCGCGAACCAGGTTGCCCTGTTCGGCGCGCTCGGGCCGGTGACCACGCTTTTTTTCGGCTGGGTGGGCCTGGACGAGACCATGACCCCGGTACAATTGGCGGGTGCGGCGCTGGTGCTCGGCGGGGTCGTGCTGGTGACGCTCAAGGCGAAGTAGCTTGATTCCTTTTTCGGAGCAATCGTGGATCTGAACATTCGCGGCAAGGCCGCGCTGGTATGCGGTGCAAGCAAGGGGCTGGGGCGGGGTTGCGCGACCGCGCTCGCGCGCGAGGGTTGCCGCGTCACCCTGGTCGCGCGCGAGCGCGCGACCCTGGAAAAGACCGCAGAGGACATGCGCGCCACCACCGGCGCCACCATTGTCACCGTGGCGGCCGACGTCACCACCGAGCAGGGCCGTATCGCCGCGCTCGCCGCCTGCCCGCAGCCGGACATTCTCGTGACCAACGCGGGCGGCCCGCCGCCGGGGGACTTTCGCAAGTTCTCGCGGGAGGATTGGCAGAAGGCGCTGGGCGCGAACATGCTCACGCCGATCGAGCTCATCAAGGCGACGGTGGACGGAATGGTCTCCCGGCGCTTCGGCCGCATCATCAACATCACCTCGAGCGCGGTGAAGGCGCCGATCGCCGAGCTCGCCCTCTCGAACGGCGCGCGCAGCGGGCTCACCGGCTTCGTCGCCGGACTCGCGCGCCAGACCGTGGCGAGCAACGTCACCATCAACAACATGCTCCCCGGGCGGTTCTGGACCGACCGGCTGAAGAGCAACACCGAGTTCAACGCGAAGGAAAAGGGCAAGACCGTCGAGGAGGTCAAGCGGGATCTGGAGAAGGCGATCCCGGCGGGTCGCTTCGGCACGCCCGAGGAATTCGGCGACCTGTGCGCCTACCTGTGCAGCGCACAGGCCGGCTATATCACCGGGCAGAATTTTCTCATCGACGGCGGCATCTACCCCGGCACTTTCTAGGGCACCCGACGGCGAAGACCGGAGCGTCTCGCGATTCTCCGGAGCGGATTCCTGCGGTCCCGATTTCCCCGAGCCAACCCGATGATCCTCTACGCCCTGACGATTTTCATCTCCGCCTTTCTGCTGTTCCAGGTGCAGCCGCTGATCGCCAAGATGATCCTGCCGTGGTTCGGCGGCACCGCGGCGGTGTGGACGATCTGCATGCTGTTCTTCCAGGTGCTGCTCCTTGCCGGCTACGTTTACTCGCACGCCTACGTGCAGCTTCGCGGCGCGGCACGGCGCTATGTGCACATCGCCCTGCTCGTGCTCGCGGCATTGACGCTGCCGCTCGCCGCGAGCGCGGCCTGGAAGCCTTCGGGAGGCGAGGATCCGACGTGGCGGATACTCGGGCTGCTCGCGACCAGCGTCGGGCTGCCGTATTTCATCCTCTCCACGACCGGGCCCCTGGTGCAGGCGTGGCACGCGCGCTCGCACCCGGGCGCGGCGCCCTACCGCCTCTTCGCCCTGTCCAACCTGGGCTCGATGCTGGCGCTGCTCTCCTATCCGCTTCTCGTCGAGCCGATGCTGGCGCTGGGAAAGCAGGCGGCGGTCTGGTCCTCCGGCTTCGTCGTGTTCGCGCTGCTCTGCGGCCTGCTCGCCTGGCGCAGCCGCGGCGCCGACGCGCAGCTATCCGCGGAGGAGGCGGAAAAGCCCGGGCCCGGCCTGCAGGCGCTGTGGGCCGGGCTCGCGGCCTGCGCCTCGACGCTGCTGCTCGCCTTCACCGGACACATGACGCTCAACATCGCGGCCATCCCTTTTCTTTGGGTGCTGCCGCTGGCGCTCTACCTGCTCAGCTTCGTCCTGTGCTTCGAGGCGTCGGGCTGGTACCGGCGCTGGCTGTTCCTGCCGCTGCTCGCCGCCGGCCTCGCCGCCGTCTGCGTCACTCTGGGCCAGTCCAACCCGAGCATCTGGAAGCTGATACCGCTGTACTCGGCGACGCTGTTCGCCGCCTGCATGGTCTGCCACGGCGAGCTGGCCCGTTCGAAGCCGCATCCGCGCCATCTCACCGGTTTCTACCTGATGCTCGCGCTGGGCGGCGCCCTGGGCGGGGTGCTGGTCGGGCTGCTCGCGCCCAACGCGTTCGACGATCTCTACGAGCTGCCGCTCGCCATGCTCGCGCTGTGCCTGTTCGTGGCGCTCGCCTTGCTGCGCGACCGCACCAGCCTGCTTCACGGGCGCTGGGCCGTGGCCACACGGCTGGTCGTTCTCGCGCTGACCGCCGCGCTCGGCGTGCAGCTCGCGCGCACCTACCGCGACAACTCCGCGGACACTCGCGTGACGCTGCGCAATTTCTACGGCGTGGTCAATGTGCGCGATTCCGGCGAGGGACCCGACGCCATGCGCGTGCTGTCGCACGGCACCATCATCCACGGGAAGCAGTTCCTGGAAGAAGACCGGCGCGACTGGCCGACCACCTACTACGGCCCGACCTCGGGAGTCGCGCTCGCGATTCTCGACGCCCGGGCGCGCGGGCCCGTGCGGGTCGGGGTCGTCGGCCTGGGCGCGGGGACGCTGGCGGCCTACGGCAGGGCCGGGGACGTCTTCCGCTTCTACGACATCAATCCCCAGGTGGTCGAGCTCGCCCGCACCGAGTTCAGCTTCCTCAAGGACAGCCCCGCGCGCGTGGAGGTCCAGCTCGGCGACGCGCGCCTCTCGCTCGAGCGGGAGCGCGCGCAGAATTTCGACGTGCTCGCGCTCGATGCCTTCTCGAGCGACGCCATTCCGGTGCACCTGCTCACCGCGGAGGCCATTCGCGTCTACCTGCGGCAGCTACGGCCCGGCGGCGTGCTCGCCGTGCACATCTCCAACCGCTATCTCGACCTCGTACCCGTGGTGCAGCAGGCGGCCAGGCAGCTTTCCCTTGAGCTGCGCCAGGTCGACAACGACGATGACGACGACGCCGGCGTATACCGGTCCGACTGGCTGCTGCTTTCCACCTCCCACGCCGCCTTCGAAGGAAGGCTGCTACGGGAAGCAGCGCAGAGAATCGACGCGGACCCGCGCGTCAGGCTCTGGACCGACGACTACAGCGACCTGTACCGGATCCTCAAGTAGCGCACGCCGGTTTCTACTTCTTCCCGAATTTCGAGGCGAGGACGGCCCACTGGTCGGCCTGCAAGCGCGCGACGGCCCGGTAGCCGCCGCCGCCGTCGGGCTTGAAGACGCTCGCCTCGCCTTCCTTCACATCGAACCAGTCCTTGCCGAAGGCATCGATGATGTTGGGCTTGTGCGTGACGTACACGTTGTTCTTGCCCGCCGCCGGGGGCGTGGACGCGAGCTTGCGAAGCGCGCCTGCGCGCTTGTTGTTCTCGTTGGGCGAGATGATCTGGTTGCCCTCCGTGATGTCCCAGCTCGTGGTGACCTGACCCACGTTCATGAGCTTCGCCGTTTCTTGCGCGCGATACAGCTTGCTCGTGGTCACCGTCCCCACCGGAATGCCCAGCTTGCGGAAACTGTCGCCGAACTCCCTGGCGAGCGCCTTGCCCTTGTCGTTCAGGTGACGCTGTTTGGCCTCGTTGCCGGGCTTGTCGGCGTTGAGCGGGTCGGTGTCGGCCTGGTCCGGGTTGGTCGCGCCATGGCGGAACACGATCACGTAACCGCCTCCGCGCAGCGCCTTGACGAGATCGGCGTCGGCGAGCATCTGGGCGCCCGCCAGCGGGGCGGCGAGGGCAAGAGCGAAGGCGAGAGATAAACGGGCTTGCGGGTGAACCATGGTTCCTCCTCCGGGTTGAGCCTGCTTTTCTCGACGTGATACGTGCTTCCGGACAGTCTAGCCCAAGTCCAGCGGATTCTGAATTGCGGGGCGGTTTGCTGTAGAATTTCGGGGGTTTCCGGCCCTCACGGCCTTCCAAGTTTCCATCGGAGCCTCCCATGAACGACCCCAAGATTTCCGGCATCGCCGCGCTCAACCTCAAGGACCCGTCGCTGTTCCGCCAGCAGTGCTACATCGACGGACGATGGACCGATGCCGACAGCGGCAAGACCATTCCCGTGAACAATCCTGCGACCGGCGAGATCCTCGGCACCGTGCCCCATATGGGCGCCGCCGAGACGCGCCGCGCGATCGAAGCGGCGAACGCCGCGCTTCCGGCGTGGCGCGCCAAGGCCGCCAAGGAGCGCGCCAACATCCTGCGCAAGTGGTTCGACCTGATGATGGCGAACCAGGAAGACCTCGCCAGGATCCTTACCGCCGAGCAGGGCAAGCCGCTCACGGAGGCGCGCACCGAGATTTCCTACGGCGCCTCCTTCATCGAGTGGTTCGCGGAAGAAGCCAAGCGCATCTACGGCGATACCATCCCGGGACACCAGGCCGACAAGCGCATCGTCGTCCTGAAGGAGCCGATCGGCGTGTGTGCGGCGATCACACCGTGGAATTTTCCCAACGCCATGATCACGCGCAAATCGGGCCCGGCGCTCGCAGCCGGATGCACCATGGTGCTCAAGCCGGCGACGATGACGCCCTACTCGGCGCTCGCGATGGCGGAGCTCGGCGAGCGAGCCGGGATCCCGAAAGGAGTGTTCAGCGTGGTGACGGGCGGCTCCGCCGCCATCGGCGGCGAGATCACCTCCAATCCCATCGTGCGCAAGGTCACCTTCACCGGCTCGACCGCGGTCGGCAAGGTGCTGCTCGAGCAGTGCTCGAAGACAGTCAAGAAGACTTCGATGGAGCTCGGCGGCAATGCGCCCTTCATCGTGTTCGACGACGCCGACCTCGATGCGGCGGTCGAAGGCGCGCTCGCTTCCAAGTACCGCAACACCGGCCAGACCTGCGTGTGCGCCAACCGCCTGCTGGTTCAGGACAAGGTCTACGACGCCTTTGCCGCCAAGCTCACCGAAAAAGTGAAAGCGATGAAGGTCGGCAACGGCATGGATCAGGGCGTCGTGCAGGGCCCGCTGATCGAGAAGGCTGCGGTGGAGAAAGTCGAAGAGCACATCGCCGACGCGGTGGCGAAAGGCGCGAAAGTGCTCACCGGCGGCAAGCGTCACGCCCTCGGCGGCACTTTCTTCGAGCCGACCGTCCTCGCCAACGTCAACACGACCATGAAAGTGACCAAGGAAGAGACCTTCGGCCCGGTGGCGCCGCTGTTCCGATTCAAGGACGAGAAAGAAGCCATCAAGCTCGCCAACGACACCGAGTTCGGCCTCGCTTCGTACTTCTACGGCCGCGACCTCAACCGCATGTGGCGCGTCGCCGAGGCGCTCGAATACGGCATCGTCGGCATCAACACCGGCATCATCTCCACCGAGGTCGCGCCTTTTGGCGGCGTGAAGGAATCGGGGATGGGCCGAGAAGGCTCGAAGTACGGGATCGAGGATTACCTCGTGGTGAAGTACCTGTGCATGGGCGGGGTTGACCGCTAGCCGCGCTGCACGGCCCGGCGCGGGCCTCAACACCAGTTCCGGCGCTCGCGGCGACTCAGATCACGGTGTCGTCGCCCTCGACCCTTTTCTCTGCGGTCGCGGTCAAGCCCTGACGCCGGGCGAGCGGGCACGAATCGATCCTTGAAGGCATCGCAGTCGCACTGTAACGAGGTGCTACCAAATCACAAAGTGTTACGTATCCCCTTTTGACTTTTCCCAGTCGGGGTGGCAAATTTTTCAAAGGGGGATTTCATGCGTTCGACGATCGAATTCCGGCGATGGAGAGTCGTCGGTCAGTCATTGGCTTTCTTCGCGCTGGTCAGTTGCGGCGGTGGAAGCAGCGCTCCCCCCACCCCGGGGAGCAAGGTCTTCATCGTCGATGCGGGCAATCACTCGATTGCGTCGGCCGTCAACCCCATTCTTAGTCCGAGCACTACCTCCCTCCGCGACCGAGTCGTTGCCGGGTCCAACACCGGCCTGGGCGTGCCTAGCGGAATCCCCTCCGTGTCCAGCATCCCCAGCATCGCCCTCGACGGAGAGAAAGACCGTCTGTTCGTGGCTACGCAAAACGGCGGTGCCCTGGTTTTCGACAATTCCGGCTTCATCGATGGCAACGCGCCCTATTCGCGCCGCATAACGGCCTCCGCCACTCTTGGAGGTAGCGGGACACGAGTAGTAAATTTCCTCTATATCGCTTTGGACACGGCCCACGATGTCCTGTATTCCATGGATCCCCTTGGTGACCTGCACGTTTTCAGCAACGCAAGCACACAAAACGGCGCGACGACTCCCGATCGTACGATTACACCGGATCTCGGTACAAATACGTTCTTAGCTTCGGTTGGCGTAGCCATCGATGTCCCGCGCGACATGCTTTATGTTGCGTTGGTCCACGACGCTGGCTCGAGCATCATCGTTTTCAACAATGCGAGCACAACGAGCGCGACCACGCCCATTGCGCCTAACCGGACCCTAAATTTCCCCGCTGGCGTCGGGTCTTTTTTCCTGGACGATGCTCACGATCGCTTGTACGTCGCCCCGTTCGGCGGGAAAGTCTTGGTATTCGACAACGCCAGCACGCTCTCGGGACCGCCCGTGCCAGACAGGACCATCGACCTGAACTTCGTCGTGGGAGATATTCAACTGTATATCTTCGTGGATGCCAGTCGCGACAAGCTTTACGCCGTTGGCAGCATCCTCGGTACGTGCGATGTCGGGGTTACGTCCGTTATCGACAACGCAAGTACTGTGGACGGTGTAAATATCATGGGGATCGTGTTTTCGGAGTGCGTGAACGATGTCAGGCTCTCTGCGGTCGCGGTCAAGCCCTGACGCGCTTCAAACGTTGAAGCGGAAGTGCATCACGTCGCCGTCGCGGACGACGTAGTCCTTTCCCTCGAGTCTTAGTTTTCCTGCCTCCTTCGCGCCCTGCTCGCCGCCGCGGGCGACGTAGTCATCGAAGGCGATCACCTCGGCGCGGATGAAGCCGCGCTCGAAGTCGGTGTGGATCACGCCCGCGGACTGGGGCGCGGTCGCGCCTACCTGCACGGTCCAGGCGCGCACTTCCTTCGGGCCGGCAGTGAAGAAAGTCTGCAGGCCCAGCAACGCGTAGCCGGCGCGGATAAGGCGATCGAGGCCGGCTTCTTTCATGCCCATGTCGGCGAGAAAGACCTGCTTGTCCTCGTCGGACAAATCGGCGATCTGCGCCTCGACCGCCGCGCAGATCGGCACCACCGGCGCGCCTTCCCGCTTTGCATGTTCCTCGACTCGCTTGAGCAACGGATTGTTCTCGAATCCGTGCTCGGCGACGTTGGCGACGTACATCGCCGGTTTTGCCGTGAGGAGGAAGAAGGGCTTCAGGACCGACTGCTCTTCCTTCGAAAGCTGCACGCCGCGCGCCGGGCGCGCTTCATCCAGCACCGGGCGCACCTTGTCCAGCACCGCGACGATGCGCTGCGCTTCCTTGTCGCCGCCGGTCTTCGCGACCTTGCCGTAGCGTGCGTAAGCCTTTTCGACCGTCGCCAGATCGGCCAGCGCCAGCTCGGTGTTGATGGTCTCGATGTCCGAAACGGGGTCGATCTTGCCCGCTACGTGCACGACGTTCGGGTCCTCGAAGCAGCGCACCACGTGCGCGATCGCGTCGCACTCCCGGATGTTCGCGAGGAACTGGTTTCCCAGTCCCTCGCCCTTGGACGCGCCCGCGACGAGCCCGGCGATGTCGACGAACTCGACCGCCGCGGCGATGACTTTCTGCGGCCTGGCTATGGCGGCGAGCTTCGCCAGCCGCGGGTCGGGCACTTCGACGATGCCGACGTTCGGGTCGATGGTGCAGAAGGGGTAGTTCTCCGCCGCGATGCCTGCTTTCGTCAAGGCATTGAACAAGGTCGACTTGCCTACGTTGGGTAGACCCACAATCCCGCACTTGAGCGACATCAGGCCCCCGTGTGCAGCTTGAGCATCGCCGCCTGCATGTCGCCGTCGAGCAGCAGCGGCGACACGTCCAGGCAGCGGGCGAGCGCCGCTTCGATCAGCTCGCGTTCCGCGGGCGCGGGCGATTTGAGCACGTAGTCGGCGACGACGCTCTTGTCGCCCGGATGGCCGATGCCGATCCGCAGCCGCCAGAACCCCGGGCTGCCCAGCTGCGCGGCGATGTCCTTCAGACCGTTGTGGCCCGCCACGCCCCCGCCGAGCTTGAGCTTCGCCGTTCCCGCGGGGAAATCGAGCTCGTCGTGCACCACCAGCACCTCGTCGGGCGCGATCTTGTAGAAGCGCGCGAGCGCTCCCACCGACTTCCCCGAGAGGTTCATGTAGGTCTGGGGAAGCACGAACCTGAGTTCGCCGCCGGGCCGCGCGAGCTTGCCGACGAGCCCGTGGTATTTGGCGACGGATTTCAACTCGACGCGCTCAGCCGCCGCCAGGCGCGACACGAACCAGAAACCGACGTTGTGGCGGTCGCGTTCGTGGTTCCGGCCGGGATTGCCGAGCCCTGCGATGAGTTTGATTGAGCCCATCGGGACAAAGGTCATCCGAGCACAGGTGGGGAAACCGAGACGTCAGTCGAGGTCGGGGAAGTGAGCAGGCGTCGCGAGCTTCTTGCGACGCCGGTCCAAGAAGGGCGCGGTGGCCGCCGCGCCCTTTCCGAGGGAGACGAGGCGCGCTACTTCTTCTCGCCCTTGTCGCCCTTGCCGCCTTTGCCGCCCTTGTCGTCGGCAGCCGGCGCGGCAGCCTCCGGCGCCTTCTGCTTGACCGTCGGCACGTCCGCGGCCGCAGGCACCGCCTCGGCAGGCGCAGCCACTCCTTCGACGGCTGCACCGGCAGCTGCCGCTGCAGCGGCCTCCTCCTCGGCAATCGCCGCCTTGGGAATCTGCGCCGACGCGACCGTCGGGTTCTCGTTGCCGCCCAGGCCGAGCTCGACGCCCTTGGGGAGCGCCAGATCGCGCACGTGGATCGAGTGGCCGATCGAGATCTGCGACAGGTCGACGGTGACGAACTCGGGCAGATCTGCGGGCAGGCAGCGGATGTCGATGTCGTTCAGGACGTGGGTGATCAGCCCGCCCTGCTCCTTGATCGCCGGGGAATTCTCGGCGTTCACGAAGTGCAGCGGCACCTTGATGTGTATCTTCTGGTCGGCCGAAACCCGCTGGAAATCGATGTGCTGCACCTCGGTCTTCCAGGGGTGCATGTTGACCGCGCGCAGCAGCACCTGCTGCTTCGCGCCGTCCAATGCCAGCGTGAGGATCGACGCATGGAACTTCTCGTCGCGCAGCTGGTGATACAGAGCGTTGTGATCGAGCTCGATGTTGACCGGCGCGGTATTGCCTCCGTAGAGAATCCCGGGGACCTTGCCGCCCCGGCGCAGGCGGCGGCTCGCACCCCTTCCCTGCACCTTGCGCGCTTGCGCTACCACTTCGATTGCCATGTGCCTCTCCTAGTGTGGCGCCGTCCGCGACCAGGCGGCGCCGTTTGAAAAACTATTCCATGAACAGCGATGAAACCGAATCCTCGTTGCTGATGCGCAGGATCGTCTCGGCGAGCAACCCCGCCACCGACAATACGCGTATCTTGCTGCAAGCCTGCGCCGCTTTCGACAGCGGTATCGTGTCCGTTACCACGAGCTCATCCATCTCCGACTCGGTGATCCGCTCTACCGCTCCGCCGGAGAGCACCGGGTGCGTGCAGTACGCAACCACCCGGACCGCGCCTTCCTCTTTCAGCGCCTGCGCAGCCTTGCACAGCGTGTTCGCCGTGTCCACGATGTCGTCCATGATCACGCAGCTGCGGCCCTTCACGTCGCCGATCACGTTCATCACTTCCGACACGTTGGGCTGAGGGCGGCGCTTGTCGATGATCGCCAGATCCGATTCCAGGCGCTTCGCCATCGCGCGCGCACGCACCACGCCGCCCACGTCCGGAGACACTACCAGCAGGTTCTCGTACTGGTGCTTCCACACATCCCCCAGCAGGACAGGGGTCGCGTAGATGTTGTCCACCGGCACATCGAAAAAACCCTGGATCTGGTCGGCATGCAGATCCATCGTCAGCACGCGGTCCACACCCGCCGCCTGAAGCATGTTCGCCGACACCTTCGCGCTGATCGCCACGCGTGCCGAGCGCGGGCGCCGGTCCTGGCGGCCATACCCGAAATACGGTATCGCGGCGGTCACGCGCGCGGCGGATGCGCGCTTCAGCGCATCCACGATCAGCAGTACTTCCATCAGGCTGTCGTTCGCCGGCGCGCAGGTCGACTGCAGCACGAAGCAGTCCTTGCCGCGCACGTTCTCGAGGACCTCCACCATGACCTCTCCGTCGGAAAATTTGCCGACGGTGGCGTGACCCAGGGGTATGTTCAGCCTCCGCACCACCGCATGCGCAAGCAGCGGGTTGGCGTTCCCGGTGAACACCATCAGGCTTTCGTAGGCCATGCGCTCTGCTTCGAGTTGCGGTGATTCCCGAGGGCTTGCGGCCCCGTACGCAAAAAATTAGCCGCGTAAGCGGCTCAACATCCTTCCTCAGTGCCGCTTGTTCTGGCTGGGGAGGAAGGATTCGAACCCTCGCATGGCGGAATCAAAATCCGCTGCCTTAACCAGCTTGGCGACTCCCCAAGCGCTACTCGTTCTCCAAGAGCGCCGCGAGCGGATGGCGATCCAACCCCCGCACGACGAAGCCGCGCATCGCCGCGGGCATCCTGGAGTGCACCGACCGCGCTTCGCGTTCGGCCGCAAATTCGACAAATACGCAGGCACCCGAGCCGCTCATGCGGGCATCACCGAACTGCCTGAGCCATTCGAGATGCGCCGCCACCTCAGCGTGGCGCCGACACACCACCGGCTCCAGATCATTCCTCCCGAAACCGGCGGAAAAGCCTGATATTTTGATGGTTTTCGAATTTCGTGTCAATTCAGGGGACGCGAAAATCGTACGCGTCGCCACCGACACTGCGGGGACCAGCACGACGTACCAGGCCTGCGGCAGGTCCAGCGGCGTCAGGCGTTCGCCCACGCCCTCCCCGAACGCGTTCCGGCCGAAGAGAAAGAAAGGAACATCGGCGCCGAGGGCGAGCGCCAGCTCGGCGAGCCTTTCCCGCGGCACGTCCAGGCCCCAGAGACGGTTGAGCACCGCGAGAGTGGTCGCGCAATCGGAGCTGCCCCCGCCCAGGCCCCCGCCAATGGGGATATTTTTCTCCAGATCGATTTCGACGCCCGCGCTGGCGCCTTCCTCGCTTTGCAGGAGCCGCGCTGCGCGCAGCGCGAGGTTCTCGTCCGCTGCGACTCCGGGAATCGCCCGCGCCAGCCGGACTTCGCCGTCCTCGCGCGGGGCGAAGCGCAGCCAGTCGCAGAGGTCGATCAGCCGGAAAGCGGTCTGCAGCAGGTGATACCCGTCGGACCGCCGGCCGACGACATGCAGGAAGAGATTGAGCTTCGCCGGCGCGGGGTAAGGGCGACTCCAGGGGTTCACTTCGCCCATTCGTCGACGATGAGCCGGATCTCGATGTCTTCGCGCGACAGTCGCATGCGGAAGGGCCTTTCCTCGCGGAATTCCTCGTAGAGAATCCTCCAGCCGTCCTGCCGGACTTCCAGGCCTTCGCCCGGCCGGTCGCTGACCCCTGAAGGCCGATCGGGGCTCGCGCGCCCCTGAACCCAATCCGAGAGGCCGGAGAGCGGCAGCCGCCAACCCAGCGCCTCCTCGGTGAGGCTTTCGGCGTCCGGGGCACGATACTCCTTGCCGTCACTGGTGACGAGCCGGTACAGCAGGCCCTCGCGGCTGATGTGCGCTATGCCCTGCCCGACTGGAGAGGTGATGAGCATTTCGTCGGCGTCGCTCGAGTGACGCCAGAAAATCTTCGCAGACCCCGTGTCCTTGGCGTTGCGAACCGCAACGCGGCCGGACAGCTCGAAGCCCCCGGCGGGCGCGGCTCCGTGCTCGGGCAGCCCCGCACAGGCGCCGAGGACTGCCGCCGCTGCAACGCAGAGGACAACCCGGACCACGGAAAAATCAGTGCTTGAGACGCTTGATGGTGTTGGTGAGCGTCTCGTTGTCCGGACTTTCCTTGGTGGCATCGCCCCAGACACGCTCTGCCTCTGACCGCTCGCCCAGGGCCCAGAGGACCTCGCCGAGATGAGCGGCAATCTCCGGGTCGGGCCGCCCGGCGTACGCGCGCCGCAGGTATGCGAGCGAATCCTTGAGCTGGCCCCGCCGGTAGAGCACCCAGCCCATGCTGTCGATGATGAACGAGTCGTCGGGAGCGAGCTTGAGCGCCTTTTCGATCAGCTCCTGCGCTTCGGGCAGACGCTGATTGCGATCGGCGAGGGAATAACCGAGCGCGTTATAGGCGTGCGCGTGCTCGGGCCGTATTTCGATCAGCTTGCGCAGGGAAGATTCGAGAACGTCCACGCGCTCGATCTTCTCCGCGAGCATGGCATAGTCGTAAAGCAGATCGGGATTGTTCGGAACGCGATCGAGCGCCTGTCCGACGAGATCGAACGCGGCCTTGGGCTGGTTGGCGTCGCGCAGGAGCTGCGCCTCGGCGAGGATCAGCTGTATGCGCTGCTGGCTGTTCTTTGCCGCGGCCTGCTGCAGCCCTGCGCGAGCCTGATCGAGCTTGCCCTGCCTTGCGAGCACCTGGGCGTAGCGGATCTGCGCCTGCACGTATTGCTCACCCTCGCCCACCTCGCCGTACCACTTCAGCGCCTCCGGGAGATTCTTCCGCTCTTCGGCGACCTGACCCAGGTAGAGGCGCACGCCGTCCTTGTCGCGATACGGAGTGTTGAGCAGGCCCTTGAGGTATTTCTCTGCGGAGTCGTAGTCCTTGAGTTGCAGCGAGAGAAGCGCTACCGCGAACGCCATTTCGGTGCTGTCGGGCAGCCCTGTCATGAGCTTCTCGAACTCGGTACGGGCTTCGGTGAAACGCTTCTGCGCGACCAGGCTTCTCGCATACGCGAGGCGCGCCTCCCGCGCCGGCGGATATTTCTGCAGATAGGCGGCGAGCACCGCGGAGGCCTGCTCGGGCGAGGTCTTCTGGAGGATTTGCGCCTCGAGCAGAACCGCCGGCTCCGAATCGGGCCGCAGCCGTCTTGCCTTCCGCACTTCGTCGAGCGCGATCCGGTCTTCGCCGGCGTTCGCCGCCATGCGCGCCACCGCGAAGTTCGCCTCCGGAACCTTGGGGTAGTCGGCGGCGAGATTCTGCGTTAGCTTGAGCGCGGCCTGCTTGTCCTGGGCGTTGGCAAGCATGCGCGGGAGCAGTGTGAACCTGTTCGCGGGATCGCTGGCCGAACCGGAGAGCAGCTCCTTGAGACGCGGCAGGGCTTCGTCGTAGCGACCGACCGAGACCAGCATGCCGGCGAGCGCCTCGAGGGCGCGGGTCGAACCGGGGTCGGCCTCGTGCCAGATCGTCGCGGCCTCGATCGCCGCGTTGTTCATGCGCGCAAACAGGGCGACCTCGGTTGCGCGGCGGGCGATCCGCGGATCGCGGGTGCGCTTTGCGAGATCGACGTACGCCTGCGCCGACAGCGCGACGCTGCCGCGCTGCACCGCGATCTCCGCGAGCAGGTATTCGTAGAGCAGGTTCTCGGTGAGGTCCTGCTTGGGATACGCCAGGCCGTTCTCGGGCTCGGAAGCGATGGCCGGTACCTCGCCCGGACTCTGGTCGGAGTCGGATTCCTCGTGCACCTCCTCCCCTGCGGGGCCAGGTTGCGGCGGGTTGGCCGCGCACCCTGCGACGAGGGCGAACGCCGCGGCGGCGACCAAGCGCAACACTGCGGAAAAAGGCGACAACGCGACCAGTGAATCGAGCATGAGAGGCTTGCTGTCCTGGAGGGCTAGTTTAGGTATATTTAAGAGGCGAGACAAGGAGCTAAGTTCCCTCTGTGCCAGAGCTTCCGGAAGTCGAGATCACCCGTCGCGGCATCGAGCCGTTCGTGCTCGGGAAAGCCATCACCGCAGTCACGGTGCGCAATCCCAACCTGCGGCAGAGGGTGCCGCGCAATATCGCGCAGCTCGCGGTCGGCCAGCGGGTGAAGCGTCTGCGACGGCGCGGGAAGTACCTGCTGTTCGAATGCGATGCCGGTTGTCTGATCGTGCATCTGGGCATGTCGGGGAGCCTGCGCGTGGTCGAGGCCCGATCCCCTCCCCGCAAGCACGATCATCTGGACCTCGTCTTCGGCGGCGACGCTCTGCGCCTGCGCGATCCGCGCCGTTTCGGCCTCGTCCTGTGGAGCCGGGGTGATCCTTCGCGCCATCCCTTGCTCGCGCGGCTCGGAGTCGAACCGCTCAGCGAAGAGTTCTCGCCGGAATTCCTGTATGCGGTTACGCGCGGCCGCGCGGTCGGCATCAAGCAGCTGCTGATGAATGCAGGAGTGCTCGTGGGCGTCGGCAACATCTACGCCAATGAAAGCCTCTTCAAGGCGGGGATTCATCCGCGTGCGCGCGCAGGGCGCCTGTCGCGAGAGCGTTGCGCGCGGCTGGTCGATGCGGTGAGAGAAACGCTGATAGCGGCGATCGCCGCGGGCGGCTCGAGCCTGCGCGATTTTGTGCACTCCGACGGCGCCTCGGGATACTTTCAGCAGCACTATTGCGTCTACGACCGCGCCGCGCTCCCCTGCCTGGTTTGCGGAGCCGGGATCCGGGTGGCGCGGCTCGGCCAGCGTTCCAGCTTCTACTGCTCGACCTGCCAGACCTGAGCGGGCCTTACTTCCTGCGCTTGCCGACCCTATGCACCAGGGCGCGGGCGACGAGCGGCTGGACAAACTTGCTTACATCCCCTCCCAGCGAAGCGATCTCGCGCACGATCGTCGCCGAGATGAATTGGTACTGCTCGGCGGGAGTCAGGAAGATCGTCTCGACATCCGGATACAGATTGCGGTTCATGCCCGCCATCTGGAACTCGTACTCGAAATCCGATACCGCTCTGAGGCCCCGCAGGATGACTTGAGCCTTCTGTGCCCGCACGAAGTCCATCAGCAGTCCGCGAAAACCTTCGACCGTCACGTTGCGGTACGGCTTCAGGACCTCGCGGGCGAGACGGATGCGCTCTTCGATCTCGAAGAAAGGGCGCTTCGCTTCGCTCGCTGCAATGCCGACCACCACCTGATCGAAGAGGGCCGCCGCCCGTCGCACCAAGTCCTGGTGACCCAGGGTAATCGGATCAAATGTTCCCGGATACACCGCCTTGATCATCGGGCTCCCCTAGGAGAACACAAAAATGCACGCTCGCCGCGCGAGATCTCTTCAGAACCGTCCAGCCGCGCCCCGGCTCGAACCCCGATGCGCTCTCCACGTACACTCGTCCGTGCGGCGCGAGAAGTCCGCGCACCAGCGCCAGCGCAGCGGCCTGAAGACTCAGACGGTATGGCGGATCGACGAAAACGACGTCGAAGCGCGAGCGCGTTTCCCGGGCGAATTCTAGCGCATCGCCGCGGACGACAGTCAGGTTGCTCGCACCGAGCTTGCTCGCATTCTCGCGAAGCGCGCGCAACGCCGCAGGATCCTTCTCCACCATGACGGCGGAGGCGGCGCCGCGCGACAGAGCCTCGAAGCCGAGAGCGCCGCTGCCAGCGAACAGGTCGAGGCACGCCATGCCGCTCAGGTCCTGCCCCAGCCAGTTGAACAGCGTTTCGCGGACACGATCCGGCGTCGGCCTCAGGTCCGCGGCGTCCGGGAATTCGAGGATGCGGCTGCGCCATTGGCCGCCGATGATGCGAACGGTATTGCGTCTAGTCCGTCGCACCGACGACCACGGTAGCGAGCTTGTCCGGAGCGATGCGTCGCGCAAAGGCGCCACGGACCTGGTCGAGCGTCACGGCCTCCAGCCGCGCGGGGTAGGCGTCCAGCCAGTCGATCGGCAGCCTGTAGTACGCGATCACGCCCACCTGCTCCAGGAGCTTGCGGTTGGTATCGATGCGCAGAGGAAAGCCGCCGATGAGGCTTTTCTTCGCCGCCCTGAGCTCGGCTTCCGTGGGCCCCTGCGCCACGAACTCGGCGATCACATCCCGCACGCGCTTGAGGGCCTCGTTCGCCTGGTCACGGCGCGTCTGCAGTCCGACCTGGAACGGGCCGCGCTGCGCGAACGGGTAGAAATAGCTGTAGACGCTGTAGGCAAGACCGTGCTTGCTGCGCACTTCGGTCATGAGCCGCGACACGAACCCGCCGCCGCCGAGGATGTAATTTCCAACAAGAAGCGGAAAGTAGTCCGGGTCGTCGCGAGCCAGCGCGGCCTCGCCGAGAAGCACGTGGCTTTGCGTCGAGGGATGCCCCACGCGCACCGTCTCTCCCGACTGAGGTGGCGCAGGCGGCGGGAGGGTAACGTCGTCGCCCCGCGGAAGGCGCGAGGTGAGTTGCTCGGCGAGCGATCTTGCGGCATCGACGGTCAGGTCTCCGACGATCGTCAACGCGGCACCCGCCGCTCCGTAACGCGCGCGGTAGTGGCGCTCGACGTCCTCCCGGGTGATCGCGGCGAGCGAGGAGGGCGTAGCGGTCAGCCCATAAGGGTGCGCCGGGTACATCAGGGCGTACAAGCGCTTTTCGGCGATATGGTCGGGCTGGGTTTCGGCTTCGGCGGCGTTTGCGATGGCGCGCGCTTTCTCGCGTTCGAAGATACCGGTTGCGAAACGCGGCGCTTGAAGGATCTCGGCGAGCGTATCCACGGCCAACTTGCGCTCGGTCTCGGAAGACAAGGTTCTCAGTGCATAGCCGGCGCGGTCCAGGTCGAAGTTGTCGCGCAGCTGCGCGCCGGCATCGGCGATCCGGCGGTCCACCTCGGCTTCGGAATAGCGCTCCGAGCCGCCTTTCATCAGATTGAGCGTGAGCTGCCCCAGGCCGGCGCGATCGCGCGCGTCATAGGCGCCGCCGGCAGCGAACTCGACCGACACATCCACGATCGGCAAGGCGTGGGTTTCGACGAAGTACGCTCGCGCGCCCGACTGCGTGGTCCACTGCTCGATATGCACTCTCGCCTCGCCCGGCAGGGCGGCAGCGAGAAGCAGCAGCGCGATCGAGGCGCGCAAGACGGCGCACATGCTCAGTGCGCGGCGGGCGCGGTATGCGCCGGCGCGCCGCGTTCGAGCGGCTGGGGATCGAGCACGGCAACCGTCAGCGCATCGTCGACGAGGTACTTCGCGGCGACGCTTTGGACCTGCCCGGCCGAGACCGCCTTGATCCCCTCGGGAATCCGTTCGGCGTCGCGGAAGGACAAGCCGCTCGACTCCAGCTCGCCGATTTCCATCGCCTGCGCGAAGAACGAGTCCCTGCGATAGACGAGTTGCGCGAGGAGCTGCACCTTGGCGCGCTGCAGCTCCTCCGCGGTCACCCCCTGGGCAGCGACACGCGCCGCGATTTCCCGCAGGGCGGACTCGAGCTCGGATCCGGAGTGTCCCTGAGCGGCAGCGGCGTTCAGGAGCACCATTCCCGGGCCGCGCGAAAGGAGCTCGTATTCGGCGCCCGCCGACGTGGCGATGCGGCGCTCCCGCACCAGGACCTGATTGAGCCGGGCCGCGTCATTGCCCCCGAGCACCTTCACCAGCACGGCGAGCGCGAACGGCTCCCAGTCCTTTGCCGGATCGCGCAGGGCGGGCGCCTTGTATCCGAAACGCACATACGCCAGTTCGGCCGGTGCCTTCAGCACCACTCGCCTCATGCCTCGCTGCACCGGCTCGGACTGCGGTTTGCGCGGCGGTATGGCCCGGCGTGCGAGCGCTCCGTAGTACCGCTTGGCCCAGGCGGCGACCTGCCCGGGATCGACATCGCCGACCACGACGACGGTCGCGTTGTTCGGTGCGTACCAGCTCCGGTACCACGCCTGTGCGTCTTTCCAGTCCATGTTCTGGAGATCCTGCATCCAGCCTATCGTCGGCGACTTGTAGGGATGCGCCGAGAACGCAGTGGCAAGCAGGTTCTCGTCCAGCAGGGCACGCGGCTGATCCTCCGTGCTCAGGCGGCGCTCTTCCATCACCACCTTGATCTCCCGCGCGAATTCTTCGGGACGGATCGCCAGGTTCGCCATGCGGTCGGCCTCCAGCCGCATCACGAAGGGCAGGCGGTCGCGATGCACTTGCTCGTGATACACGGTGTAGTCCGTCGAGGTGAAGGCGTTGTCCCGTCCTCCCGCCTCGGCGACCAATCGCGAAAACTCCTCGGGGCCGACGCGGCGCGTTCCCTTGAACATCATGTGCTCGAGCACGTGCGCCACGCCGGTGGTCCCGGGCGACTCGTCCATCGAGCCCGCCCTGTACCACACCTGCTGCACCACTGTCGGCGCGCGGTGGTCTTCCTTGACGATGAGACGCAAGCCGTTCGCGAGAGTGAACTCGCTCGTTTCGGCTCGGGCCGCCGAAACGAGCGCGAGCGCGGCGAAAATGAAGCCGGATATCCAGGAAACCATGGCGGCGAATGCTAAAATCCGAGGTCGCTATTCTATAGCGGTTTGCCTCCGTCATCCCCTTTGCCCATGCTCGAAACGTCCTCCGAAACCGCTCCGCAGCCCTCTTGGACCGCGCGTCTCGGACAAGGGCTCGCCAGGACGCGCTCGCGCCTCTCGGGTCTGTTTGGCAACCGTGCCGTTGACCCGGCGCTGTATGAAGAAATCGAAGCGGCGCTGCTCGCAAGCGACGCGGGCATCGGGGCTACACAGCTCTTGCTCGCCCGCCTGCGCGAGCGCGCGGGTAACGCGACCACGGCCGAGCAACTGCGATCGGTGCTGCGCGAGACGCTGGCCGAGTTGCTCTCGCCGCTCGAGCGTCCGCTCGATCTCGCCGGGAAGAAGCCTTACGTGATCCTGCTCGCGGGAGTCAACGGCGCGGGGAAAACCACTTCGGCCGGCAAGCTCGCGAAGTTCTTCCGCGACCAGGGCCGTTCAGTGCTGCTCGCCGCGGGGGACACCTTTCGGGCTGCAGCGCGAGAGCAACTCGCGGCGTGGGGCGAGAGGAACGAAGTCGCAGTCGTGGCGCAATCGGGAGGCAGTCCCGGTGCCGTCGTGTTCGACGCGCTCGCCGCGGCGCGGGCGCGCGGCACTGATGTGGTGATCGCCGACACCGCGGGACGCCTGCCGACGCAGGCGCACCTGATGGAGGAGGTCGCCAAGATCAAGCGGGTGATTGCCAAGGCCGAGCCGGGTGCTCCCCACGAGATTTGGCTCGTGCTCGATGCCAACACCGGCCAGAACGCGCTCAATCAGGTCAAGGTCTTCGACGCTGCGCTTGGCCTCACGGGACTGATTCTCACGAAGCTCGACGGCACCGCGAAGGGCGGGGTGGTGTGCGCGATCGCGCTGGCGCGATCGCGAGATCCCCTGCCGCTTCGGTTCCTGGGGGTGGGCGAAGACGCGGACGACCTCCGGCCTTTTTCAGCCAGGGAATTCGCCGCGGCTGTTCTCGGCTAGACTCAACTGATCGACTCTCCGACGTCATGTCGATCATCTCGCTCCATCAGGTCAGCAAGCGTTATCCGGGAGGGTTCGAAGCGCTGAAGGCGGTCAGCTTCTCGGTCGAGCCCGGCGAAATGCTGTTCCTCACCGGCCACTCCGGGGCCGGCAAGACCACCCTTCTCAAGCTGATTGCCGCGATCGAGCGCGCCAACGGCGGAACGGTGCTCGTCAACGGCCAAAACGTCTCGTCGATGCGCTCGGCAGCGATACCCTATTTGCGGCGCAACCTGGGTCTGGTTTTTCAGGGACAGAAACTGCTCTACGACAGGAGCGTTTTCGACAATGTCATGCTGCCGCTGATCGTGACCGGGCAGCCTTATCGCGAAGCCGCGCGGCGCGCGCGTGCAGCCCTCGACAAGGTCGGGCTTCTCACGCGCGAAAAGGCGAACCCTGTAACCCTGTCGGGCGGCGAGCAGCAGCGCCTGTGTGTCGCGCGCGCGGTCGTAAACCGCCCCGCGATCCTCCTGGCCGATGAACCTACCGCCAGCCTCGACGCCGCCTACGCCGACGAGATCATGGAAATGTTCCACGCGTTCCACCAGGTCGGGGTCACCGTGCTGGTGGCCACGCACGACCGGCAGCTGATCGGCAAGTACCACAAGCGCGTCCTGGCGCTCGATCACGGCAAGCTCCAATGAGGGCGTGGCTGCAGCATCATCGCCTGAGCCTTGCGCAGACCGCAGCCCGCCTGTCCGGGTCGCCGTTCGCCACCACGCTCAATGTCCTCGCGATCGGGGTCGCACTGGCTCTCCCTTTCGGGGTCTATTGCCTGCTAGCGAACCTCGAATCCCTGTCCCGCAAGGTATCCGTCGACCCGCAACTCACCGTTTTCCTCGCAAGAGATGCGGCCAAGGCGGATGTCGCCGCCGTCGAGACCCGGCTGAAGGGAGCGCGCGGTGTGCGCGCCGTGCGCTTCATATCCCGCGACGCCGCGCTCGCTGATCTCGGCCGCGCGGGCGGCCTGGAAGAGGTGATCGCGAGCCTGCCACAGAATCCCCTGCCCGATGCCTTCGTCGTCACCCTCGCGGCGAGCGACCCGGTGCTGGCGGATCGGCTCGAACTCGATTTCAAGTCCTTGCCCAAAGTCGCGTACGTGCAGGCGGATTCCGCGTGGGTCAGACGCATGGATGCGCTGCTTCGCGTGGGACGGACGGGCGTGGTGCTGCTCGCGGGATTGCTCGGTCTCGCCCTCGTGGCCGTAACCTTCAACACCATCCGCCTGCAGATCCTGACGCAGCGCGATGAGATCGAGCTATGCCGCCTGATCGGCGCAACCCATGCGTACATCCGCCGGCCGTTCTTCTATCTGGGCTCGGTGCTCGGCCTGCTGGGAGGGTTCGCCGCCCTCGGGATCGTCGTCGCCGGACTCGCCTTCCTGAATCGGGATCTCGCGGCGCTGGCGCAACTGTACGGTACCGACCTTCGCCTGAGCTTCCCGAGCGCCCGCGAGATGGGTACCGTGCTGGCTTCAGCCGCTGCGCTGGGCTGGTTGGGATCGTACCTATCAGTGAGCAGACACTTACTTGAAAGAGGCCGAAAATAGAAGGGCTTGCCAGCGGATTATCCTTTCATAGAGGGTGGGTGCCGCGCCAGTCCGGAACTGGATCCACTCCTTAGCACTCTAATATCGAGAGTGCTAAACTTGCGACTTCGAAGGGAATAGCCAATGACCAACACCATGACACTGCCGGTTCCGGTCGGAAGTCTGGAAAGTTATATCCACGCTGTGAACCGCTTTCCGATTCTTTCGCTCGAGCAAGAGCGTCAGCTCGCCCGCAAGTTCAGGGCCGAGGACGATGTCGAGGCGGCACGCCAGTTGGTGCTGTCTCACCTGCGTCTGGTCGTGGCCATCGCCCGCGGGTATATGGGCTATGGACTGCCGCACGGCGATCTGATCCAGGAGGGCAACATCGGCCTGATGAAGGCGGTCAAGCGTTTTGATCCTGAACGCGGAGTGCGTTTGGTATCGTTCGCCGTTCATTGGATCCGTGCCGAGATCCACGAGTTCGTGCTGCGCAACTGGCGCATGGTGAAAGTGGCAACCACCAAGGCGCAGCGCAAGCTCTTCTTCAATCTGCGCAGCATGAAACCGTCGCTCGACCCGCTGACACAGTCGCAGATCGGCTCGGTGGCCAAGCGGCTCAAGGTCAAGCCGGAAGAGGTCGCCGAAATGGAGATGCGCCTCGCCGGCCAGGAGATCGCGCTCGAGCCGTCCAGCGACGAGGACGAGTCCTACGCCCCCATCGCGTACCTTGCCGATCGCTCGCCCGGGCCTTCGGAGCTGGTCGAAGAGAGGCAGGAGGAGGACCTGCGGACGCGCGGCCTGCAGAGCGCCCTCGCGAGCCTCGATGCGCGCAGCCGCCGCATCATCGAAGCGCGCTGGCTCCGCGAGAAGGATCCGGCGACGCTGCACGATCTAGCCGCAGAGTTCAGGGTTTCCGCCGAGCGAATCCGCCAGATCGAGGCAAAGGCGCTGGAAAAGATGAAGGGCGTCATCGCCCTCACCTGAGGCACACGGGCTGAACGTCGGGTCAGGCCGCGCTTCGGCGCGGCCTTTTATTTGCCCGCCGATACGACGTAGCGGTTGCGGCCCTGCTGTTTGGCCTGATAGAGCGCCTGATCGGCGGACTCGATGATGCTCTCCGGCTTGGTATCGTGG
Source organism: Burkholderiales bacterium (assembly GCA_035519135.1). Lineage (GTDB taxonomy): Bacteria > Pseudomonadota > Gammaproteobacteria > Burkholderiales > SG8-39 > VBDM01. The sequence goes on along the minus strand of DATIWX010000103.1, from coordinate 25,427 downwards.
ACCGGGATCAGCGAGGCGATACCTTGACTGATGGAAACGGTGCCGCCGACGCCAGAACGCACGTGAGGAATCGCCATCCCGTCGATAGCACGAACCAGCGCTTTCGCCACGTCCACGGCCCCTTCTTCGGTCGTCATCGGGAGCACCATGGCGAACTCCTCTCCGCCATAGCGCGCCGCGAGGTCCGCGGGGCGCTTTGCGACGGACTTGAGCGCGGACGCGACCTGCCGCAGACAATCGTCTCCGGCCTGGTGGCCATAACAGTCGTTGAACGCCTTGAAGTAGTCGACGTCCGCCAGGATAAGCGAAAGCGTTTCGCGCTCGCGCGAAGCGCGCCTGATCTCGGACAGCAGATAGCTATCGAAATAGCGTCGGTTGGCGATTCCGGTGAGGCTATCTTGCCGTGACAGGTTTTCCAGCTCGCGGTTGGCTGCCGCCAGCTCCCGCGAGGTCTCGAGGAGTTTGACGCGGGTGGACTCTATCCTCTGGAGCGCCCGGATTTTCGCATTGAGCACGACAAAGCTCACCGGTTTGACGAGGTAGTCGTCCCCTCCTGCCTCGATGGCGCGGTCCAGGTCCTGATCGGCCTCCTTGGAGCTCAGGAAAATAATCGGGACCCATTCATCGGGGCGAATTCCTCGCATCTGGCGTGCCGCCTCGTAGCCATCCATCACCGGCATCACGACGTCTATCAGCACGAGGTCGGGTCTGTCCCGTCGAAAGACCTGCAGGGCCTCGCTTCCGTCCGCGACTTCGACTACGGAGTGGCCCATTTTTTCGACCAAACCGCGAAGCGCCGCGCGAATCGTGGGAGAGTCGTCAACGATCAGGACCTTCATGGCCTCAGCGTTCCCTCAGGCACACAGCATTCAAGGCAGAGAATACAACGGTTCGGGGTACGGCTCGCACAACGACATTCCTGACGCCGTACTTGAGGAGCGCGGGTCGCGTCTCGTCAGCCCCGGGCATCCAGCAGCGTCTTGAGGTCGGCGACGAGATTCGGGACATTGCCCTGGCGCACGAACAGACGCAGTCGTCCCTGTGGATCGAACACGTAAGTGCCCGCGGTGTGGTCCACCGTATAGCTGGCCGGCGTCTTTCCCGGCGCCTTCTGGTAGAACACCTTGAATTCCTTCGCCACGCGCGCAGTCGCGGCCGCATCTCCGTACAGGCCGAGGAAGCTCGGGTCGAACGCAGGCACATATTTCGATAGCAGATCCTGCGTGTCTCTCTCGGGATCGACGGTGACGAAGAGCACCTGCAGCCGCTTGCCGTCCTCCCCCAGCTGTTCCTTCGCGGCCTTCAGCTCGGCGAGCGTTGTCGGGCACACGTCGGGACAGTGGGTGTAGCCGAAGAAGATCACCACGGCCTTGCCGCGAAAGTCCGCAAGCTTCCGCGCCCTTCCATTGTGATCGGTGAGCGCAAAGTCCTTGCCGTAGTCCGCGCCCGTGATATCTGTGTTCCTGAACGAAGGGCCAGAGCCGCTGCATGCGCCGAGGATCGCGGCGGCAAGAACCGTACTGAACAAGGCTCGCATCGGGAGGTTCAAAGGTAGACGTAGTGATCGACGAGCAGCGCGGCGAAGAGCAGCGCCAGATAGACGATCGAATAGCGGAAGGTGCGCCGCGCAAGCGCATCACTGTAGCCGATGTAGAGCCGGACCGCGTATCCGACGAACACGCCGCTCAGTGTCAGCGCCGCCGCGAGATAGATCCAGCCGCTCATGCCGTAGGCGAAGGGCAGCAGAGCAGACGCGAAGAGCACCAGCGTGTACAGAAGAACGTACAGGCGAGTGAAACGCTGGCCATGCGTGACCGGCAGCATCGGCAGCCCGGCTCTTGCGAAGTCCTCGGTTCGATACAGCGCCAAGGCCCAGAAGTGCGGCGGCGTCCAGGCGAAAATGATGAGAAAAAGCAGCAGCGCTTCGGGGGCCACGTCCCCGGTGACGGCAGCCCAGCCGAGGACCGGCGGCATGGCTCCGGAGGCGCCGCCGATCACGATATTCTGGGGCGTCGAAGGCTTGAGCAGCACGGTGTAGATCACGGCGTAACCGATGAAGGTGGCGAAGGTCAGCCACATGGTGAGCGGATTGACCAGCGCGTAAAGCATCCACAGACCGGCGCCGCCGATCGCAGCGGCGAATGCGAAGGTCTGTCGCGAAGTAAGCTCTCCGCGCGGCAGCGGCCTGCCCCGTGTCCGGCTCATGACCGCGTCGATCTTCTGCTCGACCAGGCAGTTGACGGCAGCCGCCGACCCCGCCACCAGCCAGATTCCGATTATTGCCGAGAGCAACAGCCCGGGCGGCACCATGCCCGGCGTGGCCAGAAACATTCCGATCGCCGCGCAGAACACGATCAGCGATACCACCCGGGGCTTGGTGAGGCCGAGGAACTGGCGCAGGCGCAAACCGGAGGCGGTCAGGGCGAATTGCATGGGCGGAAATCTTATCATCCCGGTGCTATCCGATTCGCGAGGCTCTGAGCAGGCGCGCCAGGTCTTTCAGCATCTTCCGGCCATCGGGATTGCCGGGAAAACGCAGCATCAGACTTCCCAGCGGGTCGATCACGAAGATGGATCCGGCCGGACTTTCCGACGGGGCCAATTCTCGGAGCAGGCTTGCGTCGGGCACGCGCGCCACCATCAAGCCCACGTTCTCGCGCAGGAGCGCCGGGTCCGGGACCGCAGCGTCGCTGAGCAGCCATACCCGCTCGATTCTCTCCGCGTCCTTGCCCAGCGCAAGACGCGCCTGACGCATGTACAGGAGCTTGTTCCGGCAGCTGTCGCTGCAGGTCGAGGAATCGACCTGGAGCAATACCCATTTGCCGCGCAGCTGTGACAGCCGGAACGAGCCGCCGTCGAGGCGGCGCATCTCGCGATCGGACAGGGGGCGAGGCTCGATCAGGTCCCCGTAGTTCGTCCGTGATTGCGGCTGCCAGACGAAGTAGGCGAGCCAGGCCGCTACCGTCGGCGCTGAGCAGAGCGCGAGAATCACCAGAGCAACCCGCCGGCCGCGCCGGCGCTGCTCATCGGTTGGGGGTGGAACCGATCCGCTTGAAGGCGAAGGCGACATAGAACACGGCGGCGAGCGCCGCAAATGAATACCACTGCAGCGCGTAGCCGCGGTGCCGATCGACGCCCGAGTCGGGGCGCTCCCACGCCCTCACGAGACCGTCTTGACCTTCGCTCGTCTGCTCGATCACGAACGGCTGAAGACTAAGCCCCAGGCGCTTTTCCTCGCGCGAGAGAACCAGATTCTGGCGCAGCTTTCCGGAATCCGCCTCGGGTGCGAGCTCGAGAAATCGCGTGCCGGGTACGACAGCCACGCCTTCTACCGTCTGCACCCCTTCGGGAGCCGGCGCTTCGGGCAGTCTCGAACGATCGCCTGCCGCGATCCAGCCGCGGTTGACCAGAATGTAGGTGCCGCCGCCCTCGAGCCCAAGAGGCGTGACCACCTGGTACCCGGCAGCACCGTGGATCACTTTGTTATCGAGGTAAAGCGTAGCGCGCGCGACGAAGGTTCCGCGCGCCGACACCCGGCGGCGCTCGAAACCCGCGGCATCGACTCGGTCCGCAGGCACCTGGAGCACCGGCCCCCGGGCCGCTTCGTCCAGCATCCGGCCGGCCTCGAGCTTCTCCTCGGCGCGCCGCGTCTGCCAGTTACCCAGAGCGACGCTCAGCGCAATGAACGCCGCGGCGACCAGGCTGGGTATCCATCCCGGCCTGAAGCTTCGGCCCGCGATTCTGATGTCGCTCGGCATAGCGCTAGACGGATTGGAGTACACTCAACGAGGTCCGTTCCCTTCCCGATGATCCTCAAGCTCGTCGTCATTCTGGTTTTCATCGCCATTCTGGCGAGCCTGGGATCGGCGCTATTCTTCCTGGTGAACGATCGCGGCCAGTCCAAGCGGACCGTCAAAGCCCTCGCGATGCGGGTCGGGCTGTCGCTCGGCTTGTTCCTGCTGCTGATGGCGGGATACTACTTCGGCCTCATTCCCGGCAAGATCGGCTAGCGTCTGGCGTCGTCTACAGCCAGTAGACGAAGATGAACAGCCCGAGCCACACGACGTCGACGAAGTGCCAGTACCAGGCCACAGCCTCGAAGGCGAAGTGATGCTCCGGCTTGAAATGCCCGGCAAGACAGCGGGCCAGAATCACGCTAAGCATCAGGGCACCGAGCGTCACGTGAAAGCCGTGGAATCCCGTGAGCATGAAAAAAGTGGAGCCGTAGATGCCCGTGGTCAGCTTGAGGTTCAGCTCGGAGTAGGCGTGGCTGTACTCGAACGCCTGCAGACCGAGAAAGAGGACACCGAGGCCGATGGTAAGGAACATGAAGAGCGCAAGCTGCCCGCGCTTGTTCTCCTTGAGGGCCCAGTGGGCGATGGTGACGGTCACGCCCGATGAAAGGAGCAGCAGCGTATTGATCGCGGGGATCCCCCAGGCCGCCATGGGCGTAAACGGATCCTTGAAGTCCGGCCCGGCAGAGGGCCATTGGGGTGCGAATTCCGGCCACAGCAGCTTGTTGTCGAGGCTGCCGAGATCGGGCATCGCGAGCTGCCTGGCGTAGTAGAGCGCGCCGAAGAAGGCGGCGAAGAACATCACCTCGGAGAAGATGAACCAGCTCATCCCCCAGCGGAACGACGTGTCCTCCCAGCGACTGTACTTTCCGCCTTCGGACTCGCGTATGACGTCGCCGAACCAGCGCACCATCATGAACACCAGGATCGCGAGGCCGAGCAGCACGAGGTAGCGTCCGGGCTCCCAGCCGTTGAACCAGCTCGCGGCACCAGTCGCCATGAAGAACAAGGCGGCCGAGCCGAAGATCATCCAGTGCGACGGGTTCGGAACAAAGTAGTGCTGGTGCTGAGCGTGGTCGCTCATCTTCCTCTCCTTTGATTACACAGCCCGGCCGATGATGAACTTCACCAGCAGAACCAGACTCAATACGAAGATCGCCGCACCCACAATGCCGGCGATCACGACCTGCACCGGCTTGATCTGCGCCAAGTCCTTCTCGTGCTCGGCGCGCCTGCGAACGCCGAAGAACGACCAGAACACGGCTTTCGCGACCTGCAGCGGGGATGCGCTCTTGAACTCCGGTCCGGCCTGCATGGCCCTCATCCCCGGCGACCCTGCGTTCCGTTCACCTCGAAAAAGGTGTACGAGAGCGTCACGGTGTTGATCTCTTGGGGCAGCTTTGGGTCGATGAGGAAGACCACCGGCATCTTGCGGACTTCCCCCGGACCGAGGGTCTGCTGCTGGAAGCAGAAGCACTCGACCTTCTTGAAGTAGAGCGCGGCCTGCTGCGGGCCGTAGCTGGGAACGGCCTGTCCCGTTACGGGGCGGTCGAGCGCGTTCCTGACCTCGTAGAGAACCTGCGTTACCTCGCCCGGATGCACCGACACGCTCGCCTGGAGCGGCTTGAACACCCACGGCAGCCGCTGGGTATTGGCGTCGAATTCGACCGAGACGTTGCGCGTCGTGTCCACCTGCGTGTTCTGCGCAGCCAGTGCATCCGGCTGAAACACATTGCGAATGCCTGTCAACTCGCAGATTTTCTCGTAGAAGGGTACCAGCGCAAAAGCGAAGCCGAACATCACCGCCGCACCGACCAGCAGCTTCCTCAGTAGGTTCCGGTTTGCAGTGGTGCGCTCGTCGGCGGTCATCTGAGGATGACTCATTTGAGCAAGAAATACTTGAGCATGATGCCCAGGAAGAAAACGAGCGCGATCGAGCCGAGCACCAGGGCCGTTCTGAGATTGCCGCGGTGCTGATCTCGGGTCACTTCACCACCGGCTGCTCATGGAAGCTGTGATAGGGCGCGGGGCTCGCGAGGTGGGTCCACTCCAGCGTGTCGGCACCCTCCCAGGGCTTCGCGCCCGCCTTCTCGCCGCGTCCCAGCACCGTGACCTTCAGTATGATCCACAGGAACAGGAGCTGCGAAAGCCCGAACCCGAACGCGCCGATCGATGCAATCTCGTTGAAGCCGGCGAACTGCAGCGCGTAGTCGGGTATACGGCGCGGCATCCCGGCAAGTCCCAGGAAGTGCATCGGGAAGAACGTGATGTTGAAGAAGATCATCGACAGCCAGAAGTGCCATTTCCCCAGGGTTTCGTCGTACATCCTTCCGGTCCACTTGGGCACCCAGAAATAGAATCCCGCAAAAAGCGAGAACAGGGACCCCGCGACGAGCACGTAGTGGAAGTGCGCCACGACGTAGTAGGTATCCTGCAGCTGTATGTCGATCGGCATGATCGCGAGGATCAGCCCGGTGAATCCGCCCATGGTGAAGACGAAGATGAAGCCGACGGCGAACAGCATCGGCGTCTCGAAGGTCATCGAGCCGCGCCACATCGTTGCGAGCCAGTTGAAGACCTTCACGCCGGTCGGAACGGCGATCAGCACCGTCGCGTACATGAAGAACAGCACGCCGGCGGTGGGCATGCCGACGGTGAACATGTGATGCGCCCAGACGATGAACGACAGGATCGCGATGGACGCGGTCGCGTATACCATCGAGGAATAGCCGAACAGAGGCTTGCGCGCGAATGCCGGGATCACCTGGCTGATGATGCCGAAACCGGGCAGGATCATGATGTAGACCTCGGGATGCCCGAAGAACCAGAAGATGTGTTGGAACATCACCGGATCGCCACCGCCTGCGGCGTTGAAGAAGGAGGTGCCGAAATGACGGTCGGTGAGCACCATCGTCACCGCCCCCGCGAGCACCGGCATGACCGCGATCAGCAAGTAGGCCGTGATCAGCCAGGTCCAGACGAAGAGCGGCATCTTCATCAGCGTCATCCCGGGCGCGCGCATGTTGAGGATGGTGGTGATGATGTTGATCGAGCCCATGATCGAGGACGCGCCCATGATGTGCAGGGCGAAGATCCCCAGGTCCATCCCCGGCCCCATCTGCGTCGACAGGGGCGCATAGATCGTCCACCCGGCCGCGACCGCGCCCCCAGGAACGAAGAACGAGACGACGAGCAGGGTCGCCGCCACCGGCAGCAGCCAGAAGCTCCAGTTGTTCATCCGCGCGAACGCCATGTCGGGCGCGCCGATCATCATCGGCACCTGCCAGTTCGCGAAGCCGACGAACGCCGGCATGATCGCCCCGAATACCATGATGAGACCATGCATCGAGGTCAGCTGGTTGAAGAATTCCGGGTGCCAGAACTGCAGGCCCGGCTGAAACAGCTCTGCCCGGATGCCGAGCGCGAGAATCCCGCCAACCAGGAACATGGTAAAGCTGAACCACAGATACAGAGTGCCGATATCCTTGTGGTTGGTGGTCGTGATCCAGCGCATGATCCCCGAGGGATGGTGCTCGTGATCGTGCGCGTGGCCGTGATCGATGACTGCGCTCATGAGTTGCTCCTAGTGCTCATTGTCGGTTCGCCGGTTTGCGGATACTTCATTTCCGCGCGGCTTTGATTTCGCTCGGCTGGATCACTTCGCCCGTTTTGTTGCTCCAGCTGTTGCGCTCGAACGTGATCACCGCGGCGATGTCCGTGTCGGAGAGTTGCTTGCCGAACGCGGCCATCGCCGTCTTCGGCCTGCCGTTCAGCACGATCTCGATGTGGCGGCCTTTCGGCTCCTTGATGAGCGGCGAGCCGTCGAGCGCGGGGAACGCTCCCTTCACGCCCTGGCCGCTGGCCTGGTGGCAGGCAACGCAGTTCGCAGCGTAGACCTTCTCGCCGCGCGCCTTCAGTTCCGCGAGGTTCCATTTCTTGGTCGGATCGTCCGCCGCCGCCGCCGACTTCTTTTTCTGATCCGCCACCCAGGCCGCGTACTTTTCCGCCGACACCACCTCGACCACGATCGGCATGAAGCCGTGGTCCTTGCCGCAGAGTTCGGCGCACTGTCCCCGGTACGTGCCCTCTTTTTCCGCCCTGAACCACGTGTCGCGGACAAACCCCGGAATCGCGTCCTGTTTCACGCCGAAAGCAGGCACCATCCAGGAGTGAATCACGTCGTTCGCCGTCGTGAGGATGCGGATCTTCTTGGCGACAGGCACCACCAGCGGATTGTCCACTTCCAGAAGGTAGTGCTCGCCCTTCTTCTCTTTACCCGTGATCTGATCCTGCGGCGTCGACAGCGCGGAAAGGAAGCTGATCCCCTCGCCCTCGCCCCTGAGGTAGTCGTAACCCCATTTCCATTGGTAGCCGGTGGCCTTGATGGTGATGTCCGGGCTAGTGGTGTCCCTGATGTGGAGGACCGTCTTGGTAGCCGGCCACGCCATGAAGATCAGCACGAGCAAGGGAATGACCGTCCAGAAGATCTCGACCGTCGTGTTCTCGTGAAAGTGCTCGGCCTTGTGGCCGATGGACTTCCGGTGGGCGTAGATCGAGTAGAACATCACCCCGAAGACGCCCACGAAGATAACCAGAATGATCCACATCATCTTGACGTGGAGGTCGTCGATCTCCGCGGCGACGCGCGTTATCGGCGTCGGCAGGTCCCACTGATAGGCGGCGCGCGCCGCTCCCGAAAGCGCAAGGAGCCCGGCTGCCGCGATCGATTTTTTCATCATGTCCCTCGTGATTATTCTTTAGCGACTGGATAGGCTGCGCCGCATGCGTGCCGCAAGGGATGCTCGCTGCTCCGTGTCGAGATGACGCCCGATCTCGAACTCGTTCCCCCGCGAGCGCAGCATCAGGTGCAGCTCGCGACCGAAACGCCGCTCTTCCAAGCGTAGCCACTGCGGATTGAATTCGTGGCGCTCAATGCGCCCCGCGTCGCTCGCTTCGACCAGAAGTCTCCCCTCGACAAGGGCGATACGCTCATAGTCCGCCGCATGCCGGCCGTTCAGGTAAAACGCCGTCGCCAGCGCGAGAACTTCGACCCCGGCGAAGGGCAGGATAGGCCAGGCCCCAAAAAACGCGAAGCCTATTGCGATGCCCAGCGAGACCAACGATGCCAAGGCGAGCACGGACAGCAGATCCCGCGGCGAAATCGAGCAGTTGCGCTTGCTGGTGAGATCGAGACCGGATGCCGATGCCGCCGTGTACACGCGAGAGTCCACTCAAAACGCGCTTCGCACTCGCCGTCGGCGAAACGCCTGCCTGGAAGGATGCGGGAGATTCCCAAAAAACCGCGCTAAATTAGCACACTATCCAATGTCGGGCAAGCCGAACATCCGCGAGAAGTCGCTCTCTAGCCCGGGATTTTGGTGGCCCATTTCACGATCTGCCTGCCATCCCCCGCCGTGCGCTGTTCGCCCTTCCAGGCGTGGCCGTAGACGATTTCGAACGTCGCCGCCAGGCGTCCATCCCTGCGTTCGTTCTCGTATGCAGCGAGCATCCTGCGCCAGACGCCTCGCCCGGTCAGCCCGCGGACGCGATCACGGGCGGCGCAAGTCTGACCCGAGGCCTTCAGATCGCGAGCGATATCTTCGACGCGGGCGTAGGTGAGCGTAATCCTTTCGACATCCATGACCGGCGCGGCGAAGCCGCAGGCGACGAGCATGTCGCCCATATCGTGCATGTCGGCAAAGAAGTGCACGCGGCGGGCGGGCGAGGCAGCAGAAAGAGCGGCCTTCAGCTCTTTGAGGGTGTCGGGACCGTAGCTCGAGAACATCAGCAGGCCGCCCGGTGCGAGAACGCGCTGCAACTCGCGCAGCGCGGCGAGGGGATCCTCGCACCATGCCAGAGTCAGATTCGACCACACCATGTCGACTGCCCCTGAGCGCAGCGGCAGATGCGCGATGTCTGCGCACAGGTATGCGCTCCCCGCTCCACGGAGAAAGCGGCGCACCCGCCCCGCAAAGGATTCCGCGCGCAACGCGGCGCGAATCGCGCCGCGGGCGAAATCGACGCCGAGCAGGTCCGCTTTCGGGTAGCGGCTGCGCAGCAGGCCGAGGCCCCGCCCGGTGCCGCATCCCGCATCGAGCACGCGCCGGGGGACAAGGCGCATGTATTCGAGCCGCTCGAGCATCCGCCGCTCGACCTCGCGCTGCAGCACCGCCTTATCCGCGCCTTGCCGCGCCGCGCGTTCGAAGGCGCGGCGCGCCTGGAGCGCGTCCACGCGAAAAGCATCCATGCTCAGAGAGGACGGATCCCGAGCTTGTCGAGCAGCGCGCGGTCGCGCGCCGCCTCGGGATTGCCGGTGGTGAGAAGCTTGTCGCCGTAGAAAATCGAATTTGCGCCGGCGAGGAAGCACAGCGCCTGTACCGCCTCGGGCATGTCGGCGCGCCCCGCGGAGAGGCGCACGAAGCTCGCGGGCATGGCGATGCGCGCGCAGGCGATGGTGCGGACGAACTCGCTCCAGTCGAGCTTCGGCAGCCCGTGGAGCGGCGTGCCTTCCACCTGCACCAGATCGTTGATCGGCACCGATTCGGGCTGCGGGTCCAGGCTGGCGAGCTGCGCGATCAGGCCGGCGCGCTGCGCGCGGGATTCACCCATGCCCACGATGCCGCCGCAGCAGACCTTGATGCCGGCTCGGCGCACGCGCTCCAGGGTGTCGAGGCGATCGCCGTACTCCCGCGTGGTGATGATATCGCCGTAGAACTCGGGCGCAGTATCGAGATTGTGGTTGTAGTAGTCGAGCCCGGCCGCCTTGAGCAGCTCCGCCTGCCCTTCGCGCAGGAGACCCAGCGTCGCGCAGGTTTCGAGGCCCATGGCTTTGACCGCGCTCACCCTCTCGGCAACCTGTTCCAGATCCTTCTGCTTGGGTCCTCGCCACGCCGCGCCCATGCAGAATCGCGTCGCGCCGTTCGCCTTGGCGGCCTTCGCGGCCGCGAGGACGTCCTGAAGCGGAACCAGGGGTTCGTTTTCTACCCCGGTACGATAGCGCGCAGACTGCGGGCAATAAGCGCAGTCCTCGGGGCATCCCCCGGTCTTGATCGAGAGCAGAGTCGACAGCTGCACCGCGTTGGCGTCGTGGTGCTGGCGATGGACGCTGTGGGCGCGATGGAGAAGGTCGTTGAAAGGCAGGTCGAACAGCGCCTCGACCCGCGCGCGGCTCCAGGCCTCGCGCGCGACGGACGGGGCGGGGTCGCGGTGAACCGCAGCGCCCGCTGGTTCGTTAAGGAGTTCGTTGTGGGTGAAGGGTGTCCTGATCTGCATTGCGCCGGCGCCCCGGAGGTTCTGGACGAGGTCCGCGAATCATCGCGACAAGATCCAATCATGTCAAATCATGACGGCTTTCCAGTCTGCGGCGCGCTGGCTGAATTGAGCTGGATCGCACAGGACTGCACCCTGTGCGGTGCGAGCGGCGGCCATGAGCCGCTGTGCGCGCCCTGCACCGCGAGCCTGCCCGCGTTGCCCGAGCACTGTCCCCGCTGCGCACTTCCCTCCCCGCGTGGTTCGGTGTGTGGACGCTGCCTCGCCAGTCCGCCGCATTTCGACGGAACGCTGGCCTTGTGGCTCTACGAATTTCCCTGTGATCGCCTGGTGCAGGCGCTCAAGTATCGCGCCCGGCTCGCTCTGGCACCATTCTTTGCCCGCAGCTTCGCCTCCCGGCCGCTACCCGCGGTCGACCTGCTCGTGCCCATGCCGCTGCACCCGGACCGTCTCGCGCAGCGGGGATTCAACCAGGCCGTCGAGGTCGCCCGGGTTCTCGCGAAGCACTCGCGCTGCCGATTTGCGCCGCGCGGCGCCCGGCGCATGAAGGACACGACTGCACAGACCGAGCTGCCCTACGAGGAACGGGCGAGCAACGTCCGCGGCGTCTTCGCCTGCGATCTGAATCTCTCCGGAAAGAACGTTGCCGTCGTGGACGACGTCATGACCACCGGCGCGAGCCTGAACGAGCTCGCCAGGGTGCTCAAGCGGGCGGGCGCCGCGAGGGTCGAGAATCTGGTGATCGCCCGTTCGGTGCTGCGCTAGTTCTCTTCCCGCGGATCGCGCGCGAGCAATGCATTGGCGGCTTCGCGAGGCGAGGCACCGCGGAACAGGACGCCGCACACGGCGCGGGTAATCGGCATATCGACCCTCTTTTCAGCTGCGAGCGATTCGACGGCACGCGCCGAGAACACCCCCTCGGCGACGTGGCCGAGCTGCTCGAGAGTCGCCGCCAGCGGCTCGCCTTTGGCGAGGAGCAGGCCGACCCTCCGGTTGCGCGACAGGTCTCCAGTGCAGGTCAGGATGAGGTCCCCGGCCCCCGCGAGGCCCATGAACGTCTCGGCCCGTCCGCCGAGCGCCGCGCCGAGACGGGCCAGCTCGGCCAGGCCCCGGGTGATGAGCGCGGCACGGGCGTTCAAGCCCAGGCCCAGGCCGTCGCTGATCCCGGCGGCAATCGCCATGACATTCTTCACCGCGCCGCTGATCTCGACGCCGACGACGTCGGTGCTGTAGTACACCCTGAGGGTCGGCTGATGCAGCTCACGCGCTACGCTCTTCGCGAACTCGGCGTCGCGCGCCGCCAGGGTGAGGGCGGTGGGAAGCCCCCGGGCGACCTCGAGCGCAAAGCTCGGCCCGGACAGCGCGCCGCAGCGTGCTCCCGCCCCGAGCACTTCGGCCGCGACCTGATGAGGGAGCTTCCCGCTCGCCTGCTCGAAGCCCTTGCATGCCCACACGATCGGTCCGGCAAACTTGGCCGTGCGTATTTTCTCCAGCACATCCCGCAACCCCGCGGTCGGAGTCGCGACGAGAAGCATGTCCTGCCCGGAAAACGCCGCCCCGAGATCGGCGGTGACGACCACCCGGGCGGGAACCGCGACTCCCGGAAGATATCGCGCGTTGCACCGCTCCGCGGCAATCGCGGAGGCCAGAGCCCGGTCTCTCGCGCAAAGCGTGACGTGATGCTTCTCGGAGAGCGCGATCGCGAGCCCGCTGCCCCAAGCCCCGGCGCCGAGAATGGCGATCTTCAGATCAGAGACCCCAGACCTGACCGATCTTGAGGTAGCCGACCTGCCCGTCGGCGTGGCGCACCTTCAGCCAGCCGCCGGTCTGGATCTCCACCACGTCCAGCGCGACGCCCTGTTGCGCCTGGAGAACCAGCGCCGCCTGATCGCTCGGTGACTGCCTGACATCGGCGAAAGCCGCGGTGACCACGACCGTGCGCTTCTCGGAGAGCGCCTTTTTCTCGACCCAGGTGAGATCTCCCGCCTGATCGCGCACCTTAACCCAGGCGTCGATGTTGATCACGACTTCGACCGGGTAGTTGCGGCTCGCGACGAACAACTTCTTCGCGCGTACGGACGGTGCGTCGTACATCAGCGTGCCATTCTCGGCGACTGAGCGGAATTCCCCCGCCGCCGCGGACGATGCGAGGCCCGCCAGGACCAGGGCCGCTAGGCCGCGCATCAGTGCGCCACCTCGATCTTCGGCCCCCCGTCCGGCCCCGCCGAAGCGCCAACACGCTGCTGGTAGATCGCTTCGAAATTCACCGGCGCGAGCAGCACTGGCGGAAAGCCCGCGCGGGTGATCAGATCCGAAACGGTCTCGCGCGCGTAGGGGAACAGAACGTTCGGGCACACGATGCCGAGGACCGGCGCAAGCTCCGGCTCGGAGACGTTGCGGATCTGGAAGACACCCGCCTGCGAAGCCTCCACCAGAAACAGGACCTTGTCGCCGGACTTCGCGGTTACGGTGACAACCAGGCTCACCTCGTGCAGGACTTCGTTTACGCGCTGCGACTGCTGCGTGATCTGCACCTCGAGCTGCGGCTGCTCCTGCTGCATGAACGCCTGCGGACCTCCAGGAACCTCCAGGGACACGTCCTTGACGTAGATCTTCTCGATACCGAAACTCGGCTGCTGCGCGTCGCTCATCGTGGACCCTTCGGAATGGAGGAAGAGAGCAGTGGCTAGGTCCGGAGCAGAGGCTCGAGCCGCCCGGCGTGATCGAGCGCGGCGAGTTCCTCGAATCCGCCGACGTGATTCCCGCCGATGTAGATCTGCGGCACGGTACGCCGTCCGGTCCGGCGCACCATCTCCTCGCGCAGGCGCGGATCGAGGTCCACGCGGATCTTCTCGATCTCGGCGATCCCTTTGGAATTGAGGAGCTCCTCCGCTCGCACACAGAATGGGCACACCGCGGTCGAATACATTTGAACCGCCGCTACTTGGTTCTGCAGGCTCATTTCCCGAAGCTCATTTCTCCAGGGGAAGCCCCGCCTGCTTCCAGGCTCCGATCCCCCCGCTCAGCGAGAACACCTGGCCGAAGCCCTGCTTGCGCAGCGTCGCAACGGCCTTGTCCGAGCGGTTGCCGGTTTCGCAAACCACGATCACCGGCTTGGCTTTGTATTTCTCGAGCTCGGAGGAACGCGCCTCGAGCTCTCCGAGGGCGAGGTGCCGCGAGTTGAGCACGTGCCCCCCTGCGTATTCGGCCGCATCACGCACGTCCAATACCAGCGCATTCTGGTTGATCAAAAGGGTCGCCTGAAGCGTGGAGATCGAAGGTCCTCCCGTACTGCGCCGTATGGCGGGCCAGAGAAGCATCGTGCCGCTCACGGCGGCGAGCGCGACCAGAAAAACGTGCTCGGTGAGGAATTTCAGCAGGTTGACTTCACCCATATCACGAACTCGGGACGCCGCAGAGAACTTCGCGCATGGTGGACAGGAGCTGCAGCGTGCGTTGATCTCTTACGGCATAGTACACGCGGTTCGCTTTTCTTCTGGCGCCGAGAATCCCCTTCTCGCGGAGGATCGCCAGATGCTGCGACACGTTGCTCTGGGAAGTTCCCACCGCCTCGACGATGTCGTGCACGCTCGATTCCTGCTCCCCGAGGACGCACAGGATCTTCAAACGCAGGGGATGGGCGATCGCCCGCATCGCATGCGCCATCTGCTCTATTTGCTCGCGTCGGCCGATCAGGGCAAAAATGTCCCGGGAATGGCGCGACGCTCGCTGCTCTCGAATTTCCATAGTCGCTCATTATAAAATGCTTTCTTGCGGCGTGATGTGATAATAGGCCGCATCGAGAGTGCCAATGTACAAGATCGTACTGCTACGCCACGGCGAGTCGGTGTGGAACATGGAGAACCGCTTCACCGGCTGGACCGATGTCGACCTCACGCAACGCGGCGTCGGCGAGGCACAGCGCGCGGGTGAAGCCTTGAAACAAGCCGGCCTCGTCTTCGATTCCGCGTACACCTCGGTCCTGAAACGCGCCATCAAGACGCTGTGGCTCGCGCTGGAATCGATGGATCTCATGTGGATACCGGTGCATCACTCCTGGCGACTGAACGA
This sequence comes from Burkholderiales bacterium, assembly GCA_035519135.1. Taxonomy (GTDB): domain Bacteria; phylum Pseudomonadota; class Gammaproteobacteria; order Burkholderiales; family SG8-39; genus VBDM01. The sequence goes on along the minus strand of DATIWX010000103.1, from coordinate 10,293 downwards.
GCGCCATTACGGCGCACTACAGGGTCTGAACAAGGCCGAAACGGCGGCGAAATTCGGCGAGAAGCAGGTGCTTCTCTGGAGGCGGAGCTACGACATGCCTCCTCCGGCCCTCGACCGCGGTGACCCCCGCGATTCGCGCGGCGATCCGCGCTACGCCGGTATCGCCGAATCCGACTTGCCGCTCACCGAGTGCCTGAAGGACACCGTGGCCCGATTCCTGCCGTACTGGAACGGGACCATCGCTCCTGCCGTGCGCGCAGGCCGCAAGATCCTCATCGTCGCCCACGGCAACAGCCTGCGAGCCCTGGTGAAATACCTTGACGGCGTGAGCGACGGCGCGATCGTCGAGCTGAATATCCCCACCGGGCTTCCCCTCGTCTACGAGCTGGACTCCGACCTTCGGCCTATCCGGCACTACTACCTCGGGGACGCAGCCGAGGCCGAAGCCCGCGCCCGAGCTGTGGCCGACCAGGGCAAGGCCAGGAAGTGAGGCCGGTGCGCCGGATCGGGTTGGGGCTGCTCCTCGTCCCGGTGCTGGCGCTGGCGCAGGGCGAGACGGAGAAGCTCGAAGCGCTGCGATCGCGAATCGAGGGCTTGCGCTCGAAGATCGCCGAGTCCGAGGAGAGCCGAACGGAGGTCCGCGATCAGTTGCGCGACTCCGAGCGCGCGATCTCCGAGGCCAGCCGCGTCCTGCGCGTCCTCGCAACCCGGCGCGCAGCGGCGGACGCGGAGCTCAAGTCCCTTTCCGGGCGAAGCCAGGCGCTCGAATCCGAAATCGCCTCGCGCCGCGAGACCCTGGGAAGGCTGCTTGCGCTGCGGTATGTCAATGGGGAGCAAAGTGGCGTGAAGCTGTTGTTCTCGGGCGAGGAGCCCGGCCGCATCGCGCGCGAGCTGCACTACTACAGCTACGTTTCCCGAGCGCAGGCCGAATTCATCCGGGAGCTACGCTCCAAGCTCGCTCGCCTGAAGGAGCTCGAGTCGGAAACGCGGGCGAGAAACGCCGAGATCGCCGCGATCGAATCGGCGCGCCGAGGCGAGCGCGCCGCGCTCCTGCGCCAACAGGCGGAGCACCGCAAGGTGCTGGCGCGGGTGTCCAACCAGCTGCGCGAGCAGCGCCGCCAGGTAAAGCACCTGGAGCGCGACGAGTCACGCTTGTCCCGCTTGGTCGAAGAGCTCCGCAAGCTGCTCGCATCGGCCTCGCCGGGACTCCGGAACGACAAGGTTCCCGAACCCGGCGGGGCCGACAAGTCCCTTGCGGGACTCAAGCGCGGGCTGCGGCTTCCCATCAAGGGTGAACTCGCGAATCGCTTCGGTGCCCAACGCTCTGGCGGGGGGCCTTCATGGAAGGGCCTGTTCATCCGATCGCCCGCGGGACAGGAGGTGCGGGCAGTGGCGCCGGGACGCGTGGTTTTCGCCGACTGGCTTCGCGGCTTCGGAAACCTGCTGATCATCGATCACGGCCAGAGCTACCTCACCATATACGGCAACAACGAATCGGTGCTCAAGCAAGTGGGCGATAGGGTGAGCACCGGGGATACTGTCGCAACCGTTGGTGCGAGCGGCGGCAACATGGAATCGGGTTTATACTTTGAGATTCGGCACGAAGGAAAAGCGTTCGACCCCTTGCGCTGGGTGTCCTTGAAATGACCCGGTGCATAGCCTAAGGCCACTATCATGATGACAAAATTCAGGCAGGCCAGCCTAGTGCTGGTCGGAGTGCTGGCGGGAGTACTGCTCAGCCTCAACTTCTCTGCGGTGGCACAGCGTGAAGCCGCGCGCTTCCCGCTGCCGGTCGACGAGCTGCGCGCGTTCGCCGAGGTGTTTGGCGCGATCAAGGCCAACTACGTCGAGCCGGTCGAGGACAAGAAGCTCATCACCGAGGCGATCAGCGGAATGCTGACCGGCCTCGATCCCCATTCGGCCTACCTGGATCAGGACGCCTTCAAGGAGCTCCAGGTCGGTACTCAGGGCGAGTTCGGTGGCCTCGGCATAGAAGTCGGGATGGAGGAAGGCTTCGTTAAGGTGGTCTCGCCCATCGAGGACACGCCGGCATTTCGCGCGGGCCTGAAGCCCGGTGATTTCATCATCAAGATCGACGACGCCTCGGTAAAGGGAATGAGCCTGAACGATGCGGTCAAGCGTATGCGCGGCAAGCCGAGAACGACGATCCGGTTGACCATCATGCGCAAGGGCGAGCCGAAACCCTTCGAGGTCACGCTGACGCGCGATGTCATTCGCGTGCAAAGCGTCAAGTCCAAGCTGATCGAGCCCGGCTACGGGTGGGTTCGCGTCTCGCAGTTCCAGGAGCACACGGGCGAGAATCTCGTAAAGCACCTCGAGGGGCTCTACAGGAGCGGCCCCCTGAAAGGTCTGATCCTGGATCTGCGCAACGATCCCGGCGGTCTCTTGAACGGGGCGGTGGGAATTTCCTCCGCGTTCCTGCTGCCGCGCGCGGCGGTGGTTTCGACCGACGGCCGCACCGAGGACGCCAAGCGCAAGTTCATCGCGGCTCCCGAAGACTATTTGCGCGGCAGCCGCGACGACTACCTCAAGAACCTGCCCGCGGCAATCAAGACCGTGCCCATGGTGGTGCTGGTCAACGGCGGCTCGGCGTCCGCCTCCGAGATCGTGGCGGGAGCGTTGCAGGACCACAAGCGGGCGACGCTGATCGGCACGCCGACTTTCGGCAAGGGTTCGGTGCAGACCATACTTCCGCTCGGCAACAACACGGCCATAAAGCTCACCACGGCGCGTTACTACACCCCCAACGGCCGCTCGATCCAGGCAAAGGGAATCACGCCGGACATCGTCATCGAGGATCCCTCGTCGCCGACAACCGGAAGGTTGCGCGAGGCGGATCTGGAAAAACACCTTCTCAATGAGCAGGACCCGGGCGTCCAGTCGGAAAAGACGCAGCGGACCAGCGCGAAGCCGGCAACGGAGACCGATGAGAAGCCGCCAGCGCCCCTCGAGTTCGCCTCGGAAAAGGACTTCCAGTTCCAGCAGGCGCTCAAGTTCCTGAAAGGCATGCCCCTCGCCACGGCGCAAAGCGTGCCGCCCGCGCCTGCACCCGCCAAGAACTGATAAAGGCGGACGCGAAAGCGCGCCGCTTTATCTCCGCGGGATGGAACCGATGCAAAGCGCGGTTCATCCCGCGGCACACTAACTCACATCGAATGACCGACGAACAACTGCTTCGCTATTCGCGGCACATCCTGCTGCCCGAGATCGGGGTCGAGGGGCAGGAAAGGATCCTGTCGGCGTCCGCCTTGGTGATCGGAGCAGGAGGACTGGGTTCCCCCGCGGCGCTCTATCTCGCCGCAGCGGGCGTGGGAACCATCACGCTGGCCGATGGCGACGACGTCGATCTCACCAACTTGCAGCGCCAGGTGCTGCACTCCACCGACTCCGTGGGCAAGCCAAAGACCGAGTCGGGGCGAGCCGCGCTGGCGAGGATCAACCCCGAGGTAAAGGTCGTTCCGATTCGGCGGCGTCTGCAGGACGACGCTCTCGACTCTCTGGTCGCGTCGAGCAGCGTGGTCCTCGATTGCTCGGACAACTTCGCCACCCGCCATTCGGTGAACCGCGCCTGCGTGCGACACCGCAAGCCCCTCGTGTCGGGCGCCGCCCTACGCTTCGACGGCCAGGTGAGCGTCTTCGACTTGCGGGACGGGCTCAGCCCCTGCTATCACTGCCTGTTCCCGGAGAATGCCGAGCTCGAGGAAATGCGCTGCGCAGTGATGGGGGTGTTTGCTCCGCTAACCGGCATCATCGGCACCGTGCAAGCCGCAGAAGCGCTGAAGCTCCTCGCGGGCGTCGGCGAAACGCTCGCAGGACGTCTGATGATTCTCGATACGCTCGCCATGCAATGGCGGACGGTCAAGCTTTCAAAGGACACGGCCTGCCCGGTGTGCGCGCGCGTTACTGCCTGAGATCTGCGTCCAGCCTCAGGCGAGCAACGGCCACTGCTTCTCCCATAGCTCCGACGGCAGGCGCTTGAAGCCGCTCTTGGCGTATTGCTGCCAGCGCCCGATCACGTAGCAGAGCAGCAGGTTCGCGCGCGGGCCGGGGTCGGCTGCGGCATCGGCGCCGTCCGCCCCAGGGGCTGCCACGCCTTGCGTGGCGGCGACGCGCAGGCACTGCTTGAGCGTCGCCTCCAGCCGGTCGTGGAGCTGGTTGATCCGGACCTGAAGCCGCTCATCCTCGTTGACGAGCGCATCGCCGACGAGCACGCGAGTCATGCCCGGATTCTTCTCCGCGAAGCCGAGCAGCGAGGAGAGTATCGCCTCGATCTGCTTCAAGCCGTCGTCCTCCTCCGCGGTGATCTTGTTGACGAGGCCGAACAGCGTTTGCTCGATGAACTCGATCAGGCCTTCGAACATCTGGGCCTTGCTCGCGAAGTGGCGGTAGAGCGCGGCTTCGGACACGTCCAATTCCTTCGCCAGGGCCGCCGTCGTGACCTTCTCGCCCTTGGGGTTTTCCAGCATCCGCGCCAGCACCTGCAGGATCTGCAGGCGGCGGGCGCCGGGTTTGGCGGCGGGCATGGGCATCTCCCAGACGTGAGCGGGGCGTTTATTGTATGACTCCGGGTGAGCGCTTGCTGCCGGCTCCCGGCCCCGGTCAGTGATGTTTGTCGCGTTCGACCCCGTCCCCTTCTACAATGTGTCTCGATGCAGCTTTCGCCGAATTTTTCCCTGAGCGAGCTGGTTTTCTCGGAAACCGCCGAACAGAGGGGCATCGACAACACGCCACCCCCGGAGATCGTCGAGAATCTCAAGCGCCTTGCGGCCGGGCTCGAGTCCGTTCGTATCCTGCTCGGGGCGCCGCTCGAGATCTCGAGCGGCTATCGCTGTGCGGCCCTCAACGAGGCTGTGGGCGGGTCGGCCGCCTCGCAGCACGTGCAGGGGCTCGCCGCCGACTTCGACTGTCCTGCGTTCGGGACGCCCCTGGAGATCGCACGCGCGATCCTGCGATCCGGAATCCAGTTCGATCAGTGCATCCTCGAATACGGCCGCTGGGTGCACCTGTCCTTCAGCGATGCTCCGCGGCGCCGCATGCTGACCATCTATGAAGACGAGAAGGGATATATCGCCGGTCTCTGGGACGAAGAAGGCGGTCAGGTCGCCTAGGCGATCACTTCGAGCGTATCAGCGTTCCCACGCCTTCATCGGTCAGGATCTCCAGCAACACCGCATGCTCGACGCGGCCGTCGATGATGTGCACGCTCTTTACCCCGGCCTTCGCGGCATCGAGCGCCGAGCTGATCTTGGGCAGCATGCCTCCGGAAAGGGTCCCGTCGGCCACGAGCGAATCGATCTTCTTGGGAGTCAGGCCCGTCAGGAGCTTGCCGCTCTTGTCGAGCACGCCTGGGGTATTGGTGAGTACCACCAGCTTCTCCGCCTTCAGAACTTCGGCGAGCTTGCCCGCAACCAAGTCCGCATTGATGTTGTAGGACTGGCCGTCGTCGCCGACTCCGATGGGCGCGACCACGGGGATGAAGCCGCCTTCCTGGAGAGCCCAGATCACCTTTGGGTCGATGGAGGCGATCTCACCGACCTGTCCGATGTCGATCTTCTCGCCGCCGTTGCCCTTGCCGGAGAGCAGCATCTTCCTCGCCCGGACGAACGCACCGTCCTGGCCGGTTAGGCCCACCGCTTTACCACCCGCCTGGTTGATGAGCGTGACGACTTCCTTGTTGACCTGGCCACCCAGCACCATCTCGACGACATCCATGGTTTCGGCATCGGTGACGCGCATGCCCTGGACGAATTCGCCCTTCTTGCCCAGACGCGCCAGTTGTTCGTCGATCTGGGGACCACCGCCGTGGACGATCACCGGATTCATGCCGACGAGTTTCAGCAGCACCACGTCGTGCGCGAAGCTTCGCTTGAGCGCGTCGTCCGTCATCGCGTTGCCGCCGTATTTGACGACGATGGTCTTGCCGTGGAAACGCCGTATGTAGGGAAGCGCTTCGGAAAGAACCTTGGCCTTGTGGGCCGGTAGCAGGGCGGAGTCGCTCATCGGCGCGCGCATCTTGAACGTCGATTGTACCTTCGGGCGCAAAAAAAAGGCGGCCTGGCTGGCCGCCTTTCTTCGCAAACGGAGAAGCGGTTCGGTGTATTACTGGATCGACAGCTGCTTTGCCGTAGCCGCCGCTTTCTTGGGCAGCGTCAGCTCGAGCACGCCGTCGGCGTACTTCGCGCTTGCGCGCGACTCGTCGATTTCCTGGGAGAGCCGGAAGGCCCGCGCGATCTTGCCGACGTAGCGCTCGCTGTGAAGCAGGCGCTCGCCCTCTTTGGCTTCCTTCTCGACCCGGGTTTCGGCGGTGATCGAAACCTCGTCGCCGTCGATATTCACCTTGATGTCTTCCTTCTTGACCCCGGGAAGCTCGGCTACCACTTTGTAGTCGCCGTTTTGCTCAGCGACGTCGACCTTCATGCGGCGCGCCGCCACCTGGGTTTCGAATCCCATCGGCCGTACGACGAAGCCGCGGAAAAAATCGTCGACCAGATCCCCGAGGGGATCGTAACGCGTGATGTTTGCCATGATCGTCCCTTTCAAATAGGTTCGGGCGCAATGCCCGTGCTTTCCGAATTTTGGGGCCGCGAGGGAAATTTCAAGGGCGCTTGCGATCGCCTGGGGAAGACGATAGATTGGACACCCTTCCGTGCACCGCGCACCATCGATGATCCAGCAGGACTCTAAAGCAGGTCGCTGCCCGGCTTGTGGTGGCGAATTCGAGTGCGGCATGACCGGCCGCGAGCGCTGCTGGTGCGCGGAACTTCCGGCCCTATCCGATCCAGTCGCGGGCCAACCCTGCTACTGCCCCCGGTGCCTCGAAGGCAAGGTCAGGGCACGGACGGAGCGTCAAAGAACGTAGCGCGCGAGATCCTCGCTCTGCGCCAGTTCCTTGAGCTTGGCGTCGACGAACGCAGCGTCGATGCGGACGCTCTCCTTGCCGTGCCGGCCCGCGTCGAACGAGATTTCCTCGAGCAGCCGCTCCATCACCGTGTGCAGGCGCCGCGCGCCTATGTTCTCGGTCTTCTCGTTTACCGACCAGGCGATCTCCGCCAGACGCCGGATCCCGTCGGGCCGGAAATCGATGTCGACGTCCTCCGTCGCGAGCAGTGCCTGATACTGGCGCGTGAGGCAGGCGTCGGTCGACGTGAGGATTCTCTCGAAGTCTCCGACCGAGAGGGAATCGAGCTCCACCCGGATCGGAAATCGTCCCTGCAGCTCGGGGATCAGATCCGAGGGCTTGGACAGGTGGAAGGCGCCGCTTGCGATGAATAGGATGTGATCGGTATTCACCATGCCGTACTTGGTCGAGACGGTCGTGCCCTCGACCAGCGGCAGCAGATCGCGCTGCACGCCCTGGCGCGAAACGTCGGCACCCATCATCTCTCCGCGACTCGCGATCTTGTCGATCTCGTCGAGAAACACGATGCCGTTCTGCTCGACGTTCGCGAGCGCCTTGGCGCGCAGGTCTTCCTCGTTGACTAGGCGCGCCGCCTCCTCGTCGGTGAGCATTCGTATCGCCTCGCGAATCTTCATGCGACGCAGCTTCCTCCTCCCGCCCCCGAGGTTCTGGAACATGCCCTGTATCTGCTGCGTGAGCTCCTCCATGCCGGGCGGGGCGAATATCTCCATGTGCGCCTGCGGCGTCGACACTTCGATCTCGACCTCCCTGTCGTCGAGCTCGCCCTCGCGCAATTTCTTCCTGAACTTCTGGCGTGTCGCCGACTCCTCCTCGCCCGCGGGTTTGCCCGGGAGCTCGGCGGCACCAGCCCCGAACGCGCTCGCCCCTCGAGCCGGCGGCAGCAGCACGTCGAGCACCCGTTCCTCTGCGGAATCCTCGGCCCGGCGGCGGACTTTCTTCGTCGCCGCCTCGCGCGTGTCCTTGATCGCGATTTCCATGAGGTCGCGAACAATCGTGTCGACGTCCCGGCCGACGTAGCCGACTTCGGTGAATTTCGTCGCCTCGACCTTGATGAAGGGCGCATCCGCGAGCCGCGCCAGGCGGCGCGCGATCTCGGTCTTGCCGACCCCGGTGGGCCCGATCATGAGGATGTTCTTGGGCGTGATCTCCTGCCGCAGCGGCTCGGCCACCTGCTGGCGGCGCCACCGATTCCTGAGCGCGATCGCCACCGCGCGCTTCGCACGCGCCTGGCCGACGATGTGCTTGTCGAGCTCGTGGACGATTTCCTGCGGAGTCATCGAGGACATGGGAAAGCCGGCCGCGCTAGTCCAGCGTCTCGACGACGACCTGGTGGTTGGTGTAGATGCACAGGTCCGCGGCGATCGAGAGCGCCTTGCGCACGATGTTTTCCGCGTCGAGCCGGGTGTTCTCCAGCAGCGCCCGCGCCGCCGCTTGGGCATAGGGCCCGCCGGAACCTATCGCGATCAACCCCGACTCCGGCTCGATGACGTCCCCCATGCCGGTGATGATCAGCGAGGACTCCAGATCGGCGACAGCGAGCATCGCTTCCAGCCTGCGCAGCACCCGGTCGGTGCGCCAGTCCTTGGCGAGCTCGACGGCGGAGCGCAGCAGGTTTCCCTGGTGCTTGTCGAGCTTGGCCTCGAAGCGCTCGAACAGCGTGAACGCATCCGCCGTCCCTCCGGCGAAGCCCGCGAGAATCTTGTCGTGGTACAGGCGCCGAACCTTGCGTGCGCTCGCTTTCACAACGATGTTGCCCAGCGTCACCTGGCCGTCCCCGCCCAGCGCCACCTTGCCGTCGCGGCGCGCGGAGAGGATCGTCGTTCCGTGAAATTGTTCCATGCGTCAACGCAAGATGGGGCCGGGGTGCCGCCGATCAAGCCCTCCGGCTTGTCGAGCGGACGCCTAGCTTAGCATCGCCGCTAGGCCGCGCGCGGTGGGTGGCTCAAGTACGCGATGAGCACACCCGCAACCACGATGGCGCAAACGATCATTGACCCGGAAGGAAGGTCTAGCCACAGGGAAGCGAGCAGACCTCCAGCATAGCCGAAGACCCCGACAGCGTAGGCTTTAAGATAGCGGTTCCGCCGCGAATAGTAGGTAGCGAGGGCCGGTACGACGAGGGTGGAGAAAACCAGGAAGAGACCGACCAGCTGCACCGAGACGGTTACCGCGCATCCGAAGAGCACGTAGAAACCGATCCTTCCGAGCCGCTCGCGCAGGCTGAACCACAAGGCGAGGATGACTCCGTAGATCAGCGCTTCCAGGGGAAGATTCGCAGGATTGACCCATAGAATCTGCCCTACGAGCAGTTCCTTAAGGTGCTCGCTCCCACGCGGATTCTTGGCGAGTATCAGGATCGCGGCGCTCGACGCCACGACGAACACGACGCCGATGATGGCTTCCTGGACCTCGGGCCAGCGGCGCTCGGTCCAAGTCAGCAGCATGGCGCCGCAGAGCGCCGCCGACAGCGCCGCGATCTGCACCGCGGCGCCGCTGGGATGCCAGCCGAGGTAGTCGGCGAGGATCACGCCGACCCCCGCGATCTGCGCGACCGCGAGGTCGATGAAAACGATGCCCCGCTCGAGCACCTGCATGCCGAGCGGGACGTGGGTCGCTGTGACCAGCAGGCCCGCGATGAACGCGGGCCACAGGATGCTCAAGCTCGCCGCGTCGAGCGTCATTTCACCGTGGCGAGCAGCCGACCGATGGTATCGTCGAACAATCCAAACAGGTCTTTCGCCTTGTCGGTCCCGCCGATGGTAAAGGGCATCATCACCGTTGGAATGTTGGCCCGAGTCGAGAGAAACTCCGCCGCCTGGGGGCTGTTGTAGGGCGAATAGACGATAACCTTCGCCGGCGCTACTTTCATCTGGTCCAGCAGTTCTGCCAGGTGCGAGGGCGTTGGCGGAATGCCCGGCTTCGGCTCGAGACTCCCTGCTTCGCGCATTCCCACCCAATTGATGAAGTACGAGAAGTCCTTATGGTATACGACGATAGGCACACCCTTGAGCGGCGCCGCCTGCTGCTCCCAGCGCCCGATCGCCGTCTGCCAGCGCCCAAGGAACGACTTGCCTCGCGAACGGTAGCTATCGGCATTCGCACTATCCAGCTGCACCAGGCGCTCCTCGAGCGCCTGCGCGACCTTGGCGATATTGCGCGGATCGGTGTGGATGTGCGGATTGCCCCCGGGGTGGATGTCGCCGAGCGCGCGATCTATCACCTTCGGAATTTCAATCTTGACGACGTACTGCGAGGCTTCGAAGTAACCCGGGCTCCCGAGCTGAATCTTGCTGTTTCCGCTTTGCGTGAGCAACAGGGGAATCCAGCCGATCTCCAGCTCGGAGCCGGAGCAG
>DATIWX010000102.1:0-19263 GCA_035519135.1 Burkholderiales bacterium | reverse complement strand
GCGCGATGAAGCACGTCTACGGCTGGCTGCTGCTCACGCCGGCCGCGATCCTGCTCGTCGGGTTCACGCACTACCCGGCGGCGGCGACGCTGTGGGACAGCCTGTTCTCGACCGGGACGGTGGTACGTCCCTCCCGGTTCGTGGGCCTCGCCAACTACGCCGCGCTCGCCGACGACCCGATCTTCTGGAAGGTGCTGGGCAACAACTTCTGGTTCGCGCTCGGCACCATCCCCACCTCGATCGCGCTCGCCATGCTGATGGCGATCTGGGTGAACGACCGGCTGCCCGCACGCGCGCTGGTGCGCATGGCGTACTTCACGCCCACGGTGCTGCCGATGATCGCGGTGGCGAACATCTGGCTGTTCTTCTACACGCCGCAGATCGGGCTGCTGGACCAGATCGGCGCGAAATTCGGCGCGGCCGGCCACAACTGGCTCGGCGACCCGCACACCGTGCTTGCCTGCACCATGGCGATGGTGATCTGGAAGGAGGCGGGCTTCTTCATGATCTTCTACCTCGCCGCGCTGCAGTCGCTCGCGCCCGAGCTGGAGGAGGCCGCGCGGATCGAGGGCGCCTCGCGCTGGTATTTCTTCCGCCGCGTGACCTTTCCGCTGCTGATGCCCACCACACTCTTCGTGCTGGTGAACGCCACCATCAACTCCTTCAAGCTGGTGGACCACCTCTTCATCCTCACCAAGGGCGGGCCGGACAACGCCTCGAGCCTGCTCCTTTACTACATCTACCAGGTGGCGTTCAGCTTCTTCGACACGGCCTACGCCTCGACCCTGACGGTGGTGTTGCTCCTCCTGCTCGCGGGCCTGGCGCTCGCGCAGTTCCAGCTGGTGGAGAAACGGGTGCACTACCGGTGAGCGCCGCCGGCCGACGCACGCCGATGCTGGAGACCGCCGCTGCGTGGCTGCTCGCGCTGCTGTGGCTCGCGCCGCTGCTCTATGCGTTCTGGGCGGCGTTCCACCCGGTCGAGTTCGCCACGCGCTTCGACCCGCTCGCGCCGCTCACGCTCGGCAATTTCACCAAGGCCTGGACCTACGCGCCCTTCGCGCGCCACTTCCTCAACACGGTGATGCTGGTGACGATGATCCTCTCGGCGCAGCTGGTGCTGTGCACGCTCGCCGGCTACGCCTTCGCGAGGTTCGACTTCGCCGGGCGCGACCTCGCCTTCGGCCTGGTGCTGGTGCAGCTCCTGATCATGCCGGAGGTGCTGATCGTCGAGAACTACAGCATCATGAGCCGCCTGGGGCTGGTGGATACGATCCTCGGCATCGGCCTGCCGTACATGGCGAGCGCCTTCGGAATTTTCCTCCTGCGCCAGACCTTCAAGACCGTGCCGCGCGAGCTGGAGGACGCGGCGCGCGTGGAAGGCTGCAACTTCCTCGGCGTGCTGTGGCGCGTCTACGTACCGCTCGCGCGCCCGACCTACCTCGCCTACGGCCTGGTGTCGGTGAGCTACCACTGGAACAACTTCCTGTGGCCGCTGATCGTCACCAACACCGTGCAGACGCGGCCGCTCACCGTGGGCCTCGCCATCTTCGGCGCGCCCGAGTCCGGGGTGGACTGGGGCGTGATCAGCGCCGGCACGCTGATGGCGGTCGCGCCGCTGCTGCTCGCGTTCCTGCTCTTCCAGCGGCAGTTCATGCAATCGTTCATGCAGGCGGGGATAAAATGATCAAGACCGAAATTCGCGACCGCATCGCGACGATCGAGCTGGCGCGTCCCGACAAGAAGAACGCGCTCACGGCGGCGATGTACGCCGCGATGACCGAGTCGCTCGCTGGCGCGCAGTCCGATCCGGGCGTGCGCGCGATCCTGATCCACGGTACATCCGACTGCTTCACCGCCGGCAACGACCTCAAGGACTTCCTCCAGGGTCCGGCGGGCGCTTCGCTGGCCCTGCGCTTCGTCTCGGCGCTGTCGAAGGTCGCCAAGCCCGTGGTCGCCGCGGTCGGCGGCCCGGCGGTGGGAATCGGCACGACTCTGCTCCTGCACTGCGACCTGGTGTACGCGACACCGGGCGCCCGCTTCCAGCTGCCGTTCGTGCCGCTCGGCCTGGTGCCCGAGGCGGCTTCGAGCCTGCTGCTGCCGAGGCTCGCGGGCTACCAGCGCGCCGCCGCGTGGCTGCTCCTCGGGCAGGCGTTCACCGCGGCCGAAGCCCTCGCGGCCGGCATCGTCACCGAGATCGTGCCCCCGGAAACCCTGCTCGAGCGCGCGCGCACTGCGGCAGCGGCGCTTGCCGCGCTGCCGCCCGAGTCCGTGCGCCTGACCAAGCAGCTGATGAAGCGGCCGCTCGCGGCCGCGGTCGCGGAGCAGATGGCCGAGGAAGCCCGCCTGTTCGCCGAGCGCCTGCAGTCGGCCGAAGCGAAGGAAGCGATGGCCGCGTTCATCGAAAAGCGCAAACCCGACTTCTCGCGGTTCTAGCGATCGCGCCGGGGAGCGGTTTCAGACGCGATTCAAGATCGGCCCATTTTTGTCTTGTTTGTTTCACGCGGCCTCTTGGCCCGTGGTATGCCCTGGAAACCCGCGCCCAAAAGTGGCAGGCTGTCGTGACAGCCATGACTCTGAAGCGCATTCTTGCCGCGCTGCTGCTCGCATCGCCCGGGTTCGCCTCCGCCCAGGCGCTCCTCGATTTCCGCAACGATCTGGCGTTCAGCGAAGCCGAAGTCGACACCCTGGCTGAGCAGGAATACCGGGAGCGCCTGCGCGCGCTCGAACGCGGCGGCCAACTCGACCGCGACCCGGCCCTCCTGCAGCGTCTGCAGGGCATCCTCGCGTCCTTGCGCCGCGCCGCGGCCTACGAGCGCCCCGATTCGGCGCGGCTGGCCTGGGAGATCCACGTCTGTTCCCGCTGCGACGAGAGCGCCTCGGCGCTGGCCGGAGGAAAGCTCCTCGTCTCCGCCGATTTCGTCGCCGACCTCTCTCTCGGAAACGACGAGCTCGCCTACCTGGTCGCTCACGAAATGGCGCACGTGATCGCCCAGCACACGCGCGAGTTCGCCACGCTGGCGCGAGCTTTCGTCGGCAACGGCTTCAAGCGCAGCTACGCGGATATCGGCCAGCAGCTCGCCGAGGATCTGTCGGTGAACCTGCGCATGCGGCCGGCCTCCGTTCAGCAGGAGCTGGAGGCCGACTACATCGGATTCGTGCTGGGCGCGCATGCCGGCATCGCGCCGGAGGCGATGCTCGCGCTGCTCGACAAGCTGCACAGCTCCCGCGCTCTGCTCGGCACGCACCCCGAGGACGCCGAGCGTCTGCGACGGGCGCGCGCCATGCTGGAGACGGCGCGCATCCTCGCGGAGCGCGCGCGCACGGACTGACCCGGACGGCTCCACGAATCCGTCAGGGCGCGTTGCCATTTTCACGCGGGCGCGCTAGATTGCCCGTAGTCCCTATCCCCCGACCCAGAGGAGACACCATGAAGACGCAGCTTGTGGGAGCGCTGCTCGCGCTCTCGATCACCGCCCCGGCCCTCGCCGCGATCAAGGAAACGCCGGTCACCTACAAGGACGGCGAAACCACCATGAAAGGCTTCGTCGTGGTCGACACCGCCAAGAAAGGCAAGCGGCCGGGAATCATCGTGGTCCACGAGTGGTGGGGCGTTACGAAGCACATGCACAACGAGGCACACCGGCTCGCCCGCCAGGGCTATACGGCGTTCATCGCCGACATGTACGGCGACGCGAAGACCGCCGACAACCCGAAGGACGCAGGCGCGCTCTCGGGCTCGGTCATGAAGAACCCGCAGGCGATGCAATCGCGTTTCAACGCCGCACGCGCCGAGCTCGCGAAGCAGCCGAGCGTCGACGCCGCGCGCATCGGTGCCGTGGGCTACTGCTTCGGCGGCGCGGTGGTGCTCAACATGGCGCGCGCCGGCGCCGATCTCGCCGGCGTCGCGGGCTTCCACGCCTCGCTCGGCCTGAACACGCCGGCCCCCGCTCCCGGCTCGGTCAAGGCGAAGATCCTGGTCCTGAACGGCGCCGACGACCCGTTCGTGAAGAAGGAGCAGTACGCGACGTTCGAGAGCGACCTCAACGCGGCGAAGGCCGACTACAAGGTGATCACCTATCCCGGCGCGGTGCACGCTTTCACCAATCCGGAGGCGACCGCGCTCGGCAAGAAGTTCAACCTGCCGCTGCGCTACGACGCGAAGGCGAACAAGGCGGCCGAGGCCGAAGCGAGCAAGATGTTCGCGGAGGTCTTCAAGAAATAGCCGCCCAATGTCGTCGGAACTTCCCGGACCTATTTCAAACCCATGCAGCTCGCGTAGTAGGTAACGGTGCCCGCCCAGTCGGAGAAGATGCCCAGGATCCCCACCTGCCTGGCCAGCACGTCCAGCGTGGTCAGTATGTCGCCGTCGTTGTGGAGGGCGTCCAGCGTCGTCTGATAGTAGAAAGAGGGGCTGGACGTGCCCTTCGTCGGGAGCACTTCCTCGACGATGCGCCCGGAGCGCTCCAGGGTCCAGGTGATGATGTCGAGCCCGGCGGCCTTGGCATCCTTGGCGTACTGCGAGGGCACGATCTTGCCGTGGGCATCCACCGTCAGCAGCGCAAACATCGGCGGCGCGACGATCCTGATGCCCTGCTGCGCATAGCCCTTCAGCTCGGCGGCGCCGGGCAGCTCGGCCGGGACATTGGCGTCGTCCAGATACACCGCCTGCTTGCCGAATTCCGGATCGTTCTTGATCCAGTACAGGATGTCGTCCTTATTGAAGGACTGCGCAAACACTTTTCTGGGAGAAACGCCGGCCGCCTTGTAGTCGTCGATCATCGCCTGGGCGTAGGCCGCCTGGCTGCCGAACACCGCCTCGACCTGCACCTTGGCGGCGCGGTTCGCACCCTTCAGCTCCGGGGTGTACTTGCTGCCCAGATCTCGGAGCAGCTCGATGCTTTCCTTGTGGGTCAGCAGCGTGCCTCCGGTGGAATACAGGTCGGTGCGCCAATTGGGTGTCCCACCCTGGAATTCCTGCGGCGTCCTGGCATTGGGATTGAAGGCGTCCTGCTTGCCCTTGAGGGACTTGAATTCAGCGACGGTCAGGTCGCTGGTGCAGCACAGCGCCGTGGCCGCCTTGATGAGCTTGCCGCTCGCATCGAATTGAGCCGGCGAAAACGGCTGCGTGCATCTGTCTGCGAGCGGCGTCACCAGGATATTGGTGGTGGTGTGCAGATCGCACTGGTCGTGCCGGCAAACGAGCTCGCGGTCCTTGGTGAAAGTCACGTCGCACTCCTGGATGCCGGCGCCCATGCGCGAGCCCGCTTCGTGGGCTTCCTTGGTGTGCTCCGGGAACTGCAGAGTGGCGCCGCCGCGGTGACCGATCGAAAAGTCCGTCTTGCGGAACGGACCCTCGCTGCAACTCTCCAGCTTGCGCTTGAGCGGGCCTGAGCTCATCTTTTCGATCAAATAGAAGGGACGCGGCCCGACCTGAACGTTGCGGTCTTTGTCCGCATCGCGCTCGTGATCGTCGTTGGCGTAGGAGAGAACGGGTAGCAGGCAGGTCGTCAGAACGAAGAGCGCAAAGGCCTTTTGGGGTGTGAACATTTCGATCTCCGGTTCGGTGTGAAGGAAGCGCGGGTCAGAGCCGGCGACCGCCGGACTGCCGCGGGCAGCGCTCCCCGGCTCGGCCAAGCTACCGGGGAAGTGTGTCAAGAGAATGAACCCGACAAGATCGTTTCGCAATATCAGGGATTCAAAAAGATTGTTTCTCAATATCAGGCATTCACGAAGATTGTTTCTCAATATCGGACATTCCCTACACCGGATGCAGGGTTAACCCTGAAACGTCTTGCGTTCCAGCGATTGCCCCTCCCGAACCCATGGAGAATGATCCCGCCGGCGCCTTGCGTCACATTGACCGAGCGAGTAGCGTGTTCTTCTCGAGAGCCGGCGCTTGGAGGAGCGCACACAGAGCCAGCGATCGCTGGACTCATTCCGTTCATACCCACCGTGGCGAATACCGAAGGAGATCATCACACCGCAGGTAGTACAACCAGGAGAGCATCATGAAGCGAGGAAAACGCTATCTCTACGCAGGAGCCGTAGGACTGGCCGTAGCCGCCTTGAGCCTGTCCGTTTCCGTCTCGCAAGCCGATTCAAAGAAATTCCCTAAGGTCCCGGCCTTCGCGGTAGACGGGTCGTGGCCGAAGATGCCGCTGCCCAACGCCGGCGATTTTGGGACCCCGCTCGTGCTCAGCACGTCGACAGGCAAGCCCAAGCCGTGGTCGACCGGCGAAGTCGCAGGAACCTGCGTCGATTCGCGGGACCACGTGTTCATCGTGACGCGCGGAAACCTGGTCAACTCGCCCGAAACTCTCGATTCGGTCCCCGCGGCGCCCGTCATCGAATTCGACACCGACGGCAACGTGGTGAATGCCTGGGGCGACCGGAATGTGCTGCCCAACGGCATTCACGGCTGCTTCATCGACTACCAGGACAACGTCTGGATCGCCGGCAACGGCGACGGCATCGTGCAGAAGTACTCCCACGACGGCAAGCATCTGCTGCTGCAGATCGGGACACGCGGGGTGTGCGACAACCCGCCGGCAAATACGTGCGGCAACTCGGGAGCCAACCCTGCCGCCAACCAGAGCAAGACGCTGTTGAACCAGCCTGCCAACATGTACATCGATCCGGGCCGGGATCCGGTGACCGGAGAACGCGGCAGCATTTACATCGCGGACGGGTACGGCAATCACCGTGTCGTCGTGTTCAGCGCGAACGGCACCTGGCTGCGCCAGTGGGGCGGCGTGGCGGGAACGGTGAACTACGTGACCGACTCGCCCGGCTTGTTTGCCTCGGGCGACGGCGGCCATCCTCATTGCATCGCCGCTGGCAACGACAACCTGCTCTACGTGTGCGATCGTGCCGACGACCGCATTCAGGTCTTCACCAAGACCGGCGTGCTGCAGCGGATCATCCCGGTCGTCCCGGGTACCGGCGTGACGCTGGGAATCGGCGGCGTACCGGGCCTCGGCACCGCGGGGTCGGCGTGGGACCTCGCCTTCTCCAACGACTACGGGCAGACGTTCATGTTCGAGGCCGACGGAGGCAACGAGATCCTGCACATCATGAGCCGCGTGATGGGCACGATCCTCTCCGGGTTCGGCGCACCCGGACTCCAGGCGGGCCAGTTCACCTTCCTGCACAGCGTCGCGCTCGACTCGAAGGGCAATCTCTACACCGGCGAAACGATCAACGGCCGGCGTATCCAGAAGTTCACGCCCGTGCGGTGCGACGGCCGGGCTTGGTGGGGCAAGGGCGATTGCGACTGACACGAGGTCGGGCCGGAGGTGAAGGCCTCCGGCCGCGACTCGTGAGTTACGCTACCCGCGTCACCCGGCAGCGTCGCCGGCTGGCGCGGGTTCACTTCATCGAACGTCCGACTGGGACAGCAGGAATGAGATGAGACTTTGCGGTTCGCGTCCATTGGCATGGTGGGTCCTTGTATGTGCCGCCGCGTGCATCCACATCGCGCATGCGCACGAATTCAAGCTCGACGCGGTCATCAACGCGTTCGTCAAGATCGAGCCGGGCGAGGCGCAGTTCGTCGTCCGCGCGCCGCTGTATCTGTTCAAGTCGGTCAGGTTTCCGGTCAACAACATCGAAATCGACGTCGACAAATCGGCGCCGGCGCTCGAGCGGGCGCTCGCCGCGATCCAGCAGGACATCGCGCTCTTCGAAGATGGCCGGCCGCTGGTCGCGTCGCATGCGACGGCGCGATTGTCGCTGCCGTCCGATCGCTCCTTCGAAACCTACGAGCAAGCGTCGAGGCACGTGGCCGAGCCGCTCGAACGCGGCACGAGCATTTACATCGACCAGGGCTACGTGGACGCCCGGATCAGTTATCCGATCGGCTCGCCAGGCTCGGAGTTCGCCATTCGCACCAGCGCCGGTCGGGAGCTCGGCGACTACCTCAAGCTCGCGCTGCGCTACATACCGCCCGGCGAGGACGGCCGGGCGATGGTCATTACCAGCAGCGCGGGAACGGTGGCGCTGAATCCCACCTGGGTGCGCGCCGCGTCGGGTTTCATCGGGCTCGGCATCGCGCATATCCTCACCGGCTACGATCATCTCCTGTTCCTGCTTTGCCTGGTGATCCCGCTGCGCGGCTGGCGGCAGATTCTATCGGTCATCACGGTCTTCACGCTCGCGCATTCGTTCACGCTGCTGGGCTCGGCCTTCAATCTCGCGCCATCGGGCACCTGGTTCCCGCCCTTCGTCGAGACGGCGATTGCCGCATCGATCGTCTACATGGCTCTCGAGAACATCATGGGTGTCAACCTCAAGCGGCGCGTCCTGATCACGGGCCTTTTCGGGCTGGTCCACGGCTTCGGCTTCTCGTACGGCCTCCAGGAGAACTTCCAGTTCGCCGGAACCCATCTGCTGGTATCGCTCTTCGCGTTCAACGTCGGCATCGAAATGGGCCAGATCATGGTCCTCGCGGTCATGCTGCCGGCGCTCGCCATGGTGCGGCGCTACGTCCTGCCCCGCCGGGTCGGGATGGTCATCCTCTCGGCGATCCTCGCCGACACGGGCTGGCACTGGATGATCGACCGGGCGGACGTGCTGTGGAAGACGCCGTGGCCGCGACCGAGCGCGGCCGGCCTCGCGATTCTGGCGTTCTGGTTTGTCGGCATCCTCCTTGCGGCGGGCGGGCTGAGCGCCATCGCCAAACGGCTGGGGTTCAAACGGGGCGACGGGCTGCCCTCGCCCCAAAGGGGATTGGCGGACTGATCGCTGCTGCCGGGTACCTTCCCACCGAGTCCTGTTCCGCGCTTGCGCGAGCAAGCCTCGCAGGGTAAGTTCAGGGTTGACCTCCGACGACCCCGCGACATGATCTCCTTTTGAATACGGATACCCCCAAGTCCAGCCTCAAGGCGCAGATCGACGCTCTGCTTCTCAAGCTTCCCGGAGTCAGCGCGAGAAAGATCAACGGCCTCGACGCCTATTTCGTCAGCGACAAGATGTTCGCCTGCATCAGCGGCGACGGCATCGGCCTGCGCCTGCCCGTTGCCACCGCGACCGAATTGCAGTTCTCGAGAGACAACATCGTCCCGTTTCAGCCCGGCGGGACGGCGAGCACAAGAGAGTGGATACAGATCAATCGTGCCGATGCGGCCGAGTACGAGAAGGATCTCGAGCTGTTTCAGGTCTCGCTCGAGTTCGTGAAAACCGCACGGTCCCGCTAGGTCGGCAGGACTCGGCTTGGCAGTCTCGGGGGAGAGTGCCAGCACGGAACGTGTCAACGAAGCGCGCGCCTGCTTTGTTGAATTTCGAGCATTCTGGAAAATCCCTACGTGCGTCCGTACGACAAGAAGGTTTCCAATGTCCGCGATCTGCTTCCGTTCCACGAGCGGCACCCCGCCCGCGCCGCTGAGTAAAGCTTCAGCGCGTCACCAGCTTGGCGAACTCGTTCTTGGAGCCGAGCGCGTGTTTCGCGATCTCGTCAGCCAGGGTTTCGGTGAACGCCTCCGGCGCCAGGCTGCAGCGTCCGGCGCCGATCGCTCCGACGTTGAGCACCTCGATCGCCACGCCGGGCGCGTCGTAGTCGCCGCGGATATACAGCTCGCAGGGGATCGGACCGGTCAGGGTGAAGGTGCCGCTCAGCGCCTCGCCGAAATCGTTCTTCTTGGTCGCGCTGAATTCGAAGGGGACGCGCGACAGGCTGAGGATGCGGCGGCAATGCTCGATGTCGGGGCCCGCCACGTTGACGGCCGCGGGCTGCGCGTAGCGCGCGTGATAGAGCAGGAAGGCGTGGTCGCACACCTCGTCGCCGTCGATCTTGCGCACGCGATAGTCGGCGAAGGCGTTCGAGAGGACCATCGGCGGGCCTTCCTGCAGATAGAGAAACCGGTAGGGCCCCTCGGTGGTCGGGAGCACCGCCTTGATCTCTTTCGCGAATTCGGCCAGGAAATGCAGGGTCGAAAGCAAGGTCTTGTGGATGACCGGCCTGGCCTGGAGGCGGCGCCGCGCCGTATCGTCGGCCGGGCGGGTCGCCGCCTGCTTGCGCAGCATCTCGAGCGCCGAGAAGCGCCGCCCTTCCCCCTGACTTTCGGCCTGAGCCTTGCGCTGCGCCTCCGCTTGCGCCTGGCGCGCCCTCTCGGCCTCCGCTCTCCGCCGCGCCTCCTCTTCCTCCCGGCGGCGCTGCTCCTCCGCCTGCGCGCGCTCGCGCGCCTTTTGCTCTTCGTCGAGCTTGCGCGAAAAGTCATCGAGGCCCGCGAGAATGTCGGGCTTGGCAGCGCCTTTGCGAAGGTCGTCGGCCATCTTCCCCTTATCTCCCGAATGCGCCTTCCCGGGCGACCGGTCCCCGGACAAGACCGGCTAACGATACACTTCGGCGCACCCCGCGCGCAAGAAGCGGGCGCTCGTCGCCCCGCTTCTCGCTTGTTGCGTGTTTCTTACGTAACTCTCACGTAACGCGCCCGGCAATTCACCGACCGGCGGAGCTCACGGCCCGTGCGCCGGCCTGCGATCACTGCTCGCGGATCGAGACGTATAGCGTGGCGAGCTGGTTCTTGACCTTCTCCGAAGCACGCGGGTATTCACCGCGCGCGAGCAGCCCGCGCGCCCCCTCCTTGTCACCTGAACGCGCCGTCTTCAGCACGTGGCCTGCACAGACATGGAAGTTGGCGTGATTCGACATGATGTCGCCGAACAGCGGAAGGTGCCGGTACTTTGTTCCGCCCTCGCCGTGGAGCCACTTGCCCAGGACGCACTGATCGTCGCGGCTCACGACCTCGACCTTGAGATCCTCGCTGCTGGTTCCGGCGATATACTGATCGAGCCGCGTCTTCCACTTCATATGCGCCTGGATCGCCGTGAGGAAGTTGAGGCCGCCGACCGTGGCCGATTCGACGGCTACCTGATCCGGCGTTTCCGCGGAATCGGCGTCGCCCAGCAAGCGCTTGAACCATGGCATTGCACCCATCGCTTTTCCTCCGTAATAGAGAATGAGCATGCCGATAGCATGGAACATGCCAAGCCAGGACTTGGGACAGGCACCCGACAAGCCGATGCCGGAGCGCGCCGACTGCTCTGCCACAGGGTGGGATTTTTCACGGGGCGCCGGCTCCTTGTCGTAGTTTCGGCAGCAAGCGACGAAGCTAGGGCGGTCGCCCTCGCACCGGAAAGCTCACCTGGAGAAAGCAGTCCTCCAGGCTGTTTCGCCGACACAAATGGAAGCAACTATCATTCGCGCGGAACGGTCACCGGCCCGGCGG
This sequence comes from Burkholderiales bacterium, assembly GCA_035519135.1. GTDB lineage: Bacteria > Pseudomonadota > Gammaproteobacteria > Burkholderiales > SG8-39 > VBDM01. Next base: position 8,038 of record DATIWX010000102.1, on the reverse strand, counting down.
GAGCGTGATATTACAATGGGCGCCGGACCTCGAAGCCGGCAGCCCACGGAGCCGCGGTGAGAACACGAGCGAGACAAGCCGCGCCATCCGCAGCCAGGACGAGACCGACCGAGCCCACCGTCGCCGCCGTCGTGCGCGAGCGCACGGGCGCGACCTGGTCGCGCGCGCGCGACCTTTGCGCGAAAGGGTGCGTGACCGTGGACGGCGAGCGGCGCCTCGACCCCGCCTCGCGCGTTGCGCCCGGTGCGAGCGTGGTCGTCGACGAGCGCGCGCCGAAGCTCCGCACCGGTGCTCTGCCCGAAACCGCGGTCGTGTACCTGGACCGCGACGTCGTCGTCGTCGACAAGCCGGTAGGCATGCTGAGCGTCCCCTACGAGGGCGAGAAGGACACGCTCGCCGACCGGACGCGAATCCTGCTGCGGCGATCCGGCGGGCGCGGCTCTCACCCCGAGCTCGGCGTGGTCCACCGGCTGGACAAGGACACCAGCGGCCTGATGGTGTTCGCGCGCACCTTCGATGCGAAGCGCGCTCTGGCCGAACAGTTCCGGGCGCACGACATCGAGCGCGTCTACCATGCGATCGCGCACGGTGCGGTTGCCGCGCGGCGCATCGAAACTCATCTCATCCTGGATCGCGGCGACGGGCTGCGCGGGTCCTACGGTCACTTCCGGCGTCCCAGGGGCGGCGTCCCGCCCGAGGCGAAGCGCGCGCTCACGCATGTCAGGCCGCTCGCCCCGCTCGCGGGTGCGACCCTGGTGGAGTGCCGCCTCGAAACCGGGCGGCAGCACCAGATCCGCATCCACCTGTCCGAGCTCGGCCATCCCCTGGTCGGCGAACGCGTCTACATCCGCGACTACGCGGGTCCCAGGATCGAAGCGGCGCGCCCGATGCTCCACGCGCGCGTCCTCGGATTCGTTCACCCGCGGACCGGCCAGCGCATGTCGTTCGAGCGCGAAGCGCCCGACGACTTCCGGGCGATGCTCGAATCGCTTCGCGCTGCGCGCGCCGCCACCCGCCCTGCCCTATAATGGGCGCGGCCACGCCGCAAGGGCGCGCGTCCAGGCACAGGGGAAACACAATGACCAGAACCATTCGACTGGCGCTCGCCGGGACGATCATCGCGGCATCGTGCGCCACGGCCACGGCGCAGACCATGCGCATTCGCGGCACGATAGCCAAGGCCGACGGCAACGTGCTTTCGCTGAAATCGAGCGACGGCGCCGAGCTCAAGCTGACGCTCACCGACAACGCCATGATCGTCGCGGTGGTGAAAGCCTCGATGGCGGAGGTCAAGGAAGGCACTTTCCTCGGCAGCGCGGCGATGCCGCAGGCGGACGGCACCCAGAAAGCCCTGGAAGTGCACATCTTCCCCGAGCAGATGCGCGGCACCGGCGAGGGACACCGTCCCTATGCTCCCGTGCCCAACAGCACCATGACCAACGGCTCGGCTTCGGGCGCCATGGTCACCGGCGTCGAGGGCTCGACCATCGTGGTCAAGTACAAGGATGGCGAGAAAAGGATCGTCGTCCCTCCGAACGTGCCGATCGTCCGCTACGAGATCGGCAACCGCGACGACCTCAAGGTAGGCGCACGGTTTACCGTGCTCGCGGCGACGAGGAAACCGGACGGCACGCTCGAGGCAAGCCGCATCAACGTCGGCCGCAACGGCGTTGAACCGCAGTAGCGCAAAGGAGGAGCACATGAAAACCGCAACGATCGTCGCAGCGGCGGGCGCCTGGCTGCTATCGGGAACCGCCGGCGCCGCGGAAATCAAGGTGCTGTCCACCCAGGCCACCCAGGAGGCGTATTCCGAACTGGTGGCGCAATTCGAGAAGGCGACCGGGCACAAGGTGACGACCGTCTTCACGGGAACGCTCAACGTCCAGAAGCGCCTCGCCGGCGGCGAGGCCTACGACCTCATCATCATGGCAGGCCCGGCGATCGACGAGCAAATCAAGCTGGGCAAGGGTGTCGCCGGCAGCCGCGTCGACTTCGCAAAGTCCGGCACCGGGGTCGCGGTGCGCAAGGGCGCCCCCAAGCCCGATATCGGATCGGTCGACGCGTTCAGGAAGACGCTGCTCGCGGCCAAGTCGATCGGCTATTCGACCGGCCCGAGCGGGGTCTACATGCTCAGCGTGTTCGAGAAGCTGGGCGTCGCCGACCAGGTCAGGGGCAAGCTGAAGCAGACTCCGTCGGGCGTGTTCGTCGGCACCCTGATCGCCAGCGGCGAGACCGAGATCGGCTTCCAGCAGATCGCCGAGCTGGTGCATTTCGCCGGCATCGACTACGTCGGCCCGCTGCCGGGCGATCTCCAGCGGATGACCGTGTTCTCCGCCGGCATCCACAGCGGCGCGAAACAGGCGGACGCGGCGCGCGCGCTGGTCAAGTTCATCACCGCGCCCTCCGCTGCGTCCGTGATCCGCAAACACGGCCTGGAGCCCGCCTGAGGGACCCTCGAAGATCGGGCCGATGACTCCCGAGAAAATCAGGGTGCGCGTAACCGAGACCGGGCAGTCCCTGGACGTCGTCGTGTACAGCAAGCGGGCCGACCGGATCGAGATCGTGCTCGGGGAGGGCATCCACAACGTCAAGTGCGACCTGACCCCGACGCGCATGGGCCTGTCCTACGCGGGCAGCGTGAGAGGGCGGGAGCTCGTGTACGAGCGCAGCCGCGAGCAGGTGCAGGCCGACCTCGACAAGCTCAACCCGGCGCTGCGCGAGCCCAGGCGGCGCTAGACGCTACACCTCAGCCTGGCCGCCGAGCGCGGCCACGGCGGGCGCAAGCAGCGCGGACTGCGGCCGTCCGCGCAGGATGTCTCTTCCCGCCGCAGCGACGGCTGCGCGCTCCGCCGAGTGCTCCAGGTACCAGAGGCACGCCGACTCCAGCTCCGCGTACGGCGCGAACGCCATGCCGCCGGCCAATCCGGTCTCCTCCTTGTCCGGGCTCGCTTCCGAGAGAACGAAACGTCCGTTGGCCATCAGGTAGAAGCACCGCGGGACTTCCAGCCTCGACTGCCCGTAGAAGTGAACATTGAGCACGATGCGTGCGCGAGCGATGAGGTCATCGCGCTCCTTGCCGTAGACGCCGTTTGCGTGGACCACTTTCAGGCCCCTCCTGGCGAGGTTGCGCAGCACTGCGAGCCGCCTCTCGTTGTACACGCCGTAGAAAAGAACGTCGATGTCTTCGACCGAGGGCGAGATGCGCTCGAGCACCGCCGAGTATCCCAGAGGGACATGCCTTGGCTCGCGCACGCTAAGGTCGCGCAGTGCCGCGCAGTTCTGTGCGCTGTAGTCCCACACCCGGTGGCGGCGCAGGAGGTCCAGATATCCGGGTGTAACCCAGATCGCGCCTTCCACGATCTGCTCGAGGTTGTACAGGATGGCGTCCGCCGGGAGCGCCGCCGGAGGCAAAAGGTGGGCGCCAAGGACAATGTTGCTTCGCCCGCCGGCCAGGCGCCCTACGCAGCGTTCGCACGGCACCCCGAGCTCGGTGAGCCCTGCGTGAATGACTTCAGCGACTTCGTCGAAGGCCCGGACGTGCACCCACCGAGCGGGGTCGGGCGTGACTACGGCGAACCGCATCAGGGCGTGGCGCTCTAGCCGGCCTCGTCGATCCACGCCATCTGGATCGCCTCCAGGATCTTCTCGCCGCAGCGCTCCGGATCGTCGTCGAATTCGTCCAGCTCCTGCACCCATTTGAAGAGGTCGGTGAACCGCACGGTAAGCGGATCGACGCCGGGATGCGCCTCGGAGAGCGCGATCGCGATCTCCAGGGAGTCGGTCCATTTCATTTCTCCTCCTTCACCATGTTGATCGTGTATTTCGGGATCTCGATGGTGAGATCGCTGTCCTTGACGATCGCCTGGCACGAAAGGCGCGAGTTGCGCTCCAGCCCCCAGGCCTTGTCGAGAAGGTCGTCCTCGTCCTCTTCCGAGGGATCGAGCGTCTCGAAACCTTCGCGCACCACCACGTGGCAGGTGGTGCAGGCGCAGGACTTCTCGCAGGCGTGCTCGATCTCCACGCCGTTCTGCAGCAGGCTGTCGCAGATCGACACGCCGGGCTTCGCGTCGATGACCGCGCCATCCGGGCACAGCTCCGCGTGGGGGAGAACGATGATCCGCGGCATCGAAGCCTAGAGGCTTTCCACTTTCCTGCCGGCGAGAGCGCGCTTCACCGCGCGGTCCATGCGCCGGCCGGCGAAGGGCTCGGTCGCGCGGTTCACGCGCTCGATCGCCGACTTGATGGTGCGGTGGTCGGTGCAGGAGAGCGTATGCCTGAGCGCGTCGAGCTCGGCCCGGACGGATCTCTGCTCCTCCGCCGAGACCAGGTCGGCGTCGTCGCGCAGCGCGTTTTCGACCGCTTCGAGCATACGCTCGCCCTCGACCTGCTGCTCCTTCAGCAAGCGCAGCTGCACGTCGTCGCGGGCGTGGTCCAGCGACTCCTTGAGCATTTGCGTGATCTGGGCGTCGCTCAGCCCGTAGGAAGGCTTCACCGCGATCGCCGCCTGAACCCCGGTCGTGGATTCGCGCGCCGACACGCCGAGCAGGCCGTCGGCATCCACCTGGAAGGTCACGCGTATGCGCGCCGCTCCCGCCGCCATCGGCGGAATGCCGTGCAGCTCGAACTTGCCGAGGGAGCGGCAGTCGGCGACCAGCTCGCGCTCGCCCTGGACCACGTGGACGCTCATCGCCGTCTGGCCGTCCCTGAACGTGGTGAACTCCTGCGCACGCGAGACCGGGAGCGTCGAGTTGCGCGGGATCACCTTCTCGACCAGGCCGCCCATGGTCTCGATGCCCAGGGACAGGGGAATCACGTCGAGCAGCAGCCAGTCGTCACCCGGGGCGCGGTTCCCGGCGAGCGCGTTCGCCTGGATGGCCGCGCCGAGGGCAACGACCTTGTCGGGGTCCAGGTTGGTGAGCGGCGTCTGCCCGAAGAGCTCCGCCACGGCCTCCTGCACATGGGGCATGCGCGTCGCCCCGCCGACCATCACCACGCCCTTGACGTCGGCGACGCCCAGGCGGGCGTCGCGCAGCGCCTTGCGCGTCGGCGCCAGCGTTTTCGCGACCAGCTGCCGCGTCATCTCCTGGAATTCCTTCCGCGTCACCGTCGCGTCCACGCTTTCGCCGCTCCCCAGCGTCGCCAGGATGCGCGCTTCGTCGTGGGCGGTGAGAAACTCCTTGGCGGCACGCGATTTCACCAGCAGCAGTCGCGTGTCTTCGGCCGAGAGCGGAGCGAGCTTGGCCCGCTCGATCACCCAGCAGAACAGCCTCTGGTCGAAGTCGTCCCCTCCCAGCGCGGCATCGCCGCTGGTGGCCATGACCTCGAACACGCCCTTCGAGAGCTTGAGTATCGAGATGTCGAACGTGCCCCCGCCCAGGTCGTACACCGCGTAGATGCCCTCGGCGGCGTTGTCCAGGCCGTAGGCGATCGCCGCCGCGGTGGGCTCGTTCAGAAGGCGCAGCACGTTCAGGCCCGCGAGCTTCCCGGCGTCCTTGGTCGCCTGCCGCTGCGCGTCGTCGAAATAGGCGGGTACCGTGATCACGGCCCCGTACAGGTCTCCGCCCGCTCTTCCGAGCAGCGACTCCTCGGCGCGCGCGCGCAGCGCCTTGAGTATCTCGGCGGACACCTCGACCGGGCTCTTCACGCCGGCCGCGGTCCGGAGCTGAACCATGCCGGGCGAATCGACGAAGTCGTAAGGGCTGTTCTCGACGTGCGCCACGTCCTTCAGGCCCCGGCCCATGAAGCGCTTCACCGATACGATGGTGTTCTTGGGGTCGCGCGCCTGCTCGCGCTCGGCCTCCCGGCCGACGGCGGTGCGCCCGTCGCGGAAATAGCGCACGATCGAAGGCAGCAGGCCGTTACCCTCGTGGTCGTTGAGGACGACCGCAATGCCGTTGCGCACGCTGGCGACGAGAGAGTTGGTCGTGCCCAGATCGATTCCGACGGCGAGTCGCTGCTCGTGGGGCGCGGGGGACTGGCCCGGCTCGGAGATCTGCAGCAGCGCCATCAGCAGTCCATCCTTTCTTCGGCGGCGCCGATGTCCTCGCCGAACTTCTCGAGGAACTTGAGCTGCCGCAGGGTCGCCGCCGCTTCGTTCCACTGCAGCGCCCCGAGCTGCCTCCCGATTCTCGCGAACAGGGAATCCTGGTCCACGCGAAGATCGCCCGAGAGCGCGATCAGCCGCTGCCAGTCGCCCGCTGCGACCGCGTCCTCGAGCCGCTCGCGCCTTTCCATCTGGTCGGTCAGGAATTCCGCGGGCATCGCCGTATTGGTCTCGAATTCCGGATCGACCCCGTGCAGCTGCAGGAGATATCCGGCGCGCCTGAGCGGCGACTTGAGCGTCTGGTAGGCCTCGTTCACCCGTGTCGCGAGCTGCATCGAGGCGCGCTGCTCCGCCTCCGAGGCGCTCGCGAAACGGTCCGGGTGCACCTCGCGCTGCAGCTCGTGGTACCGGGTCTCCAAGGCGGGAACATCCACCTCGAACTGCGCCGGTACACCGAATATCTGAAAGTGGTTTTCGTTGAGGTTCATTTCCGCAGGGGATGCAAAAAAGGGGCCCGAGGCCCCTTCTGTCTCCGCCGTCAGAGCGACGGGATCAGACGTTAAAGCTCTCGCCGCAGCCGCATTGATCCTTCACGTTCGGGTTGTTGAACTTGAATCCCTCGTTCAGCCCCTCTCGCGTGAAATCCAGCTCGGTCCCTTCCAGGAACTGGAGGCTCTTGGGATCAACGACGACCTTGACGCCGTGGCTCTCGAAGGTGTGATCGTCCGGATTCACGGCATCGGCGTACTCGAGCTTGTAGGCCATGCCCGAGCAGCCCGAGGTGCGCACGCCCAGCCGCAGGCCCACTCCCTTGCCGCGCTTGGCGAGAAAGCTCGAGACGTGCGTCGCGGCGCGTTCGGTCAGAGTGATCATGCGCTCCTCAAGCCGCCTTCGCCGCCGCAACGGCGGGCACCTCGACGCCGTGCTTCTTGCGGTAATCCTCGATCGCCGCCTTGATCGCGTCCTCGGCGAGGATCGAGCAGTGGATCTTCACCGGCGGCAGCGCGAGCTCTTCGGCGATCTGCGTGTTCCTGATCTTGCCGGCTTCATCGAGCGTCTTGCCCTTCACCCACTCGGTGACCAGCGACGAGGACGCGATCGCCGAGCCGCAGCCGTAGGTCTTGAAGCGCGCATCCTCGATGACGCCCTGCCCGTTGACCTTGATCTGCAGCTTCATGACGTCGCCGCAGGCAGGTGCACCGACCATGCCGGTGCCGATCTGCTCGTCCGCCTTGTCGAAGGAACCGACGTTGCGCGGGTTCTCGTAATGATCGATGACTTTGTCGCTGTATGCCATGTCCGACTCCTAGTGTGCCGCCCACTGCACGGTGTTCAAGTCCACGCCTTCCTTGTACATCTCCCACAGGGGCGAGAGCTCGCGCAGCTTGGCGATCTTGCCGCGGATGAGCTTCACCGTGTAGTCGATCTCCTCCTCGGTGGTGAAGCGCCCGAGGGTGAAGCGGATCGAGCTGTGCGCGAGCTCGTCGGAGCGGCCGAGAGCGCGCAACACATAGGAGGGCTCGAGGCTTGCCGAGGTGCACGCCGAGCCCGAGGACACCGCCACGTCCTTGATCGCCATGACCAGCGACTCGCCCTCGACGAAATTGAAGCTCACGTTGAGATTGTGCGGGGTACGTCGCACCATGTCGCCGTTGACGTAGACCTCCTCGAGGTCCTTGATGCCGTTCCACAGCCTGTCGCGCAGCGCGCGGATGCGCTCGTTTTCCTTGGCCATCTCGAGCTTCGCCAGGCGGAACGCCTCGCCCATGCCGACGATCTGGTGCGTGGCGAGCGTCCCCGAGCGGAAACCGCGCTCGTGCCCGCCGCCATGGATCTGCGGCTCGATCCGCACGCGCGGCTTCCTGCGCACGTACTGCGCGCCGATGCCCTTGGGACCGTAGAGCTTGTGCGCGGTCACGGTCATGAGATCGACCTTGAGCTTCTGCAGGTCGATCTCGATCTTGCCCGCCGCCTGCACCGCGTCGCAATGGAAGA
>DATIWX010000101.1:0-3596 GCA_035519135.1 Burkholderiales bacterium | reverse complement strand
CTCGCCACGGAGCTCGAGCGGCTGGCGCGTGCGCTCGGCGCGCGGCCGCTGCGGCTGCCCGAAGGCGGTCGCGCCCTGTACCATGCCGCGGCCAATTTCTCCGGGGCTTTCGTCGTCGCGCTCATCGCGGAAACCGTCGCGCTGTGGAAGAAGCTCGGCATCGCCGAGGGAGACGCGCTGCGTGCCCTGCTGCCGCTCCTGCGCGGCTCGGTGGACAATGTCGAGAAGCTCGGCGCGCCGGGCGCGCTCGGCAGCGTGGTCGCGCGCGGGGACACCGGCACCATCCGCAGGCACCTCGAGGCGCTCGCAAGAACCGCGCCGGAGTCGCTCGCTCTGTACCGGCTGCTCAGCCTGCGCACGATCCCGCTCGCGATCGCCAAGGGGACGCTCAGTCCATTGGTGGCGGCGGAGATCGCGGCGCTGCTCAAGCCGGGTCAGCCAAGGTCATAAGACATGTCGGATCGAGGAGAACATCCCATGCGCGTGCAAGTCGCCATCATCGGCTCGGGTCCGTCCGGCCTGCTGCTCGGACAATTGCTGCATCTCGCCGGAATCGACACCGTCATCATCGAGCATCGCAGCCGCGAGTACGTGCTCAGCCGCATCCGTGCCGGGGTGCTGGAACAGGGCATGGTCGAGATGCTCGATCGCGCCGGCGTGGGCGCACGCCTGCGGCGGGAAGGCCTGGTCCACGAGGGCTTCGACATCCTTTTTGGAGGCGTGCGACACCGCATCGATCTTTCCGGGCTGACCGGCGGAAAGAAGGTCATCGTCTACGGCCAGACCGAGGTGACCAAGGATCTGATGGATGCGCGCACCGCGGCGGGCGCGAAGACCGTCTACGAAGCCGACGATGTGAGCCTGCGCGACTTCGATACGGCGCGTCCCCGCGTGCGTTTTCACGCCGACGGGCGCGATCGCGAGGTCGAGTGCGACTTCATCGCGGGCTGCGACGGCTTCCACGGCATTTCCAGGAAGAGCGTTCCGGCCGCGGCGATCCGCACCTACGAGCGCGTGTACCCGTTCGGCTGGCTCGGCGTGCTCTCGGACACGCGCCCGGTTTCCGACGAGCTGATCTACGTCAACCACGAGCGCGGCTTCGCCTTGTGCAGCATGCGCTCCCCCACGCGGAGCCGCTGCTATGTCCAGTGCTCGCTCGCGGAAGACCTCGACCAGTGGCCGGACGATCGCTTCTGGGAGGAGCTGCGCGAGCGCCTCGATCCGAGGACTGCGGAGGCGCTCGTCACCGGCCCCTCGATCGAGAAGAGCATCGCGCCGCTGCGCAGCTTCGTCGCCGAGCCGATGCGCTTCGGCAGCCTGTTTCTGGCGGGGGACGCGGCGCACATCGTGCCGCCGACCGGGGCGAAAGGCCTGAACCTTGCGGCGAGCGACGTTCACTACCTCTCGACGGCGCTCATCCAGTACTACGGATCGGGGTCGACCGCCGCGCTCGACGGCTATTCGGCGCGCGCCCTGCGGCGCGTGTGGCAGGCGGAGCGCTTCTCCTGGGAGATGACCAACCTGCTCCACCGCTTCCCGGAGGACGGTCCCTTCGGGGAGAAAGTCCAGGCCGCCGAGCTCGAATACCTCGTCGGCTCGCGTGCGGCGATGACCTCGCTCGCGGAGAACTACGTCGGTCTGCCGTACTAGGAGCGCGCCAGGCCCTTCGGCTGCGTTCGCGGGGCGGGGGCGCCGATGCCGCTTTTCAGGAACTCCAGGAGCTTCGCGAGCTGGCTCGAGGCCTGTCTGCGCACCGCCTCGGCGTCGCAGCCGTTCCAGTCGTAGAAGCCCTTGCCCGCCGAGAGCCCGGTGCGGCCGAGGGCGACCATGGTCTGGAGCATGGGGTTCGGGGTCGCGTTGTGGAACAGCTTGGGCACGATCGATTCCTGGGCGTCGGCGTGGATCTTGAGCCCGCTGATGTCCTTCTGCTGGATCAGGCCGTTCAGGCACATGCGCGGCGCGAGCATGCGGCGCGCGGCATGGTCGATGTCTTCCGCCGTCGCCACGCCGGCCTCGATGAGGTAGTAGGCCTCGTGCAGGATGGCGTGCTGCAGGCGGTTGATGAGGAACCCGACGATCGGCTTGTAGAGCACCACGGGCTCCTTGCCGGTGCGCCTGAGCGCGTCGGCGACGCGGTCCACGTCCTCGCGCGGCGTCGCCAGCCCCGCCATCACCTCGACCACCGGCGCGACGTCCGCCGGCATGAAGTAGTGCACGCCGAGGAAGCGCTCGCGCCGCTTCATCTTGCGCGACAGCTCCACCAGATCGAGTCCGGACGTGCCGCTCGCGACGAGGGGCATGTTTGCGCCATAGGCGGCTTCCAGCTCCGCGTACACGGCCTGCTTGACCTTGGAGTCCTCGGGAACGAACTCGATGACGAGGTCGGGCGCCTTCTCCGGCAGTCGCTCGGTCGCGGTCGCATTCGCCGGGAGGTCCGGGAGCCTGCCCGCACGCCGGCTTTTCACGAAGGTCGCGAAACCCGCGTCGGCGAAGGTCTTGGCCACGCCCCGGCCCATCACGCCGTAACCGTAGATCAGCACCGTCTGGATCGATGTGCTCATGTCGCCGCTCCGGAAGTCCGAGTCGTGAACGCGTCGGGACTTGCGATTCCGAACGCTGTCAAGCGCAGGGAGGCTGCAAGGTTACAAATTGTAATGCACGGAGATGCCCGCTTTGCACTAAGCTCCGCACTGCGAAAGGAGCCGATATGAACCGGAAGTCCCTGCGGCGAGTGACCTTGCCGCTCATCGCCGCCTGTTTGGTGCTGGCGGACTGCAGCAGCAATAACTCGAGCAGCACAGGCCCGACCACCGCGTTCGCGGTGATGCGATTCACCCCGGCCGGCGTTCTCGATACGACTTTTGCGGGAGGAAGAGGCGTCGCCATCACCGACATCGATCCCGGGTTGTTCGATTTCGCCCTTGCGGCCGCGGTCCAGCCGCTCGACAACAAGATCCTCGCCGGGGGCAGCTCCGGCCTTGCGGGCCAGGGCGTGATCGCCCTGGTTCGCTACAACACGGACGGCTCGGTCGACGGGAGCTTCGGAACCAATGGCCTCGTCCGCACGACTCTAGCGGGCGTTGCAGCCGGCGCTTCGGCGATCGCGGTCCAGCCGGACGGTAAGATCCTGGTCGCGGCGCTCACGTTCACGGCCTCCAACAACACCACGGGCATTGCGCTCCTGCGCTACAACGCCAACGGCACGCTCGACACGGCGGGTTTCAACGCGGCCTCGGGCCAGGGCTATGTGCTCGCATCGATCGGTCCCGGGCTCGTGGGGGATACCTGTGCGCTCGCCCTTCAAGGCGACGGGAGAATCATAGTCGCTGGAGCTTCCCAGACCGGTAACATCGTTCTCTACCGCTACACGTCGCTGGGGGTTCTGGATCCTGCTTTTGGCACAGGTGGTACCACTACGACCAGCCTAGGCAATACTGCTGCGATGTCTCCGGCGCTTGCCTTGCAGTCGACGGGCAAGATTGTCGTCGTCACCGGGACTAGCGACCAGGTGGTGCTGCGCTTCAACACGGACGGCACGCTGGATAACACCTTCGGCCCGGCCCCCGCTACGGGCATCGTCACCACCGACATCGGTG
>DATIWX010000100.1:0-73457 GCA_035519135.1 Burkholderiales bacterium | reverse complement strand
CTGCGCCCGCCTCCGCTCGCGGGTGAACTCCAACGTTAGGCTCCGCAATGCACCAACTCCATCAGCCGTGAGCACTTCCACCGACCCAGGCCCACGAGGTCTGCTCCCGCCGATCCTTCTCTTTGCGGGGCTGCTACTGATGATCGCCCTACATTTCCTTGTCCCCCTTGTGCAACTCTTCACTTCTACCTGGCACGTGGTCGCTGGAGGCTGCCTGCTCGCCACCGGAGTAGGGATCAATCTCTGGACGGACAGCCTCTTCAAACGCAAGGGCACTTCGGTCAAGCCCTTCGAGCGCACGACCGCGCTGATTACAGAAGGTCCGTTCACGTTCACCCGCCACCCCATGTACCTCGGGATGGTGCTCATCCTTGCCGGAGTAGCCTTGTGCTTCGGGAGTCTGTCGCCATGGCTGGCTCTGCCAGTTTTTGTTTGGCAGATCACTCGGCGCTTCATCGTCGCCGAGGAGGTAAAGCTCGAAGCTACCTTTGGCGCACGCTATGTCGAATACAAGGACAAGGTACGTCGCTGGCTGTAGGGCGGAGCCTAACCCCTCGGTCGAGGCGAGGCCCGCCCAGCGCCTTTGTCTATCATGCGCCGGTCGGGCCTGGCGTCCCACCGTCGGCCCCGCCTCACCTCGAAAGGTTGCATGAAGACGCCTAACCCCGCGGCCCACTCGGAGTCTCTGAAGCGGCGTATCGTATCGCTTCTGTTATACCGTCGGCCCGGTGGCCGCGAACGTTAGACCGCTCAGCCACTCTCCGATTATGCAAACCCGGCTGCGAATTGCCCGACCAGTGAGTGCGCTCGACCGCTCGGTCGCCATGTACCGCAAAGGGCTTGGCCTGCTCGAGATTGGACGGTTCGAGAACCACGACGGCTTCGACGGCGTCATGCTGGGTACGCCGGATCTGCACTACCACTTTGAATTCACTTACTGCCGCGCCCACCCAGTGGTGCCAACTCCAACGGAGGAAGACCTGCTCGTCTTCTACCTTCCAGACTCTGTTCAATGGCAGCAGGCGTGCGCTTCGATGGTCCAAGCAGGGTTCGTTGAAGTTTCATCGTTCAACCCATATTGGGAGCAGCGCGGCAGAACCTTCGAAGATCATGATCGTTATCGCGTGGTTCTTCAACAAGCGCGGTGGGAGCCGTCGTGACCGCCCAGAGCACAATCTCAGCTACCCTCTTGGCTCGCTTGCGAAGAGAGCGGTCTAACCGCGCGGCCCACCCGGAGCCTCTGAAGCAGCGCTCCTTGTGGCAATTTTCATCTCGTCGGCCCGGTGGCCGCGAACGTCGGGTGGCAAGAAAAGAGGCGTAGAATGCGCCGAAACGTCGAGGTGACCATGAAATTCACAATTGAGCACGAACGCGAAGAAGACGGGCGCTGGCTGGCCGAAGTTCCTGAGCTTCCTGGGGTTCTCGCCTACGACGCTACCGCCGACGAAGCCATGACGAAAGCAGAAGTCCTCGCTCTACGTGTCCTCGCTGAACGTCTTGAACACAACGAAGCTAAACCGCAATCCATTTCGATCGGGATCGCGACTGCATGACGTCCCGGCCTTCGTCCAAGGCCCGACAGGCACTCTCCGCTCTCTACCGAATTGGCTGGACTCTCAAGCGCCAATCCGGCTCACACAAGACTCTCGCCCCGGCTGGCCCGATGTGGTCTTCGCATTCCACGACGGCGAAGAGATCGGCCCGCGAATGCTTGCCCGTGTCGCCAAGCGCACGGGGTTGACGCCGGACGACCTATGATCAAGGCGCCTTGCCACCCAACAACACCGTCGAGGCCGACGTGCCGCAAGCGGCACGCGGCTCACGGCGGACGTTCGGCGGCAGACCATTTGGGGTCAATGTGAGTGTTCTGCACCACCTGTTCGCGCAGAACCGGGCGTGGGCCGCCGAAATGACCCAGCACGATCCCGAGTTCTTCGCGCGGTTATCTCGCCAGCAGGCGCCACGCTACCTGTGGATCGGCTGCGCAGATAGTCGTGTGCCGGCCAACCAGATTGTCGGCTTGCTCCCCGGAGAGATGTTCGTCCATCGCAACGTCGCCAACGTAGTTGTTCATACCGACTTGAACTGTCTCTCCACAATCCAGTTCGCGGTGGATGTGCTCCGCGTGGAGCACATAATCGTTTGCGGGCACTACGGCTGCGGTGGGGTACTGGCCGCCCTGCGCGACGACAAACTTGGGCTGATCGACAATTGGCTTCGCCATATTCAGGATGTGCAGAGCAAGCACCGGGCACACCTCGACCACTTGGGCAGTGAGGTCGCGCAGCACTACCGCCTCTGCGCGCTCAATGTGATCGAACAGGCGGCGAATGTCGGCCGAACGACCGTCGTGCGCGACGCCTGGGTTCGTGGTCAGACATTGACCGTTCACGGCTGGATCTATGGCCTTCGCGACGGGCTGCTGCAAGACTTGGGTATGCGTGCCACGTCCGAGGCGGAGCTGGCTGCCTGCTATGCAACGGCGTGCGCAGCGTTGGCCGCCGAACAGCCGGTTGCAGCGGACGGCCCTGCGCGCCGCCGCTGAACCTGGACTTAGGCCAGAGAGACTGCAATCATGATCACACCCGCGGATTGGCGGCGAGATTGCGTTCGGATCGGCCGTCAACCTCAGGCTTTCCCCGTGCTCCCGAAGCCGCCCGCGCCGCGGCCGCTCTGAACGAACTCCTCGACCACGTTCAGCTTCACCTGCACCACCGGCACGACCACGAGCTGTGCGATGCGCTCCATCGGCTGTACCGTGAAGGCGGCCTGGCCGCGGTTCCACACCGAGACCATCACCTGCCCCTGGTAGTCGGAATCGATCAGCCCGACGAGGTTGCCGAGCACGATGCCGTGCTTGTGGCCGAGCCCGGAACGGGGCAGCACCACGGCCGCGAGGCCCGGATCGGCGAGATGGATCGCGATACCACTCGGGACGAGCTCGGCGGCCCCCGGCGCCAGGCTCAGGGGCTGGTGGATGCAGGCGCGCAGATCGAGGCCCGCCGCTCCCGTGGTGGCGTACTGCGGCAGGGATTCGCGCAGCCGCGGATCGAGCACCTTGACGTCGAGCGTCTTCAAGCGGGGAGCGGCTAGCGTCGCGGCAGCATCTTCGCGATGTGCTCGACCAGCTGGCGCGCGAGCACGATCTTGGACGCACGGGGCAGCTCGTGCACGCCGCCGTCGTCGAAGAGCGTCAGCGCGTTGCTGTCCTTGCCGAAAGTCTGGTGCGCGAGGTTCGCCGCGAGCAGCGGAATGCCCTTCTTCTTGCGCTTCGACTGGGCGTTCGCCATCAGGTCCTCGGTCTCGGCCGCGAAGCCGACGCAGAACGGTCCCTTGGGCAGCGCTGCAACCTCCGCGAGGATATCCGGGTTCGGCGCGAGCTCGAGGCTGAGATGCCCGTTGCCGCGCTTGATCTTGTGCGGCTTCGGGTCGGTCGGGCGATAGTCGGCGACTGCGGCGACGGCGATGAACACGTCGGCCTGCTTGGCCCGCTTCATCACCGCGTCGCGCATCTCGGCCGCGGTGACCACCTCCACGCGCTCCACACCCGCGGGAGCGGGCAGCGCGGTCGTGCCCGAGACCAGCGTCACCTCCGCCCCCGCCTCGGCCGCGGCCTGCGCCACGGCGTAGCCCATCTTGCCCGAGCTTTGATTCGTGATCCCCCTCACCGTGTCGATGGGCTCATAGGTCGGGCCCGCCGTGATCAGGATTTTTTTTTTGACGAGGCCCTTCGGGCCCATAGTAGCGGCGACCGCGGCGAAGATCTCCTCGGGCTCGACCATGCGCCCCATGCCGCCCTCGCGGTCGGCATGATCGCCTTCCGTGGGTCCCAAGATGGCGACCCCGTCCTCGCGCAGGCGCGCGACGTTGCGCTGCGTCGCCGCGTTCTGCCACATCTCCACGTTCATGGCGGGAGCGACCAGCAGCGGAGCCCGGCGCGCAAGACACAGGGTCGAGAGCAGGTCATCGCCGAAGCCGTTTGCGATCTTAGCGAGAAAATCGGTCGTTGCCGGGGCGACCACGATGACGTCGCGGTCCCGCGACAGCTCGATGTGGCCCATGCCGTCCGGGACCCGCGAGTCCCACATGTCGGTGAAGACATCCTTCCCGGAGAGGGCCTGCAAGGTCACCGGGGTGATAAAGCGGCACGCCGACCCGGTCATCACCACGCGCACGTCGGCGCCCGCCTTGACGAAGAGGCGCGTCAGCTCCGCCGCCTTGTAAGCGGCGATGCCGCCGGTGATGCCGAGCAGGACCTTTTTCCCGGAGAGGTCGGTCATCTCGATTCGAGACGGTGCGTTAAGCCGCAAAACGAGGATTCTAAGCGAATTCCATGGCTATCAGCGATTGGCCACAGCAGGAGCGACCCCGCGAACGCCTGTTGGCACTGGGCCCGGGCTCGCTCGCCGACGCCGAGTTGCTGGCGATCCTCCTGCGCACCGGCGTCAAGGGAAAGAGCGCGGTCGACCTGGCGCGGCAGCTCCTCGGGCGCTTCGGCTCGATCTCCGCGCTGCTCGAAGCGGGACCCGCGGGCTTCGGGGACACGCCGGGCCTGGGCAGCGCCAAGCTCGCGCAGCTGAAAGCCGCGCTCGAGCTGGCACGCCGCGCGCTCAGGGAAGAAATCTCCTCCCGCGACGCGCTCGGCTCGCCGCGCGCGGTGCGCGACTACCTGTGCCTCCTGCTCGCCGGGCGCGAGCAGGAGGTCTTCGCCGTCCTGCTGCTCGATGCGCAGCACCGAGTCATCGCCTGCGAGGAATTGTTCCAGGGCACGCTGACCCAGACCAGCGTCTATCCCAGGGAAGTCGTCAAGTGCGCACTCAAGCACAATGCGGCGGCCGTGATCTTCGCGCACAACCACCCTTCGGGAGTCGCCGAGCCCAGCCACGCGGACGAAATCCTGACGCGCTCCCTGAAGAGCGCCCTGGCCCTGGTCGATATCCGCGTGCTGGATCACTTCATCGTCGCCGGGACGCGCACCATGTCGTTCGCCGAGCGCGGGCTCCTGTAGGTCCCCGCCGACCGCCTGCGCGGGGCATTTCGCTTGAATGCGCCCCCGGTTGCGCCTATAATTCGCCCTTTTTCGCGAGCGGAGTTTCCTATGGCACGGGTCTGCCAAGTCACGGGCAAGAAGCCGCAGGTCGGGCACCACGTGTCCCACGCCAACAACAAGACCAAGCGCCGCTTCTACCCGAATCTGCAGTATCGCCGCTTCTGGGTGGAAAGCGAAAAGCGCTGGGTGAGGCTGCGCATCTCCAATGCGGGAGTGCGCATCATCGACAAGAAGGGCATCGACGCCGTGCTCAAAGACCTGCGCGCGCGCGGCGAAATCTGATTACGAGGTACGATGATGAGGGAAAAGATCAAGCTCGAATCCACCGCCGGAACCGGCCACTTCTACACCACCACCAAGAACAAGCGCACCATGCCCGAGAAGATGGAGATCAAGAAATACGATCCCAGGGCGCGCAAGCACGTGGTCTACAAGGAAGCCAAGATCAAGTAGGCGCCCTGTGTAGGCGCCTGGAAAGCAGAAAGCCCGCGTCTCGCGGGCTTTTTTTTCGAGCGGACCCTTACTCGCCCCGCTTGTAGACGATCTTCTTCGTCCCGCCTTCGCACGTTCCGACGACCTTGCCGTCCTCGGCTGCGTCCTTGTCCACGATGGTCAGCGTGAAGACCTTGACGCCGTTGTTCTTGATCTTCGCTTCGATCTCGGTCTTGAGCTCCTCGCAGGGCTTGACCTGAGCGAAGACCGGCGACGCGATCAACAACGATGCCGCGATTGCGATGAGACTTTTCATTGGGTATCCCTTTCTTTCCCGGTTGGGGTGGCCTCCCGGACCACCAGCGACGATATGCTACCGCGAAGCGCGCCGGAACGCTGCCCTCGGAGGCAACAAAAAACCCGCCACAGGGCGGGTTTTCGCGGGGCGAAGCGGGATCAGGCGTAGCAGCGCAGCCGGCGCGAGAATTCCTCCAGGTGCCGGATGCCGCTGGCCTCGGCGCGGTGGCACCAGTCCTGAAGCTGGCGCACCAGCTGCTCGCGGGAAGCGCTCGAGCGCTCCCACAGCGAAGCGAGCTCCGAGCGCATCGAGTAGACGGTATGCAGGGCGCGCGACTTGGACAACCCCTTGTTGAGGTCCGCGCGCTCGGCCTCGCACAGGGACTTCTCGTCGCAGTGCAGCCAGCGCTGCAGGCTTTGCAGCACATGGGCGTCGTGCGGCGCGAAGCGGCGCAGCTTGCCCAGTTCCTCGGCGTAGGTCCGCTTGAGCGACTTGGCGTACTTCGCCAGCACGTCGTACCTGTGGGTGATGACGGCCTGCAGCGTCTCCTGGTCCACCGCCTTGGCTTCGGTGAAGCGCGGCGTGGGGGCGACCTTCTTCACTTGCGCAAGTCCGAGAGCTTCGAGGATGCAGATGTACATCCAGCCCAGGTCGAACTCGTACCACTTGTTGGAGAGCTTGGCCGAGGTCGCATAGGCATGATGGTTGTTGTGCAGCTCCTCGCCGCCGATGAGGATTCCCCAGGGAACGATGTTGGTGCTGGCGTCCTCGGTTCCCCAGTTCCGGTAGCCCCAGAAGTGGCCGATTCCGTTGATGACCCCGGCCGCCCAGAAAGGAATCCACACGATTTGCGTCAAGAGCACCAGCACGCCGGGGACGATGCCGAGCAGAACGACGTCCAGCACCCCCATCAGGGTCAGGCCCAGCACCGCGAAGCGCGAGTAGATGTTGCGCTCCATCCAGTCGTCCGGGGTGCCGTGACCGTAGCGGTCCAGCGTCTCGCGGTTGTAGGCTTCCTTGACGTACAGGAACACCCCGAGCCAGAGCACGCGATTGATGCCCAGGATCTGCGGGCTGTGCGGGTCTTCGGCGGTCTCGCACTTGGCGTGATGCTTGCGGTGAATGGCGGCCCACTCCTTGGTCACCATGCCGGTCGTAAGCCACAGCCAGAAGCGGAAGAAGTGGCTCGCCAGAGGGTGCAGGTCGAGGGCGCGGTGCGCCTGGTGCCTGTGCAGGAACACCGTGACGCTGACGATGGTGACGTGGGTGAGCCCGAGAGCGACCAGGGCGACACCCCACCAGGGAAGATCAAAAATACCTGAAAACAAGACGTTAGACATCAATTGGATCCCCCCGTCGAATCGCAGGATTGTACGTGAATCCGGACAAAGGGCAAGGGCATAGTGCCGACCTTGGCGCCCTCCCCGACCTTGCTACGTCAGGCGCCGCGTTCAAGAACCGCGGCGAAGAAACCATCTGTCGTGTGTATGTGGGGCCAGACCTCGAAGTATTCAAGCATCTCGAGGTCGATCCGCTCCTTCGCGAGTACATCTACGGCCGGTACCAGCCGGAACTGTGGATGGCCCGCCAGGAAAGCTTCTACGACCTTCCGGTTTTCTTCCTCGAGGATGCTGCAGGTGGCGTAGACAATCCGCCCGCCCGGCTTTGCCAGCTTGGCCGCCGCGGCGAGCAGCGAAGCCTGCTTGGCGGCCAGCTCGACGATGTCCTCGGGCTTCTGGCGCCATTTCATGTCGGGATTGCGGCGCAGCGTCCCCAGCCCGCTGCAAGGCGCATCGACGAGTGCGCGGTCGATCTTGCCGGCAAGGCGCTTCACGCGCGGGTCGTTGACGCCCTCGATGCGCTGAGGATGGACGTTCGACAGCCCCGAGCGCGCAAGCCTCGGCTTCAGCCCCGCGAGGCGCTTCGGAGAGATATCGAATGCGTACAAGCGCCCGGTCGAGCGCATCAGGGCACCGAGCGCCAGCGTCTTGCCCCCCGCTCCCGCACAGAAGTCGACAACCATTTCGCCGCGCTTCGGCGCCACCAGATGGCACAGCAATTGACTTCCCTCGTCCTGTACCTCTACGGCGCCTTCGAGAAAAAGCGGGTGCCGGTTGATCGCCGGCCGCCCGTCGAGACGCAAGCCCTCCGGCGAGTAGGGCGTCGCCGCGGCGCGAATGCCATCGTCGGCGAGCCGCTTCATCGCCGCTTCGCGGGTCGTCTTCATCGTGTTCACCCGCAGATCGAGCGAAGCGTTTTGCGCGAGACCGCGCGCCAGTGCGAGCACAGCGGGCTCGTCGAAGCGGCGGCGCAGCTTCTCGATCACCCAGTCGGGAAGCTCGCACTGCACCCCGAAGGGCTGCTCCGCGGCAGCCGCTCGCTTGACTCCGGCGAGCCACTGCGGCTCCTCGCCGCGCAGCCAGGGCTCGAGCTCGCGCAGGCTCGCACCGAGCAGCAGCGTCCAGGTCGCAAGCGCCAGGCGCCGCGGGCTCGGCGTGCCGACAACGCTCTCCAGCAGGCGCCTCCGGCGCAGCGCGGCATAGACCGAGTCGGCGACAGTGGCACGATCGCGCTGGCCGATTTTCGGATGGCTCCGAAAGAACGCGGACAGCGCCGCATCGGCGGGTTGCTCGAGCGGGAGGACGGCCGCGAGCGCCGCCGTGCACGCATCGAGCAGCGGGCGCGAAAAGGGCATCAGTTGTCGATGCGCGTGATGATCTGGTCTACGCGCGAGCCGTCCTTGTCCACGACCAGCACGCGCACGGGGAGGAAGTCCCGATCGGCCGCGAACCAGATGTCGGTCGCCTTGTCCTCCGGGCTGTCGCGCACCTTCGCGATATGCAGGGTTTGCATCTCACCGATGGGCGTGGCGAGCTTTTCGTTGCCGAGCACCGCGAAGCGGAACGGGGTCAGCCCCCTTCCGTCGGCGCGGATGATGTCGTACTCCTTGCCGTTCGGCGGCACGAACGCGAACGTGTAGGCGAGGCTCAGGGGGTCCTGGGCGGTACCCTGCATCTTCAGCGTCTCCGATTTGCCCTTGCGCTCCTGGGTCACCGAGTGGGATTCCCAGTCGAATTTCGCGGACGCCACCCAGCCGAACGGACGCTCGTCCCGGTACTCGTCGGGCCGAAGTCCCTGAGGGGAGATCCGCCCGCGCGCGGTCCGCTTGTTGCCGAACGCGGCCAAGATGCCCCGTCCCCGGGTCTCGGACACGATCGAATAGGTGCGGCCGTCGTGCTCGAGGGTCTCGACCACGTCGCCGTGCATCGAGCCGTAGCTGACTTCGTAGCTCAGCTTGATTCGCTCCGGGGGCCCCGCTTCGGCCACGGTCCAGATCAAAGCCGCGGCCAGCACGGCGCCGCGAAACCCTGAGCAAACGGCAGTCATTCGTCGGCGAGAATCGATTGGCTGGAGCCAGCCCCGTCGACGCGAACCAGCCCGTTCTCGACGACCAGGCGGCCTTCGACGAACCAGCGTATCGCCAGCGGGTAGACACGGTGCTCCTGCCGCAAGACGCGCGCGGCGAGCATCGCTTCGGTATCCCCGGCGCGCACCGGCACGGCCGCCTGGACGATGATGGGACCGTGATCCACCTGCGGCGTCACGAAGTGGACCGTGCAGCCGTGGAGCTTCACGCCCTCCTGGAGCGCGCGCCGGTGCGTGTGCAGCCCGGGAAACGCGGGCAGCAGCGACGGGTGTATGTTGATCATGCGTCCGGAGTAGCGCCGCACGAAATCGGCGCCCAGAATGCGCATGAATCCCGCGAGCGCGATCAGATCGGGTGAATGCCGGTCGATCGCGTCGCCGAGAGCGCCTTCGAACGCCTCGCGCGAGGGGAACCCCCGGTCGTCGACGGTTTGAGAGGAAACGCCTGCCTGCGCGCTGAATTTCAGCCCGGCGGCGTCCGCGCGATTGCTGATCACGGCGGCAATTTCGGCGGACAGTCCCGCGCGGACGATCGCCTCCATGTTGCTCCCGCGACCGGAAATCAGGATGAGGACCTTCTTCACGCCGCTATTCTACCGTCCGCCCTCAATACACCCGCTCGACGCGGTATCCCTGGCTCTCGATCAGCGCGAGCATCCCGCCCGTCCCATAGAGATGATTCGCGCCGACGGCGATGAAGGCGCCACCCTCGCGCAGCGGAACGAACAGACGGTGCGCCATCACGATCGAGCGGTTCTCGATGATGCGCTTGAACAGGATGCGGTAGTGCTCGGCTACTTCAGGATAGCGTTCCGCCGCCCGGGTGCTCGAGAAGTGTATTCCCGCGAGGTCGCGCTTCATCCAGGCCTGAATGGCCGGCTCGAGCAGCGAGGCGAGGTCATCGCGATGACCGAGCGCGTGTTTCAGCAGCGCGACTTGCGTGTCGAGCGGGATGCGATCGAACACCGCGATCTGCTCCTCCACGCCCTCCAGGCCCAGCACACGTAGCCCGCGGGCGCGCGCGAGCTCGACGAGTTTCTGGTCCAGCGTGACTCCTTCGTAGTCCTCGGGGGTGACCGTGACGTTGGCCAGCGCCGCCCAGGGCTTGAGCCGGGCGATCACGTCCTCGGGCACCTGCCGCTCGTGCAGGACCTCGACCAGCTTGGCGTAGGCCTCGGCTCCGATCAGCGGCTCGAGCCGGCGCCCGTCCTCGAACTGGCCTGCCTCGAAGAAGCGCATCGCCTCGCGCTCGCCCTGGAAGCTCTCCGCGTAGTAGCGCCGGGAGCGCACCAGGGCCCGGTTCACCGGGTCGGGGATGTCGAGCACCCGCGGATCGGCCACGTGGATGGTTCCGAATACGTGGCTCGGCGCGGTCCCGGTCTTGGAAACACGCCACAGCAGCCCTTTCGTGAACCGGGTTTCGGGCTGCCGCACCTCCGCGCACGCGGGAAACGCGATCGCGACGGCGCAGAAAGCAGCGCCGACGAGCCCTGAGATCCGCGGCAACAGGGACGCGTGCTGCATGTCTCTAGCCATCCTGCCCTGACGCGACGGCGGGCTTGAGGAATCCCGCCGGCGGCTGCCGGCTGTCCGCCTCGAAGAGCTCCTGCAGCTGGGCTGCGGCCTCCTTGGTCGTCTGGATGAGCTGGGCCTCGTCGTGCTGCACCGCATACTGCGCGTCGAGCTGCTGCTCGTCGTGCCGCCTGAACAGCGACACGGCGTGTTCCGACGCTGCGCCGTCGAATCCCAGGGAGAGCAGCGCCTGGCGCGCCATGTCGAGGCTCGCCGGAAAAGTCTCGCGCCAGATGAGCTTCACGCCCAGGTCGCGCAGGCGAAACAGGTGGACGCGGTTGCGCGCGCGCGCAAGTATCGGCACCTGCGGGTAGTGCTTGCGCACGACCTCCGCCGTCTTGACCGAGGCCTCCACGTCGTCGATCGCCAGGACGAAGAGCTTCGCCTCTCCCGTTTTCGCCGCCTCGAGCAGCTCCAGCCGCGACGCGTCCCCGTAGTACACCTTGCTGCCGAAACGCCTGACGAAGTCCACCTGCTGGTAGCTCGCCTCGAGCGCAGTGAACGGAACACCGCACATGCGCAGCACCCGCGACAGGATCTGCCCGACGCGCCCGTAGCCCGCGATGATCACCGGATTGCCGGGGCCGGTGATGGTGTCGAACTCGGGCGCGGCATGACGCGCGAGCCAGCGTTCGAGCACCCGGTCCTGAAGGGCGAAGGCCGGCGGCGACAGCAGCATGGAAACCGTGACGACGACGACCAGGAGCTCCACTGTCCCGGGTTCGAAGACGCCCAACGCTCCCGCAGCCACGAACAGGACGAACGCGAACTCGCCACCCTGCGACACCGCCAGCGCCAGCCGCTGCGCGGTCTCGTTCGGCGCGCGCCCGATCCGCGCGATGCCGTACATCAGGGCGAACTTCACGAGCATGAGCCCGACGGCGAGGCCGAAGACCGTCAGCGGCTGGTCCCTGACCAGCGCGAGATTGGCGCTCATGCCCACGGCGATAAAGAACAGGCCCAGAAGCAGGCCCTTGAAGGGTTCGATGTCGGCTTCGAGCTCATGCCGGAATTCCGAGTCGGCAAGAAGGACTCCGGCGAGAAACGCCCCGAGGGACGGTGACAGGCCGATCCTTTGCATGATGAGCGCGGCACCCACGACCAGCAGGAGGGCGGCCGCGGTAAATACCTCGCGCCCTCCGTAGCTCGCGACGATCTTCAGCGCCGGGCGCACCACCAATCGGCTCGCGGCGATGACTATCGCAATGACCACCGTGGCCTTCGCCGCGGCGCTCCACCCGCCCGCGGCCCGGGCACCGAAACCACTGAGCAGCGGCAGCAACGCGAGCAAGGGAATGACCGAGAGATCCTGGAACAGCAGCACCGCGAAGGCCTCGCGACCATGACGCGTCGCCAGCTGCTTGCGCTCGGCGAGCGAAGCGAGCACCAGGGCCGTGGAGGACATCGCCAATCCGAACCCGGCAACCAGCGCGGCCTGCCACGACAAGCCGAACCCGAGAGCCAGGGCCGCGAGTACCGCGCCGGTAACCAGCAACTGGGCTCCGCCGAGCCCGAACACGGGGCGCCGCAGCACCCAGAGACGGCTCGGCTGCAACTCCAGGCCGACGAGGAACAGCAGCAGCACCACGCCGAATTCCGCGAACTCCAGCGTGGACTCGACCTCCCCGACCATGCCGAGGCCCCAGGGACCGATGAGCATGCCGGCGCCGAGATAGCCCAGGACCGCGCCCAGCTTGAGGCGCTGGAAAAGCGGCACCAGCAGCACCGCGGTGAGAAGGAAAACGACGGCTTGTTCTAGAAAATGCATGGCACGATCCGCTAGGAGCGATGCCCCGCATTATGCGCGAGCGACACGGAGGGCGGAGGGCCTCCGGAGGGCGCCTCTCAGGTGCCCGGCAGTCCCGCCACGGCGGTCAGCATGCTGATCGAGCCCAGGTCATAGCCGTCGACGGGGAAAGCCATCGATTCGTCCGCCCCCTGGAGCCCGGCGACGTAGAGAAGCGGAAGGTAGTGCTCCGGGGTCGGCAGCGACAGGCGTGCGTCCTCGCCGAGCTTCGCGAAGTCGATCAAGGTGCCGTGATCGCGGGCGGCGAGCGCCTCGCGGATCCTTTCGTTGAACCGCACCGCCCAATCGAAGCCCCGCGCGCCTTCGCGGCGCATCAGGCGCAGGTTGTGGACGATGTTGCCGCTGCCGACAACGAGGATCCCCTCGTCGCGCAGCGGAGCGAGCCGCCGGCCGGTTTCGTAGTGGAACCGCGGCGGCCGGGTGCCGTCGATGCTCAGCTGCACTACGGGAACATCCGCCTTCGGATACGCGTGCTTCAGCACCGACCAGGTGCCGTGGTCCAGCCCCCACGACTGGTCCAGACGCACGTCCAGGGGAGCGAGCAACTCGCGCACCCGTGACGCGAGTTCCGGTTCGCCCGGCGCCGGGTATTGGACCTCGAACAAGGCCTGCGGGAAGCCGTAGAAGTCGTGGATCGTCTTGGGAAGGCTCATCGCCGTGACGGCGGTGCCTTCGGTATACCAGTGCGCGGACACGCACAGGATGGCCTTGGGTGCGGGAATCGATTCGCCGATCCGGCGCCAGGCCTCCGTGTAGGGATTGCGGTCCAGCGTGTTCATCGGACTGCCGTGCCCGAAGAAAACGACCGGCATTCTGCTTCCGTCGCGTGGCATGGATCAGGCGAGATCGAAAAGGAGGACTTCGCCCTCCTTGCCCTGTTCCAGCACCAGCTCGGAGGTGTTCACAGCCTTCAAAGCGTCCCCCGCATCGAGCGGCTGGCCGTTCGCCGTCACCTTGCCCCGCGCGACGTGCAGGTAGGCGCGCCGTCCCGGCGGCAGCGTGTGGACCAGCCGGTCCGCGCCGTCGAGAAGAGCCGCGTACAGGAACGCATCCTGATGGATCGTCACCGAACCGTCGCGCCCGTCGGGCGAGGCGAGCAGCCTGAGCTTCCCTCGCTTCGAGGCCGCATCGAAATGCTTCTGCTCGTAGCTTGGCGCGATCCCGGCGACGTTCGGTTCGATCCAGATCTGAAGAAAGTGTGTCACGCCATTCTTCGACTGGTTGAACTCGCTGTGCATCACGCCTTTTCCGGCGCTCATGCGCTGCACGTCGCCCGGAACGATGGTCGAGCCGTTC
This sequence comes from Burkholderiales bacterium, assembly GCA_035519135.1. GTDB lineage: Bacteria > Pseudomonadota > Gammaproteobacteria > Burkholderiales > SG8-39 > VBDM01. Next base: position 59,576 of record DATIWX010000100.1, on the reverse strand, counting down.
CCCATGCTGTCCTTGTGGGCGAGCGCCCCCTCGAGCACGTAGGAGATGATCTCCATGTCGCGGTGGCCGTGCGTGCCGAAGCCCGTGCCGGGCTGAATGCGATCCTCGTTGATCACCCGCAGATGGCCGAAGCCCATGTGCTCGGGATCGTAATAATCGGCGAAGGAGAAGCTGTGGTACGAGCGCAGCCACCCATGTTCGGCGAGGCCGCGGTCCCCGCTCTTTCGGATTTCCATCATAGCATCGTCCCCTGTCAAGCTGGCGATATGAGGCTGCCCGGGCGTTTCATCAAGGGGTGATGATCTTCATGTTGAAGGCGCGCTCGACCAGCCAGGTGCCCGCGACAGCCGTAATCGCGAGCGAGCCGCCGATGAACACCAGGCGGCGATAGAACCAGCTCGCGCGCAGCCAGTAGGCCAGGGGCAGGAATGCGCTCACGATGGCGAGTTGTCCTCCTTCCACACCCAGATTGAAGCCCACCAGAGCGACGAGCAGCGCGTTCTGGGGAAGGCCCAGATCCCTGAGCACGCTCGCAAAGCCGAAGCCGTGGACCAGACCGAAGAAGAAGGCCACCATCCAGCGCCGCCCGTGCACGAGCGGGAACACGTTGTTGAGCGCGGCGAGGACCACGGAAGTCGCGATGGCCGATTCGACCAGTCGCGAGGGCAGCGAGATCACGCCCAGGGCGGCGAGACTCAGCGTGATCGAGTGGGCCACCGTGAACGACGTGACGATCTTGAATACGTCCCAGAAGGCCGGCGGGAAGCGCTCGACCGCCTGCCAGCGCCCGCCGGCGAACGCGAGCACCGCGGGCAGGAGCAGCGACAGCAGGAACAATATGTGATCGAGACCTATCCAGATATGCCACACGCCCTCGCGTGCGTAGTCGAAGAACTGCGTCAGGGCCGAGATCTTCTCGAGCTCGAAGGACTGGGTCGCGCGTTCCGGGCTGAAGATCCCGGTGCGCGTGCCGCCGCCGTGCTCCAGGCGCAGCAGACCCTTGTGTTGCGGGTCGAGGTCGGCAAACAGGCTGTAGCTGATCTCGATGGCAGGCGCTTCCAATTTGCAGGCGCCTTCAAAGTGCATCACCGAATAGGCACCGTCGCTGTGGTCATCGACGAGAAACCCGGCGGCGCGCACCGGGCATTCGGCGCCACCCGAACGCAGCTTCAGTCTCGCCAGGGAATAGGCGGCGATATCGGCGTGGTGGGCCTTGACCTCGCCCCAGGTGATGTTCCCGTCGCCGTTATCGTCGATGCCGATCGCGAAGTCGAGGTCGCGCAGAGCGATGTCCCACTGCCCGCTCACCTCCGTGCCTTCTACGCTGATCGCAAGGTAGCTGTCGCTCGGCTTGTGCGCGAGCGCGCTCGGCGCGGCGAGCGCGAGCGACACCGCGATCAGGGCTTTCACCGCCTTCCTCACGGCTTCAGGGCCTCGAGTTCCTTCGCAGTCATGCGAAGACCCGGATCCTGGTGACCGGAGCGCTCGAGCCAATCGAGCGCGTCCTTGGCAGCGGCCGGGTTCTTCGTCGCGAGCGCCGCCTCGAGAAGGATGCGCGCGTCGCGCGGCTCGCGCTGCAGCTTCCAGTTCTCTTGAGCGAGCGCGAGCGCCTTCTCCTTGTTCCCGAGGAGGTAGAGATTGAAGCGCGCCTCTTCCTGCTGGTGCAGCTTGTCGCCACGCAGCGCCGCCGCTTCGAACCGCGATCTCAGCGCCTCGATGTGCTCGGCCGCCTTCGGAGCCCTGAGCGCCTTCTCCGCGAGAGCGAGTCGGAGCAGAAGGATGTCCGACCTGAACCAGTCGACCAGGAGCGGTATGACTTCATCGGGGCGTCCTTGGTCGAGGAGAAAATCGGCATAGGCAGCGAGCAGGAACTGGTCGTTGACCGGCTCGGAATAGGCGGCGCGGAAGTGCTCTTCGGCCTGCTTGGCGTTGCCCATGCGCAGCGACATCTCGGCGAGGCGGGTAAGCACCCAGACTCTCATTTGCGGCGAATTGTCGCCGCTGCTGGCGAATGTTTCCGAAAGCGCACGATAGGCGATGGCGGCATTCCCGGTGGTGCCATCCAGGTAGGCGAGGCAGCCGACGGCATTGAGGTCCGGCTCGATGTCCCTCAATGCCAGGCAGTCCTTGCGCGCCTGCTCGTAGTCGGCCTGCACCATATCTATTGCCGCCCGCCAGGACCAGGCAAGCGCGTTTTCGGGGTCCTCGCGCGTCGCGGCAACGAGGTCCTGCCGGGCACCTGAAAAATCGTGGTTGTACTGTTTGAGGATCGCGCGCATGACCAGAGCATCGAGCGGAGGTGCGGCCGTATCCCACCAAGGCTTGAGCGCCGCCTGGGCATAGCCCACGTAGCGCGGATCGCCCTGCGAGTTCGCCAGCGCAAAATAGCGCTCTGCAAGCCGAATCGCTACGTCCCGCTTGCGGGGGTTGGCTGCGAGCTCGGCGCGCAGCTGCTGCAATTCACGAGCCACCGGATCGCTCGGCCTGACGGGCAGGCGCTCCAGCACGGCCGAATCCTCCTTGGGGACATAGGGCGCGGCATGGGCGGTGATCGCGAGCGACGCGAGCGCGACGAAGCGGAGCCAATCAGTGACCGTGCCGATGATGTATGTCCGGATAGTGCTCATGGCTGTGGCTAATGGGAACGTGAGCGTGAGGGTGCGAGTGGGGCTCCGAGCCGTCCCAGGCGAAATCGTGATCGTGGCGATGGTGCTCGTCGTGCGTATGCGAATGAGCGTGCGCCAGCGCTTCGTGACGGTGCAGGTGCCGATGACGTTCGGAGAGATGCAACGCGACGCCCGCCGCGATCAGGAGCGCCGCGACCCAGAAGAGCGGATCCGGAACTTCGCCGAGCAGCGCGAAAGCCATCGCCGCGCCGATGAAAGGCGCGGTTGCAAAATAGGCGCCGGTTCGCGCCGTGCCGAGCAGACGAAGTGCCACGACGAACAGCGCCAGGCTCACTCCGTATCCCAGAAAGCCGACCGCCGCCGCGGCCAGCGCGGAATCCGCCGCCGGCCGGCCGGCGCCCAGCGCAACCGATGCGCAGAGGTTGACCGCGCCGGCAACCAGGCCCTTAATGGCCGCGATCTGGACCGGATCGCCGGCCGAAATCTTGCGTGTGAGATTGTTGTCGATGGCCCAGCACAGGCAGGCGGCCGCCACCGCCAGGGCCGGCAGCGAGGTCGCGATCCCGCCCGATGGCCAGCTGAGCACCAGGCCGCCGCACACGATCGAGAGCATGCCCAGCACAACGCGCCGGTCGAAGTTCTCCTGGAACACGAACCAGGCCAGCAGCGCCGTGAATACCCCTTCCAGGTTCAGCAGAAGCGACACCGTCGACGCCGAGGCCAACGAAAGGGCGAGCATCAACAATACGGGTCCAACCACGCCGCCCGAGAGAACGGCGCCGGCCAGCCACTTGTAGTCGCCCGCCGCGAGCTTGGGCCCGCCGGACACAGGTCGAATCCACCGGCGCAGCACCAGCCACGATCCCAGTCCCAGCCCCGAGCCTGCATAGAGAAGACCGGCAAGCATGAGCGGACCGATCTCTCCCACGAGGAGCTTGGCGATCGGAGTGCTGGCGCCAAAAAGGGCCGCCCCGAGCAGTGCGTAAGCGATCCCTCTACTCACTTCGAAACCCCGACATCAGGACGGCCGACGCTGCGAAAGCGCACCCGGGACCGATGTCCCGGGTGCGTCGAATCATTCGCATTTTCAGCTCTATATGCTAGGATACGCCGCGGTTGACCCGCTTCCGGTGACCGGAACATTCTAATAACGCTCAGAGGAGACGTTGCATGAAGAAGCTATTGTCGTTGTTGGTAGCCGCGGTCTTCGCGGTGTCGAGTGGGTTTGCGGTCGCGGCCTCCCACACCGGTGCACAACCGATGAAGAAGGACGAGATGAAGAAGGGCGACGGCAAGGACACGAAGAAAGCGAAGAAGAGCGACAAGAAGGCCGCGAAGAAAGACGGCGCGAAGAAAGACGAAAAGAAGTAAGGCTTCCGACGCATCAGGAAAGGGCAGGAGCGGTTTCCCTGCCCTTTTTTATTTGCCGGGCTCCACCTAGGTCTTCTCCGGGGCGGCGGCCTCGCGCTCGGCGATCTCCTTGTGCACGGCCGCCATGTCGAGCTCCTTGCCTTTGGTGATGACCTGCTCGAGTGCGGCGCCCGGCAGCGCGCCGGCCTGCGAGAAAAGAATCACCTTCTCGCGAAAAAGCATGAGCGTCGGTATCGAACGGATGCCGAAGGAGGCGGCCAGCTCCTGCTCGTCGTCGGTGTTGACCTTGCCGAACACTATGTCGGAGTGCTTCTCCGAGGCCGCATCGAACACGGGGGCAAACCCCTTGCACGGGCCGCACCAGGGCGCCCAGAAATCGACGATGACCATGTCGTTGCCGTTCACGACTTGCTCGAAATTGTCCTTCGTCAAAGCGATGGTTGCCACGCGGTAGTCTCCGGAACCTTCAGTCGGGAAGTATTGCAGTGCGGGAAGTATAACAGGGGCTTCACGTGGGAGAGCTCACCGCACCGACCCCAGGAAATCGGCAATCGCGCTCCAGTATTCGGGTTCACCCGCGACGCTGTCGTGATCGGCGCGCGGGACCTCGCGCCACGTCTTCGGGCCGCGCCAGGCTTCGAATAGAGCGCGCGAGTGCGACGCGGGAATGATCCGGTCCTCCGCGGCGACCAGGCACAGCAGGGGCGTATCGATTTGCACCGCGCGTGCAAGCGAATCGAAACGGTGGCGAAGCAAAAGGGATATCGGCAGGAAGGGATAGTGGCGCTTGGCCACTGCGCCCAGGCTGTCGTAGGGCGACGCCAGGATCACCCCGCGCAGGGACTGCTCCGCCGCAAGGTGTACGGCTACACCGCTCCCCAGGCTGCGGCCCATGGCGACGATGCGCCCGGGGTCTACGTCGGGACGCCGCCTCGCATAGTCGTGAATGGCGATAGCGTCCGCCAGGAGTTCCCGCTCGCCGGGTTTGCCCTCGCTCTCGCCATAGCCGCGATAGTTCACGAGCAGCAGGGACCAGCCGCCAAATTTCCACGCGACCTCGACCAGCCATGACACCTCCTCCGCATTCCCGCCGAAATAGATCACGAGCGGCGCAGGCGCGCCCTTGCCTTTCACCAGCCAGCCCCGGAGCCTGACCCCGTCCGCGCCCGGCAGCGTGACCTCTTCGACGTCGGAACGCTGCGCCGGCCGGTGTTCTAGCGGGCGAGGGAAGAAGATCATGCGCTCCTGGAAAAGCCAGATCAGGAGGATCACGCCGAGGGCTACGCAAGCGACGACCTTGACGAGCGAGCCGACCATCAGTGCAACTTGACCCTCGGTTCGGTGCCCCGCTTGAGGAAGCGCGCCAGCGTATCGAGGACCACGCCGATCGGCCCGTGCAAGGCGTAGAGATGCATCTTGTACAGCGAGAGGTACATGATGCGCGCGAACCAGCCTTCGACCCGATAGCTCCTGCCCGAAAGAAATCCCATCAGCGACCCGATGGTGCTGAACTCGCCGAGCGACACCAGCGACCCGAAGTCCCGGTAGCGGAAGGGGGCGAGCGGCCGCCCGTCCAGCCGCCGCGAGATCGAACGCAGGAGATGCGAAGCCTCCTGGTGTGCCGCCTGCGCCGCCGGCGGCACGGCCGGCTCCATCCCCTCGCGGGGAAACGCCGAGCAGTCGCCCAAGGCAAAGACGTCCGGATCGCGCGTCGACTGCAAAGTCGGCAGAACCACCAGCTGATTGATCCGGTTGGTCTCGAGCCCGTCAAGGTCCTTCAGAAGGTCCGCTCCCTTGATTCCCGCGGTCCAAACTGCGAGATCGGCAGCAAAGACATTGCCGCTGCGGGTCTTCACCTCGCGCGCCGTGACTTCGACCACCTGCTCGGAGCAGGCAACCCGCACGCCGATGTCCTCGAGCGCCCCTGTCACCGCCCTCGCTATGCGTTCCGGAAGCATCGGTAGGACCCGCGGGCCCGCGTCCAGAAGAGTGATCTGGAGAAAGTGCTGCGGGTCTATGTTCTCCAGACCGTAAGCGGCCAGCACGCGCGTGGTGTTGTGAAGCTCGGCCGCGAGCTCGACGCCGGTCGCCCCGCCTCCGACGATGACCACACGCAGCCGCGCCGGCGCGTTTTCGGAACGGTAGTTGGCCCCGATGCAGGCGTTGATGAGACGCCGGTGAAATCGGTCCGCCTCGGCCGCGGATTCCAGCGCAAAGGCATGCTCGGCGACCCCGGGAACGCCGAAGGTATTGGCGACGCTGCCGATCGCGATCACCAGGGTGTCATAAGGCAGCCTGCGGGGCGGGATGACCTCGGCGCCACGCTCGTCCAGCGTGGGAGCCACCGCAATCTCGCGGCGCTTCCGATCGAGCCCCTGCAGCGCCCCGCACCAGAAATTGAAGTGATGCCAGCGCGCTTGCGCGAGGTAGTCGAGCTGATGCGCGTGAATATCCATGCTGCCGGCCGCGACCTCGTGCAGCAGAGGCTTCCACAGATGGGTCTCGTTCTGGTCCACCAGAGTGACGGCGGCGCGCCCCGAGCGTCCGAAGCGGTCACCGGCGCGCGTCGCGAGCTCAAGCCCTCCAGCGCCGCCCCCGACGATGACGATCTGATGTGGACGACTCACAGTTCTCAGGATAGCCGTGGAAAGAAGGCTGCTATGATTTTCGACGCAGATTATGCATGACTCGACCAAGCCGTACCGGGGACGATTTGCACCCTCGCCGACGGGCCCCCTGCACTTCGGCTCCCTGATCGCCGCGGTAGGCAGCTATGTGGACGCGCGCCGGAACGGCGGCGCGTGGCTGGTGCGCATCGAGGATCTCGACAGCCCGCGCGAGGCAAGCGGAGCCGCCGATGCGATCCTCCGCACGCTCGATGGCTACGGGTTCGAATGGGACGGGAGCGTCGTGCGGCAGAGCCTCCGCGGGGCATCGTACGCGGCGGCGCTGGAGCGTCTGGAGCGCGAGGGCGCGGTGTTTCCCTGCGCCTGCACACGACGGGAGATTTCCGACTCGACTCTGGGAGGGACAAGCGAGCCCATTTACCCGGGCACCTGCCGAAGCGGAATTCCACCCGGCCGCCGCGCGCGGTCCATCCGCGCGCGCGTGGGCGATGCAGTAATCAGCTTCGAGGACCGGCTGCAGGGCAGGATCGAGCAAAACCTCGCCGAAGAAGTCGGCGATTTCGTCGTGCGTCGCGCCGACGGTCCTTTCGCCTATCAGCTGGCGGTGGTGGTGGACGATTTCGAGCAGGGCATCACCCACGTGGTGCGCGGAGCCGATCTGCTCGGCTCGACGCCGAGGCAGCTGCTGCTGCAGCGCCGACTGGCGTATCCGACTCCGCAGTACATGCATCTCCCGGTGGCGGTGAATCGGAACGGGGAAAAGCTCAGCAAACAGACTCTGGCAACGCCGCTGGCGCCGGCGGAGGGTCCCCTTCAGCTGTGGCGGGCGCTGCGTTTCCTCGGCCAGGATCCCCCGACCGAGCTGAAGCAGGAAAAAATCGAGGTCCTCTGGGGTTGGGCTGTGGCCAACTGGCGGACCGATAGGATCCCACCCGCACGAAGCCTTCCGGAGGCTTCCCCTCTGGAGTAATTACATCACAAAAACAATATGTTACAAATGAGCGACTACTGACTTCGGGTTCGTAGGCTCTTCGCTATATTGCACCGCACAAACTTTCTCTTGACACCGGTTGACTCGAGAGTAGAATCGTCATTGTTGCAGTGCAATAAATTAATGAGCCATTGACCACGAGCCACAGAACGCGATCCCCCGTAACGGACTTTTTTGGAGAATGAACATGTACTTCACCCCTGAACAAATCGCCAGCGCCAACAAGGCCGGCGTCGAGGCTGTGCTCGGCCTCGCCGGCTCCCAGTTCGCCGCACTCGAGCGCTTGTCCGCTCTCAATCTGAACGCCGCCAAGGCCGCATTCGAAGAAGGTCTGGGGCGTACCAAGGCATTGCTGAGCGCCAAGGACCCGCAGGAATACCTCAACCTGAACACCGCGGCTTCCCAGCCTTCCCTGGAAAAGGCCATCGCCTATTCGCGCAGCGTGTACGAAGTCGCGGCGCAAACGCAGGGCGAACTGGTCAAGTTTGTCGAAGCTCGGGCCGCCGAGTTCAACAAGAACCTCGTCGGTATCCTGGACAACGCTTCGAAGAACGCCCCGGCCGGTTCCGACGTCGCGGTAGCGGCGGTCAAGTCCGCCCTCGCCGCGGCGAGCACTGCTTACGACAGCTTCAACAAGGTCGCGAAGCAGGCCACTGAAATGGCCGAAGCGAACTTCAAGGCCGCAGCGACCGCAACCGCCTCGCCCAAGGAAAAGAGACACGCGGCAGCAGCCTGACCGTTTCAACGTCCCCCCGCGCCCCCCGGTTCTCCTCCTCCTCTCCGGTGGGCGCCCTAAAGCCCTGGCGCAAGCCAGGGCTTTTTGTTTGTGGCCCGCTCAGCCTACTTTCAGCGGCTCCCACCTTCCGCCCAGCGCCGCAACGCCTTCTTTCATGCGCTCGATGGCCGGTGCCACTTCGGCCGGCGCGCCGCGCACTCCGAGCTCGATATGCCGCCGGACTCCGCTTTCTCCCATGGAGGGGAGGCTGAATGACTTGAGCCCCGGGAATTTCGATTCGATCTCGAGCATGAGCGGCGTAATGGTCGATTCCGCCAGGTCGTAGACAAGGATCGACGCTTCCGCTTCAGGGACGCGGTGAAACAGCGACGGGTAGTAGGTATCGAGCACCCATTCGGCCATGGGCCACGCCATGACGGGAAACCCGGGAAGGAAATGGTGATCCCCGACCGAGAACCCCGGGATACGGTTATAGGAGTTGGGAATGATCCGCGCGCCCTGCGGGAACTCTCCCATCTTCAGGCGCTGGGGCGTGACCACCATGTCCGTGCGCGACCGGATGGCCGCCTCCGCGTCAGGATGCAGCGCCAGATCGACTCCAAGCGCGTCGGCGGCGCACTGGCGCGTGTGATCGTCGGGGGTCGCGCCGATGCCGCCGAAGCTGAACACCATGTCTTCCGAGGCGAACGTGCGCCTGAGGGTTGCGGTGATCAGCTCGGGGATGTCACCCAGGTACTCGCACCATGAGAGCTTCATGCCCCGGGCGGCGAGTATGCCGATCAGCTTGGCAAAATGCTTGTCGGCGCGTTTGCCGACGATGATCTCGTCGCCGATGATGATCGCTCCGACTCTCATATCCGCCTCGCGCTGCCTTCGATGGGCTCGTCGCGCGATTCGGCAAGGCGCGCAAGGCCGTAGTGGATGAAGACCAGTCCTCCGTACACCGGCATCGCCAGACCGACCAGCGGCAGATGTCCGATCAGCGCGAGCGCAACGCCGAGCAGAAACATCTCTCCGCGATGGCGCGCAATGAGCTCGACGATCTCGTGCGCGGTAGCGTGCTCGGCGAGCGCGTCGTAGCGGAAAACCCGCTGGTTGAAGTAGCCGAAGAGCGCGATCGGCAGGACCGGCCAAAGCAACGGCATCAGCCACAGGGGCAGCGTGACCGCGAGCAACAGCATGAAAAGAACCAGCGAGGCCATCGTGTTCCACAGGCTGCCGCCGAAGGTGCCGCCTTTTCGCCGCGCGAGCTCAGGATAGTCGCGCTCGCCGACATGCGTGACCATCGCCGGCATCGACACAACGCTGACGATGAGCACCGCCGTGATCAAAACCACCGGCACAAAGAGGAACACCAGGAGCAGCCACGCAAACCACGCCGCAAAGAGCGTGAGGGGCCACACCGAAAGCGCCCACCGGTAGGCCGCCCATTGGTGCAGCTCCAGATCGACCCACGTGATGGCCTGGCTCCAATACAGCGCCGCGAGGGTCGCCCAGATCGCGAGCGCGACGAACGTCGGCCATACCATGAGCCAAAGCATCCTCGGATGCACCAGGCTCGCGAGCCCCTTCAACAGCGCGGCGAAGATCCTTTCCATCCGCTTCTCACCTGCCCGTAGTCTGCCACATCTTCGTCAGCCGCTTGACCGACACGGGCACGGGTGTCTTGAGCTCCTGTGCGAACAGCTGCACGCGCAATTCCTCGAGCAGCCAGCGGAATTGCTCCAGCCGGGAGTCGGGCTGTCCGGATCTCGCCTGCTTCAGCTGCTCGCGCTGCCATTGCGCCAGGAGCGGCGCGAGCTCCGCAGCCAGGCGCGCGTCGCGCTGCGGATCCGAGCGCACCTTCTCCAGACGCAGGGCCGCCGCCTTCAGGTAACGCGGGAAATGCTGCAGCCGATCGTAGGGGGTGCGCTCGATGAAGCCGCTCGAAAGGAGACGCCCGACGCATTCCTGGACATCTCGGCAGGGCGCGGGAAACGCCTTGGACATCTGTTGCAGCTTCTTCTGGAGCATGCCGTGCTCGGTGAGGATGGCTCCGACCAGGCGGGCGATCTCCTGGGCGAGCAGGCCCACGCGCGAGCGCGCTTCGTCGCAGCGCCGGACGAATCCGGAGCGCGTGCGCGGCAAGGGGTCCTGCATGCACGCCCGGTCGAACGCTGCAGCGAGCAGCTGGGAGCGCAGCTCGTCGCCGCCGCCGAAGACGGCAAACTGCAGCGCCATCGCCTGCATTCCCGGCAGGCTCTTCTCGATAGAGCGCGCCTGCTCCTTCAGCTCCAGCATGAAAAGCCGTCGCAGCCCGGCGCGATGGGCTTCGCGCGCCCGGTCCGCCGAATCGAACACCTCGAGGCTGACCGCATCGCCGTGGTCCACCAGGCCCGTGTAGCCGATCAGGGTCTGAGAACCCCGGCGGATCTCGGCCACCTCCTCGAGGTCGCCGAAGGACCATTCCCTGACCCTCTCCGACGGCGACTCGGCCTGCGCGAGCTCGGCGAACTGCTCCCCGGCCGCGTCGCCCAGCTCGGCGCGCAGCTGCGCCAGGTTGCGGCCCATCGCCAGCTGCCGGCCGTGATCGTCGACGACGCGGAAATTCATCGACAGGTGCGCGGGGAGCGTCTCCAGGCGGAACGCGTCGAGCGGAACGGCGAGGTTCAGCTCGCGGCGCGCGTGCCGGGCCATGGCCTGAGGAAGCGGCACGTCGCCGGACGGATTTGCGGTAAGCAGCGCGTCGATGAGCTCCGGCAGCGGGCCGAGCTGATGCCGCAGCTTCTGCGGCAGCGACTTCGCCAGCCTGGAGATCTTTTCCCGCAGCAGGCCGGGCACGAGCCAGTCGCATTTCGCCGCGTCAATCTGGTTGAGCGCCAGCAGCGGCACCGTGAGAGTGACACCATCCCTGGGAGACCCCGGCTCGTGGTGATACTCGAGGGCGAAGCTGCGCCCGGCCATTTCGAGCTGGTGCGGGAACTGCTCGGTCGTAATTCCGGCCGCTTCGTGACGCATCAGATCTTCGCGCTTGAGAAAGAGCAGCTTCGGATTGCCGACTTCGGCCTCGCGGCGCCACCGTTCGAAGTCGGCGCCGTTGTGAATGCCCTCTGGAATCAGGCTGCCGTAGAAGGCGAAAATCAGCTCGTCGTCCACCAGCACGTCGGGCCGGCGCGACTTGTGCTCGAGCTGCTCGATTTCGCGCACCAGCCGGCGGTTGTGCGCGAAGAAAGGAGCGCGGGTCTCGTAGTCGCCTTCGACCAGCGCCCGGCGGATGAAGATCTTGCGCGATTCGACCGGATCCGTCGGGCCGTAATGCACGCGCCGTCCGGCATACAGCAGCAGCCCGTAGAGGGTGCCGCGCTCGAAAGCGGCGACGCGTGCCGCCTTTTTTTCCCAGTGCGGCTCGTAGCGATGCCGCTTCACCAGATGCGCGCCTACCGCCTCGAGCCACTCGGCCTCGATCGTGGCGATGCAGCGTGCGTACAGGCGAGTGGTCTCGGTCACCTCGGCCCCCATGATCCAGCGCCCGGCCTTCTTGCCCACGCCCGACCCGGGGTGCACCCAGAACCGGATGCCGCGCGCGCCGAGGAAATTTCCTTCCTCGGTCTTCATGCCGACGTTGCCGAGGAGACCCGCGAGCAGCGCACGGTGGATCTGAGCGTAGGTCGCGGGCGTCTCGGAGACACGCCAGCCGAGCTCCGCCACCACCTCCTTCAGTTGCCCATGGATGTCGCGCCATTCGCGCATGCGGTTGTAGGACAGGAAATGGACACGGCAGGCCTGGTGCACCTTCCGGTTCGACTTTTCGTGCTGGAGCGCCTCCTCGAAGAATTTCCAGAGCTTGAGCCAGGAGAGAAAGTCGGACTTCTCGTCGTCGAAGCGCTTCTGCGCCTCGTCGGCGGCGCCGGCGTGCTCGGCGGGCCGTTCGCGCGGGTCCTGCACGGAAAGGGCAGCGGCGATGATGAGCACCTCGCGCAACGCGTTTTCCGACCTCGCCGCGAGCACCATGCGCGCGATGCGCGGATCGACTGGCAGCTTCGCGAGCTGCCTGCCTATCTCGGTGAGCTCGTTCGCCTCGTCGACCGCGCCCAGCTCGGCAAGCAGCGCATAGCCGTCCTGGACCGCGCGCGGCGCCGGCGGATCGATGAAGGGAAAATCCTCGATCGCGGAGAGGCCCAGGGACTTCATCCGCAGGATGACGTTGGCGAGCGAGGAGCGCAGCACCTCCGGATCGGTGAACGCCGGCCGGCGCTCGAACTCGTCCTCGGCGTAGAGGCGCACGCATACCCCGCTCGCCACCCGGCCGCAGCGACCGGCGCGCTGCTTCGCCGATGCCTGCGACACGTTCTCGACCCGCAGCTGCTCGACCTTGCTGCGGTAGCTGTATCGCTTCACGCGCGCGAGGCCCGTGTCGACCACGTAGCGGATTCCGGGCACGGTCAGCGAGGTCTCCGCAACGTTGGTCGCGAGCACGATGCGCTGGCCGCCGTGCGCCCTGAAGACGCGCCCCTGCTCCTCCGCCGAGAGCCGGGCGAACAACGGCAGGATCTCCGTGTGCGGAGGATGGCGCTTGCGCAGCGCCTCGGCCGCCTCGCGGATCTCGCGCTCCCCGGGGAGGAACACCAGCACGTCGCCCCGGCCCAGGCGCGCCAGGTCTTCGACCGCATCGCTGATCGCGCCGTTGAGATCGTTGTCGTCGTCTTCGGGGTCGAACGGTCGGTAGCGGATTTCGACCGGATAGAGCCGCCCCGAGACTTCGATGACCGGAGCGCCGTTGAAATGCGTCGAGAACCGCTCGGCGTCGATGGTCGCGGAGGTGATGATCAGCTTGAGATCCGGCCGCCTCGGGAGAAGCTGCTTCACGTAGCCCAGGAGAAAATCGATGTTGAGGCTGCGCTCGTGGGCCTCGTCGATGATGAGCGTGTCGTACTGCGCGAGCATCCGGTCGCCCTGGGTCTCGGCGAGCAGGATGCCGTCGGTCATGATCTTGATGTAGGAGCGTGCCCCGACCTTGTCGGTGAAGCGGATCTTGTAGCCGACCGCGCCGCCCAACTCGGTCTTCAGCTCCTGTGCGACGCGGGCTGCGGTCGCGCGCGCGGCGATCCTGCGGGGCTGGGTGTGGCCGATCAGGCCTGCCATCCCGCGGCCGAGCGCCAGGCAGATCTTGGGAAGCTGGGTCGTCTTTCCGGAGCCCGTCTCGCCGCAGACGATGACCACCTGGTGCGCGGCGATTGCCTTCGCGATCTCCTCGCGCTTCGCGGAGATCGGCAGCTCCTCGGGAAACTCCGGCCGCGGCGCGAGCGCGCGGCGACGCTCGATCTCTTGCGGTGAAAACCCCATCAGCGGCGAAGCAGCCGTTCCGCGTAGCGCGCGAGAGAATCCACTTCCAGGTTGACTCGGTCGCCGGCGCGGAGGTCCTTCAGCGTGGTCACGGCGAGCGTATGCGGGATCAGGTTGACCTCGAATTCGGTTCCATGCACCGCGTTCACCGTCAGGCTAACGCCCTGCACTGCGATCGAGCCTTTGCGCGCGATGTAGCGCGCCAGAGACGCCGGTGCGCGCACCCGCAGCAGGCGATTGGCGCCCAGCCGCTCCACCTTCGTCACCTTGCCGACGCCGTCGACGTGACCGAGCACCAGATGACCGTCGAGCCGGTCCGAAAGCCTGAGCGCCTTTTCGAGATTGACCACGCCCGACCGGTCGAGGCCGGCAGTGCAGCGCAGGGTCTCGCGGGAAACGTCGACACTGAAACTCCCCTTTCCGCGCTTGACTACGGTAAGGCAGGCGCCGTTGACGCTGATGCTGTCACCGACGGCCACATCGCGCAGGCCGAGCTTGCCGGCCGCGATTTCGAGCCGGCGCCCGCCTTTCGCCGCCTCGACCCGGCTGATGCTGCCGACAGCCGCTATGATGCCGCTGAACATGGGCAAGAATTCTACTTGGCTGTGCGCCTTCCTGTTGATCCCGCTGCTCGCTTTCGCGGGTGCCGATCGCTACACGGCCGTCCAGGCAAGCCCCGACGGCATCGGCAAGCTCTACATGGGCCGCGAGATCGCGAAAGTGATGAGCTATTACGGCGCAACCTGGCTCGAGCGCCCGGAGCGAAAGGAGGAGGAAAAGCCGGATCGCGTGCTGGCCGCACTCGACCTCAAGCCGGGGATGATGGTCGCCGACGTCGGCGCGGGCAGCGGTTACTACTCGTCGCGCATCGCGGAGCGCCTCGGCCCGGACGGCATCGTCTATGCGGTCGACATCCAGCCCGGCATGATCGATATCCTGCGGATGCAGATGAAGCAGCGCCGCTTGAGCAACGTGAAGGCGATCCTGAGCACCGAGACCGATCCGCGGCTGCCAACGGCTACGTTGGACCTCGCATTGATGGTCGACGTGTATCACGAGCTCGAATATCCCTACGAGATGCTCGCCGCGATCGTGAAGGCCCTCAAGCCCGGCGGACGCGTCGTGTTCGTCGAGTTCCGGGGAGACGATCCGAGCGTGCCCATCAAAGCCCTGCACACCATGACCGAGGTACAGGTGAGGAAAGAGGCGGCGGTTCACCCCCTGGTATGGATCAGGACCGTAAGCGACTTGCCCTGGCAGCATGTCGTCGTTTTTCGGAAGAAATGATGCCGCAGGGTAACGCGACCCGAAACAAGGATCTTCGCCGCGATCGCGCAATGCCTGGTGTTCCGCGGCTGGCGTCGGTCCCCGGCGAACGCATTCTCAGCCGGCGCAGACCGGGGTCTGTCCCCGGTTATCTCAAATCCTCGCCAGAATGCGAAGGTCTTCGCCCATGCGCTCGACCTCGCGAATCTTCAGCGCCGTACTCGCCGAAAGTTCGGTCGGCTCCGGCAAGTCGAACATCCCCCGACCCGAATCACCGATGACGCTCGGCGCGAGATAGACGAGCAGCTCGTCGACCACGCCGGCCTGGAGCAGCGAGCCGTTCAGCTTGGCGCCGCCTTCGACGTGGATTTCGTTCAGCTCGCGGCGAGCGAGCGCTTCCATGAGCTTGAACAGCTCGACCTTGCCGCGGTCGTTGGGGATGATGACGGTCTCGGCGCCGGCTTTCTCTAGGGCCGCAATCCGTTTCGACTCTCTCACTGCGCCCGCAATCAGCGTCTTCCCCTCTTTCAGTACGCGAGCCGACGGCGGCGTCTCGAACCTCGAATCGACGACGATCCTGAGCGGCTGCCGCGGCGTGTCGACCCCGCGCACATTGAGCCGAGGGTCGTCGTCCCTCACGGTGCCGTGGCCGGTGAGGATGGCACAGGCGCGGGCGCGCCAGCGATGCCCGTCCGCCCTCGCCGCCTCTCCGGTGATCCACTGGCTCTTGCCGTTGGCGAGCGCCGTGCGGCCGTCCAGGCTCGCCGCGATCTTCATGCGCACCCAGGGGCGCCCGCGGGTCATGCGGGCGACGAAGCCGATGTTGAGCTCGCGCGCCTCGTCTTCCATCAGCCCGTGCTCGACCTCGATTCCCGCGGTGCGCAGCTTGGCGAAGCCCGCGCCCGAGACCTTGGGGTTGGGATCCTGCATCGCCGCCACCACGCGCCCGACCCCGGCCGCGACGATCGCGTCGGCGCAGGGCGGCGTCCGGCCATGGTGGCTGCAGGGCTCGAGATTGAGGTAGAGCGTCGCGCCGCGCGCGCGCTCGCCCGCCGCTTTCAGCGCCAGGGCTTCCGCGTGAGGCAGACCCGCCTTCTCGTGCCACCCGGTCGCGAGAACCGCGCCGTCCCTCACGATGACGCAGCCGACGCGCGGATTCGGGGTCGTGCTGTAGAGCCCGCGCTCGGCGAGCTGGAGCGCCTGCCGCATGAACTCGCGGTCGGCGACGCTGAACATTACTTGGCGGCGCCGCGCGCGCGCTTCTCGGGCTTCTTGACCTCGCGGATCGCGTCGTGGAAATCGTCGACGCGCTGGAAATCCTCGTACACCGAGGCGAAGCGAATGTAGGCGACGTCGTCCATCTTCTTCAGCTCGCGCATCACCATCTCGCCGATCACGCGGCTCGCCAGCTCGCGCTCGCCCAGGGCGAGGACGCGCTGCTCGATGCGGGTGATCGCCTGGTCCACGTATTCGGTGGGCACCGGCCGCTTGTGCAGCGCCCGCATGAAGCCGGTGCGCACCTTTTCGCGGTCGTAGGGAACGCGGTTGCCGTTGGACTTCACCACCATCGGCATGGAGAGTTCCACGCGCTCGTAAGTGGTGAAGCGCTTTCCGCAGGACTCGCACTGGCGCCGCCGCCGCGTACTGTCGCCGTCGTCGGACTCGCGCGAGTCGATGACCGCGGTGTCTTCAGCCTTGCAGTACGGGCACTTCACCGTGCGTCCTCACACAGCCGCCACGCGCTCTTCGGCGGCACGATAGACCGGATGCCGTCGGCACAGCTCGGCCACCTCGGCCGCCACGCGCTTCGCGACCTTGTCGTCGCGCGGCGCGTCCAGCACGTCGGCGATCAGGTTGCCGAGCTGCACGGCCTCGGCCTCGCGGAAGCCACGCGTGGTCATGGCCGGCGAGCCGATGCGGATGCCGCTCGCGACGAAGGGCTTCTGCGGATCGTTGGGGATGGCGTTCTTGTTCACGGTGATGTGCGCCCGGCCGAGCGCTTCCTCGGCGTCCTTGCCGGTGACGCTCTTCGCACGCAGGTCGAGCAGGAACATGTGGCTCTCGGTTCGCCCCGACACGATGCGCAAACCGCGCGCCGCCAGCGCCTCGGCCATCCTGCGCGCGTTGACCATCACCTGCTTCTGGTAGACCCTGAACTCGGGCGCGAGCGCCTCCTTGAAGGCGGCCGCCTTGGCGGCGATCACGTGCATCAGCGGCCCGCCCTGCAATCCGGGAAATACCGCGGAGTTGATCATCTTCTCGTGCTCGGCGCGCATCAGCACGAATCCGCCACGCGGTCCGCGCAGCGTCTTGTGCGTGGTGCTGGTGACGAAATCGGCGATACCGACCGGGCTCGGATACTCGCCCGCCGCGATCAGGCCGGCGTAGTGCGCCATATCGACCATGAAATACGCGCCGACCTCCCGCGCCACCCGGCCGATGCGCTCGAAGTCCATTCGCAAGGAGTATGCGGACGCGCCGGCGAGGATGAGCTTGGGCCGGTGCTCGTGCGCCAGGCGCTCAAGCGCCTCGTAGTCGATTTCTTCCCTGTCGTTCAGGCCGTAGCTCAGGACGTTGAACCATTTGCCGCTGAGGTTGACCGGCGAGCCGTGGGTGAGGTGGCCGCCCATCGCGAGCGACATCCCGAGGAAAGTGTCGCCGGGCTTCATCGCGGCGAAGAACACCGCCTGGTTCGCCTGCGAGCCCGAGTTGGGCTGCACGTTGGCGGCGTCCGCTCCAAACAGCTGCTTGACGCGGTCGATCGCGAGCTGCTCCGCGATGTCGACGAACTCGCAGCCGCCGTAATAGCGTTTGCCGGGCAGGCCCTCGGCGTACTTGTTGGTGAGCTGCGAGCCTTGCGCCGCGAGCACGTTCGGGCTCGCGTAGTTCTCCGAGGCGATCAGCTCGATGTGGTCTTCCTGGCGCTGGTTTTCCTGCTGGATTGCGGCCCAGAGCTCCGGATCGGCTTGGGCGAGACTGCTCCTCGAGGGGAACATGGCGCTTTCAAAGTCTTCAAAATCAAGATACTACCACGAGGCATTCGGCTCCTAGCGCGCCGCCGACGCGGGCATCGTGCGCTCACGCAGGGCTTCGCCCTCGGGGAGATCGGCCGTGCTCCAGTCGCCGCCCAGCGCCTTGAGCAGCGTCACCGCGGCGACGAGCCTGCGCCCGAGCACCACCATCGCGGCCCGCTCGTTGTTCAGCCACGCGGTCTGCACCGCCACGACGTTGATGTAGCTCACGATGCCGGCCTTGTACTGGTTGGTCGTGAGCGTCACGGATTCTCGCGCCGCACGCACCGCTTCCTCCTGGACTTTCGCCTCCTCGTCGAGGATGCGCAGCGCGGCGAGGTTGTCCTCGACCTCCTGGAATCCCGCAAGCACGGTCTGGCGGTATTGGGCGACGGTGGCGTCGTAAGCGGCGATCGCCTGATCGGTCTGCGCCCGCCGCAGGCCTGCGTCGAAGATCGACTGCGCCAGCGCCGGCCCGTATGCCCAGAAAGTGCTGGGCGCGGTGAACCAGCTGGCGGCGTCGCCCGCGCGCGAGCCGTAGGATCCGGACAGGGTCAGCGACGGAAAATACGCCGCCTTCGCGACGCCGATCTGCGCGTTGGCCGAGGCGACGAGGCGCTCAGCCGAGGCGATGTCCGGCCGGCGCTCGAGGAGCGCGGACGGAACCTCCGTTGGGATCGGCGGCATCCTGATCGAAAGCGGCGCGCGCGCCACGTCGGGCGGCCTGGGCGCGATCGTGAACGCCCCGGGCGCCTTGCCTGCCAGCACCGCGATGGCGTGCTCGAGCTGGGCGCGTTGCACGCCGAGATCGATGGAATCCGCGAGCGTGCTTTTGAGCTGCGTCTCGGCCTGCACCACGTCCACCTTAGCGGCGACACCCGCCTCGTAGCGGTTCTTCGTCAGATCGTAGGACCTCTGGAACGCCGCGACAGACTCGTCGAGAATCCGCTTCTGTGCGTCGATCGTGCGCAGCAGCAGGTAGCTCGACGCCAGCGCGGCCTGCGACGACAGGCGCGCTCCGGCGAGGTCGGCCGCGCTCGCCTGCGCGCTCGCCTCGCTCGACTCCGCTCCCCGCCGCACGCGCCCCCACAGGTCCAGCTCCCATCCGGCGTCGAGGCTGGCGGAGCGGTTGGTGATGATGCGGCCGGCGCTGGTGCCCCCGACCACTCCGGTCGGTGAGCGGCTGCGGGCGATCGATGCGTTGGCCGTTACCGTCGGGAAGTAGGCGGCGCGCGACGCCGCCACGATCGCCTGCGCCCGGCGGAACTGCGCCTCGGCGGCGAGCACGTTCTGGTTGGATATCTCCACCTGCTCCATGAGCGCGTTGAGATCGGGATCGCCGAACATCTCCCACCACTGGCTGGGGCTCGCGTCGTCCCGCGGCTGCGCCACCTTCCACTCCCCCGCCTCCTTGTACCCGGCGGGCACTTCGACGGACGGCCGCTGGTAGTCCGGCCCGACCGCGCAACCGGAGAAAGCGAGAAGCAGCAGCAGCGCACCGCGCTTCACGACGCCTCCGCGGCCGCGGCACCGCCCCGGCGGCGACCGAACACGCGGGCGCTCCACAGGCGGAAGCGGTCGAAGTACAGATAGACCACCGGAGTCGTGTACAGCGTCAACAGCTGGCTCACGATGAGGCCGCCGACGATCGAGATGCCGAGCGGCCGGCGAAACTCCGAGCCGTCCCCGAATCCGATCGCGAGCGGAACCGCGCCGAGCATCGCCGCCATGGTGGTCATCATGATCGGACGAAAGCGCAGCAGGCAGGCCTGGAAGATCGCCTCCTCGGGCCGCATGCCCTCACTGCGCTCGGCCTCGATGGCGAAATCGATCATCATGATGGCGTTCTTCTTGACGATGCCGATGAGGAGGATCACGCCGATCAGGGCGATGATGCTGAGCTCGGTGCGAAACGCCATCAGGGCGAGCAGGGCGCCCACGCCCGCCGACGGAAGCGTCGAGAGGATCGTGATCGGGTGGATGGTGCTCTCGTAGAGGACGCCCAGCACGATGTATACGGCGATGAGCGCGGCCAGGATGAGAAAGGGTTGGCTGTCGAGCGAGGCCTGGAAGGCGCGCGCCGTTCCCTGAAAGCTCCCGTGGACGGTGGTCGGCACGCCGATGCGCGCCATCGCGTCGTTGATCGCGGTCGTCGCCTCGCCCAAGGTCACCCCTACGGGCAGATTGAAGGAGATCGTGGAGGCCACGAACTGGCCCTGGTGGTTGACCGCGAGCGGCGCGGTGCTCGGCTCATAGCGCGCGATCGCGTTGAGCGGCACCTGGCCCCTGGTGGGCGAGAGCACGTAGACGCCGTTCAGGGCGTCGGGAGTCTGCCAGTACTGCGGCGCGACCTCCATCACCACGTGGTACTGGTTGAGCGCCTGGTAGATGGTCGACACCTGCGCCTGGCCGAAGGCGTTGTAGAGCGTCGTATCGATCATCTTGGGCGTGAGGCCCATGCGCGCGGCCGTGGGCCGGTCGATCGTCACCAGGGTTTCCAGCCCCTTCTCCTGCTGATCGGTGTTCACGTCGGTGAGCTCGGGCAGCTGGGACAGCGCCTGGCGCACGCGCGGCTCCCACAGGCGCAGATCGGACAGATCGTCCGCCTGCAGCGTGTACTGGTACTGCGCGCCCGATTGCCGGCCGCCGATGCGGATGTCCTGCACCGGCACCAGGAACAGGCTCGCTCCGGCCTCCTGGGCGAGGCGCGGGCGCAGCCGCGCCACCACCTGATCGGCGCTGATCCCGCGGTCCCTGAGGGCCTTGAGCGAAAGGAACATGAATCCGGAGTTGCGCTGGCCGCCCCCGGTGAAGCCCACCACGTTCTCCACGGCGGGGTCGGCGCGCACGATCTCGATGAAATCGGCGAGCTTCTGCCGCATCGCCTGGAAGGAGATGCCCTGGTCGGCCTGGATGAAACCGATCATACGGCCGGTGTCCTGCTGCGGGAAGAAGCCCTTCGGCACGACGATGTACAGATAGACGTTGAGCCCAATGGTCGCGGCGAGGAGCAGCATCATCAGGCGCGAATGGCGCAGCGCCCACGAAAGGCTCGCTTCGTACTCGGCGAGCATCCACTTGAATACGCGCTCGCTCGCGGCGAAGAGGCGCCCCGGGCGCTTCTCGCCGCGCGCCTTCAGCAGCCGCGCGCACATCATCGGCGTCGTCGTCAATGACACCGCGAGCGACACCAGGATCGCGACCGAGAGGGTCACTGCGAACTCGCGGAAGAGGCGCCCGACGATGCCGCCCATGAGCAGGATGGGGATGAACACCGCGATGAGCGAGAGGCTCATCGACAGGACGGTGAAGCTCACCTGCTTCGCCCCGAGCAGCGCCGCCTGGAACGGCGTCAGGCCGCGCTCGATGTGGCGCGACACGTTCTCCAGCACCACGATCGCGTCGTCGACCACGAATCCGGTGGCGATGGTCAGGGCCATCAGCGACAGGTTGTTCAGGCTGAACCCGGCGAGGTACATCACGCCGAAGGTCGCCACCAGCGAAACCGGCACGGCGACCGCGGGGATGAGCGTTGCGCGGGCATTGCGCAGGAACACGAACACCACCAGGATCACCAGTGCCATCGCGATCAGCAGCGTGCGCTCCACCTCGCGCAGCGACGCGCGGATGGTGCTGGTGCGCTCGAGCACCACGTCCAGATTGATCGCCCTGGGAATGGATGCGCGCAACAGCGGCATGAGCTCGCGCACGCGCTCCGCCGTCTCGATGATGTTGGCGTTCGGCTGCCGGTTGATGATGAGCAGCACCGAGGGCTTCCCGTTCGCGGATCCGGCGTTGCGCAGGTCCTCCACCGAATCCACCACCTCGGCGACATCGGCCAGGCGCACCGCGGCGCCGTTCCGGTAGGCGACGATCAAGGGAATGTACTCGCTCGCCTTCTTCGCCTGGTCGTTGGCCTGGATCTGCCAGTGGCGGTCGCCGTCCTCGACCGACCCCTTGGGGCGGTTGGCATTCGCCGCGGCGAGCGCCGCGCGCACGTCGTCGAGCGCGACGCCGTAGCTGTTGAGCGCCGTGGGATTGAGCTCGACCCGCACCGCCGGCAACGACGCACCGCCCACCGTGACCTGCCCGACCCCGCTCACCTGGGAAATGCGCTGCGCGAGGATGGTGGAAGCCGCGTCGTACATCTGGCCGCGGTCCATGGTGTCGGAGGTCAGCGCGAGGATCATGACCGGCGCGTCGGCCGGGTTGACCTTGCGGTAGGTGGGGTTGCGCGGCAGGCTGGTCGGCAGCTGGCTCCTCGCCGCGTTGATCGCCGCCTGCACGTCGCGCGCGGCGCCGTCGATGTCGCGGTTCAGATCGAACTGCAGGGTGATGCGCGCGTTGCCCAGCGACGAGGAAGACGTCATCTCGGTCACCCCGGCGATGCGGCCGAGCGCGCGCTCGAGCGGCGTCGCGACCGTGGCCGCCATCACCTCGGGGCTTGCCCCGGGAAGCTGCGCCTGCACCGAGATCGTGGGGAAGTCGACCTGCGGCAGCGGCGCAACCGGCAGCAGGCCGAAGGCGGTTGCGCCGGCGAGCGTGATGCCCGCGGTGAGGAGCGTGGTGGCGACCGGGCGCCGGATGAAGGGCTCGGTGAGGTTCACGGGCGCTCCCCCTCCAGCGGCCCCGTTCGCACGGATCCCTCCCCGGCGCGGCCGTGCGCGAGACGGTCGAACCACAGGTAGATCACCGGCGTGGTGAACAGCGTCAGCGCCTGGCTCACGATCAGGCCGCCCACCATGGTGATGCCGAGCGGATGGCGCAGCTCCGAGCCGACCCCGGTGCCGAGCATGAGCGGCAGCGCCGAGAGCAGCGCCGACATCGTCGTCATGAGGATCGGCCGGAAGCGCAACAGGCAGGCCTGGTAGATCGCCTCGCGCGGGCTCTTGCCTTCCTTGCGCTCGGCGTCCAGCGCGAAGTCGATCATCATGATCGCGTTCTTCTTGACGATGCCGATGAGGAGCACGATGCCGATCACCGCGATCACGCCCAGATCGGTGCGCGAAACCATGAGCGCGAGCAGCGCGCCGACTCCGGCGGAGGGCAGGGTCGAGAGAATCGTGAGCGGATGGATGTAGCTCTCGTAGAGCACGCCGAGCACGATGTACATGGTCACGATCGCCGCGAGGATCAGGAGCAGCTCGTTGGCGAGCGACGCCCTGAAGGCGAGCGCCGCGCCCTGGAAGCTCGCGCGGATCGAAGGCGGCAGCCCCAGCGCCTGCGCTTCGCTCTCGATCGCCCGCACCGCGTCGCCCAGCGCGGCCCCGGGGGCCAGGTTGAAGGAGATGGTGGCGGCGGGAAACTGCCCGAGGTGATTGACCGCGAGCAGGGCCGGCTTCTCGGTGACCGTGGTGACCGCGCTCAGGGGTATCTGCGCTCCGGTGGACGACGCCACGTAGATGTCCCTGAGCGCATCGGGCCCCCTGCGGAACTCCGGCTTCACCTCCAGGACCACGCGGTACTGGTTCGTCTGGGTGAAGATCGTCGACACCAGGCGCTGGCCGAAGGCGTTGTAGAGCGCGACGTCGATCGCCGCGGGGGTGATGCCCAGCCGTCCCGCCGTGTTGCGGTCGATCGAGAGAAACGCCTGCAGTCCCTGGTCCTGCAGATCGCTCGCGACGTCGGCGAGCTGGGGCAGCTCGGACAGCCGCGACGCGAGGCGGTGCGCCCACTCCGACAGCTCGTCCGGATTGGCCGACTCGAGCGTGAACTGGTACTGCGTGCGGCTCACCCGGTCCTCGATGGTGAGGTCCTGGACGGGCTGCATGTAGAGGGCGATGCCTTCGACCCGCGCGAGCCTGGCCTGCAGGCGCCGGATCACCGTCGCGACCCCGCTGCGCTGCGCCTTCGGCTTGAGGTTGATCAGCACCCGGCCGCTGTTCAGCGTGGTGTTGGTCCCGTCCACGCCGATGAAGGACGAGAGGCTCTCCACCGCGGGGTCCTCGAGGATCGCCTGCGCCAGCGCCTGCTGGCGCTCGGCCATGGCCGCAAACGAAATCGATTGCGGCGCCTCCGAGACGCCCTGTATGACCCCGGTGTCCTGCAGGGGAAAGAATCCCTTCGGGATGAAGACGTACAGGATGACGGTGAGCACAAGCGTGCCGGCAAACACCCACAGGGTCGCGGTCTGCCGGTCGAGCACCCAGTTGAGCATCTCGCCGTATCGCCCGATCACCTCGTCGAACCAGCGGCCGGTCGCGCGGTAGAACGCGCCCTGCTCGGAGGGCGGCGTCCGCCGCAGCAGCTTGGCGCACATCATCGGCGTGAGGGTGAGCGAGACCACCGCCGAGATCAGGATAGCGACCGCCAGGGTGATCGCGAACTCGCGGAACAGGCGCCCGACGACCTCGCCCATGAAGAGCAGCGGGATCAGCACGGCGATGAGCGAGAACGTCAGCGAGATGATGGTGAATCCTATTTGCTCGGCCCCCTTCAACGCAGCCCGGAGAGGCGGCTCGCCTTCCTCGATGTAGCGCGCGATGTTCTCGATCATCACGATGGCATCGTCGACCACGAATCCCGTGGCGATGGTGAGCGCCATCAGGGTGAGATTGTTGATGCTGAACCCGGCGAAATACATCACCCCGAAGGTGCCCACCAGGGACAGGGGCACGGCGACGCTGGGAATGATCGTGCCGGCGGCGGTGCGCAGGAAGAGGAATATCACCATCACCACCAGCGCGATGGCGAGGATCAGCTCGAACTGCACGTCCTTGACCGAGGCGCGGATGGTGACGGTGCGGTCGGTGAGCGTCGCCACCTCGACCCCCGCGGGAAGCGAGGCGGTCAGCTGCGGCAGCAGGCGCTTCACCCGGTCGACCACTTCGATGACGTTCGCTCCGGGCTGGCGCTGGATGTTGAGGATCACCGCGGGCGCCTCGTTCATCCACGCGGCGAGGCGCACGTTCTCCGCGTCCTCGATCACGTCGGCCACGTCCGATAGCCGGAGCGGGGCGCCGTTCCTGTAGGCGACGATCACGCCCCGGTATTCCGCGGCGGAGCGCAGC
This sequence comes from Burkholderiales bacterium, assembly GCA_035519135.1. Lineage (GTDB taxonomy): Bacteria > Pseudomonadota > Gammaproteobacteria > Burkholderiales > SG8-39 > VBDM01. The sequence goes on along the minus strand of DATIWX010000100.1, from coordinate 34,615 downwards.
TGGTCGTTGGCGTCGATGGTATAGGCGCGGCTCGGCCCGTCGAACCCGCCCTTCGCCTGGTTCACGTTGGCGGAGGCGATCGCCGTGCGCACGTCCTCCAGGCCGAGGCCGTTGGCGGCGAGCGCACGCGGGTTCACCTGCACGCGCACGGCCGGCCGCTGGCCGCCCGAGAGCGTCACCAGTCCCACCCCGGGCAATTGCGAGATCTTCTGCGCGAGGCGGGTGTCGACGAGGTTCTGCACCTCCGGCAGCGGCATGGTTCTCGAGCCGATGCCGAGCGTGAGGATGGGCGCGTCCGCGGGGTTGACCTTGCTGTATACCGGCGGCGCGGGCAGATCCTGCGGGAGAAAATTCGACCCGGCGTTGATCGCCGCCTGGACTTCCTGCTCGGCCACGTCCAGCGAAAGCTCCAGCCCGAACTGGAGCGTGACCACCGAGGCGCCACCCGAGCTGGTCGAGGACATCTGCTTCAGCCCCGGCATCTGGCCGAACTGGCGCTCGAGCGGCGCGGTCACCGACGAGGTCATCACGTCGGGACTCGCGCCCGGATAGAAAGTGACTACCTGGATGGTCGGGTAGTCGACTTCCGGCAGCGCGGACAGCGGAAGCAGGCGATAGGCGATCGTGCCCGCGAGAAGCAGAGCCGCCATGAGCAGCGACGTCGCCACCGGCCTCTCGATGAACGGCCGCGAGGGATTCATCGCGTTGCCGCCGTCACTCGCCGCTCTTGCGGCGCTGTCCGCCCTTGCCGCTCTTCTGCCGGCCCTCCGCGGCGGCAGCGCGGCTCGCCGCGTCGGGAACCTCCGCCTTGGCGCCGTCGCGCAGGCGGTCGCTGCCGTCGACGACGACGGTCTCGCCGGTCGCAAGGCCTGATTCGATCACCACGTTTCCGCCTTCGCTCGCCCCGGTCTTGACCGGGCGCAGGGCGACGGTGCGGTCGTCCTTGAGGACATAGACAAAGGTCCCCTGTGCACCGCGCTGCACCGCCGGAGCCGGAACGAGAGTCGCGCCGCGAAGCGTGTCGAGCTGCAGGCGCACGTTGACGAACTGGTTGGGGAAGAGATTGCCGTCCTCGTTCGGGAACTGGGCTTTCAGCTTGATCGTCCCCGTGGTCGGGTCGATCTGATTGTCGACGGTGAGCAGCTTGCCGGTGGCGAGCCTGGCTTTCTGCTCGCGGTCGTAGGCCTCCACGGGAAGAGGCACACCGGCACGCAGTCGCTTGAGCACCTCGGGCAGGCTGTCCTGCGGAATGGTAAACAACGCGGCGATCGGCTGCAGCTGGGTGATGACGACCAGGCCGTTGGCATCGCTCGCCCGGACGATGTTTCCCGGATCGACGAGGCGCAGGCCGAGGCGCCCGCCGACCGGCGCCGTGATGGTGGAATAGACGAGCTGGAGCTTCGCGTTGTCCATCTGGCCCTGGTCGAATTTCACCGTGCCCTCGTACTGGCGCACCAGCGCTTCCTGGGTGTCGACCTGCTGCTTGGCGATCGAGTCCTGCGCGTACAGGCCGCGGTAGCGCTCGAGGTCGATGCGTGCGTTCGCGAGCAGCGCCTGGTCGCGCGCCATCTGGCCCTCGGCCTGGGCGAGTTGCGCCTGATAAGCCCTGGGGTCGATCTCGGCGAGCACGTCTCCCGCCTTCACGACCTGGCCTTCGGTGAAAGCGACCCGGACGAGCTCCCCGTCGACCCGGCTCCTCACGGTCACCGTCCTGAGGGGAGTGACCGTGCCCAGTCCGCTGAGGTAGATATTGATGTCGCCGGTCCTGACGGAGGCCACGACGACGGGCGTGGGGCGCGAGGGATCGAAGCGCCGGGCCGTTTGCCGCTGCGGGGACTCGCCCGGTTGAAAGAAGTACACCGCCGCCCCGGCCGCGGCGAGGATCAGGACGAGAATCACCACCCAGGCGCCGCGCAGCGACCGGCGAGCTTGTTCCGGTTTTTCGATCAGCAGAGGCCCGAGCTCCATTTTCTTTCTGTTCGCAAAAAGCAAGGGAACGCCCCTCCCGTCTGGCGCGTCCGCAGCGATTACACCAGACAAATGTAACCGCCCCATGTCCCGCAACCCTATATTGCAACAAGATGTTACCGCCCCCGTAGAATGTGCGGAGCAACTCCGACAACCGAGCGCGATGCCGAAGCAGGACGCAGCGAAACCCGAGTTCTGGGAAAAACGCTTTCGCGAGAACTTCACGCCCTGGGACGCGGGCGGCGTCCCCTCGCTCCTGGCGCAGTTCTTGAAGACGGAACCGCGCGGACGGCGCGTCCTGATCCCGGGTTGCGGCTCGGGTTACGAGGTGCGCGCCTTCGCCGAGGCGGGACACGACGTGCTCGCGGTGGATTTCGCCCCCGCCGCGGTGGAGCGGGCACAGGAGATCCTGGGGGCTCTGTCGCTGCGGGTGCGGCTCGCCGACTTCTTCGAGTCCGATCTCGGCGCACCGTTCGACCTGATCTACGAGAGGGCGTTCCTGTGCTCGCTGCCGCGGCCGCTGCGGCCGCGCTACGTGCGGCGCGCGCTCGAGCTGCTCGGAGCCCGGGGCAGGCTCGCAGGGTTCTTCTTCTTCGAGGAAGGCGAGCGCGGCCCGCCTTTCGGGCTCAAGCCGCGGGAGCTCGAGGCATTGCTCGGCGCGGATTTCGAGCAAACCTCGGATGCCGCGGTCCGCGACTCCATTCCGATCTTCGCCGGAAAGGAGCGCTGGCAGATCTGGAACGTCAGAAGTACTTCGCGACCAGCTTGAAATCGGCGTTGCCGCCCGAGAGGATCACGCCGACGCGCTTTCCCGCGACCGGAAGCCCGCGCTCGAAGAGACCCGCGGCGCCGAGCGCGCCGGTGGGCTCGACGATGATCTTCATGCGCTCCCATAGATACAGCATGGCGCGTGCGAGCTCCGGGTCGCTCACCGTCACCATGTCGTGCACGTAGCGCAGGATCAGGGGAAAGGTGAGCTTTCCCAGAGAGTGCGTGCGCGCGCCGTCGGCGATGGTGTCGGGGTTGTAGCAACTCTGCAGCGTCTTGGTCCTGAACGAGCGCGTGGCGTCGTCGCCCGCCTCGGGCTCCACGCCGATCACCTTGCAGCCGGGCGAGAGGTGCGATGCGGCGACCGCGCAACCCGAAATGAGGCCGCCTCCGCTCACCGGAACGAAAAGATAGTCCAGCTGCCCCGCATCCTCGATCAATTCCTTCGCCGCCGTGCCCTGCCCCGCGATCACCTGCGGATTGTCGAAAGGCGGGATCATGGTGAGGCCCCGCTCGCGCACGATCCGCTCGGCGACTTCCTCGCGCGTTTCCTTGCGTTTGTCGTTGAGCACGACCTCCGCGCCGTAGCCGCGGGTCGCCTCGATCTTGACGGCCGGGGCGTCCGAGGGCATCACGATGGTGACGCGGATGCCGAGGAGCTTCCCCGCGAGCGCCACCGCCTGCGCGTGGTTCCCCGAGGAGAAGGACAGCACACCGCGCTCGCGCTCCGCGGAGGACAGCTGCGACAGCGCGTTGAACGCGCCGCGGAACTTGAAGGCGCCGATGCGCTGGAGGTTCTCGCACTTGAAGAACACCTCGGCACCGGTGCGTTCGTTCACGGTGTGCGAGGTGAGCACCGGCGTGCGGTGCGCGTGGCCGGCGAGCCGCTCGGCCGCGGCGGCGACGTCGGCGTATTCGATTGCAAGCGGGCGATCAGGAGCGTTCATCAAAAGTATTTTCTTGTCGCTCTAGGCGCAATTCTATAGCAGCCGCTCGGGTCTACGAGTCCCGGCGCCGATCGGCACGCGCGCGGCCGCCACGATACGCGGCGCACGCGTGTCGAAAAATTGTCTTACAATCCGGCCAAATGAACCAGGCAGGAATCAAGATCGCCGACATCGCCTACGGGCGGCTGCGCGCGCCCGACCTCGACGCGATGGAGGAGTTTCTCACCGAGTTCGGAATGTTCCGGTCGGCGCGGACCGCGACCGCGCTCTACATGCGCGGCACGGATCCCGCGCACCACATTCACGTGACCGAGCGCGGCGCGCCCGGGTTCGTCGGCATCAGCTACCGTGCGAACAGCGAGGAGGATCTCAAGGCCCTCGCAACGCTGCCGGGCGCATCGGGCATCGAGCATATCGACGAGCCCGGCGGCGGCAAGCGGGTTCGCCTGCGCGATCCGTTCAGCGCTTTCCCGATCGACGTGGTCCACGGCATCGCCGAGCTGCCGCGCGTTCCGGTGGGCGACCGCCCCTTGCGTTGGAGCGCCGAAGTGCTGGAGACGGTCGGTGAGCCGCGACGGTTCCAATTCGGACCATCGCGAGTAAGGCGGCTCTCGCATGCCGTGCTGGCCACGCCGCGTCTCAAGGAAACGCTCGGCTGGTTCCGACAGACGTTCGGGCTGTTGTGCACCGACGAGTTCTACGTGGGCGACAGATCGAACGTCGTGGGGTCATTCAACCGCGTCGATCGCGGCAGCGAGCCGGTTGACCATCACGTCCTCAATTTGTACCACAGCCCCACGCCGGGTCTCCAGCACCTGTCGTTCGAGGTGCAGGACATCGACGACCTCTTCATCGGCCACAACCATCTGAAGCGCTTGGGCAAGTACGAGCACCTGCGCGGGGTCGGCTACCACGTACCCGGTGGACAGGTGTACGACTACTGGCTCAACCCGTGGGGCCAGATGCACGAGCACTGGTTGACGACGCGCCGATTCACTGCGGCGAGCCCGATCAACCTCGTGCCCGCTCCCAAGGAGCACGATCCGCACTCGCGTTTCGCAAAGACGATCATGCCGCAGGTCGCCGTCTAGGGAAGCGCAACGACCCGCTCGGGGGCGGGGGTGCTCAGTCCTCGAGCCAGCGTCCGAGCGCGCGCGCCTTCGCGCCCGGCAATTCGCACAGCACGCAGGTGTCCGCCGGAGCCGGCTTCAGACGCGCTTCGACCTCGAGCAATTCGTCGCGGCGGAAGGCATGGATCGCAACGCGCTCTCCCGGACGGCGCTTCGCCAGCACCGAGTCCAGGCCGGCACGGCCCGGACGCAGCCCGTCCACCGCCACGATCGCGTCTCCCGCGGCCAATCCCGCTTCCTGTGCGGCACCGCCGTCGAGCACGTGCGTAAGGACGGTATCTTCGCCGCTCGCGCGCGCCGCCGCGCCCAGCATCGCCAGCCCCGCCGCGGTCTTCGAGCCCGCGGCTCGCCCACCCTTGTCCGAGGACGACTCGGCCGGGCGCAGCACCATGTCGACTCCGTGCTTCGCGAGCAGCGCCCGCAGCGGCAGCTCGCGCGTCGAACGCAGCCAGTCATCGAATACCCTCCCCAGCTTGAGGCCCGTGACTTCTTCGGCCAGGCGTTCGATGCCGTCCTCTTCGACGCCGACCCCGGTCATGCCATGTCGCCGCCACAGCGCGCGCATGACGTCGTCGAGCGACTTCCTTCCGCGCGTCCGGTCGCGTATCAGCAGGTCCAGGCACAGCGCGACCAGGCTCCCCTTGCCGTAGTAGCTGACCGTCGCGTTGGGCGAGTTCTCGTCCGGCCGGTAGTACTTGATCCAGGCGTCGAAGCTCGCCGCGGCGAGCGTTTGCCTGCGGCGGCCCGGCGCGCGCAGATGGGCGGTGATCGCCCGCCCGAGCAGCTCGAGATAGTCCTTCCTCCCGATCAGGCCGCTGCGCACCAGCGCGAGGTCGTCGTAGTAGGAGGTCATGCCCTCGAAAGCCCACAGCAGCGACGTGTAGCTCTCGCGGTCCAGATCGTAGGGCGTGAACGCGGCCGGCTTGATGCGCTTCACGTTCCAGGTGTGGAAGTACTCGTGGCTGGCGAGGCCCAGGAAAGTCCGGTAGCGCTCGCCCAGCGCTTCGCCCCGCCGCGGAAGATCGTCGCGCGAGCACAGGAGCGCGGTCGAGGCGCGATGCTCCAGGCCCCCGTAGCCCTCGCCGAGGGCGGAGATCAGGAACAGGTAGCGCTTCATGGGCGCGGCCACGCCGCTGAGCCGCGAAGTCGGCGATTCGTTCCAGAAGCGGATGTGCCACTCGCACAGCCGCTTGAGGTCGCGCGCCAGCCTCGCCACGTCCGCGCGGTGGCGCCCGGTGATCGCGACATCGTGCGGCACTCCGCAGGCACGGAAGCTCGCGAGCGTGAGTCCTCCCATCGCGACCGGATGATCGATCAGCTCGTCGTAGTCCGATGCGCGATAGGCGCCGAAGCCGTGGAGCTTCGCCCCGTTTCGGGTCATCGCGGTCGCGACGATCCAGCCGCGGTAGCGCGCGCCCCTGGGCCGCAGTATCTCGAGCTCGCACGCCGCGCTCTCGTGTCCACGCGGCCGCAGGAACACGCTCGCCCCGTTGAAAAAAGCCTGCTGCGTGTCGAGATAGGCTCCGCGCACCGACAAATCCCCGGCGTAGACCTCGCAGACGACGGTGACCGGACCGTCGACCGGCCGTACCCGCCAGCTGTGCTTGTCGAGCTTGTCTACCGCGACGGGCCTGCCGCGGCTCTCTGCGCGGATCGACACGATGTGGCGCGCGAACTCGCGGATCATGTAGCTGCCCGGGATCCAGGCGGGGAGCGCGAATTCCTGCCCTGAGGAATCGGGCTCGGCGACCGTGCAGCTCACGCGGTAGAGATGCGCTTCGGGTTGCTCGGGGACGATGCGGTATCGGATCGGCTCGGTCATTGGGCCTCCTCGTCCTCGGCCAGCGCCCGCTGCCGCAGCCATTGAGCGAACTTGCCGACCTCGGCGCGCCCCGCCGAGCGCGGCGACGGCACCAGAAAGTAGGCGCGCGAATCGGAAGGCGTGCACATGTAGCGTTTGCCGAACGGCAGGACCAGCTTGCCCTGCTTCACCCACCGGGCGACGAAGCGACTGCGCCCAAGCGCGATGCCGTGCCCCTCGATCGCCGCCTGCATCAGCTGATCGTAGTGCGAGAAGCGCAGCATGCCGGCGGGCTTCACGCCCTGCGTCTGGGTCAGCTCGAACCAGACCTCCCAGCTGAGCCAGGGATAGCGGCGGTAGGGATCGTCGTAGTGCAGCAGCACCTGGCCGGAAAGGTCCCTGGGCGAGCCGAGCTTCTTCCCGGCGAGCAGCATCCTCGAGCACACCGGGAACACGAGCTCCCCGAAGAGCCGCGTGGCGCCGGCGCCCGCCGTTTTCGGGGTGCAGTAGCGTATGGCGAGGTCTATGCCTTCGCGCTCGAGGTCCTGGATTTCGTTGCTCGCGTCGAGCCGCATGTCGATGCCCGGATGCAGCCGGCGGAAATCGTTCAGGCGCGGCACCAGCCAGAGCGCGGCGAAGGACGCCGTGGTGGTGACGGTGAGCATGCCCGGGCGAGCGCTCAGCCGCCCTGCAACGTCGCGCAGCAGGCGCAGCACCTCGGCGGAGGTCTTGTACAGCGTCTGGCCCTCCTCGGTGAGCCGCAACTCGCGGTGGGTGCGGCGGAACAGCGCCACGCCCAGCTGCTCCTCGAGCGTCTGGATCTGACGGCTGACCGCCGACTGGGTGACGAACAGCTCGGCGGCCGCCTTGGTGAAAGAGAGGTTGCGGGCAGCCGCTTCGAAACCCTTCAGGAGGTCCAGCGAGGGCAGGTCGCGGGCGCCCCTAAGCATTCATTTTTCTCATGCTAAATATGAACAAAGATCGTTTGAGCACACTGGAAGTCCGCAGGATACTCCCATTCGCAAACGGCATTACATTGTGAAGGAAGCCCAATGGAGATCAAGCCAGCCCGGAGAGCGTCGTGCCGCTAGTGCGCATCTCCCTCATGAAAGGCAAGCCCGCCTTCGGCGAGAAAGTCGGACGAATCGTCTACGAGACCATGGTCGAGACCATCGACGTGCCGCAGGGTGATCGCTTCCAGGTCCTCACCGAGCACGACAGGGGCAGCCTGCTCTACGACCCTGGCTATCTCGGCATCGCGCGCAGCGACGGGATCATCGTCATCCAGATGACGATCTCCGAGGGTCGCACGCTGGAGAAGAAAAAGGCGCTGTACAAACGCCTCGCCGAGCGTCTCAACGCCGAGCTGGGGGTGCGCATCGAGGATGTGCTCATCAACCTCGTCGAAGTGAAGAAGGAGAACTGGTCTTTCGGCAACGGCGTCGCCCAGTACGTCACCTAGGAAGGAAACGGACATGAACATCGGTTTCAACCGCGTCGAGCTTCACCTCGCGCCCCGCGAGGTCATCCGCGTCTACGACCCCACCGGCGCCCGGGTCGAGTGCATCCGCGGAGAGCTGTGGATCACCCAGGACCGGGACTTCGAGGATCACTTCCTCTCGGCCAACGACGCGCTCACGCTCGACCGCGGCGGGCTCGCTCTCATCCACGCACAAGAGCAGAGCGATATCGTCCTTTTCGAGCCGCTACCGCGCCCGCGCCTTGCGGCGCGGATCGCGCGCGCGACGCGCAAATGGTTCGCGAAGACCTTCGGACCCGATTCGATCGAGCGCCCGCACCCGCAGATCGGGCTGGGTGCGCTCTAGCCCTGCCCGGGCTCGAGGTCGGAAGGCCGGTCGATATCGCGCAGCACCCCGGGATCGTCGACCTCGTGGAGCGTGATCCAGTCGGGGTGCCGCTTGAGAATGTCGCGCGCGCCGGCGTCGCCGCGCAACGCGCAGAGGTCGTCGAGGAAGCGCCGCGCGAAACCCACCGGATGGCCGCGCTCGCCGCGGTATGCGGGAGCCGCGATGGCCGCGCCCTCGGCCAGCGCCGCGGCGACGGCTCGGATCGTGTCCGGCCGGACGAAAGGCATGTCGGCGAGGGCGATCACCCAGCCGCCGGCATCGGCCGCGGCGCGCACGCCCGCCGCAAGGCTCACGCCCATGCCCTCGGCCGCGTCCTTGCACACGATGGTCCTGTAGCCGGCATCGCGCAGCATCTTGCCGAGCCGTTGCGCCCTGGGCCGGACCACGGCGATGGATTCAGGGAGGGCGTCGATCAGGTGGCGGGCGGCGGCCAGCGCGATCGGCACCCCCGCTTGCGGCGAACCCGGAGGCAGCGGCTGCAGCAGCTTGTTCGAGCCGAAACGCGTCGAGTAACCCGCCGCCAGCAGAACACCGCGGATGTTTGCGGCCATGAATCCCCCGAAAAGGGGCGAAACGACGGCTAGCTCTGGGGAACGGCGCAGCCCGCGGAGACGTTCACCTTGGGTGGCTCGATGGTTTCTGGGATCTGCACCCCGCGCCGCACGGCGGTCAACTCCGCGAGGATCGCGATCGCGATTTCCGGAGGTGTCTTCGACCCGATCTTGAGGCCGACCGGCCCGCGCAGGCGCGCGATCTCGGAAGGCGCGAGGTCGAAGCCGGCAAGGCGCTTGCGCCGCGCGTCGTTGTTCTTCTGCGAGCCGAGCGCGCCGACGTAGAACGCGGGGGACTTCAGTGCTTCCAGCAGCGCCGCGTCGTCGAGCTTGGGATCGTGCGTCAGGGCCACCACCGCGCTGTGCGCGTCGAAGTTCATCTGCACCACCACGTCGTCGGGATAACCGCGGTTGATCGGGACCGCGCCGAAATCCCAGCCGTCGGCGTATTCCTCGCGCGGATCACACACCGTCACGTGATAGTCGAGCGCCTGCGCCATCTGCGCCAGATAGCGGGACACCTGCCCCGCCCCGATCAGGAGCAGGCGCCAGCGCGGGCCGTGCACCGTCTTCAGCACCTTGCCGTCGAACTCGAGCAGGTCCGACCATTTGCCCGGCTCGATGCGCACCTTGCCCGTCTCCATGTCGAGGAAACGCGCCGAAAGCTCGTGCCGCTCGATGATCCCGAGCAACTCCTTGAGCTTGGATTCCGGCGTGACGGGCTCGAGCACGATCTGCAGCGTACCGCCGCAGGGGAGCCCGAAGCGCGTCGCCTGTTCCAGGGTCACGCCGTAGGTGGTGACCTCGGGCCGGGTCGCTGCGATCGCCTTGCTCTTGACCTTGTCGATCAGGTCGTCCTCGACGCAGCCGCCGGAAACCGAGCCCATCACCTGGCCGTCGTCGCGGATCACCAGCATGGCGCCCACCGGACGCGGCGCCGAGCCCCAGGTATGCACCACGGTGCCCAAGGTTGCGCGGTGGCCGGATTCAGCCCATTTCAACGCGCTGCGCACCACTTCCAGATCGACGCTGTCCACGGGATTTCCTTGCTCGGAAGATATTGTTGAATCGTAACAGACGCTTGAACGCGATAGCGTAGACCTCCCTTAAGGTTGGGTCAAGGCGCGAAACAATCAAGCTTGTGGTTGATTGCGGCGCGCGCATGGTCTAGCATTTTCCCGGGGCATCCATCGCAACAAATCCCTCGACAGAATTCGCAGTCAAGGAGAATTTTTCGTCAAGAATTCAGTGCCTCCAACAAGAAATTCAACATCAAGCGAAGGAGTGAAACCATGACCGTCAAGGTCTCGATGACCGTCAACGGCAAACCGGCGAGCGGCGAAGTCGAGGAGCGCACACTGCTCGTCAGCTTCATCCGCGATCACCTGCGGCTGACGGGCACCCACGTCGGCTGCGATACCGCGCAGTGCGGCGCCTGCACCATCCATATGAACGGCCGCGCCGTGAAATCCTGCAACATGCTCGCGATGCAGGCCGAGGGCGCCGACATCGTCACCATCGAGGGCATCGCCAAGGCCGACGGCACGCTGCACCCGATGCAGGAGGCGTTCCGACAGCACCACGGCCTGCAGTGCGGCTTCTGCACTCCCGGGATGGTGATGAGCGCCATCGACCTGGTGAAGAACTTCCCCAACCCGACCGAGGAGCAGATCCGCGAGCAGCTCGACGGCAATCTGTGCCGCTGCACGGGCTATCACAACATCGTGAAGGCGATCAAGGCCGCCTCACAGACGATGAGGACCTGACATGGCGACCCCCTATATCGGCGCTGCGGTCAAGCGCAAAGAGGACTACCGCTTTCTCATCGGCGCCGGTAATTACACCGACGACGTGTCGATGCCCCACCAGACCTACGCGTGCTTCGTGCGCTCGCCGCACGCGCACGCCACGATCAGGTCGATCAAGAAGGACAAGGCGCTCAAGGCGCCCGGCGTCGTCGCCATCTTCACGGGCGACGACCTGGCGGCGGCGAAGGTGAACGGCCTGCCCTGCGGCTGGCTGATCACCGACGTCAACGGGCAGCCGATGAAAGAGCCGCCGCATCCCTGCCTCGCCCAGGGCAAGGCGCGCTACGTCGGCGACCACGTCGCCGTGGTCATCGCGGAGAGCTATCAGCAGGCGCGCGACGCCGCCGAGCTGGTTAAGGTCGACTACGAGGAGCTGCCGGCGGTGGTGCGCGCGAGCGATGCGCGCAAGAAGGGCGCGGCCGTCGTGCACGACATCGCGCCGGACAACACCTGCTACGTGTGGGGGCTGGGGGACAAGGCCGCGGTCGACAAGGCCTTCGCGGGCGCGGCGCACGTCACCACCCTCGAGTTCCTCAACAACCGCCTCGTCCCCAACGCGATCGAGCCGCGCGCGGCGAATGCGAGCTACTCGCGCGCCGACGACAGCTACACCCTGTACGTCGCCAGCCAGAACCCCCACGTCGAGCGCCTGCTGATGACCGCTTTCGTGCTCGGCCTGCCCGAGCACAAGGTGCGCGTGGTGGCGCCCGACGTCGGCGGCGGTTTCGGCTCGAAGATCTACCTGTATGCCGAGGACGTGGTGTGCACCTGGGCGTCGAAGCAGATCAACCGCCCGGTGAAGTGGACCGCCGAGCGCAGCGAGTCGTTCCAGTCGGATGCGCACGGCCGCGATCACGTGACCAGGGCCGAGCTCGCCATGGACAAGAGCGGCAAGTTCCTCGCCATGCGCGTGACGACGACCGCGAACATGGGAGCGTATCTCTCCACGTTCGCCTCGTGCATCCCGACCATCCTCTACGCGACCCTGCTCGCGGGGCAATACACGACGCCGGTGATCTACTGCGAAGTGACCGCGGTGTTCACCAACACCGCGCCGGTCGACGCCTATCGCGGCGCCGGGCGGCCGGAGGCGACCTACGTCGTCGAGCGCCTGGTCGAGACCGCGGCGCGCGAGATGAAGATGAACCCCGCCGAGATCCGCCGGCGCAATTTCATCACGAGCTTCCCCTACCAGACGCCGGTCGCGCTGCTCTACGACACCGGCAACTACGACGCCACGCTGGTCGAGGCCCTCAAGGTCGCCGACGTCGCCGGCTTTCCGGCGCGCAAAGCCGAAGCCGCGAAACGCGGCAAGCTGCGCGGCCTGGGCTACGCCTGCTACATCGAGGCCTGCGGCATCGCGCCTTCCAACGTCGCCGGCGCGTTGGGCGCGCGAGCGGGCCTGTTCGAAGCAGGCGAGGTCCGGGTGCACCCCACCGGCAAGGTCACCGTGTTCACCGGCTCGCACGCGCACGGCCAGGGGCACGAGACCACGTTCGCGCAGGTGGTGGCGGACCGGCTCGGCATTCCGATCGAGGACGTCGATATCGTGCACGGCGATACGAGCAAGATCCTCTTCGGCATGGGCACCTACGGCTCGCGTTCCATCGCCGTAGGCGGGACCGCCATCGTGAAAGCCGTGGACAAGGTCATCGCCAAGGGCAGGAAGATCGCCGCACACCTGATGGAGGCGGCCGAGGCCGACATCGAGTTCAGGGATGGCGCCTTCGTAGTCAAGGGCACCGACAAGAAGAAGGCCTTCGCCGAGGTGTCGCTCGCGGCCTACGTGCCGCACAACTACCCCCTCGACAAGCTCGAGCCGGGACTCAACGAAAACGCCTTCTACGACCCGGCCAACTTCACCTTCCCCGCGGGCAGCCACATCTGCGAGGTCGAGGTCGATCCCGACACCGGCAACGTCAAGATCGTGAACTTCACCGCGATCGACGACTTCGGCAAGATCATCAACCCGATGATCGTCGAGGGACAGGTTCACGGCGGGCTCACGCAGGGGATCGGCCAGGCGTTGACCGAAGGCTGCCACTACGACGGCGAGTCGGGGCAGCTGGTCACCGGCTCCTTGCTCGACTATTGCATGCCGCGCGCCGACGACGTGCCGACGTTCAAGGTCGGCACCAAGGAGACGCCGTGCACGCACAATCCGCTCGGCGTGAAGGGCTGCGGCGAGGCGGGTGCGATCGGCGCCCCCGCCGCGGTGATGAATGCGCTTACCGACGCCCTCGGCACGCAAGACATCGCGATGCCCGCGACGCCGCAGCGGATCTGGCGGGTGTGCCGCGATCTGAAGAAAGCCGCTTGAGGAGACGAAAAAATGTACGCATTCGAATATCAGAAGGTCAAATCGGTCGACGACGCGGCGAAGATCATCGCCAAGGACTCCGACGCCAAGCTGCTCGCCGGAGGGCAAAGCCTGATCGCGGCGATGAAGCTGCGGCTCTCCAAGCCGTCCAGCGTCGTCGATCTCGGGTCGATCAAGGGCCTTTCGGGGATCAAGGTGGACGGCAAGGCCGTGACCATCGGCGCGATGACCCGTCACGCGGAAGTCGCCGCCTCGTCCGAAGTCAGGAAGGCGATCCCGGCGCTTGCTGCGCTCGCCGGCGGCATCGGCGACCGCATGGTGCGCAACATGGGCACGATCGGAGGGTCGCTGGCCAACAACGACCCGGCGGCCGACTATCCGGCCGGCGCGCTGGGCCTGGGCGCCACCATCGTCACCAACAAGCGCAAGATCGCCGCCGACGATTTCTTCAAGGGCATGTACGAGACCGCGCTCGGCAAGGGCGAGATCATCGAGCAGGTCTCCTTCCCCATCCCGAAGCGGGCCGCGTACATGAAGTTCAAGAACCCGGCTTCGCGCTACGCCATCGTCGGCGTGCTCGTCGCCGACTTCGGCTCGGGAGTGCGCGTCGCCGTCACCGGCGCAGGCCCGGGCGTTTTCCGCGTGGCGCCGATGGAGAAGGCGCTCGCGTCGAAGTTCGCGCCCGAATCGGTCGCGAACATCAGCGTACCCGAGAAAGGACTCAATTCGGACCTGCACGCCAAAGCGGACTACCGGGCGCACCTGATCACGGTGATGGCGCGGCGCGCGGTCGAAGCAGCGGTCAAATAAGAACATCCGGGAGTCCCCGGTTCCCGGGGCCTGCGTGCCGCCCTCGCGGCGGCGTGAACGGTCGGGGATCAAACTCTTCCGGACCCGATCGAGGGCTGATCTCCTCGAGGGGATCCCGACCGGCCCTCCCCCAATCCAATTGGGGGAGGGTTTTTTGTTCGCACGAACGACACGAGGGGATACTCCCCTCGTGCTCCCCTACTCTTGAAGAAAGGCACCCAGTCGATTGGATGGCATAATTGACGCATGACCTCGCTCCCCAAGTCGATCGACGACACCCTCGCACTTCTCGCGCGCGCCGACTACGTCGCCGAGCGCAGCCTCGCCACCGCGGTCTTCCTCGCGCTCAAGATGAAGCGGCCGCTGTTTCTCGAAGGCGAGGCCGGGGTCGGCAAGACGGAGATCGCCAAGGTCCTCGCCGGCGGCCTGGGCCGGACGCTGGTGCGCCTGCAGTGCTACGAAGGCCTGGATATCGCCTCCGCCGTATACGAGTGGAACTACTCGCGCCAGATGATCGAGATCCGCCTGGCGGAGGCCGAAGGCACCCACGCGCGCGAGGCGCTGTCGCAGGACATCTTTTCCGAGAAGTTCCTCATCCGCCGGCCGATCCTGCAGGCGCTCGAAGGTGACCTGGGCGCCGCGCCCGTGCTCCTGATCGACGAGCTCGACCGCACCGACGAGCCGTTCGAGGCGTATCTGCTCGAGGTGCTCTCGGATTTCCAGGTGACGATTCCGGAGATCGGCACGGTCAAGGCGAAGGAGCCGCCGATCGTCGTGCTCACCTCCAACCGCACGCGCGAGATCCACGACGCCATCAAGCGGCGCTGCTTCTATCACTGGGTGGACTATCCCGATGCCGCCCGCGAACTGGATATTCTCAAGCGCAAGGCGCCGGAAGCGTCCGAAAGGCTTTCGCGCGAAGTGGTGGCCTTCGTCCAGCGCCTGCGCAAGATGGACCTGTTCAAGCTGCCCGGCGTCGCCGAGACGATCGACTGGTCGAAAGCGCTGGTCGCCCTCGACAAAATGACGCTCGACCCGCAGACCGTCAACGACACGCTCGGCACGCTTCTCAAATATCAGGACGACATCACCCGCGTGCGCGGCAGCGACGCCGAGCGCCTGCTCGCCGAGGTCAAGGCGGAGCTGGCGGCCGCCTAGCCGCCGCGGTGGAAAAAGCGCTCGAGGCGGTCGACCTGCGCTGCACGCGCGGCGAGCGCACGCTGTTCGAGGGTCTGAGCTTCGCCCTGAAGGGAGGCGAGCTCCTGCGTATCGGCGGCCCCAACGGCTCCGGCAAGACCAGCCTCCTGCGCATCGCCTGCGGTCTCCTCGAGCCCGACCGCGGCGAGATCCGCTGGGGAGGCGAGAACGTCCGCATGCTCAAGGAGGAGTTCTGGGCCCGGCTGCTCTACATCGGCCACGCCAATGCGCTGAAGGATGACCTGACTGCCGTGGAGAATCTGGGCGTTGCCTGCGCTCTGGCGGGCATTGTCGCCGACGACCGACAAATCGGCGCGGCGCTCGGGCGGCTCGGTCTCGCGGGACGCGAGAACCTACCCGCGCGGGTGCTGTCCCAGGGGCAGCGGCGGCGCGTGGCGCTGGCGCGGCTTGCGCTCGGTGCGGACAGCCCGCTGTGGGTGCTCGACGAGCCTTTCACCGCCCTCGACGCCGCAGCGATCGATTGCGTGCAGGACCTGATAGCCGGGCACGTCACGCGCGGCGGCCGCGTGATGTACACGACACACTACGAGGCGAGCATCGGCGCCGCGATTTCGCGGCGTATCGACCTCGCGGGGAGCTGAAATGGTCGCCGCGCTGCGCTGCGTGATCGTTCGCGACCTGCGGCTCGCCGCGCGGCGCAGTTCCGACGTCATGACGGTGGTGCTCTTCTTCGTGATCGTGGTAAGCCTCTTCCCCCTCGGAATCGGAGCGGAACCCAAGCTGCTGCGCACCGTCGCCCCGGGCGTATTGTGGGTGGCGGCGCTGTTGGCCTCCATGCTCGCGCTGGGCCGCATGTTCGCCGCCGACCACGCGGACGGAACGCTCGAGCAGATGATGCTCGGCGCCACGCCCCTGGGGCTGGTCGTGGCGGCGAGGGTGTTTGCGCACTGGCTGGTATCGGGCCTGCCTTTGGTGCTGATCTCGCCTGTTTTGGCGCTACAATTCGACCTTTCTCAAGAGTTGCTCGGGGTGGTGGTCTTGTCCTTGGCCTTGGGCACGCCGGTCCTGAGCTTGATCGGTGCGATCGGCGCAGCGCTGACGCTGGGTTTGAGGGGTGCAGGGACTCTCCTGTCCCTGCTGGTGCTGCCCTTGTACGTTCCGGTGCTGATCATCGGGGCGGGTGCCGCCGAAGCGGCGGCCTCCGGCCTCGGCGGGCACGCCCAGCTTCTCCTCCTCGGCGCGATGCTGATATTCGCCGGGGCATTCGCTCCCTGGGCAGCGGCAGTGGCATTGCGCATTTCGGTTGAATAGCGATATCCAGAATGAGCATCAACTGGTTCAAGTATTCGTCGCCGCAGACATTCTTTCCCCTCGCGGGAAGGCTCGCGCTCGGGTTCGGCGCTCTCGCCGTGCTTGCGTGCGCCGCCGGCCTGTACCTGGGATTCTTCGTCGCGCCCACGGACGCGCAGCAGGGCGAGTCCTACCGCATCATCTTCATCCACGTTCCGGCGGCGTGGATGTCGATGTTCCTCTACGTGGTCATGGCTTTCTGGGCGGGACTGGGCCTCGCGTTCAACACGCGGCTCTCGGGCATGATGGCGAGCGCGATCGCCCCGACCGGAGCGCTGTTCACTTTCATCGCCCTGTGGACGGGTTCCCTGTGGGGCAAGCCCGCCTGGGGCACGTGGTGGGTGTGGGACGCGCGGCTCACCTCCGAGCTGATCCTGCTGTTCCTCTACTTCGGCTTCATGGCGCTGCAGGCGGCCATCGACGATCCGCGCCGCGCCGACAAGGCGGGAGCGCTGCTCGCGCTCGTCGGCGTGGTCAACGTCCCGATCATCTATTTTTCCGTGAAGTGGTGGAACACGCTGCACCAGGGCGCGTCGGTGAGCCTGACCAAGGCTCCGACCATGGCGGCGACCATGCTCGCCGGAATGCTGGTCATGAGCTTCGCGTTCTGGTTCTACAGCATCGCGGCGGTGCTGCTGCGCGCGCGCTGCATCATGCTGGAGCGCGAGCGCTCGAGCGACTGGGCGGCGCAGTACGCGAGGGGGGCGGCATGAATTGGGGAAGCTGGGAAAATTTCCTCGCCATGGGCGGGTACGGGCTGTATGTATGGGGCTCGTATCTGGTGACCCTCGTCCTCATGGTCGTCGAGCTGGGGCTGCTCGCGCGGCGCAAGAGCAACGCGATCGGACGCATACGATGAAGCCACGACACAAGCGCATCGCGATGATCGCGGGCGGTCTTGCGGCGCTCGGTGCCGCGGCGGCCTTCGTGCTCGCCGCGTTCCGGGAGAACCTGGTGTTTTTCTTCACGCCCACGCAGGTCGAGGCGAAAGAGGTGCCGCAGGGACGCGCGTTCCGCATCGGCGGCATGGTCGTGCCCGGCAGCGTGAAACGCCAGGCCGACGGCGTCACCGTCCAGTTCGTGGTGACCGACACCGCGAAGAACGTGCCGGTCGTGTATCGCGGCATACTTCCGGACCTGTTCCGCGAAGGCAAGGGCGTGGTGACCCAGGGCAAGCTGGGCGGCGACGGAATTTTCTACGCGAGCGAAGTGCTCGCCAAGCACGACGAGAACTACATGCCGCCCGCGGCGGCCGACGCGATCAAGCAGGCCCAATCCATCAATGAGAAGGCGACGCATACCCTCGTCGAGGGTGGCGCCGGAAACAAATGATCCCGGAACTCGGACAAATCGCTCTCGCACTCGCCCTGTGCCTCGCGCTCGCCCAAGGCCTGCTGGGTCTCGTCGGCGCGGCGCGCGGCGAGCCCGTCTGGATGGCGGCGACCCGGCCAGCGGCTCGCGGCCAGTTCGTTTTCGTCGCGATCGCCTTCGCCTGCCTGACGGCCTCCTTTGTCTCCAACGATTTCACCGTCGCCTACGTCGCCACCAATTCCAATTCCCTGCTGCCGCTGCACTACCGGGTGGCCGGCGTGTGGGGCGGGCACGAGGGCTCGATGCTCCTGTGGGTGCTGATGCTTTCCGTATGGACTTGCGGCGTCACTTTCTTCAGCCGCCATCTTCCGCAGGAGATGGTGGCGCGCGTTCTCGGCGTCATGGGCGTGGTGAGCGCGGGATTCCTGCTGTTCATCCTGTTTACCTCGAACCCCTTCCTGCGCCTCTTCCCGGCTCCGCCCGACGGACACGACCTGAACCCGCTGCTGCAGGACCCGGGCATGGTGATGCACCCGCCGATGCTCTACATGGGCTATGTGGGATTCTCGATCGCGTTCGCCTTCGCCGTCGCCGCGCTGCTGAGCGGCCGGCTCGACGCGGCGTGGGCGCGCTGGTCGCGCCCCTGGACCACGGCGGCGTGGTGCTTTCTCACCGTCGGCATCGCGCTCGGCAGCGGCTGGGCATATTACGAGCTCGGCTGGGGAGGCTGGTGGTTCTGGGATCCCGTGGAAAACGCCTCGTTCATGCCCTGGCTCACCGGAACGGCGCTGATCCATTCGCTCGCGGTCACCGAGAAGCGCGGGGCGTTCCGCAGCTGGACGGTGCTGCTCGCGATCCTCGCCTTTGCGCTGTCCCTGCTCGGAACCTTCCTGGTGCGCTCGGGCGTGCTCACCTCGGTGCACGCCTTCGCGACCGACCCGACGCGCGGCATCTTCATTCTCGCGCTGCTCGCGCTGGTGATCGGCGGCTCCCTGCTGTTGTACGTGTGGCGCGCGCCCAAGGTCGGGCTGGGCGGCGGCTTCGAGCCGCTGTCGCGCGAGTCGCTGCTGCTCGCCAACAACGTCGTCTTCGCCTCGGCCGCCGGCTCGGTGCTGCTCGGAACACTCTACCCCCTCGCGCTCGACGCCTCGGGACTGGGCAAGATCTCGGTCGGCCCGCCCTACTTCGAGACGGTGTTCGTACCCCTGATGGCCCCGGCGCTGTTCCTCATGGGCGTCGGCCCGCTTGCGCGCTGGAAGCAAGCGAGCCTCCCCGACCTCGCCTCGCGCCTGCGCTGGGCGCTCGCGGCGAGCATCGTGGCCGCGCTCGCCCTGCCTTTCGCCATGGGTCGCTGGGGCGCGATGGTCGCGCTGGGTCTGCTGCTCGCCGTCTGGGTCGCGGCGAGCGGATTCGTCCAGCTCTACGAGAAAGTGCAAAACGCCTCCGGCGGAGTGAGCGCGTGGATGCGGCTGAAGAGCGTGCCGCGCGCAACCTACGGCATGCTGCTCGCCCACTTCGGCGTGGCGGTGTTCGTCGTCGGGGTCACGATGGTCAAGGGCTACGAGTCCGAGAAGGACGTGCGCATGGAGCCGGGCGACACCGTGGAGCTGGGCGGCTACACCTTCCGCTTCGACGGCGTGAGGGACGTGACCGGGCCCAACTACGTCGCCGGACGCGCCCGGATCGCGGTGACCCGGAACGGCAGCCTCGTCACGACGCTCTATCCCGAGAAGCGCATCTACAAGGTGCAGAACAGCGTGATGACCGAGGCCGCGATCGACACCGGCTTCACCCGCGATCTGTACGTGTCGCTGGGCGACTCGGTAAGCAACACCGCCTGGGTGGTGCGTGTGCACCACAAGCCCTTCATCGACTGGATCTGGGGCGGGTGCCTGCTCATGGCGCTCGGCGGCGCGCTTGCCGCGAGCGACCGCCGCTACCGCCTCGCGGCCAGGCGTCCCCAGGAACAATACGCCGCCGCGCCAGCGCGCTGACTTCGTCGAGCCTTTCATGACCCGCTTCGCCATTCCCATCGCCATTTTCGTCGCGCTGCTCGTGCTGCTCGGCATCGGGCTCAAGCTCGATCCGCGCGAGGTGCCTTCGCCGCTCATCGGCAAGCCCGCGCCGCATTTCGAGTTGCCGGAGCTGCACCGGGCGGCGAAGACCTTCAGCGAGCGCGACATGCGCGGCAAGGTCTGGGTGCTGAATGTGTGGGCCTCGTGGTGCGTCAGCTGCCGCGAGGAGCACCCGGTCCTGCTCGACCTCGCCGCGAGCGGCGAGGTGCCGATCTACGGGCTCAACTACAAGGACAGGCGCGAGGACGGCCTCGCCTGGCTCAAAGGCATGGGTGATCCCTACAAGCTCTCGATCTTCGACCTCGACGGCCGGGTCGGGATCGACTACGGCGTCTACGGCGTGCCCGAGACCTACGTCATCGACAAGGCCGGCGTGATCCGCTACAAGCGCATCGGGCCGCTCACTCCCGAGATCGTGAAGGAGAAGGTATTGCCGCTGGTGCGGGAGCTGGGCCGTGCTTAGGCCGCTCGCTCTGCTGCTGCTCGCGTGCCTCGCGGCGCCGGCAGCGTCCAAGGAAGCCGCCCCGGCGGCCGCGGATCCCGTGCTCGAGAAGCGGGTGATGGCCCTGGCGGAGGAGCTGCGCTGCCTGGTCTGCCAGAATCAAACCCTGGCCGATTCGAACGCGCCGCTCGCCGAGGATCTGCGGAACCAGGTCCGCGAGAAGATGCGCCAGGGAAAAAGCGACGCGGAAGTGGTCGAATTCCTGGTCGAGCGCTACGGCGACTTCGTCCTCTACCGGCCGCCGCTCAAAGCGACCACCGTCCTGCTCTGGTTCGGGCCGATGCTGCTGCTCGCCGTCGGATTCGTGGTGCTGCTGCGCCGCGTCCGCCGCCGGCGCCAGGCGGAAGCCCCCGGAATGAGCGACGCGGAGCGCAAGCGCGCGGCCGAGCTCCTCGCTGGCAGCGAGCCGCGATGACCCTCTTCGTCGTTCTCGGCGTGCTGCTGGTCGCCGGTGCTCTCCTTTTCGTCTTGCCGCCGCTCGTCCGCAGGGCGGCGCAACCGGGCACGTCCCGCGACGCGGTGAACGCCGCCGTGTATCGCGACCAGCTGCGCGAGCTGGAAGCCGACTTGCGGTCGGGAACGCTCGCTCCGGACCAGCATGACAAGGCGCGCGGGGAGATCGAGGCGCGCCTGATCGCCGACCTGGGGACGAGCGAGGCCCAGGCGAAATCGTCCGTCGGCGCGCGCGGCGCGGCTCTTGCCCTTGGACTTGCCGTCCCGATCTGTGCGCTCGCGGTCTATCTGACGGTGGGCAATCCGCGCGCGCTCGCCCCTCAGCCCGAGGAAGGCGTGGGCCCTCACGGAGTGAGCGCGCAGCAGTTCGAGGTCATGGTCGGGCGCCTCGCCGCGCGTCTGAAGGACAACCCGGAGGACGCCGAAGGCTGGATGATGCTCGGGCGCTCCTACGCGGTATTGGGGCATTTCGCAGAATCGAGCGAGGCCTACGCCAAGGCGGTGGCGCGCGTGCCCGACGACGCGCAGCTTCTCGCCGACTACGCCGACTCGCTCGCGATGGCGCAGGGCCGCACGCTCCAGGGCGAGCCTGAGAAGCTCATCAAGCGCGCGCTCGCGGCCGACCCGAACAACGTCAAGGCGCTGGTCCTCGCCGGCACCGCCGCCTTCGACCGGAACGACCGCGCCGGCGCGATCCGCTACTGGCAGCGGGCCCTCGCCGTCCTTCCGGCCGAGTCCGACATGGCGCAAAGGGTGCGCGAGAGCATCGCCGAAGCGGGCGGCTCGGCCGCGAAAGCGCAGGTCGCGAAACCCGCGCTGCCGCAAACGAACGCCCGCATCAGCGGCGTGGTCAGGCTCGATCCGAAGCTGGCCGGGAAGGTTTCGCCCGACGACACCGTCTTCATCTTCGCCCGCGCCGCGGAGGGTCCGCGCATGCCGCTCGCGATCCTGCGCAGGCAGGGCCGCGACCTTCCGGTCCGGTTCACGCTCGACGATTCCATGGCGATGGCGCCGCAGATGAAGCTGTCGGCGTTCCCCCGCGTGGTGGTCGGTGCGCGCGTGTCGAAGACCGCCAACGCCAACGCGAACCCCGGAGATCTGCAGGGCCTGAGCCCCGCGGTGCAGGTCGGCTCGACCGACGTCGCCGTGACCATCGATTCCGAGCTGCGCTAGCGGCGAGCGCGGTGCAAGAAAACCAACGGCGCGGCGGATCCGCCGCGCCGCCTGCCGCTCCCCGCGCCTAGAACTTGTAGGTCGCCGTCATGTACACGACTTGCAGCCGGTAGCTGGGGTTGGCATAGGCTCCCGAGAACCAGGAGCTGTTGTTCCCGCCCAGGTACTGGTAGTACGGGTAGAAGCCCTGGTAGCCCTTCATCTGGTCGTCGTTGTAGTCGTACTTTTCCTGCGCGTAGCCGAGCGTGCCGGTCCACTGCTTGTCGAACTGGTAGTCGCCTTTGAGGTTCAACACCTGCTTCTGGGTATTGTCGGTCACGTAGTCGACGAGGGGGCCGCCGGCATAGCCGCCCGTACCCGAGGTGTTGCCCGAGTTGAAATGCACGCCGCCGCCGGTCGTCACCCAGAACCACGAAGCCTTCAGCGCCAGCCGCTCCCGCGGAAGCCAGTCGGCGATGAGCCCCATCATGCGGTTGGTCTGGGTATTCGTGGTGCTCCAGTCGAAATTGCTGGCGTCGTTCGGGCTCGCTCCCGACGCCGGGTTGCCGTTGCGGTACACCTGGTCGAACTGCACGATCTCGTAGTTCGCGAGAGCGGTGATGCGGAACGCCTTGGGATCGCCGTACGAGACCGTCAGGTTGTACTCGCGGCGATCGTCGTGGGTGCGGCCGTAGGACATGTCTCTGTAGTTGGTCTGCCTGATCCCGGCCTCGAGACTCGTGTCCCACATGGGCGCCGGCGCCCAGTCGAGCACCAGCTTGACCGCGGGCTGATTGGCGTTCGACACGTCGTAGGCGCGGTAGTAGTACGGGACCTGTGCGGGCGTTGCGTCCGCGAACGGATTCTGCCCGACGGGCCGCGCCGGATTGAAATCGGAGCGACGCTGCACGTACGCCACCTTGAGCCGCGCGCTGAGGTCATCCAGCACGCTGTTCTTGTACTCGGCCCAGGCCCTGCGCTCGTCGGTCTTCTCCGCGTCTTCCCGGCCTTCGCGCTCGGTCGCGAGGGAGCTCAGGCCGCCCGAGAGCTTGTTGGCCCGGTTGACGCGCCATCCGCCTTCGACGCCGAAGTCGTGCTTGTTGTAGGAGAACAGCGAATTGGGATGCTGGGCAATGCAGAACATGTTCGCATTGCTGCTCGTCGGCCAGCCGAAGGCGGGAGCCGTGCCGATTGCCGCATCGCCCGGGTTGGGACAGTTGGGACTCTGGGCCCCGCCGGTGAGCAGCCCGCCCTTGTCGAAGGTGACCAGGGTCGACTGGTTTTTCGCGTCGTAGTAGTTGTAGAAGAGCTTGCTGTCCAGCCCGCCGCCCCAGTTGGACGTATACGAAAGCGACGCCGTCTTGGTCTCGATGTCGCCGTCGAAGGTGCTCGAGCTGGGATTGGTGTTGAGAATCCCGACCCCGGCTGGCGACCCCGTGGTTGCGGGATTCAGCACGTTGTTGGTCGGCAGGAGCGCTCCGGCGGTCACGCCGAAGTTGTTGGTCAGCTTGCTCCAGGTTCCGCGCACCGCCAGCGTCGAACTCGCCGGCAGCTCCCGCAGCGTGGCGTTGAGGCCCACCCGGTTGAGCATGTTGTCCGGGGGCAGGTACACCGTGTCGAGGTTGTTCTGCATGTAGAAATTGGTGAACTGCATCGTGTCGATGCTGTTGCTGAACCTGCTGTTCAGCACGTTGACGCTGATGCTCCCTTTCTTGACGGAGTAGCCGAAATCCAGCGTGGCATCCTTGGTCATGTAGTCGACCGGCGCGCCGAATTCGATCATGCCGTTGCCCGAGCCGGTGCCCAGCCGCCCGCTCAGCGGCCGCGTGCCCTGCATCGTGGTCTCGTTGTAACCAGCGCGGAAGTTCCACGGGGAATTGCCGGAGAAGTCGAAGTTGCCGCCGGTGACCTGCCGCTGCAGCTTGTAGTCGAACTGTTGCCAGGTTGCCGGATTCTGAAAAGGAGGATAGGCGGGGTTGCCCGGCGCGGCACCTGGCACGCTCACCTGTGCGGTACCCGTGCCGGAGAGCGGCGTGAGCGCGCCCCAGGACAGGTTGTGCGGCATCTTGTCCTGGAACACCTGGTACTTGTAATTGCTGTAATCGCCGCCGCGCAGGTTCAGGAACTGATCGTCATAGCCGAGGTTCTCGCCGAAGAAGCGCAGGTAGTTCTGCTTGCCGCTTCCGATGAGGTCGATGGTACCGGTCACGCCGTCGCTGAGGTCCCGATATTCGTTGATCTTGGCCTTGTCCTGCGGGCCGGTGAACGGCGCCAGGGGAGCCGTCGTGACGGTCGAGGACGTGGCGCTCGCCCCGTTGCGCGTACCACCTTCCTGCTTGGTGCTGCGCACCCCTATGCCGACGCTGCTCCCGCTCCAGCTGAATTCGTCCTCGTCCGCGGCCGAAGCCGCCGTGGCCACAAACAGAGAGCCTACGAGAAAGGGTATGAGTTTCCTGTTCATCTTCGTCCCCTCTACCTCATGAAGAACCGGCCGAATGCAGACGACGGGGCGTTGCTTCCGTGGATCTGCCGGTGGCAGTTGATGCAGCCGCTGCCCTCGAACCGGATGTTGGACGGGTTGACCCCGGGTATAGTCCCCCTGCCGTCATACAGGCCGTGCGTGTGGCCACCGGGGTGGCAGTCGGCGCACAGCGCCGGCGGCTTTTGCGCGAGCAGGCGGTTGTGCGACGAGCCGTGCGGGGTATGGCATGTCGCGCAGTTCTCCATCGCCGGCGCGTGGTTCCAGATGAACGGCCCGCGCTTGTCGGTATGGCAGGTGAGGCACAGATCCCGTTGGGACTCGGCCTTCAGCATGACGGGCGTCATCGCGCCGTGCGGCTCGTGGCAGTTGTGGCACTGCACCTTGCCTTCGATGATCGGGTGGTGCGAGGGCTTGTTGATCTGCGCGCGCAGATCCCTGTGGCAGGCAATGCAGGTCTCGTACCCGAGCTGCCGCACCGTGGTCCGGTAGGGACTCGCCGCTGGAACATCGGCCCTGAGCATCTTGTCGTTGTTCAGGCTCCGGTCCGTGTGCGGGTTGTGACAGTTGCTGCAGCTCACGTCGTTCTTCTTGTGCTGGCCCGCGTCCCAGAATGCGAGGTGCCGGTCGGAGCTGTGGCAGTTCATGCAGACCTGGCTCTTCTCGTCGGCGGTCATCGCCTTGTTGCTCGGGCTGGGATTGCGGATCCCGCCGACGCCCCGGCCGCCCCCCGCCTTCACGTGCTCGGTGCCGTCGCCATGGCACGCGACGCAGCCGCCCGCGTTCGCCGGGCTGCGCGGATGTCCCTTCTGGCCGTGGATCGAGGTGGCGTAGCTCTGGACCTGGGCCTCGTGACAGGCAGCGCAGACTTCGGGGCCGGGAGGGGCTCCTGCCGCTTGCGCCGTGGGCTGCTGGGCCAGCGCCGCCTGCATTGCCGCGCCCGTAAACACGAAAACGGCGACCAGGACTTTCGCGGCCGCCGCAGACAGTTGCTTCCGGTTCCTCATAGCGTATCCCCTTCCTTCCCTAGAGCGCCTTGCCTTCACATCACCCAGCGTTCTTCGTGCAACAGTTTGGGTGGACGATATATGTTCGCTAGCGTGCCAATTTGATCTAGATCAAGCTCCAGCGCTATCGATTTATTATCAATGCCATGGAAGGGCGATCCCTATGCCAGGCACCCTCATCCTTTACGCGACGACCGAAGGGCAGACGGCGCGCATCGCCGAGAGAATCGCGCGCGCTCTCCGGAACAGGGGGCATGCAGCGGAAACCTGTCCGGCCACGGATGCCCCGCAGGGTCTGGGCGCGGCAGGGTACAACGGCGTGGTCGTCGGCGCGTCGATTCACTACGGCCGGCACCCCGCCTATCTTCGCTCGCTGGTCCGAAGCCACCGCGCCGCGCTGGAAGCGCGTCCCAGCGCGTTCTTCTCGGTGAGCCTGAGCGGCGGCGGGCCCGGAGCGAAACCCGAGGCAGCCCGACGCTATCTCGAGGTCTTCCTGCGCCAGACCGGCTGGCATCCACAGCAGACCGCGACATTCGCAGGGGCGCTCCCGTACAGCAGATACGGCGCGTTCAAGCGCCGGTTGATGGTCGCTTTCGTCGGCCTCGGCGGAGGCGATACGGATACTTCGCGAGACTACGAATACACGGACTGGGACGCCGTGGAACGCTTCGCGGAGACGTTCGCGCAGCGACTCGGGCCCGCTACATCGCCAGGACCCACTTGACGATCTTCTTCAGGTCGTCGTCGCTCGCCTTCACCGGGGGATGCTGCTTGCCTCCCTTGAGCTTGGCCACGATGGAGGCTTCGGCGCCGGCTTTGCCCTTGTTGCGGGCGGCGACGTCCTTGAACGCCGGCCCGACCTTCTTCTGGTCGATAGCATGACACGCGGCCGTACAGCCGTCCTTCTTGGCGAGCTCCTCGGACGCGTTCGCCCATCCGGCGACCGAGAAGACCGCCACCGCCAATCCCGCGAGAACCGTCGATTTCATTTTCGCTCCCTTGTGAAAAAAAGTTCCGGGCGCCGCCAGAATCCGGAATGATAGTAGGATATGCCGTCGACTTACGTCAAATCAGGTTGTCTGCATTCAACAGTGATCTCGTCCTTCCGCATGTCCGTGCCATACGCTGTTTGCCGAAAGGGATCGAACGCGATGCATGCTCCAAGACTTGCAAGATGGCTTGCCGCGGGCGCTCTCTGCCTGGCGGCACCGATTCTCTGGCAAGCCCAGGCCGAAGCCGCCGAGGAAGCCGCCGAGAACCCCGGGAACGCGGTGTGCATCGCCTGTCACGGAAACGAGGGATTTGCCGCGCCTGGCGCGGATGGGCAGATGCGCAAGCTGGAGGTGGTGAAGGACAAGTTCGCAAAGAGCGTCCACGGCAAGCGGCTGTGCGTCGAGTGCCACAAGGACATCAGCGAAAGCGAAATTCCCCACAAGAAGATCGGGCAGCACAAGGTCAGCTGCGTGCAGTGCCACGAGGACTTGTGGGCGGCCGCGAAGAAGGAGAACAAGACCGCCGAAAACGCGAGGCTGGGAGTGGTGGTGGAGCAGATCGACCACTACATGAAATCCATTCACGCCCGGCCGAACCGCGAGGACCAGTCGCGCACCAACGCAACCTGCTACAACTGCCACGACGCGCACTACGTCTATCCCAAAGACAGCCCCGGCCGCGCGGAGTGGCGCCTCGGCATCCCGAATGTCTGCGGGAAATGCCACGAAGCGCAACGCGCCGAATATTTCGACTCGGTGCACGGCAGACAGGTCATTGGCAACGCCAACCCCGCGGCGCCGATCTGCTCCGATTGCCACACGACCCATGATGTCGACCGGCCGAAGCTGGATTCGATCAGGCTCACGATTGTGCGGAATTGCGGCAACTGCCATTCCGAGAGCCTGAGGTCCTACGCCAACACCTATCACGGGCAGGTCGGACAGCTGGGCTACGCCTACACGGCGACCTGCTTCGATTGCCACGGGAATCACGGCATTCAGCGGGTAAGCCATCCCCAATCCACGGTGCACCCGAGCAACCGACTGCAGACCTGCCAGAAATGCCACGTGCGGGCGACCGCCGGATTCGTCACGTTCCAGCCGCATGCGAACACCCACGATTTCAGTCGCTACCCGCTCATGTGGGTCTCATCGAAGTTCATGATCGCCCTGCTGCTGGGCGTGTTCGCCTTCTTCTGGACGCATTCGGCTCTGTGGTTCTACCGGGAGTACCGCGACCGCCGGGAGGGCAAGAGCTCGCCTCACATCGCAACGGGCGACCTGCCGCAGCTGCAAGGCAAGCATTTCAACCGCTTCGGGCCGGCGTGGCGACTCGCCCATCTCGTCTTCGCGCTGAGCGTGATGATGCTGGTGCTGACCGGCATGGCTGTGCTGTACGCCGAAACCGGTTGGGCGAAATTCATCGTCGGCGCCCTTGGCGGACCGCGAGTCGCGGGCATCCTGCACCGGCTGAGCGCGGCTCTGCTGCTGGGGATCTTCTTCGTCCACCTGGTGTACATGGCGTACCGGGTGGCGCCGAAGTGGAAACTGTCGGTCTCGAAGTGGTTCGGTCCGACCTCGCTGGTCCCGAACTGGAAGGATCTCTGGGACATGCTCGCCATGTTCAAGTGGTTCTTCGGCAAGGGACCGCGCCCGACCTTCGACCGGTGGACCTACTGGGAGAAATTCGACTACTGGGCGGTATTCTGGGGCATGGCCATCATCGGCGGCAGCGGCCTCATGCTGGCCTTCAAGGAAGCGACGGCGTCGGTCCTGCCCGGCTGGGTGTTCAACGTCGCGACGCTGGTGCACGGCGAGGAGGCGATCCTCGCCGCGGTATTCCTGTTCACGGTGCACTTCTTCAACAACCACTTCCGGCCGGACAAGCTGCCGCCGCCGGACATCGTGATGTTCACCGGTGCGGTGGCACTCGAGGAATACCGACGCGAGCACCCGCTCGAGTATCAGCGGCTGGTCGAGAGCGGCGAGCTCGCCCGGCACTTGGTCGACGCCCCCTCGCGCCAGATGACGCTCGGCTCGAGAATCCTGGGAATCACGCTGATTATCTTCGGTCTCATTCTCCTCGCCCTGGTGCTGATCGGCTTTGCCGGGTTAGGGAACAGCCATTGAAGCGGAGACCCCTATGAAGACCTTGTTGCGGGCCCTGCTCCTCTCGGCGATGCTGGCAGGATGTGGCGAAAAGGCGGACAAGGGCGCGACGGGCGCGCCCGGGCAGCAGCCGCCCGGAGACGTCGCCGCCGGCAAGACCATCGCGGAGCGCGACTGCAAGGCGTGCCATGGCCTGGACGGCCGCAGCAACGCGCCGGCGATTCCGCACCTCGCGGGGCAGCCGGAGCGCTACCTGGTCGAGGCCCTGAACGCCTACAGGGAAGGCAAGCGCACCCACGCCGTCCTGCGCGACTTGACCGGGCACATGAGCGCCGCAGACGTGCACAACGTCGCGGCGTACTTTGCCAGCCTGCCGCCGGTGACGCCCGGACCGGCAAAGGTCGCTCTGCCGCCGCCCCCCTACGAGCGCGGCAAGGCGCTCGCGCAGCCCTGCGCGAGATGCCACAGCGAGGACGGCAACAGCAGGACGCCCGGAATTCCCAGCCTCGCCGGACAGCAGCCGAACTACTTCGTGATCGCGGTACAGGAGTATCTGCACGCCGAGCGCAAGCGCTCGCCGATGCACGCCATGCTGCCCCGGCTGAGCAAGGCGGAGCTGGAGAGCGTGGCGCTGTATTTTGCCTCGCAGACGCCGGCGCAGCGCCCGGCGCCGCCGTTCGGCGATCCCGGGGCGGGCGAGCCGCTCAGCGCCGTATGCAGCGGCTGCCACGGCTCCCGCGGCGTCAGCAGCGATGCGGCGACGCCGAACCTGGCAGGCCAGGATCCCATGTATCTGCTGCAGGCGACCAAGGCCTACCGCACCACGCGCAAGCGCGAGAACATGCGCGCCTACGTCGCGAGCCTCTCCGACCGCGACGTCGAGAACATCGCCGCCTTCTTCACCGTGCAGAAGTCGCGGCCGGCCGAGAAGGGGCAGACGATCATTCAGGATCTGACGGAGAAATGCAATCGCTGCCACGGACCGGAGGTGCAGAACCCTGCGCTGGCCGTTCCCAGGCTCAACGGGCAGGACAAGGACTATCTGGTCATGGC
Organism: Burkholderiales bacterium; assembly: GCA_035519135.1. Taxonomy (GTDB): domain Bacteria; phylum Pseudomonadota; class Gammaproteobacteria; order Burkholderiales; family SG8-39; genus VBDM01. Next base: position 5,003 of record DATIWX010000100.1, on the reverse strand, counting down.
CCTGCGGGCGTATCGTGACGACCGGCGCGAGAGCTCGACGATGCACCGGATGAGCCTGCCGTACAGCGACTCGATCATCGAAAGCATCGCGGCGCTGTACGCGAGCCAGCCCCCCCGCTAGGGGAGCTGCGGTGCCCGGACCGGCTCACCCGATGATGCGGGTGTCGGCACCCTCCCTGCGGGCAACCGCCTCGGGGGTTGCAGAGAACCACATCTGGTACATCGACACGAACCACATGTAGGCGAAGGACATCCCCATCGTCGCACCGGCTCCCATGACCACCCACGCGAACGGGTGATAGAGCTTGGTGAAATACCACGAGGCGATATCCAGCGTCAGGCATACGAAGGGCAGCCCGACCGCGGTGCACTTCAGCCACACGGGCCGCACGTAGGCGTGGCTGAACACGAGGCCCATGATGAAGAAGATGAAGGTGATCCCGAACAGGTGGATGTGCGACACGCGAACCAGCGTGAAGATGCCCGTGCCGGTGTCGCGCTCGGTCATCTTCTTCAGGTTGTCGTAGCCGTCCAGATTCGGGAGATGCGGGTTGCTGCCGTCGTGGCAAGACAGGCAGCGCTTGTCGATCGTCGGCTTGATCCGCGCATCGTACTTGGCGCGGTCCGCGCCCTCCTGCACCCAGCCGGTGACGACGCCGATCTCCTCCGCCGGCAGCATGCTCCGCATCGGTCCGCGAAGCGCGGTCTCGAGGCGCGAATCCTTGCCGCTGCCGCTGTACGCGATCACGATGTCATCGTAGGAAAGCGTCAGCGGGTTGCCGTCCTTCCCGGAGTAGGTGTGATACAGGTAGATCACGGCAAAGAGGTAGGCCAGGCCGAGCACGAGCAACGCCGCCGTATACAGCACGCGCAGGCTGTACGGCAGCTCCGAGTAGTGAAGATAAAACCGGTGCAGCGGGGCATCGCTCATGATCGCTTCCCTTGGTCCCCCAGGCCGGGACTTCTCACTTCTTCTTCAGAGACGCATAGTAGGCGGCTAGGTTCGCCGTGTCCTGGTCCGAGAGCGGGCCCGCGAAGGTCTTCATGGCCGGGTTGTTGCGCTTGCCTGACTTGTAGTCCTTCATGGCCTGGATGAACTGGTCTTCGGCCTTGCCTGCCAGCGGGGGGTTCGGAGCCTTGCCCTCGCCGTTGGCGCCGTGGCAGCCTGCGCAGGCGGCGGCCTTGGCCTTGCCTGCCTGGGCGTCCCCGCCCGCCTGTACTGCGCTGACGACTCCGAAAAACGCGACGATCCCGATGGCCAAACGCGTGCTATTCATGATTTTTCCTCAAGAGTGAATGATAGGACAAACTGTATCCCGCCTTGCGACCCGCCTATTTGGATGGAACCACAACGTACACCACGGCCCGCGCGGTCTGCCGCGCGTAGTGTGCCGCGAGACTCTCGATGTCCGTGTCCTTGAGCCCCTCGCTCATGGCGGCCATCTCCGGGCTCTTGCGCGCGCCGGTCCGATAGGCGCGCAATACCTTTTCCAGATACTCCACCCGCTGTCCTGCCAGGGCCGGAGCGCGCAAGTCGGTGCTGTTGCCGTTGACGCCGTGGCAGCGGTCGCAGCGCTGCGCCCACTCCGCGACGGTCAGTGGCCTGCGGACCTTCGGTGCCCGGGGCTGCTGTGCCGCGTAGAACGCCGCGATGTTCCTGACGGTGCGCTCATCGAGCGACGCTGCGAGCGACTTCATCGTCTCCTCGCTGCGCGCGCCGTCCTTGTAGGCCTTCAGCGCTGCGGCGAAGTACTGCGCATCCTGTCCGGCGATGCTCGGCGTGGCGCTGCCGCTGACCCCCGTATCGCCGTGGCATCCGGCGCAAGCGGCAGCGGCGGCCTTGCCCGCCGCCCGGTCTCCCGGGGCCGGCGTCGGCGCCCGGCCGGCTTTCTGCAGGGCATAGTAGAGGGCGATGTTTTCGAGGTCTGCGTCGGCGATCCCCGCTGCCATGGATTTCATGAGATCGTTCTTGCGCTGCCCGTTCTGATAGGCCTTCATCGCGGCGACGAAGTACTGCGGGTCAAGACCGACGAGGCTCGGCGTGCCCGGCGTCTTGCTGATACCGGCCTCGCCGTGGCACCCTGCGCAGCCGGCGGCCGCCGTCTTGCCGGCCTGGACCGGATCGAGGGGCGCCGGCCTTCCCTTGGCGGAATCGGCGCCGGGACGCACGGGCTCGAGGCTTGCGTAGTAGGCGGCGACCTTGATCAGGGCCTCGTCGCTCAGGAACTTGACCGCGCCGTCCATCATGTCGTTGCCGCGCCTGCCCGACTGGTACGCGCGCAGCTCCAGGAGGAGGTACCCGGGCCGCTGCCCCGCGAGGTGCGGAATCCCCTTGGTCGCGCTGATGCCGTTCGCGCCGTGACAGCGCGCGCACGTCGTGTCTGCGACGCGCTTGCCCTCCGCGACGTCCGGCGCGCTGGCGTACAGGGCGCGCAGGTCGTCGCCGGCGCTCGGCTTGACCAGCGAGGGTTGCGCCAAGGCGCTCGTTGGGTGGCCCAGGCTCGCCGCGAGGGCAAGGAGCGCCACGGCTGCTGCGATCAGTGCGCTCCTTCTGCGAAGAGCAAGCATGCGCTAGTTTAGCAGCCCTTGTGGGCTGTCGATCCCGGGACTTTCTGATCTAGATCAAACAGGGTCCACGATTTCCGATCCAGGTACAGTATTGTGCAATTCAGGCGACTGCGCGATTTGCCGGGGCGTTGCGGTAATATCGGCCGATGAGCTTCCCCGCACTCTGAGGCGCGCGTGCCCGCCCGATCGACAATTCCGGCGCTGCAGCAGGGTCATCTCGCCGAAAACGTGATGCACTTCGCGCGCGTGCTGCGCGCCGCGGGGCTGCCGATCGGGCCGGACCGGGTGCTCGACGCGGTGCGCGCTCTCGAAGTCGCCGGCCTCGAGCGCCGCGACGATTTCTACTGGACGCTCGCCAGCGTGTTCCTCGACCGGCGCGAGCAGTTCGAGGTCTACGACCAGGCCTTCCACATCTTCTGGCGCGACCCGCAGCTGCTGGAGCGCGTCATGGCGATGTTCCTCCCGCAGGTCTACGGCCGCCAGAGCCGGGAGGAGCGCCAGGCTTCGTCGCGCGTCGCCGAGGCGCTGCACCCCAGGCCGAAGAAGCCGCAGGAAACCCCCGTCGAACCGCCCCAGGAAACGCAGCTCGACGCGAGCCTCTCCTTCTCCGCGCGCGAAGTGCTGCAGCACGCCGACTTCGAGACCATGACTTCCGAGGAGATCGCGCAGGCGAAGAAGATGCTCGCCAACCTGCGCTTGCCGATTCCCGAGATCCACACACGCAGGCTCGCGCCCGATCCTCGCGGCCCCCGCGTGGACCTGCGCGCGAGCCTGCGAGCGAGCCTCCGGAGCGGCGCGAACATCATCCCCCTGAAGCGCCGCTCGCCGCAACGGCGGCACCCGCCGCTGGTGGTGCTGTGCGACGTCTCGGGTTCGATGAACCGCTACTCCAGGATGTTCCTTCACTTTCTGCACGCGATCACCAGCGACCGCGACCGCGTGACGAGCTTCGTCTTCGGCACACGCCTCACCAACATCAGCCGCTACCTTCGTCACCGCGACGTCGACGTCGCGATGAGCGGCGTATCGGATGCGATCGCCGACTGGTCCGGAGGGACGCGCATCGGCAACTGCCTGCGGGAGTTCAACCTGCGCTGGTCGCGCCGCGTTCTCGGGCAAAACGCGGTGGTACTGATGATCTCCGACGGCCTGGACGGCGACGTCGGCGAAGGCCTCGCGCGAGAGATGGAGCGCCTGCACAAGTCGTGCAGGAAGCTCATCTGGCTGAACCCGCTGCTGCGCTACGAGGGATTCGAGGCGCGTCCCGCGGGCGTGCGAGCGATGCTGCCGCACGTGGACGAATTCCTGCCGGTGCACAACGTCGCGAGCCTCGTCGACCTCGCCCGCGCGCTCGAGGGATCGCACTCGTACCGGCGCGCCGCCTGAGCGCCCGGCCGGGACCTGGCGCCGCTCCCGGCGCTGCGGCCTTTGCCCTACAATTGCCCGGTCCGGCTCGCCGGACGCCGTCAACGGGAGAAAACATGTCGGGCCGAACCTGCCCACGGATCGCGGTCTTCCTGATCTGCGCCAGCACCTCTGCGTTCGGCCAGACCGTCGGCATCCTCACGGTCGCCGAAGGCGGCGCACAGCTCGTCAGGGGCTCGTCGACCTACTCGGCCGCGCAGGGAGTCGCACTGCAGAACGGGGATATGGTCGCGCCGGGACCCAAGGGCCAGGCCCAGATCGAGTTCAAGGACGGAGCCATTCTCAACTTGAGCCGCGGAACGCGTGCTTTTCTGATGTCCTCCCCAAGCGCCGGGGGCGAGCCCGGGGTGGCCCTGCAACCGGGCTGGGTGAAGTTCACGCGGGCGAAAGCCGCCAAGGGAAAGCCTTACCGCTACATCATGCCGCTTGCGCGCCTGGACACCGCGGGGGCGACCGGAGTGCTGCGTATCGGCGAGGACTCGAGCGAGATATTCATCGAGTCGGGCGCCGCAAGACTGGTCGAGATGTCGAGATCCGGCGCGCCCGCGGGAGGCCGCGACCTGAAGGGCGGGGAGTTCGTCGTCCGCGCGGCCGGGCAACCCTTGAGGGTCTCGCCTCGTCCCTCGGCGGAATTCATCAAAGGCATGCCGGGATACTTCAGGGATGATCTCCCCGTGTTCCTCCCCCGCGTCCGGGACAAGAGCGTCGAGCCCGCGCGGGAGCACGAGGCAAGCTACGCGGAGGTCGAGCCCTGGCTCAAGGCGAGCGCTCCGATCAGACGGACCCTCATCGAGCGGTTCCGGGGCCGCGCGAAGGATCCCCAATTCCGCAGCAAGCTGATCGAGAATCTCGCTGCGCACCCCGAGTGGGATCGCATCCTGTTCCCGGAAAAGTACGAGGAAGAGTCGAAGAAGGAAGAGAAGGCGCAGGTTCGGTAGGGCAAACGTGGAGGGAATCTCATGAAACTGATCATCAAGTTCAACCTCGTGTTTCTCCTGATATTCGCGGTC
>DATIWX010000099.1:0-3791 GCA_035519135.1 Burkholderiales bacterium | reverse complement strand
GCCGCCGATCTTCTTGCCCGCACGACGCTGAGCGCGCAGGCCGTCGCAGTATTTCTCCATCGCGATCGGACTGTTCTCCATCAGGACGACCCGATGCGGAACTTCGACCAGCGGATAGAACCCCCAGCCGCGAAACAGCGGCAGGTTGCCAGGCTTGGTATACAGGAAGAGGTGGAACTGCCCTCTCGCGGCAGCCAGGCCGATGACTTCGCTGCCGAGTTCGAGGCTCACCGACTCGCCCCTAACGTCTTCGGCGACGGCGACGCACTTGATCGTGTAGTGGTCGAGACCCGCGCAGGCGACCAGACGCCCCTGGCGTCGGCACACAATAAACACCTCGATCTGATTGTCCAGCTCCAGATCGTTGGCCGCCAGCAGGTTGCGGATCTCCTCCATCTCCGGAGGAGCGCCCTCGGGCTGCACGGTGTAGAAGTCGGCTGTGGCCATGGCGTCGCGTCTCCATTTCCCCTAAGCCGTCGTCGCGATGAATCCGCCGACCGAGAAGAGGGAGGCGAGCGTGCTAATCAGCAGGATGGAGGGGGCGTAGTCTTCGGCCTGGTCGAGGATCAGGTCCTCGAGCCCGGCGCAAATCTCGTCGTTGGGCGCGCGCAACTGCATCGGGGGCCATCCTGTGTCTAGCTGGCAATGTCTCGACGGCAAGCGTCCACGGCAGCACCCGCACTTCGGTGAGCGCCCATTGCCAGTGCGATCAGCGCCAAGCCGGCCGGCACCACGAGCGAGCGCAGGCCGAGGCCCGCTTCGCTTAGGGCGCCGAGAATGCAGCCGAGGAGGAAGCCGGCGATCGCCGGCCAGGTGCGCCTTGCGCGATCGCGCGCCTTGGCAAGGCGGTTTGCATCGCGTCCAAGCAGCATCTCGCCCAGATCCATGGTGAGCAGCGTGATGTTGGTGGTGAGCACGGCGGTCGCCGGCGCCCCATCGAGGGCAACCCGCACGAGCGCGTTCTGCACGGCCATGGCGCATACACCCAGCATGCCCGCGACGACCAGAACCGGCGCCTGCGGGCTTGCGCGCGGTCCGGCGGCGAGGCCAATGGCCAGAAAACCCGCAAGCAGGACGAACTGCACGAGGAGCAGCACGCCCAGCGAGGGCATCCCTGCCCGGTCGAGGCCCGCGGCGGCGAGCCGCGTCGCCGCGAGCGCGACGATGAACACCGGAACCGACATCATGAGCGCGAGTGGCGCATCGACGCCGGTCACCAGGTGCGCGGCGAGGATGACCAGATTGCCCGTGATGTGAGCCGTGAACAGCCCGCCGAGGCCGAGGAACCCGATCACGTCGACGCTTCCCGCGATTACGCCGAGCATGAAGGGCAGCGCCTTCAGGCCCGGCGAATCGTCCACCGAAGGTATCGGCAGTTCGGCGACAATCATTTCGTCGCGATAAGAATGGCAATACCGAAGAGCGCGAGAACGATGCGGCCCACCGCATAGGGGATGGTGTAGCCCACCGCCGGCAGAGGGCTCTGTGCCGCTTCCTGCACGGCGCCGAGCGCCGCAGTGGTCGTGCGCGCGCCGGCAACGGCACCGAGCAGCATCGTCGGATGGAACTTGAACAGGTACTTCCCGACGTACACGCCGACGACGAGTGGCAACATCGAGACGAAGATACCGGCGACGAAGAGTCCGATGCCGTACGCCTTGAGGCCTGCGACCAGGCCCGCAGCCGCGTTGAGGCCTACCACGGCAATGAACCCGTTGAGGCCGACATTGTTGAACGCCCAGAGCGCCGGTGCGGGGATAACTCCGAAGGTGCGGTACTTGGAATGCAGGTAGCCGCAGACCAGGCCGGCGAGCAGCGTGCCCACGCTGGTGCTGAAGCTGAGCGGTACGCCGCCGGCATGGATGGTGATCAGGCCCACGAAGCAGCCGATCACGACGCCGACGGCCATGAAGGCGACGTCCGATTGCGACGTCGGGCGGTCGGCGCTGCCGAGCGATTTCGCCAGGTCGTCGACGTATTTCCTCGCCCCGCGAATCGTCAGCACGTCCCGGCGTTCGATCTTGAGGTCAGGGCTTGCCGGGATCGTCTGGCCGTCACGCGTCACGTGCATCAGGAACAGGCGCCGCCCGTAGTGCCCGAGCTCATGCAGATCCAGGTCGCGCACCGTGCGGCCCACGGCCTTATCGTTCGTGACGACGATGTCCAACTCTTCGGTCGGATACGCGAGCAGCTCGTTGTCCTCCACTTCCGGGCCGACCTTCTCGTTTGCGGCGAACAGGGCATGAGGCGAACCCGAGAGGACGAGCGTGGCGCCCTGCGGGATGGCGGCCTGCACATCGGCCTCGAGGATCCTGGCACCTTGCCGGAAGCGCGTAACGACCGCTCCTTGCAAAGTGGCGCTCAGCTCACCCGGCGTACGGCCGACGAGGGCGGCGTTCGCCAGCTTGAAGGCGCGCGAGACGATCGGCCGGTAGGCCTGCTCGCCCGCGCTCCCCTGCGCTCCCGTCTTGGCCTCGAGCTCCTTGGAGACTTTCGGCAGATCGACGCCCAGGAGCCTCGGCGCGACCGACGAGAGGAACCATGCCGCGCCCGCCGTACCGAACGGATAGGTCACGGCGTAGGCGATCGCGGCAAGTCCCGCCGCCGCGGCTGCCTGCTGCGCGTCGAGGCCGAGCTGGCCGATATTGGCCGAGGCAACACCTAGCGTCCCGGAGTTGGTATAGCCCCCCGCCAGCAGCCCGGCGGCGAGGCCGGGCCCGTATCCCATCAGCTTCGCGGCGGCCCAGGCCGTGACAAACCCGCTCGCGCACACGATCAGCGCGAATGCGACCTGCGGCAGCCCGTCCTTCTTCAATGCCCCGAAAAACTGCGGGCCGACGCTGTAGCCGACGGCGAACAGAAACAGCAGGAAGAAAATGCTCTGCACGACCTCGGGCAGCGTGACGCCGAGCTGCCCGACGATGAGCCCGGCGATTAGGGTGCTGGTGACGGCGCCGAGGCTGAACGAGCCGAACTTCAGGGCCCCGAACCAGAAGCCCATTGCGAGCGTCAGGAACAGAGCGATCTCAGGGTGATGACGAAGTGCATCGACGAGTATATGCATGGCAATCTCCTCCCCCGCCGCCGGGTCGCGGCGGAGGGGCGTAGGGTTGAATCAACCTTCGTACTGGGGCTTGTAGAGCTGACCTTCGATCCAGGCCCGGATGTCGTGCGGGCGCTCGACCTGCGCAAGGCCCTTGTCGAACATGTATTCGGCAACGCGTGTCGCCGTCGTCACCTCGGTCTCGAGGATATTGGCCTGGCTCGGGTAGAGCCTGCCCTTCGCGCGCAACGCCGCGTCCACCTGGTCCGCGGTCGCCTGCGCGGCAACGATGAAGCACTCGTCGGTGATGCGCCGCGGACGCGCCACGTGGACGGCGAGCCCGACCGCCGGATAGATGTAGAAGTTGTTCGCCTGCCCGGGATGGAAGGTCTCGCCGTTGAACGTGACGTTGTCGAACTGCACGCCCGCGGCGAAGAGCGCCTTGCCGTTCGACCATGTATACGCCTGCTCGGCGCTGCATTCCGCCTTGTAGGTCGGGTTGGAGAGCGCAAAGATGATCGGGCGCTCGTTGAGCCGGCTCATCGTTTCCACGACTCGCTGGTTGAATGCGCCACCCTTGGTGCTGACGCCGATCAGGATCGTCGGCTTGACGTTCTCGATGGTCGCCACCAGATCCTTCGATGGCGCCGCCTTGTGCGCGAACACCATCTGGTCTTCGCTGAGGTCGGTGCGCGACGGCTCGATCAGGCCGTTGACGTCGAACATCGTGATGCGTGAGCGCGCGTCG
>DATIWX010000098.1:0-23907 GCA_035519135.1 Burkholderiales bacterium | reverse complement strand
CCGATCATGTCCTCGGGCTGTGCTGAGCCCCGAGTATCATTGGCACCGATGCCCTACTCGCCCATCTACAGCACCGCTGCAATCCGGAAGATCGAATCGCGCGCCTCGGGCGCCGGCAGCCTCATGGAGCGCGCGGGAGCGGTGGCCGCCGAATTCGCGCGCAGCCTCTGCGGCGATACCGCCAGGGACATCCTGGTCGTCGCCGGACCGGGCAACAACGGCGGCGACGCTTTCGAGGTCGCCGCGCATCTCAAGCGCTGGTTCTTCCGCGTCAGCGTCGTGTTCGCGGGGGAGCGCGCCAGGCTGCCGCGGGACGCGGCGGCAGCGCTCGCGAAGTGGGAAGCCGCAGGCGGAACGCTTCTCGACGCGATTCCCGAAAGCCCGCGCTTCGGTCTGGTCGTCGACGGCCTCTTCGGCATCGGCCTCAAGCGGCCGCTTGCGGGCGACTACGGCGTCATCGTCGACCGCCTCAACGCGCTCGGTGTTCCCATCCTGTCGCTAGACATCCCCAGCGGCATCGACGCCGATACCGGCGCCGTCATGGGCCGCGCCGTGCGCGCGCGCCACACGATCACCTTCATCGCGTACAAGCCCGGACAGCTGACGCTCGACGGCCCCGACCACTGCGGCGGGCTGAAACTCGATACGCTCGGGCTGGACCCGGCCGCGCTCCTCGAGCCGGAAGGCCTCCTCCTCGATGCGGGCGTCCTCGCCGCCGCCATTGCGCCGCGGCCCAGGAATTTCCACAAGGGCCAGGCCGGAAGCGTGGGCATCCTCGGCGGCGCGGCCGGCATGGTGGGCGCCGCCGTCATCGCCGGACGCGCCGCACTCCGCTGCGGCGCGGGACGCGTCTACCTCGGATTGCTGACTCCGCGTCCGCCGCACGTCGACTACGCGCACCCCGAGCTGATGCTGCGCCAGCCCGGCGCCCTGCTCGAGAAAGGTCTGGTCGACGTCCTGGTCGCCGGGCCGGGAATGGGCAAATCGGATTCCGCGAAGAAGGCGCTTCGCGCCGCGCTCGCCGCGGCCGTACCGATTGTTCTCGACGCCGACGCTCTCAACCTCATCGCGGCGGGCCGCCCCTTGTCCGTCGCGGCCGGGAAGCGCAAGCAGGCGACCCTCATGACGCCCCACCCCGCCGAGGCGGCGCGCCTGCTCGGGAAGAAGACCGGCGGCGTCCAGGCCGACCGCGTCGCGGCGGCGCGCGCGATCGCCCTGCGCTACCAGTGCCTGGTGGTCCTGAAAGGCAACGGCAGCGTGATCGCCGCGCCGGACGGAAAGTTCTGGATCAATCCCACGGGCAATCCGGGAATGGCCTCGGCCGGAATGGGTGACGCGCTCGCCGGAATCGTGGCCGCTCTTTGCGCCCAGGGCGCCGCGCCGCTGTCAGCGCTTCTTGCAGGGACTTATCTGCACGGCGCGGCGGCCGACGCGCTGGTCGCGGCCGGCTCGGGCCCGGTGGGCATCACCGCGAGCGAAGTCATCGACAGCGCGCGCTCTCTGCTGAACGCTGCGCGCTAACCGCTCTCCTCAGAACCTGAACCCGAGCTTCAGCCCGTAGCTGGTGTCGTCGCCCGTCTTGTCCGCCTCGAGCGCCACGTTGACCAGGACGAAGTTCATGTTCACGCCGACGAAGTACTTGTTCTCCGAGAGCGATTCCTTGGAGGGTGTGGCGGTAACGATGTTCTTGGGCGTGCTCGTCACCCACACCTTGCCGATCCCGGCGTAGGGCGTGAACATGGCGAAGCCCTTCGAGATCGAGAGGTCGGCGCCCTTGGTGTTGAAATCCAGCTGATCCACTCCGGCGAGCTGGGTATAGCTCCCCCGGAGGGCGATCGCCGGCATGGTCGTGCTTCCCTGGATGAACGCCCAGCGCACTTCGCCGCCGTAGAGCCGCACGTTGGTGCTCGGCGCGGCCCCGCCCATCACGCCCACGTCAAAACCGAAGGGCAGCCCCAGGTTGAAGCGCAGCGACGGCACGGCGATGTCGGAGACGTCCCCGACGCCGGCGTTCTTGAACGCGTCGGTATTCTTGATCTTCGTGTCCGTCGCGGCCACTCCGAGGTCGAACCCGAACAGGCCGAGCGGCTCGGCGGGCGTGAGCGGCTTGTACGAGAGCGCGGCTCCGAGGTCCTGCGAGATCTTGTGGAAGTCGTCTTGCGAGAGGCCCTGTATGACCAGGTCCTTCGCCGCAACCGGCAGGGAGGCGGCGAGCAACGTTGCAGCGACGAGAGTGCGTCTCAGGAACATCTTGATCTCCGAAGCGTGAGTGAAGACAGCGGGCAATCTAGCATACCGGCGACGCAGCTGGCTCGCGCCGCGAAGCCGTCACCGGAAATACTGCTCAGGCGGCCTTGCGCTTGGCGTTCGCCTCGGGGTAAGGGTAGAGCACGTTGAGCGCGGCGCTGTGCCCTGCGGTCTGGACGATGCGCACGTGCTCGCGCCTCAGCTCGCGCGCGTGGCGGCACCCGCACGAGTGCGCGATCATGTCGATCTCCTTGTTCATCCCCGTCGCGTAGTTCGCGACGCGGAGATATTTCTCCTCGACGACCAGGCCGCGCTGCAGCCGGTGATTGTGCGTCGTCACCCCTGTGGGACAGGTGTTCTGGTGGCAGCGCAGCGCCTGGATGCAGCCGAGCGAGAACATGAAGCCGCGCGCGGTGTTGACGAAATCCGCGCCGACGCACAGGGCCCACGCCGCCCTGGCCGAGGTCACCAGACGGCCCGCGGCGATGACGCGGACGCGGCTTCGCAGCCCGGTTTCGATCAGCGCGTCGATCACCCGCGGCAGCGCCTCGGCGATGGGCAGGGCCATGTGATCCATGAGCGCCTGCGGCGCGGCGCCCGAGCCCCCCTCGCCTCCGTCGATCGCGAGGAAATCCGGTGCGAACTCCAGGCCGCGCCGGTTGACGGCATCGCAGAGCTCGTTGATGAACTGCCAGCCGCCGATCGCGGTCTTGACGCCCACCGGCTTGCCGGTGAGGTCGCGCACCCGGGCGATCTTGTCGAGCAGCTGGTCGACGTTGGCGACGTCGCGGTGCCGGTTGGGGCTGATCGAATCCTGGTGCGCGGGAATGCCGCGGATCGCGGCGATCTGCTCGGTCACTTTCGCCGCGGGGAGCACGCCGCCCTTTCCGGGTTTCGCCCCTTGCGAGAGCTTGATCTCGAACGCCTTGACCTGCGGGTAGCGGGCCAGTTCGCGCGCGCGCTCGTCGGAAAAGTCTCCGTTGCCGTCGCGTACGCCGTAGTTGGCCGTGCCGATCTGCATGATGATGTCGCAATTGCCTTCGAGGTGGAAAGGCGACAGGCCGCCCTCGCCCGTGTCCATCCAGCAGCCGGCGAGCGCCGCGCCGCGCGACAGCGCGCGCACGGCGGGCTCCGAGATCGCGCCAAAGCTCATGCCGCTCACGTTGACGATCGATCTCGCCGCGAACGGGGCCTTGCAGTGGCCCTCGCCGATCACGAGCGGCGGCGTCGGCAGCCGGTCCTCCTCGAGAACCGGATAGGGATGGTTGACGAACAGGATCGAGCCGGGCTCGTTGGTATTGTTGGTCGAGCCGAAGCCGATCACGCCGCCCTCGGCCTTCGCCAGACGGTAGACCCAGCCGCGCGTGGCGCGGTTGAAGGGCAGCTCCTCGCGGTCGTTCATGAAGAAGTATTGCCGGAAGTACTCGCCCTGCTTCTCGAAGAAATAGCGCAGGTGCCCGATCACCGGGAAATTGCGCAGCACCGTGTGCTTCTTCTGGGTGATGTCCTGGATGAAGACGATCACGACGAACGCGACCAGCCCGAAAGCGATAAGGGTTCCGAGGCCGTACGAAACGACTCCCAGCATGCCGGACATCCGCGCCCTCCTCGATGCAAAGCCCGATGCGGCCCGCATCGAATGATAGGCGAAAACACCCGCCCGCGGTCAGGGCAGGATGCGCAGGATCACCGACTCGGGATCGTCGGCCGCGCCGTTCTCGATCTCGGCCGCGCTCGCGGGGCGCACGCCGGCCACGGTGCAGGAAAGCTTGAGCGCCATGCCGGCGAGCGGGTGATTGGCGTCGAGCACGACCTTGTCTTCGGCGAGATCGGTGACGGTGAAGAAGCGGCCCTCGTCCGCGCCACCCGCATTCCCTTCGAAGCGCATTCCGACCTCGAGGGTCTCGGGGAAACCGCCGCGCGGCTCGACCCGGAGAAGGTTCTCGTCGTAGTCGCCGAAGGCGTCCTCTGGCTCGAGCCTGACCTCGACGCGATCCTTGACGCTCTTGCCCTCCAGCGCGGCCTCGGCCGCGGGAAAAATATTTCCGTAGCCCCCGTGCAGGTACTGCAGGGGCTCGTCGGAGCTTTCGATGATATTTCCCCAGATGTCGGCGAGAGTGACATCCAGCGAAACGACGGTGTTCTTGGAGATCCGCACTGCCCTGGAGCGCCGGCTCGACTAGCGCAGCGATCTGACGAGGCTCAGCACCTGGACGGCATGGCCGCGAGGATTGACCCCATAGAACACGTGCCGCACCGTACCCTGCTTGTCGATGATGAAGGTAGAGCGCGTGATGCAGGCTTTCCTGCAGCCGTTGCTCTCCCTCTCGTGCACCACGCCGTATTTCCTGCACACCTCGGCCTCGGTGTCCGCCAGCAGCCGGATCGAGACTCCGTTCTGGTCCCGGAAGCCGGCGTGGCTCAGGCAATCGTCCGGGCTCACGCCCAGGACCACGCAGTTGTGTCGGGAAAACTCCTCTTCGTGGTCGGAGAAGTCGGTGGCTTCCAGCGTGCAGTTCGGCATGCCGTCCTTGGGATAGAAATAGAGCACCACGTGCTTCTTGCCGCGGAACTGGCCGAGGTCCACCGTTTCCATGTCGGCGTCGGGAAGCGAGAAAAGCGGAGCCGCTTGCCCGGCATGCAGTGCATCGGGCGGGCCCTCGCCTGTCCTGAGCGACGCTTCGTCAGCGCGTGCCAAGTGTTCCTCGCAGGGATTGCAGCATCAACAGACTATAATCGCCGCGATGAGATTGCAACTGCTTGGCGGACTGACGACGAAGCAATTCTTGTCACAATTCTGGCAGAGAAGACCGCTGCTGATACGCAACGCGATCGGCGACTTTAAGGGGGTCGTGCAAGCGCCTGAATTGTTTGCGCTCGCGGCGCGCCCCGATATCGAATCGAGACTCGTGAGGCGCGACCGCGGCACGTGGACGGTGCACGATGGGCCGATCTCGCGCGCGCAACTGGGGCGATTGCCGCGGTCCGGCTGGACCGTCCTGGTGCAAGGCGTCAATCTCGAAGTGCCGGCGGCCGACGCGCTGCTGCGCTCCTTCCGTTTCCTGCCGCACGCGCGTCTCGACGATGTCATGGTGAGCTACGCGGTGACCGGGGGCGGAGTCGGCCCGCACGTCGACTCCTACGACGTGTTCCTGCTCCAGGGCGCGGGGCGGCGCCGCTGGAGCATCGCCAGGAAATTTCACCCGGCTCTCGAACCCGGAGCGCCGCTCAAGATCCTGCGGCGATTCCACGCCGAGCGGGACTGGGTGCTGGGGCCGGGGGACATGCTCTACCTTCCGCCGGGATGGGCGCACGACGGCGTGGCGCTCGAGCCCTGCTTCACCTATTCGATCGGGTTCCGTGCGCCTTCCCGCGGCGACATCGCCCGGGAGTTCCTCGCCTTTCTCCAGGACCGCGTCGCCGTCGACGGCCCGTACACCGACCGCGGAGCCGCTCCGGCGCGGCACGCCGGAGAAATTCCAACGAGGATGGTGCGGCACGCGATCGGCGCGGCGGCGGCGATACGCTGGCGGGCGCGGGACGTCTCCCGCTTTCTCGGCGAGTATCTGTCGGAGCCCAAGCCGCGCGTCGTGTTCTCGCGTCCGCGCAGGCCCCTGGCACAGGCGCGATTCGCATCGCAGTGCCGCGCGCGGGGCCTGCGCCTGGACTCGCGCACGAGGATGCTGTATCGCGGCCGCGACACCTTCATCAACGGCGAGCGGGCGTCCGCCGGCGCCCGCGAACAGCTTTCGCGCCTCGCGGACGAGCGTACCCTGCGGCCGGGCGAGCGCGTGCCCGGGCCGCTCCTCCACCTGCTCCACGAGTGGTACCTCGCCGGCTGGCTGCACATCGGAGAGAGCCATGGCTGAGGCGCCCGGCGACGTTACCCCGGAGCGCACTCTGCTCCAGGCGAGGAGCGACTATCAGCGCGGATTCGGCAGGCTTCTCGGACTGGTGCGCCGCGAGTTGCGCATTTTCGATCCCGACCTCTCGGAGCTGGACGTCAACTCCGCCGAGCGGGTCGCGACGCTCGCGCGCTTTCTCCGTAGCGGCCCCGATCGCCGCATCTTCATCGCCCTACACGGTATCGACTACGTGAGCAAGCGCTGCCCGCGCCTGATCGCCCTGCTCGGCGTCCACGCTTCGAGCATCTTCATCTATCAGACGATCGGCGACGCCGCGAAGGTGCAGGACTGCTTCGTTCTCGCCGACACCGATCACCTGGTGCGCCGTCCGGTCACGGCGCAGCCGCGCGGCGTTCTGGTGATCGGAGATCCCAGGGAATGTCAGCCGATGCGCGAGCGATTCGACGAGATCTGGCAATCGTCGATCCCGGCGGTGTCGGCGAACACCACCGGGCTGTGAGGCGCTACAGCGCGCGCCAGGAGAAGCCCTCCTCCTGGGTCGCGACCGAGATCCATTCCGGATCGCAGTCGAGGGCCTGGGCCAGCGCGGCGCGGGCAAGTTGCGGCGTATTGTTGGCCTGCGAGAGGTGCGCGGCGATCACGTGCCTGAGACGGCCGCGATCCAGCGCCGCCAGTATTTCTCCCGAGGTCCGGTTGTCCAGGTGGCCCAGACGGCCCGCGATGCGCGCCTTCAGCGAGGGCGGATAGGATCCGCCCTCGAGCAGGTCGGCATCGTAGTTGCACTCGAGCACCAGGGCGTCGCAACCGGAAAGGCTCGCCGCGATATGCGCGGTTGAGCTGCCGGCGTCGGTGAGCACGCCCAGGCGGCTCGCGCCGTCCGAGAGAATGTATTGCACCGGCTCGCGCGCATCGTGCGGCACCGTGAAGGGCTGCACGAGGAGGTCGCCGACCGAGAACGCGCGCTGCGAATCGACGAGACGGATCGGGCAGGCCTCCACGCTGGCGCCGCCGTCGCGAAGCGCGGCCAATGTGCCGTAGGTCATCCACACCGGAATTCCGTGGCGGCGCGCCAGCGGCAGGACGCCGTCGGCATGATCGCCGTGCTCGTGCGTCACGATGATGCCCGCGAGATCGCGAGCCTCGAGGCCGGCGCGGGCCAGGCGCAATTCGGTTTCCTGCACCGTGAAGCCGCAGTCGAGCATGAGGCGCGTGCGCCCGGCCTCGGCGACGAGCGCGTTGCCCTGGCTGCCGCTACCGAGCGAGGCGAAGCGCACGCACCGCCGCTATTTGAGCTGCTGTTCCAGCAGGGAGAGAATCCTGCGGGCCGTGTCCGAGGTGTCGGGGCCGCCTTCCCTGTTCAGGACCTGCACCTCGCTGGAATCGCTGCGATCCTTCACGAACACCCGGTACTGCTCGGCCTTGGGGTCGGGCGCGTCGCGCCAGAACATGAGCTTCGCGAAGAAGCTTTCGTTCTTCCTGCCCACCGCGTCGTCCTCGGGATCGACGTAGCGCACGAAATAGAAGCCCTTCGAGCGGTCGCGGTCCTCGACCGTAAACCCTACGCGGTCCAGTACCAGGCCCACGCGGCGCCATGCGCGGTCGAAGGGTTCGGCCAGCTCGATGCTGCTGGCGCCGCCGCCCGCGGTCGCTACGAGCTTCGCCTTGGAATCCGTCTTGACCGCGGCAAGCTGTGCCTTCGCGCGCGACTCGTCGACTCCGAACCTCACCATCAGGCGCCGCAGGAACTCGGCCTCGAGGCCCGGATCCGGTGGCCGGGCTTGCCACACCGTGCTGTCGCGATACATGTTGGCGTAGACCTCGGACACGCCGCGGTGGCTGATGTAGATCTCGGTGGTATTGGGCAACGCGCCCCGCTCCAGGCGGGTGCGGTACTTGTCGCGCTCGCCGGTTCCGTACGCTCCGCTGAGGAAGCTGTTCACCGCATTGCGGAGCCCGTCCTGGCCGATTTTCGCGCGGTTCTCGTTCCAGTCGGTCTCCATGACTCCGGCCTCGGGAACCTCGGTCTTGATCAGGAAGCCCATCTCCTGCCAGAACTCCTTGACCACGGGCCAGACCTTCTCCGGGGGCTCGGGGACAACCAGCCAGCGCTCGCTCGCCGTCCGCTCGATTCGCACCTTCTCGATCTCGGGAAGGATGGCGGTGGAACCTGGCTTGGCAACCGCCGTGCGTTCCGCGTTGTAGGCGGAGAGCGTCGCAGCCCCCGCGGGCTTGCCGGTTTCGGGGACCTGAAAGCGGTCGTCGCGAGCCGGCGTAGTCAGGTCCGGAGGGATCTCGAGCGGGGGAAGCTTTCTCTCCGCCTTGTAGTCGACCTTCGCGGATTCCATCGAGCTGCATCCGGAGAGCGCCAGCGCCGCGGCGAAGGCGGCGGGGAGGTACCGCGTCATCCCGCTTTTCCCTCGACGACGCGCAGGCCGCCCGAGGGCTTCACGTCGGCCTGGCGCATGGCCTCCCTGACGACTTCGTGGAAAGGCTGCGACAGCGGCGTGAGCGGCAGGCGGATGCCCATGCCGATCAGCCCCATCTGGGCCACGGCCCACTTGACCGGAATGGGGTTCGCCTCGACGAACAGCTTCGTATGAAGCCCTAGGAGCCTGAAGTTCAGCTCGCGCGCCTTGGGCAGGTCGCCGGCGAGCGCTGCGGCGCACATCTCGTGCATCAGCCGCGGCGCGACGTTCGCGGTCACCGAGATGATCCCCTTTCCGCCGAGCAGCATGAGCGCGAGCCCGCTCGCGTCGTCTCCGCTGTACACGGAGAAGGACTTGGGCGCGCGGCGCAGCAGGTCGGTCCCGCGCTCGATGCTGGCGGTGGCGTCCTTGATACCGACGATGCCCGGCACCTGCGCGAGCCGCAGCGTCGTCTCGTTGGCCAGATCGGCGACCGTGCGCCCGGGCACGTTGTACACGATCTGGGGAATGTCCACTCTTTCGGCGATGGTGCGGAAGTGGCGGTAGAGCCCCTCCTGCGTGGGCTTGTTGTAATAGGGAACGACCGACAGGCAGGCGTCGGCCCCGGCATTCTTCGCCGATTCCGTCAGCTCGATCGCCTCCGACGTGGAATTTCCGCCGGTACCCGCAATCACCGCGACGCGGCCGGCGGCGTGCGCCACGGCTGCCCTGATCAGCTCCTTGTGCTCGTCGAAATCGACGGTCGGAGACTCGCCCGTGGTGCCGACCACCACGATGCCGTCGGTTCCCTGCTCGACGTGGTAGTCGATGAGCGTCTTGAAGCGCTCGTAGTCCAGACGCCCGTCGTCCTGCATGGGCGTGACGATCGCGACGATGGATCCGGTGACCATAGCGGCCTCACACTGGAAAAAGTCAGCGCCTCATTTTAGCGCAATCACCTGCACTCCGGACGATCCGGCGTCGCCGCGCACGGCGCAGATGCGCTGGATCAGCGCCGCCTTGGGCGACGCAACCAGCCCCTGTTCGAACGCGATCACGCTCAAGGGTTCCACTCTGCGGAGCAGCTCGCCCGGCTCGAGCAGAAAATCCGGATTGCCGGGCCGGCCGTAGCGCTCGTTTCCCAGAGCGAAGGTCTCGTAGATCAGCACCCCGCCCGGACGCAGCGCGGCGACGAGATGAGGAAAGACCGGCCGGTGCAGATAGTTCGCCACCACCACCCCGTCGAACCCGCCGGGAGGAAAGGGCCAGGGTCCGGCCTCGATATCCGCAACGTGCAGCTCGGCGCCTTCGAGGCCTCGAAGGACCGAGAGCGCCTGCTCGTCGCGGTCGACGCCGACCACCCTGAAGCCCAGGGACACGAGATGGCGTAGGTGCCGGCCGTGGCCGCAGGCCACATCGAGCACGCGCCCGCCGGCGGGAATCACGCCCGCCCAGCGGCGCACCCAGGGGGAAGGCGTCTCGATGTCGTGCGCACACGGCGGCATGTTGCGCCTATTATCCCCTCGGGCCGCGCTAGAACGAGGAGCCCGGCCGCTTCAGGAACTCGATTTCCTCGGGCGTCGACTCGCGCCCGAGCACGGCGTTGCGGTGCGGAAAGCGCCCGAAGCGCGCGATGATGTCGTGGTGGCGCCTCGCATACTCCATGTCGTTCGGGTCGAGCGCCTCGAACAGGACGAGCGAGCGGCGCTGCGCGGCGAGATCCTCGGCGTGCTCGAAAGGCATGTACACGAAGGTGCGCTCCTGCGCGCAGAGCAGCCGGTCGAAGCCGCCCTCGAGCATGTGCGTCGCCGCGGCGAGCGCCGCCGGATCGCCGGCGAAGGCGCGCCGCGTTCCGCGAAACATGTTGCGCGAGAACTGGTCGAGCACGACGACGAGCGCAAGCGCGGCGAGCGGGGTGGACTGCCACCGTTCGAGCTCTCCGCGCACCGCCCGCTCCCACAACGGGGTGAAGCGCCTGTGGATCTCGGCGTCGAAGGCGTCGGACTTGCGGAACCAGATCTTGCGCGGGCGGCCGCGCTCGCGCGATGCCGGGGCACCGAACCAGAAATCGAGTACTTCGGAGAAATCGGCTAGCTGCAGATGCGGATGTTCGCGAAATCGATCAGCATCGCGGGATGGACGTAGCCGCTCAGGGCGAGAGCCACCACCAAGGCGAACACGGCCAAGCCGATCGCCGACATGATTTTCTGCTCGCGAGTCATGCTGGCGCCATTCTATCCCAAGGGTGCGGCAACACCGGTTCAGTTCTTGAGACTGGCGGCGGTCCATGCGACGAGCTGATCGACCGCTTCGTCGCTCGCTTCGATCAGGGCACGCACGCCGCCTTCGGCGTCGGCAGTGATCGCCGGGCGCTCCACGCTGAAGCTCTTCTGAGCGACCAGAGCGCTCTTTCCGAGAACCGACGCCCGCAGGCGTACCACCGCCCTGCTCTGTCCCGGGGCGTCGAACACCTGCGCGAATTCGTCCAGCTCGACGCGCAGCGCGTAGCTGGCGCGCGTTCCGTCCGCAGGGTGGATGATGCCCCCCTTGCCCGAGGCCGCGAGCCGCCCGCGAACGCGGCTGGATATCAGCTCGGCGGGCGAGCCCACCCAGCGGCTGTCTGCGTATGCCTGGGGCCGCGCGGCATCCTGATACGCGAGTCGGTAGTAGATGAGCGGGGAATCGAGCCACGCAGGCGCGCTCACATCGTAGACCAGCAGGGACTGCCGCAGGCTATGCACCGAATTCCTCGCCGGGGCGGGCCCGAAGTCATACTGCGTGACCTCGGGAGACGACGAGATGGTCGAAATGCCGCAGCCGCCGCAGGCGAGGCCCAGCGCGACGATCACTAGGTATCGGGGGCGAATCTTCATCACGCTAGCGTGCTCCGTCCCTGAATCCTGATTCTCCCGGCCCGGGTTTCCCGCGCTGCACGCCGAAGACGAAGCTTTGGGGGTTCTCGCCGAGCGCGTTGAGGATGCGGTCGAGCGCGCGCGTATCGCGCTGCAGCTGCTCGACCAGCGTGTTGACGCGCGGCAGGGTCTCGTCGTTGAACGAGCGCGCGGCGACGCCGACGTCGTCGAGGCTCGCCGCCATCCGGTCGAAGGCCGCCGAGCGCTCTTCCAGCTTGCGCGAAAGCCTGCCCAAGTCGGCGAGCGTGCTGCGCGCATCGCCCATCAGGCCCGGGAACTCCTGCGCGCCGACTTGCAGCCGCTCGGCGAGCTCCGCGGTCCGGCGCGAGGCCCGCTCGATGCCGCCGAGCATCTTGGTGACCAGGCCGCGGTTCTCCGCACTCAGCAGCTCGTTCATGCGGCTGGAGAGTTCCCTTACCGCCGCGACCAGATCGAGGCTCGAATCGAAGATCGAGGGCCGCATCTCGATGCGCGGGGGCTCCCCTCCCTGGCCCTTCAGCGGCTCGCTCGATGAACCGTCGTTGTCGAGGGAGACGTACGCGAGCCCGGTCACGCCCTGGTACCCGAGCTGCGCGTAGGTGCCGCGGGTGATTGGCGTGTCCTGGTACACGCCCACGCGGATGTGAACGCGCCCGGAGCCTCCCGGCTCGAGCCTGATCGATTCGACCCGTCCCACGTCGACGCCGCGGTACCGAACCGCCGCTTCGACTTTCAGCCCCGTCACCGAGCTGGCCGTCGTGACGAGATACTCCGAAAGGCGGATGTCGTCGCGACGGAACCACAGCCCCGCTGCGACCAGAGCCGCAACCAGCACGAGCGTGAACAATCCGGCAGCGAGTGCGTGTGCGCGATTTTCCACGATTCCCCCTTAGGCCCCCTGCAGCGCGGGCGCGGCCGACAACGCCCGCTCCCCGCGCTCTCCGAGAAAAAAGTTCCGGATGAACGGATGATCGAATTCCACGACTTCCTTCAAGCTGCCGCAGACGACCACTTTCTGGTCCGCCAGCACGGCGATTCTGTCGGAGACCGACACCAGCGTGTCGAGATCGTGGGTCGCCATGATCACGGTAAAGCTGAGCCGGTCGTGCAGCTCGCGGATGAGCTTGACGAAGCCTTCGCTGCGGTCCGGATCGAGCCCCGCCGTCGGTTCGTCGAGAAACACGAGTTCCGGCTCGAGCACCAGGGCCCGGGCTAGCGCGACGCGTTTCACCATGCCGCCCGAGAGATCCGCGGGCATGGTGGACGCATGCACCTTGTCGATCCCCACCGCCTGCAGCTGGAGCATGACGATGTCGCGAATGAAATCCGCGTCGAAAGCGTGCAGCTCGCGCAAGGGAAGCGCGATATTGTCGAAGACGCTGAGCGCACTGTAGAGGGCACCGTGCTGGAACAGCACGCCCCAGCGCTTGCGAATCCTCTTGAACAGCCGCACGTCGCAGTTGTGGATCGGCACGTCGAACACCTGGACGCTGCCCCGGTATGGACGCTCCAGCCCCAGCATCTGTCGGAGGAGCACCGACTTGCCGCTCCCGGATCCGCCGACGAGCGAGAGAACCTCGCCGCGCCTGATCGAAAGGTCCAGGTCGCGGTGCACCACAAGATCGCCGAAGACGGTCCACAGGCCCTTGACCTCGACAACGGCGTCGCTCACGCCTAGGTCCAGCCCACGTCGGAGAAGATCACCGCGAGAATCGCGTCGGCGAGAATCACCGCGGTGATCGAGGTGACTACCGAGCGTGTTGTCCCGGCGGCGAGGCTTTCCGTGTTCGGGAGGATGCGAAGCCCGAAGTGGCACGCGGTGAGCGCGATCAGCACACCGAACACGACGCCCTTGCTCACGCCGAGCCACAGGTTGAATTCCGGAACGGCCGCAGGGAGACTCGAGAAGAATTGAAGGTAGCTCATCCCCAGCTGGAACTTCGCCGACAAGGCTCCCCCGATGAGCGCCACGGCGCAGGTCCACAGCACGAGCAGCGGCAGCACCACGGCGATCGCCGCTACCTTCGGCAGGATCAGGCGGAGCGTCTTCGAAATGCCCATCACCGAAAGCGCGTCCAGCTCCTCGGTCACGCGCATGACTCCGAGCTGCGCGGTGATGGCCGAACCCGATCGCCCGGCCACAAGGATGGAACACACGACGGGTCCGAGCTCACGGATGATCCCCACGCCGAGGATGTTGACGATATACACGTCCGCGCCCACCAGGCGCAGCTGCTCGGCGGAGAGATAAGACAACACCACCCCGATGAGGAAGCCGACCAGAGCGGTGATCCCCAGCGCCTGCGCGCCGATCGTGTAGATGCTGGCGGAAAACTCGCGCCACGGACGCAGGTGCGGCCGAGGAATGATCGCTGCCGCGTCGAGCAGCAGCTGGCCGAACAGCTGGAGGATCTCGAGCGCATGCCCGGCCGCGGCAAGTACCCCGCGTCCCATTGCGACAACCGGAGCGAGCGGATCCGGCGCGGGGTGCGCTAGAGTCCCGGTGCCGGCCGCCCCCTCGCACGCGCCGAAAAAAATCTCGTGCTCGCGCCGCAACTCCAGCCTCATCGGGCGGCACCGGTCCCAGGCGCGCCACACCAGCATCGCGCCGATATGATCGAATCGCTGGATCTGCGAGAGATCCCAGTGCGCGGCGTTCACCGGGCCCGCGTCACGCAGCGCGGACTGGAGCGCTTGAACGCGCGACTCGATCGCTCGGATGTCCCACGCCCCGGAAAGATGAACGACGCGCTCACCGTCTCCGGCAGCGGTGACCTGCACATCCGGATCGCGGACCGGCATGGATGCAGCTTGCTGCATTCGCGCGAGCAGGCTCTCCCCGACCTCGAAGAAGACGGCTTTCCCGGGGTCAAACTAGCAGCAAAGACGCCGGAACGCAACGCCATGATTCGAAGGCGTTTCGCGTTAGAATTACCCTCCCGCGCCCCGGTAGCTCAGTGGATAGAGCAGCCCCCTCCTAAGGGGCAGGTCGGACGTTCGATTCGTCTCTGGGGCGCCAAGCCTTTCCTGCAATACGTCGTCCTCGGTCACGCTTTGGAGCCCCGGCTGAGAAGCGAGTGGATCTTCTTGACCAGTTTCTCGAACTGAACTGGTTTGGTTTCGAACTCGTCACAGCCGGCGGCGAACGCCTTCTCGCGGCTTTCCTCGGATGCATCGGCGGTGACGACGACGATCGGGATATGCTTCGTTTCCGGCTGGCTTTTCAGACGGCGCGTTGCTTCGAAGCCGTCCAGCCCCGGCAGTCGCAGGTCCATTACGATGAGATCGGGCAGCAGCGTTTTCGCCCAATCGACTCCCTCCAGGCCATTGGTGGCGACTTTGACCTCGAATCCGGCCAAGCCCAGACGCTTGTGTAGCGCGAGCAGGTTGTCCTCGCTGTCCTCAACGCAGAGAATCCTGGCCATCTCGGCTCCTTTCCCGCCCTAGGGAAACGGGACTACATTACCTCAATTGAGAGCCGGAAACGAATCTCGGCACCTGCCAAACGGAACACTCAGCCCCGCAGGACCCTCGCCAGTCCGTCGACTTCGAGGGTGGCTTCCCTCAGGATGTCGGTGAGCATTTCGTCCTCGACCACCATGTCGAGGCTCGCCGCGGACGGACGGTCGTCCCCCGAGCGGTCGAAGGGCGACTTCACCGCCACCAGCCGGTTGGCGAGGAGCACGGTGTCGCCGAGGGTTTCCGGAGGCAGGGTCAGATAACCCTGCCACACGGTTTCGACCGCGTCCACGACGGTGGCGGGCACGTGCAGCGCGTCGAGGATCGCGCGGCCGACGCGGCTCTCGAAGCTGCGCTTGGGTCCCGCATCGCCCTCGTCCTCGCCGTCGTCGATCCAGTCGCTCATCAGGCTTCCGTCCAGCAGCCCGGGAAACTCGTCGGCGCGCGACAGCAGGTAGAAACCGCCCACTTCGTGCATCAGCCCGGCGAACATGGCGGCGTCCGGATCCTGTCTGGTGGCGCGGCGCGCGAGCACGAATGCCAGCGCCGCGACATGGGTGGTGTGCTCCCACAGGTCCATCGCCATCTTCCTGTGGATGGCCTGAAGCGGCGTGCCCGCGATCTGCCTCGCGACAATTGCGGTGGCGAGCGATCGCACCACGGAGAAGCCGACGCGCGAAACCGCTCCCTGGATCTCGGTGACTACGCGACCCGAGCGGTTGTACAGCACGGAATTGGCGAGACCGACTACCCGCGCCGCGAGCAGCGGGTCCGCCTGGATCAGTCGCGCCACCGACGCGGCCGCGCAGTCCGGGTCGTCGAGAGCCTGGCGGATCCGCAACGCCAGCTGGGACGAGGTCGGAAAGGTGAGCTCGCCCCGCCCGATCTCCGTGGCGATCAGCTCGAGGACCCGCTGCCTGTTGGGGACTGTAGCCGCTCCGGTCATGAAACCTGCCGACTCCCTGACTACGGTGTTACGGCTCGAGCGCGCCTGACCTTGAGGGCTCCGGCCATAGGCCCGTCCGGCCTCCACTCGGGTTTGCCTGACGTTTGATGTAGGGCCCGCCTGACTGTCAGGGGCGGGTTTTTTCCCCTACGCTGCGTTGCGATCCGACACACGGTGGCGAACTGGTCGCCCAGCGAAAGATGACAGCCGTGGATCTAGAGAATTCGAGGTTAGAAGCTCTTCAGTACCCTCAACGCGGCCGCCCCTGTAGGGAGCGGACGAACCGGTCTCGCAGGTCCTTAGCTCGCGTCCGGCTGCCTTGCCGGCTGCGCCCGGATGAAAGCGTCGAGCTTCATGCACGCCTCGTGTATCCCCATCACCGTGGGGTAGGGCTCGAGGTCGCATTTGTAGAGGATCGCGTTGAACACCTGCGGCACCAGGCAGCAATCGGCCATGGTGACCTGGTCGCGAAACACGTGCTTGCCGTGCTTGCGCTCCTGCGCGAGGAACGACTCCATCATCTGGAAGCCCTCTGCAATCCAGTGGCGGTACCAGGTGTTGACGCCTTCCTCGTCGAGCTTATAGGTCTTGCTGATGTATTTGCGCGTGCGCAGGTTGTTGAGCGGGTGGATCTCGCAGGCAACGATCTGCGAAAAGGCGCGTACGTAGGCCCGGTCGAGCGGATCGGCGGGAAGGAGCCTGGGTCCCGGGTGGGCCTCGTCGAGATATTCCATGATCGCGAGCGACTGGGTGAGGAGGCGCCCGCCGTCCTCGAGCGCCGGCACCAGGCCCTGCGGGTTGACGGACTTGTAGCCCGCTCCCAGGTGCTCCCCCTTGGGCAGGCTCACGCCCGCGTGCTCGTACTTCAGGCCCTTATGGTTGAGCGCGATGCGCACGCGGAACGAGGCCGAGGATCGGAAGAATGTATACAGTTTCATGGCTATTGCGAAACTGCGCGCAGGTTAGCCGAATCCGGGCTTTGTCGCCAGCGAGAGGGAGACGGCGGCTATCCCGCAACTTCTACCGCTCTCCGAGACGTTCGTTTCGAGCTTGTGTGATTTCTTTGTCAATTCATGCACGCGGATAGTGAGCATGCCAATGGAATTCATCTACAATCGTCGCAAAAGCTCGATAGCCCAAGACGCTCGATAGCTACGCAGGGAGGATCAATGAAGTTCCCCGTCAACCTCATCCGCAATGGCGCTTTGGCCTTGACGCTGGTTGCCGCAGCGGAAGTCTGCGCGCAAACGCCCCGGCTTACCATGGGCGTGTACCCTGGCGTGGAGTCGGGGCAGGAGTCCTTCGAGGTCATGGACCGGTATCTTCCGCTCGCCCGGTATCTGTCATCCAAGATCGGCATGCAGGTCTTGCTCGTTCCGGTCAGGGTACCCGGCGCTGCCATGCGGAACATGATACAGGGCGATACGAGCTACCAGCTCTTCTTCGGCCCTCCGATCTTCGCCTCCCAGGCGATCCACAAGGCCGGGTTCGTTCCTATCGTAGTGGAGGAGGAACGCATCCGCGGGGTGTTTGTCGCCAAACAGGCGAGCAAGCTGGAGAGCCTGAAAGACTTCACTCCCGCGACCACGATCGTCATGCCTTCGCCCGGTCTGCTGCTCACCATCCTCGCGAACGAAACCCTCGCGCAGCAGAATATCGCACCGGCGGCGGGCAAGCGCACGTACTCGGATACCGCCGAGGGCATCGTTCTCGCCCTGAACAACGACATAGCCGAGGTCGCTGTGATGCGCGATCGGACCGCGCAAAAGCTCATCGCCTCCCAGCCGCCCCGCTTCAAGATCGTCGGCTTGACGGCTGATGCCCCCGGATTCGGGCTGATCGCCCACAAGGCGGTGTCCGCGGACGTGCGCGCCAAGCTTCGCCGGGCCGCCCTTGCGCTCAACAGCGATTCCTCCGCCCTTGCCGTGGAAGTACGCGCGGGACTGAGGACGAGTCCTTTCGTTGCGGGGAGCAGCGACGATTTCGCAGCGCTGCAGCGGATGATGGACGCTGCAGCGCTGGCACGCGGGAAATGATTGGGTATCGAGCGAAAGCGCTTTACGACGACCGGGCTAGCCGAATCTGAGCTTCATCACCAGCACCGTCCCGGCAAGGAGAAGGGTCAGGCCGTTGCACACGATGATCGGCAGCGCGCCGAGCAGCACGCCGTAGGCGAGCCACAGCGCCACGCCCGAGGTGAATATCAGGTACATCGGCAGCGAGAGATCGCGCGCCGAGCGGGTCTTCCAGATGCGCCATACCTGGGGAACGAACGCAATGGTGGAGAGGGTGCCTGCGACGGCTCCGATCAGATCCGCATTCATGCCTCGCCCTTCTTTCTTTCCTCTTCGCGCTGCCGCAGCACACGCCGCTGCACCTTGCCGGTCGTGGTCATGGGAAGGGCGTCGAGGAATTCGATTTCCTTGGGATATTCGTAAGGAGCCAGCTTCCCGCGCACGTGCTCCTGCAGCTCGGCCCTCAGCGCCGCGGACTCGCGGTAGCCCGGCGAGAGCACGACGAAGGCCTTGACGATGTTGGTGCGCTCCGCATCCGGGCTGCCGACGACGGCGGCGTTGGCGACCGCGGGATGCTTCACCAGGCAGTTTTCGATCTCCGAGGGACCGATGCGGTAGCCCGCGCTCTTGAACATGTCGTCGGTCCGACCCTGGTACCAGAAGTCGCCGTCTTGGTCCTGCATCGCGATGTCGCCCGTGCGGCACCACTTTCCGGTGTACTTCTTCTTTGTCGCCTCGGGATTCTTCCAGTACTCGAGGAAGAACACCGGGTCGCCTTCGTCCCACGCGGCAACCTCCCCGGCCTGCCCGGCCGGGACCTCGTTGCCGCCCTCGTCGATGCAGGCGACCCGGTGCCCGGGGTACGGGCGCCCGATCGAGCCGGGCTTCGCCGGCCACAGGGTGTGCGAGTTGCCGACGATGTAGTTGATCTCGGTCTGGCCGAACATTTCGTTGACGGTCACGCCGAGCGCGTCCCGGCCCCAGCCGAATACCGCATCACCCACCGACTCCCCCGCGCTCATGATCGAGCGCAGCGAAAGCCGGTAGCGTTCCCGGGGTCGCGGCACGGCCTTCATCATCATCTTCAGCGCGGTGGGAAAAAGGAAAGCGTTGCGCACGCCGTACTTCTGCATCAGCCAGAACGCCTTTTCCGGATCGAAGCGCCCGCGGTAGCCCAGCAGCGGAGTCCCGTGATAGAGCGACGGCAGCAGCGCGTCCATGAGGCCGCCCGTCCAGGCCCAGTCGGCGGGCGACCAGAACATGTCGCCCGGTTGCGGATAGAGATCGTGCGAGTGCACGAAGCCCGGGATGTTTCCCAGCAGCACCCGCTGCGGCATGAGCGCGCCCTTAGGCGGCCCGGTGGTACCGCTGGTGTATATGAGGAGCGCGGGATCCGCGGCCAAGGTATCGACAAGAGCGAAATCCGGCGCGCTCTTCGCGAGCACCGCCTCCCACGGCAGGGCGCCGGCTTCGCGAGCACCGGCGACGCCGATCACCTGCTTGAGGTGGGGCAGCCCGTCGCGAATCGGGGCGAGATTGGGCAGCGACGCGGGATCGACGAGCGCAACTACGGCCTCGCTGTCCTGCAGGCGGTATTCCAGCGCCTCGGGGCCGAACAGGATCGAAAGAGGCATCGCCACTGCGCCCATTTGATAGCAGGCGACATGCGCGATCGCGGTTTCCGGGCGCTGCGGCAGGATGATGCCCACGCGGTCGCCGCGCTTCACGCCCAGGGCCGCGAGCGCATTCGAGAGCCGGTTGGCTCCCTGCTGCAGCTCCCAGAAGGTCAGGATCGAGACGGCGCCGCTCTCGTCCTCCCAGTAGAGCGCGACGCGGCTGCGATCGCCGGCGTGACGCGAGCAGCACGCCGCGCCGATGTTGAAGCGCGCCGGGACATCCCAGCGGAACGCGTTGTAGATTTCCCGATAGCGGTCCTGCATTCGCCGCTTTCCCCGGCCGCCCGATCGAAGCCCTGAACGGCGGACCGCTACTGAAGCTGCTTGAGGCGCTGGTCGACGAAGCCCAAAAGTTCGGGTGCGAGGTTGCCCGACGACCTGGCGCGCGTGTAGGCCTCGAGCGCCTCCTTGGGCCGCTCGGCCGCCTGAAACGAGATTCCCAGCCCCACCCACCATACGCCCGCGGACGGAGCGAGCTGCAGCGCCGCTTGGTACTGGTCGATGGCTTCCTTGTGACGGCCAAGGCGCTGATAGAGCGCCGCGGCGAACGCGTGAAAATCCGGGTTGCGGTCCGGAGGCGCGGCATGCCTCTGCAGCACGAACAAGGCGCCGGAAACGTCGTTGCGCTCGACCATGATGCGCGCGAGCAGCATGGCGAAGGCGGTGTTGTCCGGATTGGCCGCGAGCCCGTTCTGGAGGACCGTCGCCGCCTCGTCGACCCGCTTGGCCTCGAGCAGCAGCGCTATCAGCGTCTGGCGCGCGGCCTCGTGACCCGGATCCAGCGTAAGGGCATTGCGAAAGCCGTCCATCCCTTCCGCGATCCGCCCCTGGTTCACCAGACCCACTGCGCGCCGGAACTCCTGCTCCGCCCGGTATTTCGACGATGTGTTGGCGCGGCGGTCGATGGTCCCCAGTTCCGCTGTTTCGGCCGCACGAGCCGGCCGCGCGGCGGCGGCCTTCGCCGCTGACTTCTCGGCCTTGGCGGCCGGCCGCGGGCTCGCGCGCCGCTGCGGGACCGGCGTCGTCAACTCGGTCGCCAGGCGCAGCATGTCGAAGCTCGGCTTGCCCGCTTTCTGCGGAGCTTCGGACACCTTGGGCGCTGGAGCGGAGGCCGGCGCCTCCGGCTTCGGCGTGGATGGCGTCACGACCTCCGCCTTAACCGGTGGGAGTGCACTGGAAGTCGGGGGCGCAGCGCCCGGCGCTGCCTTTCCCCGCTGACTTTCAAGGGCGAGCTCGGTGACGACCGGTCGCGGCATGAGCTGCCAGGCGACCCAGGCGACCCAGGCCACGGCAAAGAGCATGGCGACCGCCATCGCTCGCCAGAAGAAATCCGATGCGAAGGCGCGGCGGGGAACCGAGTGTGTGTGCTGCGCCATGCCCTCGGTCGCCGGTCCCGCCATGGCGCCTTGGGGCGCATGGCGCTTGTCGAGATCACGCAACATCTGGTTGATCAGGCTCATCGCAGGATCATCCAACCCGCGCTGGAGAACGCCATGCAGGCGAGCGCGAGCCACAGCCATGCACGGGAGAGACCGAACGAAGCCGGCGTGTCGGCGCTCGCCTCGCGCGCATGCCGCGCCGTCACCTTGCGCGTGCCCTCGCCGTAGGCGAGCATCAAGGCCTTGTTGGCGAGGATATTGATCAGGCGGGGAACGCCCCGGCTCGCGCGGTAGATGGCCTTCGCCGCCGCGCGGGCGAACACCTCGTCTCCGGTATAGCCGGCGATTGCCAGACGGTGATTGAGGTAGTGCTCGGTCTCCTCGCAGGTCAGAGTCCCCATGTGGTGCTGGAAGGTGATGCGCTGGCGCAGTTGCCGGATCGAGGCGTGCGCCAGCCTCTCGTCGAGCTCGGGCTGGCCGAAGAGAATGACCTGGACGAGCTTGCGCTTCTCTGTCTCGAGGTTGGTGAGGAGGCGCAGGGCTTCGAGCGATTCGAGCGGCATCGCCTGCGTCTCGTCCAGGCACACGACCACGCGTTTCTTCTGGCGCGCAAAGTCGAGGAGCGCGAGGTTGAGCGCCTTCAGCAGGTGATGCTGGTCCAGTCCGCTGTCCAGCGTCACCCCCAGCTCCTCCGCGAGCGCGAGCAGCAGGGTCTTTGGCTCGAGGTCGGGGTTGGGTACATAGGCGCTCACCCAGTTGTCGTCGAGCGTCGCCAGGAATTTGCGGCAAAGGAGCGTCTTGCCCGTGCCCACTTCGCCGGTGATCTTGATGAAGCCCTCGCCGTTCGCCACAGCGACCAGGAGCGTATTGAGCGCCTCCTGGCTGCTCGCGCACGAGTAGAAGAAGCTCGTGTCGGGCGTGATCCCGAAGGGCGGCTCTCGCAGGCCGAAGTGGGAGAGGTAGATCACTTCGCTCTAGCGGGCGGCTGCGGCCGCGGCGTCCTGCCCGTAGCCCTGGAGGCGATCGCGAGACGCCTGGATGTCCTGCTCCCAGTCCTTGTCGCTCTTGATGACTGTGGGCTTGAGCAGGATCACCAGCTCCTTCTTGATGGTGGTGCGCTGGGTGCTGCGGAAGGCGGCGCCGATACCGGGTATGTCCTGGAGTCCCGGGATACCGGACTTGGTATTGGTGACCTGGACCTGCATCAGGCCGCCCAATGCCACGATGTTGCCGTCCTGGGCGCGCACCATGGTGTCGGTTTCGTTGATGGCGCTCTTCGCGAGCGGGATGTCCTGCGGCCCGTTGGTGCCGCCGAAGTCGAACTGGATGATGTTGGTCGTCACGTCGCTGACCAGCGGGTGGATGTGAAGGAGGATGTTGCCGTCCTCGTCGATCTGCGGCGTGATGTCGAGCGACACGCCCGAGAAGAAGGGATTGAAGGTCGGGGTGAGCTGCACCGAGGCGACGCCTCCCGTCGTATTCTGAAGAGGCGTGCCGGTGATATTGGTGACGAAGAACTGGTCGGTGCCGACCTTGAGCACGGCTTTCTGGTTGTTGAGCGCCGCGACGCGCGGGCTCGACAGTACCTGCACCGCTCCCTGGGTTTCGAGGAAGGTGATCAGCGCGGCGAAATTCCGCGTCTGGAACGCGAGCCCGAAGAGCGAGGCGGCGGGATTGGTCAGGTTCGCCAGATTGCTGCCGGGGAACGCGGCGATGCTGCCGCCGGTTGCCGACGGCGTGGCGCCCTGCGTGATTCCGCTCGCGCCGGTTATGAGCAGCGACGAGCCGCTGTTCGGCGGAGACTTCTGCAGCAGCGTGCCTTGCGACAGCTGGCCGGCCGAGATCCCGGTGGTCGGGAAAGCAGCCCAGTTGACGCCGGCCTGGTAGTCCTGGCTCAGGGTCACTTCGATCACCTTGGCCTCGATCATCACCTGGCGCTCGACCGAGAGGCGGATCGCCTTGAGGTACTTCTCGACGGTCCGCAACTCATAGGGCAAGGCGCGCACCACGATCACCCCGGACTGCGGACTGACAACGACGCTGCGTCCCTCGCCGGAACCCACCAGGGCCTTCAGCGCCCCGAGGACTTCTCCCCAGAAGTCGTTCTGCGAAACCATGGACACGCGGCTCGCATCCATGCTCGTGGTGGCGATGGCGCTCAGGCCGAACGCTCCCAGCACCGCGGACGGCTGCCCGGGCGCGCCCATGCCTCCCACGGCGGCGACCGGCGGAGGAGCGGTCCCGCCACCGCCCGTGCCTCCGGGCTGATAGCCCGAGACCGCCCCGGAGCTGACGCGCACGTCGCTGCGCCCGGAGCGCAGCCCCATCAGGTAGTTCACCTGGAAAACGCGGGTCTGCAGCCCCGCCGCCTCGATGTAGATGCGCGTGCCGTCGATGCGGAATTCGTAGCCGTACGCCTCCCGTATCGCTTCGAGCGCCTCGCGCACGGTCACGTCCTTCAGGTTGACTGAAACCGCTCCGCTCACGGCGGGATTCACCACCATGCTGTAGCGAGTGCCGGAGACGATGGACATGAAGACCTGCTGCGCGGGCGCCGCGTTCACCACGAGGTCGAAGCGCGGCTCGACCGGGGCGCCCGGCACCCTCGGGATTTCCGCGCGCAGGGGCGGCAGCAGCGCGTCGCGGACGGCCTCGGGCTGGTTCGAGCGGGCCTGCCTGGCGGCGTTGTCGACCTCCGCGAGGATCCCCGGATCGACTTTCTTCGTCTGCGGTTCGACGCACGCGGCGAGAACAAGGGCGAGCAACACCAGGCTGTGTCGTTTCATGATTCAGTCCTCCCGCTTCTCGGCAGCGTCCCTCAGGGCCCGGTCCGGCGACACGCGCATCTTGCGGTTGACCGAGGAATAGAGCCTGATGATCTCCGTGGAACCGGCCTTCTCCAGCACGATCTCTTCGTCGCTGATCCTGACCAGGGTCGCGTCGCCGTAGCGTCCGCCCAAGCTGACGGTTCGTCCGTTGATGGTGGCCTGGCGGCGGTCGCTGGAGATGATCACGACCTGCGC
>DATIWX010000097.1:0-77901 GCA_035519135.1 Burkholderiales bacterium | reverse complement strand
GTCCGCCGCGGTGAGCGCGCCCGAGTCGACCAGGCCGATTCCGGTCGTTCCCGCGTCCAGCCGATCGTAGCGATAACCGACGCGCCACATCGGCACGAACTGGTAGACGCCTTGCAGGTACCAGCCCGACTGAGCCGAGCTGTATCCTCCGATTTGCGTCCCTCCCGCCGAAGCCGCGGCGGTGTCGAACGTGAGGTCGCCGTTCTCCTTGCGCCGGAAGTATTCGCCCTGCAGCTTGAAGTACGTGTGGGTTGGGTTGAAATTCGGCGCCCATTTCAGAATGCCGTCGAGCACCCACAGCTTGGTCTTGCCGGTGAAGCTGTTGGTGACCGGTGTGCCGGTCGAATCGACGTCGTCGTAGACGCGATCCTGCGGCGAGGTCGTGAGATACGAAGCCCCGAGCTGCCAGGCGGTGCCGGTTCCGAAATCGCCGCCGAAGTGGGTGAAGAAATTGCCCGCGCTGGAGCCGTTCTTGTTGCGCCCGCCGTCCGGTCCGGACGGAAAGCTCTTGCCGCGCCCGGCTTCAACGCCGAGGTCGAAATAGAACGGGGTCGGCGCCACCCATTTCAGCTGGATGCCGTCATCGCTCAACTGGTTGCCCAGGAAGGCCTTCATCGCGAGAGGTGCGTCGGTGAAGTCCCAGGCGTGCGCGTGGATCTGGTTCTGGTAGCCGACGGAGGAGAAGAACCGCCCTGCCTTGATGGTGAAGCCGTAGGAGAGCGCGAGCGTCTGTATGTACGCTTCCTCGACTTCGATCTCGTTCTCTGGCGATATGGAGAATATCCCGGTGCCGCGGAACATGTGGTCAATGTTGGCCATGATCGCGAGCTCCGATTCACCCAGGCTCAGGCCCCGAGGAGGAGGCGCGACCTCGCCGTTCGAAGGAACGAAACCATTGATCTTGTATGTGTTGGGGTCCTGGGAAAGATTCGAATAGATGCCGTTCAGGATCAGCGAAACTGCGGGGTTCAGCGCGCTTTCCCCGGTCGGGCGACTGGAGGCCTGCACCGCCGCCTGTTGTGCAGTAGCTTCGGCATCCTGCACGCGTTTATCCAGCTGCCTCACCTGCTCGCGCAAGGCCTTGAGCTCGTCTTGCGACTGAGCCTTCACGGCCTCGGGCAGACCCAGCGCCGCCGCGATGGCGAGCGCCATAGTTGCTTTACCGTACATGTTGTCTCTCCAAGTTCATGCGATCGCAATGCTTCCGGCGGAAGCCTGCGAACTCGATCGCTTCGCGTGCGCGAAGCGAATCCAAACGACAGAACTAGGAGAGGACGGGCGGAGCGCGAGAATCGAATTCGATTCGCGGCGAAAACGGAAGAGGGAGGTCCACCGGCGCAAGGGCCGGAAAGACAAGACGAGGCGGGTCGAGCGCAAGTGCAAGCGCTGGAAGTGCGCTGTCCACCGCGTGATACGCGATGCACTGCTCGGCGGGGTGACTGATGGGAGGAACGCATTTGCCGCCGCGTTCGGCCGCGGCAAGGTCGCGTTGGACGTGCGACAGCGCATGCAACTGCGCCGCCTGCTGGGCGAATACCAGCGCGACGGCGACGAGCAGATGGCGCAGGGTGCGATTCATGACCACGACATAGTGTACCGCAAGCCCTGCTTCCGTCGGTACTTCGAGTTACTCCCCGTAGAGTCGCTGCTTTTGCTCGCGGCGGGTCTGTGCTTCGACCGAAA
The DNA here is from genome assembly GCA_035519135.1 of Burkholderiales bacterium. GTDB lineage: Bacteria > Pseudomonadota > Gammaproteobacteria > Burkholderiales > SG8-39 > VBDM01. The sequence continues at coordinate 76,218 of DATIWX010000097.1, read as the reverse complement.
GGGTCGCAGTCGGCCGCGCGATCAACCTCGCGATGCCGATGGGCTCGCCGGTCTCTTCGCAGTAGCCGTAGCTGCCTTCGTCGATGCGGCGCAGCGCCTCGTCGATCTTCTTGAGAAGCTTTCTTTCGCGGTCGCGCGCGCGCAGCTCGAGCGCATATTCTTCCTCGATCGTCGCCTGGTCGGTCGGATCGGCCTCGAGCTCGTGTTCGCGCAGGTGCTCCGAGGTGAGGTTCGCCTTCTCCAGCAGCTCTTTCTGCGTTTGGAGCAGCCGCTCGCGGAAAAATGCGAGCTGCTCCGCGCTCATATACTGCGACGCGGGCGCACGCATGAGCTCGGCTTCGGTCAAGCCGCTCTTTCTCGCCGGTTTCTCCTCGACCGGCGCAGCCTCGACCGCCTTGACCTCCGGTGCCTTCGCCGACTTGGGCGCCGGCTTCTTTACTGCTTTTCGACCAAACATTGTTCAAGCCCCTTGATGAATAGCTCTTGCGGCAGATTCTTTCCGATGAAAACCATCGTGCTGGAACGCTTCTCCCCCTTGCCCCAGGGGCGGCCGACATCCCCGCCCATGAGCATGTGCACGCCCTGAAACACGACGCGGTGGGTATTGCCCTTCATGTAGAGCACTCCTTTGTAGCGCAGGAGGTCCGGGCCGTAGATCTGCACGACTCCGGACAGAAACTCCTCGAGCCTCGCGCTGTCGAACGGCCTGTCCGAGCGGAACACGAATGAGGCGACGTGCTCGTCGTGCTCGTGCTCGTCGTCCTCCAGGAACTCTGGATCAAGCTCGAGGACCGCGTTCAGATTGAAGCCGCGAATGTCGAGGATCTCCGCGATCGGTGCGTTTCCGAAGTGCACCTTCTTGATCGGCGCGCGCGGATTCATCTTGACCAGGCGTTTCCTGAGCGTTTCCTGCTCGTCTTCCGAGACCAGGTCCGTCTTCGACATCAGGATGCGGTCGGCGAACCCGACCTGCTCCTGCGCCTCGCGGAACTCGTCGAGCGTCTTCGATGCGTGCTTCGCGTCGACCAGGGTGATGACGCTGTCCAGCAGATAGTAGTTTCCGATCTTCTCGTCGATGAAGAAACTCTGAGCAACCGGCCCCGGATCGGCCATCCCCGTGGTTTCGATGATGACGCGCTCGAAGGCGAGCCTGCCGGAGTCGCGCTGCTCCCTCAGCTCCCCGAGGATGCGGATCAGGTCGCCGCGCACCGTACAGCAAACGCAGCCGTTGTTCATCTCGACGATCTGCTCGCTGGTCTCGTTCAGGAGGATTTCGTTGTCCACGCCCGCCTCGCCGAACTCGTTCTCGATCACCGCGATGCGATGGCCGTGCTGCTCCTTGAGAATGCGGTTGACCAAGGTGGTCTTTCCGCTTCCCAGGAAGCCGGTGAGTATGGTCACCGGGACCATGTTTTCCTGTACCGCCAATCCGATCTCCTGGCGCGATCCGCGCCGAGCGAGCGAGGCTATTTGAGCGTGCCGCGCCGAAAAAGTTTTGCGGCGGGGTGTCCCCCGCAGGGTGCGGGCCGCCCAAAAAAGGGCGCATTACAGCACGCTCCGGATTACAAAGCAACCGGGCGCCCGGTGGGGGTTCAGAGTTCAGCTCTTCTCTAGCAGCAGACCCTTCAGGTACTCGCCTTCCGGGAACTCCACCCGTACCGGATGGTCGGGCGCGGAGCGATATCGCTCCCGCAGCAGCAGCGATGCCCCGGCGTCGGCGGCGGCGCCTGCGACGATCTTCTGGAACAACTCCAGCGACACGCCCCCGGAACAGGAAAAGGTCGCGAGCAGCCCGCCCGGCCGCAGCAGCTTGAGCGCGCTCAGGTTGATGTCCTTGTATCCCCGCGCCGCGCGCGCGGCGTCCCTGGACGTCGGCGCGAACTTCGGCGGATCGAGCACGATGAAATCGAACTGGCGGCCTTCGTTGCGCAGCGCGCGCAGGGCCTGGAACACGTCGGCCTCGAGCCACTCGGCGCGTCCGGCCGCGAGCGGATTCAGGCCGAGGTTGCGTTTCGCCTGGGCGAGCGCCTGCGCAGAGGCATCGATCGACAGAAGCGAGCGAGCGCCCCCTTTCAGCGCGGAGAGCGCGAAGCCGCCGGTGTAGCAGAAGCAGTCCAGCACCTCCCGGTCCTCGGCGAGCTCCCCAACGCGCTTGCGATTGTCGCGCTGATCGAGAAAGAAGCCGGTCTTCTGTCCCGAGACGACATCGACCTGGTACTTGATGCCGTGCTCGAAAATTTCGAGCGGCCCTGCCACCGAGGCCCCGCAGATCATCCCGGTGCTCGGCGGCAGACCTTCAAGCTCGCGCGCGTCCGCGTCGGAGCGCTCGTAGATCCGGGCGCAGCCGCTTCGATCGCGAAGAATTCCGACCAGCGTGTCCCGCCATTTTTCGCAGCCGGCGGACAGCAGCTGCACCACCAGCGCATCGCCGTAGCGGTCGGCGATGAGACCCGGAAGCCCGTCGGATTCGCCGTGGATGAGCCGCAATGCGTTGGTCGTCTCGGCGGTGATCTCGGCGCGCCGCCGGGCAATAGCGACACCGATCTTTTTTTCGAACAGCTCCCGACCCGGAACCTCCGCCTCGTCAAAGCTCCACGCGCGGGCCCGGATCTGGGAGGATGGGCTGTACGCCGCCCAGGCGAGAAACCTGCCGTCCGCGGCACGCACTTCCACGGTGCCGCCGCTCGGTGGGGTCCCGGCGACCTCTTCGACGGCGCCCGAGAAGATCCAGGGATGGCGGCGGAGAAGCGAGCGCTCGCGGCCCGGCTTGAGCTTCAGCTGCGGCGTGACAGGCACGACTCGCTTCTCACACCCAGCCCGCGAGACCGAGCAGTCCGCCGCCCGCGAGGAGCCGGGGGCGTCCCGGTCACGGCTTCTTCTCCGTGATCACCGCCTTCTTCTTCGCTCGCGGGTGGGCCGCGTCATACGCCTTGGCGAGATGCTGAAAGTCCAGGTGCGTGTAGACCTGCGTCGTGGAAATGCTCGAATGGCCGAGCATTTCCTGCACCGCTCGCAGGTCCCCCGAGGACTGCAGCACGTGCGTAGCGAAGGAATGCCGCAGCATGTGCGGATGCACGTGCTGCGGCAGGCCCAGGCGCCGCGCCCAGTGCGAGAGCGCATGGCGTACCGAGCTTGCGCTGATGCGGCGGCCCCGCGCGCCTACGAAAAGAGCCGGCTCGCCGGGACCGGCGAGCGCGCGGCGCAGCCCGAGCCAGGCCTCCACCGCCGCGCGCGCCTTGCTCCCCACCGGAACGATGCGCGTCTTCGCCCCCTTGCCCGTCACGGTCACCTCGGCCTGGCGCAACACGCCCTCGGCGTCCGCAACATCGAGACCGATGAGCTCAGCCAGCCGCAACCCCGACGAATAGAACACCTCGAACATGGCCTTGTCGCGCACTTCCGCGGGCGTGCTCGCCGGGCCCTCGAGAAGGCGCGCCATGAGGTCGGGCGAGAGTGCCTTGGGCAGGGATTTCGGGCTCTTCGGCGCGCGCAGGCCGATGCAGGGGTTGCTCGGGAAGCCGCGGTGCCTGACCAGCCAGGCGAAGAAGCTGCGCCAGCCGGAGATCATGTAGGCGATGGTGCGTCCGGAGATGCCGCGCGCATGCAGCTGCGACACGGTGCGTCGCAGGTGCTGGGCGTCGAATTTGTCCAGACCCACGCCGGCGTTGAGCGCAAGCAACTGCTCCACGGCACGCCGGTAGTTGCGCGCGGTTCCTGCGCTCAGCCGCCGCTGGTGCGCCAGCTGATCGAGAAACCCTTCGAGCAGGATCTGGCGGGGATCGCGCGCCATCTAGCGCCGGCTGCCGCTAGAGAAATCTCAGCAGCGCCGCGCTCGCGAGGTCGCCCATGCGCTTCAGGTACAGCGTCCCCATCTCGGGGTAGAAGCGCAGAACGTCCTCGCTCCCCAGCGCGAGCATGCCGAAGCACTCCCTGTCGCGCAGCGCCATGTGCGCCACCGATCGCACGTGTGATGCGCTCTCGCCGAACCAGGCCGCGGCTTCCGCGCTGCCGCTCGGACCGCAGAAGGGCTGCGACAGCGACTCGGCGTAGCGCTTCAGCTGCTCGCCTACGTCGCGGAACTCCGGCGAATCGCCCGCTCCCGCCGGCGCACCGCGCCCCCCGGCCCAAATCCGCACTGCCGCATGCGGCACGGCGAAGTCCTCGCGCAAGTGCAGATACAGAGCCGTCAGGAGGCTGTGCCAGTCGGGCGCGGCAAGGAACGCGAGGCTCAGGCGGTGCATTTTCTCGCCGATCGCGTCGTTTTCCTCGCCGATCTGAAGGAGCTCCGCGAGGCGCGACTCGAGCGCCCGGCTCTTTTCCCGCAGCGCCAGCATCTGCCGGTCGGAAAGGGGGATCGCGCGACCGCCGTGGGGATGGGGGATGCTGATCTCGGCGAGCATGTCGGCGTGCGTCTCGAAGAACGTCGGGTTCTCGCGCAGATAGCGCGCGACATCGTCAGCTTTCAATCTCGGTCTCCCCTTCAAACACGGTCACTGCGGGTCCAGTCATCCAAACGGATCGGCCTGGTTCATTGTCCCCGCCAGCCCAGCGTATCGTCAATTGACCTCCGCGTGTCGCCACGCGTACGGTACCGTCGAGCAGCCCCTCCCTGATCCCGGTCACCACTGCCGCGCAGGCGCCCGTGCCGCAGGCGAGCGTTTCCCCGGCGCCGCGCTCCCACACGCGCAGGCGCACGCTCGAACGATCCACGACCTGCATGTAGCCCGCGTTCGCCCGATTCGGAAACCGGCGGTGCCGCTCGATCAGTGGCCCTTCGCTCGTGACGGGCGCCGACTCCACATCGGCGACGGTCTGCACCGCGTGGGGATTTCCCATGGAAAGCACCGCTACCGGCACCGTGTGACCGGCGACCTCGAGCGGCCAGCGCATTCCGGTCCGCACCGGAGTAAGGCCGTTTGCGTCGAACGGCACGCGCCGCGGGTCGAACTGCGGCGCGCCCATGTCGACGCTCACCTGGCCGTCGGCTTCCAGACGCGGGGCGATGATCCCGGAAAGCGTTTCGACTCGAATCTCGGTCTTCTTCGTCAGCCCTTTGTCGTGCACGAACCGCACGAAGCAGCGCGCACCGTTGCCGCACTGCTCGACTTCTCCGCCGTCCGAGTTCCAGATGCGGTAGCGGAAGTCGGCATCGGCCCGTCGTGACTTCTCCACGAGCAGGATCTGGTCGCAGCCGACGCCGAAGTGGCGATCGGCGATCTGCCTTGCACGCTGAGTCGTCATATCGACGGGCCGGCTGACGCCGTCCAGTACGACGAAGTCGTTGCCCGCGCCCTGCATCTTTGTGAACTGCAGCTTCAATACCACTTAGCCTCCCCCGGAGGCCGCGTCTTGAAGCGCTTGTGGGTCCAGAAGTACTGCTCGGGCATCTCGCGCACCCGCTCCTCGATGAATTCGTTCATGCGGCGCGCGTCGGCGGCGGCGTCGCCGCTCGGAAAGTTCTCCCACACGGGATAGCACCGCACTTCGTATCCCGCGCCGCCCGGGAACATGCGCGTCACGCAGGGTAGCACGCGAGCTCCGGTGAGCTTGGTCATGCGGGAGAGTCCGGTGATGGTCGCAGCGGGCACGCCGAAGAAGGGCACGAAGATGGTGTCGCGCGCTCCGTAGTCCTGGTCCGGCAGATAGTAGAAGGGAATGCCCTCCTTCACCGCCGCGATCGCCGGCCGCACGCCCTCCTGGCGCGGGATGGCGCGCTGGTGCCCGAAGCGCGTGCGCCCGGACAGGAGCAGGGCGTTGATCAAGGGATGCTTCTGCCTCGCGTAGATACCCGCCATGTCGATCTCGCAGGTGAGTCGCGTGCATCCCGCGTCGAGCCCGACGAAGTGCGGCACGAGCAGTATGAGCGGCTGTCCTTTCAGAGCGAGGATGCGCTCCAGCCCGACGATGCGCACCAGACGCACGATCTGTTCACGGGGCGCCCACCAGAGGATCGAGCGCTCGAGGACGGTGCGTCCGAAGGCCCGAAAGTGCGCCTTGGCGATGGCGACTCGCTCGCGCTCCGGCATCTGCGGAAAACAGCGCGCTAGATTGATAAGGCAAACGTTGCGCCGCTCGCGCGCAATGAAATACAGGAAGCCCCCCAGGCCCGATCCGATTCCGGCGAAGATCGGCAAAGGAAGGAAGTGCAGCAGCCAGACGATTCCGACGGCGAGGCGTGTCAGCACGGCGGTGGCTTTCGTGCTCTCGCTAACCGCCGGGCGGCCGGACTCCGGCCGGAACCTTGTAGCGGTTGTAGCTCCACAGGTACTGCTCCGGGCAGCGGCGTATGAGGTGCTCGAGGGAGCGATTGAGCGTGCGCACCGGCGATTCCGATGGCAGCGGTGTGAGCAGCGGCTCGATTTCGAAATGGTATCCACGGCCCCGGGCCAGGCGCTGCGAGTAGCACAGCAGCACCGGGGCGCCCGTCTGCTCGGCGAGCCGCCCGACGAGAGTCATCGTGTACGCGGGCCGGCCGAAGAACTCCGCCCATTCTCCGTCGCCGACCCCGGGAACCTGGTCCGGGAGGATCCCGATCGCTTCACCGCGCCTGAGAGCCTTGAGCATCGCGCGGACCCCGCGCATGTCCGCCGGGACGCTGTTCATCGCAGCGCCGCGATTGCGGCCGGCCCGCATCAGCGGCTCCAAGGACTTCATGCTCGGCGGACTGTACATTACGGTCATCGGCATGCGGCTGCTGATGTACTGTCCCGACACTTCCCAGCATCCCAGATGCGGGGTCAGCAGGATGAGTCCCTTGCGCGCCTTTGCAGCGGCCTCGACGTGCTCCCAGCCGCCCGCCTCCACCACCAAGTCCGCCACGCCCTGGTGCGGGCGCAGCCAGATCGCGGGTATCTCCAGCGCTCCCTTGCCTGTCTCGCTGACGACCGCCGCGCGCAGGCGCGCGGTGGCGAACCCCGCGGCCTGCAGGTTGTGCCCGATCATTCTCCGGTAGCGGGGAGAAAGCAGATAGACCGCCCAGCCGAGAGCGGCGCCGACGAGGTGCAGCAGCCGCAGGGGGAGACGCGCCACCAGCCGCAGCAGGAATTGCATGGATGTGGGACGAAGTGGGACCGGCGTGGGTTGGGGGAGCGGGAGCGCTGTGCTAGACTGGCGGACCTTTTTTCGCAGGGAAAAGCGCCAGCATGAGCAGCTATCTATTCACGTCCGAATCGGTGTCGGAAGGGCATCCGGACAAGGTCGCCGACCAGATTTCCGATGCCGTTCTCGACGCCATTCTAGCGCAGGACAAACGCTCCCGAGTCGCGGCGGAGACGCTGGTGAAGGACAATCTGGTCGTACTTGCCGGGGAGATCACTACCGGCGCGCAGGTGAACTTCGACGAGGTCGCCCGCAAGACCATCAAGCGCATCGGCTACACCGATCCGGCGATCGGCTTCGACGCGTCGACCTGCACCGTGCTCGTCGTCTACGGCAAGCAGTCGCAGGACATCGCGCGCGGGGTGGACGAGAGCAAGGATCACCTCGAGCAGGGCGCCGGCGATCAGGGTCTCATGTTCGGCTTCGCCTGCGACGAGACGCCGCAGCTGATGCCCCTTCCCATCTACCTGTCGCACCGGCTGGTCGAGCGTCAGGCGGAGGTGCGGCGTGACGGGCGGCTGCCCTGGCTGCGTCCCGACGCAAAGTCCCAGGTCACCATCAGGTACGCGGACGGCAAGCCCGATTCGATCGACACGGTCGTGCTCTCGACCCAGCACGCCCCCGGGATGAAGCACGAGCAGATCAAGGAAGCGGTTATCGAGCAGATCATCAAGCCGGTGCTCCCCAAGAACTTCGTCAAGGGGAAGATCAACTACCTCGTCAACCCGACCGGCGTCTTCGAGATCGGCGGTCCCAAGGGCGACTGCGGGCTCACCGGCCGCAAGATCATCGTCGACACCTATGGCGGCTCCTCGCCGCACGGCGGCGGCGCGTTCTCCGGCAAGGACCCGTCCAAGGTCGACCGCTCGGCGGCCTACGCGGCACGCTACGTCGCCAAGAACATTGTCGCCGCGGGACTCGCGTCGCGGTGCATTGTCCAGGTTTCCTACGCCATCGGCGTGGCGCGGCCGACCAGCGTCATGGTCACCACGCAGGGTACGGGCAAGGTCTCGGACGAAAAACTCGCCGAGCTGGTGCAGAAGCACTTCGACCTGCGTCCCAAAGGCATCATCCAGATGCTCGACTTGTTGCGCCCCATTTACGAGAAGACCGCAGCCTACGGGCACTTCGGCCGCGACGAGCCCGAGTTCACCTGGGAGGCGACCGACAAGGCCAAGGCGCTCGCCGCCGATGCAGGAGTCAAGCTACCGGCGATGGCCTGAGCGTTCGCCCGGTCCCGGGACGCCCGGCTTGCCGCCGGGCGTTCTCATTTTGGGCGAGACAGCACCACGGAAAAGGCCCGTATTGCGCTTGCTTTTCCGGGCATTCCCCGAGGGCAGCCGGCACTAACATTGGGGCCTGCACCCTCTCGTTTCCTTCCTCCACTGGCATGCTGAAGCGCATCAGCGTAGAACAGCTGCGACCGGGCATGTACGTGAACGAGCTGTGCGGCTCGTGGATGGATCACCCCTTCTGGCGCAGCGCCTTCCCCCTGAAGAGCGAAGAGGACCTGCGGCGAATCCGGGAAAGCGGAATCAGCGAGGTCTGGATCGACACTTCCCGCGGCTCGGACGTCGACGCCGGGGTCTCCAAGGAGGAGGCGGAGACGCAGGTCGAGCACCGTCTCCTGGTTGCGTCCGATGGGGCTCCGCGACGCGAGCTGGTGCCGATCGAGGAGGAGATGGAGAGCGCCGCGCGCCTGTGCGCCAAGGCGAAATCGGCGGTGGTGTCGATGTTTCAGGAAGCCCGCATGGGAAAGGCGCTCGATGCGCGACACGCGCTTCCCCTGGTCGAGGAGATCTCGGAATCGGTGATGCGGAACCCGGGCGCGCTCATCAGCCTCGCGCGCCTCAAGAAGCGCGACGACTACACCTACATGCATTCGGTCGCGGTGTGCGCGCTCATGGTCGCGCTGTCGCGACAGCTCGATCTCGACAAGGAGCAGACACGCCAGGCGGGGCTCGGCGGGCTGGTCCACGACCTCGGCAAGAGCGTGGTCCCGGCCGAGATCCTGGGCAAACCCGGGAAGCTCAACGACGAAGAATTCCGCCTGATCAAGCTGCACCCGCAGGAGGGTCACGCCCTACTCGTCGCGGGACGCGGCGCGGGACCGATTCCCCTGGACGTATGCCTGCACCACCACGAAAAAGTCGACGGCAGCGGCTACCCGCACAGACTAGGCGGCAAGGACATCACCCTGTTCGCGAAAATGGGTGCGGTCTGTGACGTCTACGACGCGATCACTTCCAACCGCCCCTACAAGAACGGCTGGGATCCGGGAGATTCGCTTCGCAAGATGGCGGAATGGTCGGGGCATTTCGACGAGAAGGTGTTCCGGGCATTCGTGAAGAGCATCGGGATCTATCCGGTGGGGTCTTTGGTACGGCTCGAGTCGGGTCACCTGGGCGTAGTGCTGGAACAGAACTCCGAAGCCCTGCTTTCCCCCAGGGTCAGGATTTTCTTTTCGATCAAGGCCAATTCGCACGTTGCTCCAAGAGTCCTGGACCTGTCTCACGCGAATTGCCGGGACCGCATCGCAGATCGCGAAGACCCGGTGAGATGGAACCTGGGAGACATAAGCAAATTCTGGGCGGGGGAGGCGCGCCCCTACTGAGCCCGCGACCGGGCGATGCGAAGCTGCGACGTGGGTTATAATGCGGCGCTCCTCGAGGAGCGTTGCAACGGGCAGCCGGTTCCGGCGCCCGCCAGGCTCGGGGGATCCACAGTGCAACGGCGCTCGCAAACTTTTTTCGAAAGAAAGGAGGGCGCGAGATGAGCGCCGTACTCAAATCCAAGCAGGACTTCCACGTAGCCGATGTTGCGCTCGCCGACTGGGGCCGCAAGGAAATCGCCATCGCCGAGACCGAGATGCCCGGCCTGATGGCGATCCGCGAGGAATTCGCCGCGACCCAGCCGCTTCGGGGCGCGCGCATCAGCGGCTCGCTGCACATGACGATCCAGACCGCGGTGCTGATCGAGACGCTGCAGGCGCTGGGGGCGCAGGTGCGCTGGGCCTCGTGCAATATCTTCTCCACCCAGGACCACGCCGCCGCGGCGATCGCGGTGAAAGGCACGCCGGTATTCGCCTATAAGGGCGAGTCGCTGGAGGAATACTGGGACTACACCCACCGCATCTTCGAATGGCCCGACAACGGCTACTCCAACATGATCCTGGACGACGGCGGCGATGCCACGCTGCTCCTGCACCTGGGCGCGCGCGCCGAGAAGGATGCCGCGATCATCGCCAAGCCAGGCAGCGAGGAAGAGAAATTTCTGTTCGCCGCGATCAAGGCGAGGCTGGCCCGCGACCCGAAGTGGTATTCGACCCGCCTGGCGCAGATCAGGGGCGTGACCGAGGAGACCACCACCGGTGTGCACCGGCTCTACCAGATGCACAAGGAAGGCAGGCTCGCTTTCCCGGCGATCAACGTCAACGATTCTGTGACCAAGAGCAAGTTCGACAACCTCTACGGCTGCCGCGAGTCGTTGGTGGACGGCATCAAGCGCGCCACCGACGTGATGGTTGCAGGGAAGGTCGCGCTGGTGTGCGGCTACGGCGACGTGGGCAAGGGCAGCGCCCAGGCGCTGCGCGCGCTCTCCGCTCAGGTCTGGGTGACGGAGATCGACCCGATCAACGCGCTGCAGGCGGCCATGGAAGGCTACCGCGTGGTGACCATGGACTACGCCTGCGACAAGGCCGACATCTTCGTCACCGCCACCGGCAACTTCCACGTGATCACGCACGACCACATGAAGAAGATGAAGGACCAGGCTATCGTCTGCAACATAGGCCACTTCGACAACGAGATCGACATCGCCTCCATCGAGAAGTACCAATGGGAGGAGATCAAGCCCCAGGTCGACCACGTCATCTTCCCGGACGGCAAGCGCATCATCCTTCTCGCCAAGGGGCGGCTGGTGAACCTCGGCTGCGGCACCGGGCATCCTTCGTACGTGATGAGTTCGTCCTTCGCCAACCAGACCATCGCGCAGATCGAGCTGTGGACCGAGTCACAGAAGGGTTCCGGCAAGTATCCGATCGGCGTCTACGTGCTGCCCAAGCACCTGGATGAGAAAGTGGCGCGGCTACAGCTCAAGAAGCTCAACGCGCAGCTCACCGAGCTCACCGACGCGCAGGCGCGCTATATCGGCGTCCCGAAGCAGGGCCCCTACAAGGCCGACCACTACAGGTACTGAACCGGCGTCGTCACGGCATCCTGAGACGATTGCGATGACCTCGATCTGGCACGACAACTACGCCGCGATCGCGCTGCACCTCCTGATCGCGCTCGCCGCGGGCGGGATCATAGGTCTCGAGCGCAGCTACCACGGCAGGCCCGCCGGTTTCCGCACGCACGCCCTGGTGTGCCTGTCCTCCTCCATGCTGATGGTGCTCACCGTGTATCAGGACACCTGGTTCGAGTCTTTCTCCCTGGAGAAGGTCAACATCGACCCGACACGCATGGCGCAGGGGATCATGACCGGTATCGGCTTCCTCGGTGCCGGCGTCATCATGAGGGAAGGTCTGACCGTGCGCGGACTGACCACCGCCGCCTCGATCTGGATCACGGCCGGGATCGGCGTGATGATAGGCGTGGGCTTCTATTTCCCGGCGGGGATCGCCACGGCACTCACGCTCATCGTCCTCTCCGTGTTCCGCTGGATCGAGCGCAGCATGCCGATCGAGTTCTACGCGAATCTCACCGTGGCCTTCACCCGCACCGAAACCCTGCCTGAAGCGGACCTGCGCTCGATCGTCGAGCGGCAGGGATTCGTCGTCGCCAACATGAACTACAGCGTCACGGGAGACGGAAAGACCTTCGAGTACCAGATGGTGATCCACTCGCCGGAGCGGGAGAAGACCCGCGAGCTTTCCGCCGCCCTCAACGCCCTTTCCACGGTCACGGCGTTCCGCATATCACCGACGGGCGACTAGGCGGCCGACAGGGTCAGTCCAGCCGTCGCGTCGCGCGCCGCCGCCTCGCGGCCGACGAGCGCACGCTTGCGCGCCAGGCCCCAGCGGTAGTCGCCGAAATCGCCCGCCTTGCGGATGACGCGGTGACAGGGAATGAGCACCGCGACGGGGTTCGCACCCACCGCGGCGCCGACCGCCCGCGAAGCCCGGGGACGATCGACGGCGCGGGCCACGTGCTCGTAGCTTGCCAGCTGACCCGGGGCGATCCGCAAGAGCGCTTCCCATACCTTGATCTGGAAATTGCTTCCCCTCACCCACAGGTGCAGCGGCTTGCCGCGGTTCGTCGGGTCGAAGATCGACGAAACCAGCTCCTCCGTTGCGTCCTGATCGTGCGCCAACTGCGCGCGCGGCCAGTTCCGCCTGAGCTTCTCGACCTCCGCCTCGTTCCCATCCGGCCCGACAAACGCGAGCCGGCAGATTCCCCTGACGGTGGTCGCAAGCAGGCATGGGCCGAAGGGCGTGGCATGAAACCCGTAGCGGATGGCGACGCCTTCTCCCCGCGAGCGTTGCTCGCCGGGGGACACCGCCTCGCAGGTCACCAGGAGATCGTGCAGCCGCCCGGGTGAGGACAGGCCCGCTGCATACGCAGCCCCGAGCACGTCCTCGTGGTTGCGCAGTGCCTCCTTTGCATACTCCTTGGTCAGATACTGCAGGAAGCGCTTCGGGCTGATTCCAGCCCATTCCGAGAAGCGGCGCTGGAAGTGGAATTCCGACAGGCCCACGCGTGCCGCGACATCGGCCAGGCGCGGCTGTTCCCGGGCATTGTCCTGGAGATACTCGATCGCCTGCTCGACGGTGCGATAGGCATCGCACTCGGCTGCGAAGGGCGTGTTCATCTTCATGGGCAGCTCACTCGTCCGTTCTGCTGACGACGGCCAGTATAGGCAGCCGCGACGCAGCCAGCCACCCGATTCTTGCGGAAGGCCGTGCGCGTTCAGAGCTCGTATGCTTCCTTGCCCGCGAGCGCAGTTTCGATGAGCTTTCGGTTCAGCCGCGGCGAGAACAGCTCGATGAACGTATAGGCGAACCCGCGCAGTGCGGCGCCGCGCCGTACCGCGACGCGCGTCGTCATGCTGCCGAACAGGTGCCCGGCCTCGAGCGAGCGCAACGCGCGGTCGCGCTTCTCGTCGAAGGCCATCGCGGCGATGATACCGATCCCCAGACCCAGTTCGACGTAGGTCTTGATGACGTCGGAGTCGACCGCCGAGAGCACGATGTCCGGCGTGAGTCCCTGCGCCCGGAAGGCTTCGTCGATATGGCTCCTTCCGGCGAACGCGGGATCGTAGGTAATGATCGGCTGGCGCGCGAGCTCTTCGAGCGACAGCCGATCATGCGTCGCGAGCGGATGCTTGGCCGGCACCACCACGCAGTGGCTCCACTCGTAGCCGGGCAGCGCAAGCAGCTTGGGATAGCTGCCCAGGGCCTCGGTGGCGATCGCGATGTCGGCTTCGCGTGCCACCACCATTTCGGCTAGTTGCGGCGGACTGCCCTGCTTGATGGTGAGGTGCACCTTGGGGTAGCGGCGCTTGAACGCGCCCACCACCTTGGGCAGGGAGTAGCGTGCCTGCGTGTGCGTGGTCGCGATGGTCAGCGTGCCCGAGGCCTGGTCCTTGAACTCGCGGCCGACCTGCTTCAAGTTTTCCGCTTCCTGCAGCAGATGATCGATGACGTCGACCACGGCCTTGCCGGGCTCGGTGACGGCGACGATGCGCTTGCCGTGGCGCACGAAGATCTCCACGCCGAGCTCGGTCTCCAGCTCGCGGATCTGCTTGGACACTCCCGGCTGGGACGTGTGCAGCGTCTTCGCCGCCTCGGTGAGGTTCAGGCCCTGCCTCACCGTCTCCCTGACGTACCGTAATTGCTGGAAATTCATGTAGTTACGGCATATGTTTGATTGTTATTAAATTCTAACATGAAAGTCTTTTGAGGTATAAGACCACGACGCTACGATGCTTTCCTTTCGCGGAAGGACTGCAAACGCACCATGTTCTCGATCGAGACCGGAACGATCGCCATCGTCGCGATGACCTTCTTCGCCGCCTTCGTCAACGGCGCGCTCGGCTACGGTTTCTCCTCGCTCACCGTGCCTGTGGGCCTGCTCTTCTTCACCAACCGCGTCCTCAATCCGGCGCTGGTCCTGGTCGAAGTCTTCATCAACTTCTACGTTCTCTTCATCAACCGAGCGAGCGTCCCGGCAGTGTGGAGAAGGGTCTACCCGATTCTCATCGGGCTGTTGCCGGGCGTTGCGCTGGGCAGCTACCTCCTGGCATCGATCCATCCGGGCTGGCTGAAGTTCGCCACCTACGCATTCCTCCTGCCCCTCATCCTGTTCCAGGCGGCCGGCGTGCGCAGGCCGATTCGCTCGGAAAAGCTGTTTGGACTTCCCTTCGGCGCCGGCCTCGGCTTTCTCTATTCAGTCACGACCATCTCCGGACCGCCCATGGCGGTGCTGTTCAACAACCAGGGACTGGTGAAGCAGGAATTCCGCGCCGGGCTCGGCCTGATCCGGGTGGTCGAGTCAACCCTGACCGCCATCGCCTATTACCACCTCGGACTGTTCGCGGTGGACAGCCTGGAGATCGCTTCGACGATCGTGCCGGGCGTGCTGCTGGGTATCCCTCTGGGCGCCTGGCTCATTCGCCGGCTCGACCCGGAAACGTTCCGCCGCGTCTGCATGAGCTTCGACGTCTGGATAGTCGGCTTCGGCCTCTCGCGCGTGCTGATCGACCTGAAACTGGTGCACGGCGCCACCGCGTACGGGCCCATGACGGTCGCGGTCCTGCTCGACGCGGCCTTGTTGTACGTCTTCTTCAGGGTGAGGCTTCCCGCCCTTTCCAGGTCGGCGAGCTGACCGCCATGTACCTCTACGACGAAATCGACCAGAAGCTCGTTGACGAGCGCGTCTCTCAGTTCCGCGATCAGACGCGGCGCTATCTCGCCGGCAAGCTCTCCGAAGACGAGTTCCGGGCGCTGCGCCTCCGCAACGGGCTCTACGTGCAGCGCTATGCGCCCATGCTCCGCATCGCGATTCCCTACGGGCTGCTGTCGACGCGGCAGCTGAGAAAGCTCGCGCACATCGCCCGGAAGTATGACCGCGGCTACGGCCATTTCAGCACGCGGCAGAATTTGCAGCTGAACTGGCCCAAGCTGCCGCAAGTACCCGACATCCTCGCGGAGCTCGCGACCGTGCAGATGCACGCGATCCAGACCTCGGGCAATTCCTTCCGCAACATCACCACCGACCATTTCGCGGGCGTTGCTCAGGACGAGATCGTCGATTCTTTCGTCTGGTGCGAGATCATCCGCCAGTGGTCGACGTTCCACCCCGAGTTCACCTACCTTCCGCGCAAGTTCAAGTTCGCGATGAACGGTGCCCGATCGGACCGGGCGGCGGTGGCAGTGCACGACATCGGTCTGCACGCGGTGCGCGACGCTCGGGGCGAAGTCGGTTTCAAGGTGCTGGTCGGCGGAGGTCTCGGACGCACCCCGATGATCGGCTCCGTGATCCGCGAGTTTCTCCCCTGGCAGCACTTGCTCAGCTATTGCGAGGCGATACTGCGCGTCTACAACCGCTACGGGCGGCGCGACAACATCCACAAGGCGCGCATCAAGATCCTCGTGAAGGAGCGCGGCCCGGAGCGATTTCGCGAGGAGGTCGAGGCCGAATGGGCCCATCTCAAGGACGGCGCGTCGACGCTCATTCCCGAGGAGATTGCGCGCATCGAGCGCCGGTTTACGCGACCGGATTATCTGCAGCTGCCCGCGACGGACGCAAGGTTCGACGGCGCACTCGCGTCCGACAAGGCATTCGCCAGCTGGCACCGCAGGAACGTCCACCCCCACAAGCGGCCCGGCTATGCCGCCGTCACGCTTTCGCTCAAACAGACCGGCGTACCGCCGGGGGACGTCACCGCCGAGCAGATGGAGAGCATTGCCGATCTCGCCGACCGCTATTCGTTCGGCGAGCTGAGGGTTTCGCACGAGCAGAACCTGATTTTCGCCGACGTACAGCTCGCCGATTTGCATTCGCTGTGGCAAGAGGTAAAGGTACTGGGATTCGCCACCCCCAATGTCGGGTTGCTCACCAACATCATCTGCTGCCCGGGCGGCGATTTCTGCTCGCTCGCGAACGCCAAATCGATCCCGGTGGCCGAGGCCATCCAGCAGCGCTTCGACGACCTCGACTACCTGCACGATATTGGCGAGATCGACCTCAACATTTCCGGCTGCATGAACGCCTGCGGCCACCACCACGTCGGGCACATCGGCATCCTGGGCGTCGACAAAAACGGCGAGGAGTGGTACCAGATCGAAGTCGGCGGCAACCAGGGCGAAATCCGGCCCGGCGGCGGCGCTTCGCTCGGCAAGGTCATCGGCCCGTCGTTCGCGCGCGCCGAGATCCCCGACGTCGTCGAGAAGCTCATCGAGTGCTATCTCTCGCGCCGCGACAGCGACGCCGAGCGCTTCATCGACGTGGTGCGCCGCGTCGGTGTCGAACCTTTCAAGGAATCCGTCTATGGCAACGCTGATCAAAGAGCAGCGCATCGTCGCGGACAGCTGGCGCCTGCTTAGCCGCGGACCCGGCGGCGAGGCGCCCGAGCTGCCGTCCCAGGGCGACGTCATCGTTCCGCTCCCGCTTTGGCTGGCGCACCGCGAGGGATTTCTGGCCTACCCCGGCAAGCTCGGCGTGTGGCTCGATGCGAACGAGGGACCGGAGGCGATCGCCGGAGATCTGCAGCGCTTCGCCCTCGTCGCGGTGAACTTCCCCAAGTTCGGCGACGGCCGCGGCTACTCGACCGCGCGCTTACTTCGCGAGCGCTACGGCTACAGGGGCGAACTGCGCGCGATCGGCGACGTGCTGCACGACCACCTGCATTTCATGAAGCAGTGCGGGTTCGACGCATTCGTCCTGCGTGAAGACCAGGACGCGCGAGAAGCCCTTGGGGCGCTCGACACCTTCAGCGAGGGGTACCAGACCTCGGCGCTCAGGCCGCTCCCTCTGTTCAGGCGCCGCCTCGCCGCAGGGAAGCCATGAGCGAATCGCTGGAAGAGAAGACCGCGGAGCTCGAGCGGCTGCTGCGGCACGCGGCTATCGCGCACGCGCCGACGGCACTGGCCTCGAGCCTGTCCGCGGAAGACATGGTGATCACGGACGTGATACTGCGGCACCAGCTCGGAATCGGGATCTTCACGCTGGATACCGGGAGGCTGCACGCGGACACGCTCAACGTGATCGCCGCGATCCGTGAACGTTACGGCTACGAAGTACAGGTCTTCCGGCCCGACCCGGCCTCGCTTGCGGAGTATGTCGGGAATTTCGGGCGCGATGCGTTCTACGAGAGCGTGCAGCTGCGCAAGCGCTGCTGCCACATCCGCAAGGTCGAACCTCTGGAGCGCGCGCTCGCGGGGAAGAAAGCCTGGATCACGGGCCAACGCCGCGAGCAGGGCGCTACGCGAGCCGAGATCGAGGTCCAGGAACACGACGTTGCGCGCGGCATGGTGAAGCTCAACCCCCTCGCCGACTGGAGCGAGAACGACGTGTGGAAAACCCTCCACAACCGGAACATTCCCTACAACGCGCTTCACGACCAGGGCTACCGCTCCATAGGCTGCGCGCCCTGCACGCGTCCGACGGTCGCCGGCGAGGATGCGCGGGCCGGCCGCTGGTGGTGGGAGCTGCACGAGGCCCGCGAATGCGGGCTGCACTTGGCCCTGGACGGGCGCCTGGCACGTACAAGGGAGCCGGCGTGAGCGCCGTGCTCGAAAAGACCGGGTCGGACCCGATCGCGCAGTCCTCTCGCCGCCACCTCGACTGGCTCGAGTCGGAGGCGATCTTCATCCTGCGCGAAGTCGCGGGTGAATGCGCCAACCCCGTGCTGTTTTTCTCGGGTGGCAAGGACTCGATCGTGCTGCTCCGCCTTGCGGAGAAAGCCTTCCGGCCGGCGCGGTTCCCGTTCCCTCTGCTTCACATCGACACCGGCCACAATTTTTCCGAGGTAATCGCCTTCCGCGACGCACGCGCGGCGGAACTGGGAGAGAGGTTGCTGGTGCGCTCGGTCGAGGACTCGATGCACCGGGGCACCGTGAAGCTGCGCCGGCCCGAGGACAGCCGCAACGCCGCGCAGTCGGTAACACTGCTCGAGGCGCTCGCCGAGTTCTCGTTCGACGCCGCGATCGGAGGGGCGCGGCGTGACGAGGAAAAGGCCCGCGCCAAGGAACGCGTGTTTTCCTTTCGCGACGAGTTCGGCCAATGGGATCCGAAGAATCAGCGCCCCGAGCTGTGGAGCCTCTACAACACCCGGGTGGCGAAGGGCGAGCATATGCGCGTGTTCCCCATCAGCAACTGGACCGAGCTCGACGTTTGGCAGTACATCGAGCGCGAACGGCTCGCTGTGCCCTCGATCTACTACGCGCACCGCAGGAGCGTGGTGCGCCGGAACGGGCTGCTCGTGCCGGTCACCGATATCACGCCGCCGCGCGAAGGCGAGGCGGCGGAAGAGCTTTCGGTACGCTTCCGCACGGTGGGCGACATCAGCTGCACCTGTCCGGTCGAATCGCTGGCCCGCACGCCGGCCGAAATCATCTCCGAGACCGCCGTCACCACGGTTACGGAGCGCGGCGCAACGCGCATGGACGACCGGGCTTCCGAGGTCTCCATGGAACGCCGCAAGAGACAGGGATACTTCTGAGGTGACCCTTTCTGCCGAAATCGAGCACCCGGAGCAAGCCGTGGAGGACAGAGGCGTGCTGCGGTTCATCACCGCCGGCAGCGTTGACGACGGCAAGAGCACCCTGATTGGGCGGCTCCTGCATGATACTCGCGCGGTCTTCGAGGACCAGCTTGCCGCACTGGCGCGCGCTTCGCAGCGGCGGGGCCAGGACGACCTCGACCTGTCGCTTCTCACCGACGGGCTGGAAGCCGAGCGCGAGCAGGGCATAACGATCGACGTCGCCTACCGCTACTTTGCCACCCCCCGGCGCAAGTTCATCATCGCCGATACGCCGGGCCACGAGCAATACACGCGCAACATGGTCACCGCCGCCTCCACCGCCGACGCGGCGGTGATCCTGATCGATGCCCGCAAGGGCGTGCTGCCGCAGACGCGCCGCCACACCTATATCGCGCACCTGCTCGGCGTGCGCCACATCATCGTGGCGGTGAACAAGATGGACCTCGTTGGTTTCGACGAGGCGGTGTTCGAGCGAATCCGGAGCGACTACCTCGCGTTCGTCTCGCCGCTTGAGGTTGCCGACCTTCGCTTCATACCGATTTCGGCGCTGCGCGGGGATCTGGTCGTCGAGCGCGGCCCCAGCATGGATTGGTATCGGGGGCCAGGCCTGCTGGCGGCTCTCGAGGAGATCGACGCCGTGGACGAGGCCGGCGCGCTGCCCTTGCGCCTCCCGGTGCAGCTGGTCGTGCGTTCGGGAACGGGGTCGGACTTCCGCGGTTACGCCGGCCGCATCGAGTCGGGCGTCCTCTTCCGGGGCGCGGAGGTGCTCGCGATGTCCTCGGGCCGCCGCACCGTCGTAAAGGACATCGTCTCCCTCGACGGATCGCTGCCCGTCGCGGTGGCGGGCGCCTCGGTGAACGTGGTTCTCACCGACGACATCGACATCTCCCGCGGGGACATGCTCGCCGACCCGGACGTTGCGCCGCGAGCGGCGAAGGCGATCGAGGCGCGCATCTGCTGGCTCTCTTCCGAGCCGCTCGACGCGCGCGCCCTGCCGGCCGCGCGATTCGTGCTCAAGCACACCACCCGCAGCGTGCCCGCCAGGCTTATTTCGCTGAACTCTCGCGTCGACGTCAACACGCTCGAAGAGCATGCCGTGCCCGCGGGCCTGGTGATGAACGACGTCGCTTACGTGGCCCTTGCGCTCGCCCAGCCGATCTACGTCGACTCATACCGGACCGATCGCGCGACCGGTTCCTTTATACTTGTCGACGAGGTCAGCAACCAGACGCTGGCGGCGGGAATGATCGAATGACGGGACGCGTTTATCTCATCGGGGCCGGTCCGGGCGCCCCGGACCTCGTGACGCTGCGCGCTGCGGAGATCCTGGGGCGCGCCGACGTCGTCTTCCACGATTTCCTCGTCCATCCCGAAACGCTCGCCCTGGCCGTACGTGCGGAGAAAACCGCGGTCGGCAAGCGCTCGGGCCGACGGTCGACGGCGCAGCAGTTCATCAACAAGCGGCTGATCGACGCGGCGCGCCGACACGCCGTGGTGGTGCGCCTCAAGGGCGGCGATCCCATGCTCTTCGGCCGCGCGCAGGAGGAAATCGACGCCCTGCGGCGTGCCGGCGTCGATTTCGAAATCGTCCCCGGCGTAACCGCGGCGACCGCCGCCGCCGCCGAGCTCGGCGTCTCGCTCACGCGAAGAGGCCTGAGCCGCCAAGTCGTCTTCGTCACGCCCAGGGCTGCCCAAGGCGAGCGCCGCAACGACTGGGCGGCGAGCGTGCTCGCCGCCGACACCGCGGTTCTCTACATGGGCGCGGGTCTGGCACCGACCATCAGCGCGGAGCTGATCCGGCGCGGCAAAGCCGCGGACACGCCGGTTGCCCTGGTCGAGAGCGCCTCCCTCCCGGAGCGCCGCTTGCTGTTCGGATCCCTGTCGAACCTGCCCGAGCTCGCACGTCGTACGGGGAGTGGCCCGGCCATCGTCCTCTTCGGCGAAGTGCTGAAGGCCGCGCTCGCGCGGCGCGGTCCCGCACTGGACGAAGAGATCGACGAACTCCTCAGGCGGGCCTGAGGCGGAACCCTCCCCGGTCTCCCGGGTCAGACTCGCGAGACCTTCTCGAAGGCCAGCCCATGAGCTCACGCCCTCTGCCTGAAACCGTATGGCGCTCGCCCTCGGGCGAGGTCGTCTCCTGCGTCGAGAAATTGAAAGTCCTGCGCGAAAATCTCGAGGAAATCCAGCAACTCTGCCAGGACGCGCTCGAGGACGCCGTGCTGATGGGATGCGACGAGCGCCAGTTCAAGCAGGTGCTCGCCAACCTGGTGCAGCAGCTGGAAAACCCCTATCGCGACAAGGCCGGCTGATCAGTCGCGCATCGCGAGGAAGATGCCCCAGATCGCAAGCGCCAGGAACACTGCGAGCGTCCATTCCGGAATGCTGAAGGAGAGGAAGGTCCAGTCGACCTTGCCGCACTCGCCGGATCCACGCAGGATGCGCCCCAGCGACTTGACCGGCCCGAAAGTCGACAGCATGAAGTCCAGGCTCGGGCCGCAGGCCGGCCTCTGGTCTTCTGGAAGGTGCTGGATCCAGGTGTGCCGGGCCGCGACGCCGGCACCCGCCGCCGCGCACAGCGCAATCGCGCCGGCGTAGATTCCCGCTCCCGCACGGCGCGCCGGGTGATGGAGGGCGGCGAGAAGGAAGGCTATGCCGGTGGCGAGCAGCATGATGCGCTGGAGGATGCAGAGGGGGCACGGCTCCAGCCCGACGGCGAACTCGAGGTAGTAGCCGAAGGCGAGCATACCCGCGCAGGCGAGAAAGCCGGCGAGGTTGCCTATCCTTCTGGAGTACAGGAGCTTGACCATGGAGCGAGAGCCTAACACCGGCTAGGTTTGTCGGTTTCCGCCCGTTCGGGCGGCGCTAGCTTAGACCAGGATTCGTTCACCGCGTTCGGCTCGGCGTCTTTTCGGGACCTCCCGTTAGAATGGGGCGCCCACGGCATTTGAGGCCACCACGGGAGACTTGAGCTTGAGACCGCGCTTTGCCCGCCGCGAGCACTTGGGACTCAGCAAGGCCGAGTTCGCCGTGCTCGAGCGCCTCGGCACGCCACAGAAGATCCAGGATTTCCTGAACCAGCTGCCGGCCAATTTCGAGGTCGGCGGCCAGACCTGCCTCTCGGTGCGCGAGGTGCTGCGGCAGCGCCGCGCGCATTGCATCGAAGGCGCCATGCTCGCTGCCTGCGCTCTGTGGGTTCACGGCGAACCGCCGCTGCTCCTCGACCTCCGCGCCGAGCGCGACTACGACCACGTCGTCGCGCTGTTCCGCCGCGGCGGCTGCTGGGGCGCCATCTCGAAGACCAACCCAGCCCTGCTGCGCTGGCGCGACCCCGTGTACCGCAGCCTGCGCGAGCTGGCGATGTCGTACCTGCACGAGTACGCGAACAAGCGCAACCAGAAGACTTTGAGGAGCTACGCCGGGCCTTTCGATCTGCGGCGCTTCGACCCCAAGCTCTGGGTCACCAGCGAGAAGAACTGCTGGGACGTTGGCGCCACGCTCGACGACCTGCGGCACCGTCCGCTCATCACCAGGAAGCAGGCGCGCGCGCTCCGCCTGCGCGACGCCCTGGAGCGCAAGGCGGGCGCCCTGGCCGAGCACCGCCCGCCGCCGCGCGGGAGATAGCGTCAGGCTATCTTCCCTGCCTTTCGTACGCTGTCGATGAGAGACGTGCGCATCAGGAACTCCTTGTGGAGGCGCGGGTCCGCCGCCGTGCGCCGCAGCGCGTCGAAATTCGCCTGCCTTACCTTCGGGTCCCGCTCCTCCAGCCGTTTCTTGTTAGCGACGGTCTGTTGCTGCACGTATTCGATGTTGAGCGGACGCCGGCGGCGCTCGTAGCGGTCGAGCAGCTCCGCCCCCGCCTCGCCGCTCGCGACCCGATGCAGGGTCTCGGCGACGTCGAGCGCGTCGTGGATGCCGCAGTTCAAGCCCAGCCCTCCCACGGGATTGTTGACATGCGCGGCGTCGCCGGCAAGGAAGACGCGGCCCACGCGGAAGGCCTTCGCCACGCGCTGGTGCACCCGATAGATGTTGCGGTGGACGAGCAGATCCATCGGATGCCCCTCGAACAGCTTGAGCATCCTCCGGCGCACCGCGGACTCGGAGAAGGCTTCCTCGTCGGTCTCGCTTTCCTTCGCAGGGAAGACGGCGCGCCAGCGCCCTTTCAGGTCGTCGCCCATGACCTTGAACAGGTTGGTCCACTCGTCCGGGTCCGAAATGTAGCTGCGCGGGCAGCAGCCGAGGGCCGCTGCGAAGTCGAACAGCGTCGTCAGCACCAGAAAACGCTCCGGCCAAGTGTAGCCCTCGAATTCGACGTCGAGGCATTTACGCACGGTGCTGCGCCCCCCGTCGCAACCGATGACGTAGTCGAATGCGTGCTCCTCCGGCCCCGCGATCCCGTTCGACGTCAGCCGCACGCCCCTCTCGTCCTGTGTCACGCCGATGATGCCCGTTCCGAGCCGCACCTCCGCGTCCGGCATGGAGGCGAGGCGCCGCAGTGCGATTTCGGAGAGCTTGTGCTGTTCGGTCTGAACGACGTAGGGATACGGAGTCTCGTCGCGCAGCGCGTGGTGGTCAAATTCCGCTACGAGGGTCCTGGACACGCCATCCCAGAACTGGAAGTACCGGGCCTTCAGGCCGACCGACTGGAACTCGTCGAGGAGACCGAGCCCGGCGAGCATCTCGAGCGTCGAAGGATGCGTGGTCGCGGCGCGCGGGCTGTGGTCGATCTCGCGCTCCGCCTCGAAAAGCACGACGCCCAACCCGCGCTTCGCGCAAGCAAGCGCCGCAACGACTCCGACCGGCCCCGCGCCGACGATGCCGATCCGCGCCTCCACCGGAGCGCAGGGTCGCTAGTGCAGCTGGCCGGCCGGGCCGCCCGACGCGGGCAGTGCCTCGGCCGAGGATCGCTTCGAGTGGTCCGCGGCGAGCAGCAGGTACATCGCAGGAACGACGAAGAGCGTGAACAGGGTTCCGACAGCGACGCCGGTCGCAATCACCAGCCCCATGTTGAAGCGGCTTACCGCGCCCGCGCCGCTCGCGATGAGAAGCGGAACGACCCCGAGTACCATCGCCCCGGTGGTCATCAGGATCGGGCGCAGCCGGATGCCGGCCGCCTTCTCGACCGCCTGGCGTTTGGACAGGCCCTGTTTCTGAAGATTGTTGGCGAACTCGACGATCAGGATCCCGTGCTTGCTGATGAGCCCGATGAGCGTCACCAACCCCACCTTGGTGTAGATGTTCAGGCTCACCGCGCCGATTCCGAGTGTGCCGAAGAGATTGACGAAGATGAGGGCGCCGCAGATCGACATCGGCACCGAGATCAGGATGATCACCGGGTCGCGGAAGCTCTCGAACTGCGCCGCCAGCGCGAGAAATATGACGACCAGGGCGAACAGGAAAGTGACCAGCAGAGCACTCGATTCCTGGATGTACTGCCGCGAGGGCCCGGCATAGTCGACCGAATAACCCTGCGGCAGCGTGCGCGCCGCGAGGTCCTGCATGTATGCGATCGCATCTCCCTGGGTCACGCCGATGAACGGGACGCCGGAGATCGTCGCCGCGTTCTGCTGCTGGAAGCGGTTGAGTGACTGTGGGATCGTCTTCGTCGTGATGTGTACCACGGTCGAAAGGGGGATCGCCTCGCCGCTCGGAGTACGGATATAGGTGCTGTTCAGCTGGTCAGCGTTGAGCCGGTCCGTCTGTTGAATCTGCGGGATCACCTTGTAGGCCCGGTCGAAGAAGCTGAAGTAGTTGACGTAGCCACCCCCCAGAAGCGACGACAGGGCTCCGCCGACATCCTTCATCGTGAGGCCGAGCTGCGCGCTCAGCTCCCGGTCGATCACCACCGTTGACTGCGGAAGGTCGTAACGAAGATCGTTGTCGATGAAGAAGAACATTCCGCTTTTTTGCGCTTCCTGCGCAAACGCGGAGGCTATGCCGTTCAGCTTCTCGAAGGGCTCG
This sequence comes from Burkholderiales bacterium, assembly GCA_035519135.1. Lineage (GTDB taxonomy): Bacteria > Pseudomonadota > Gammaproteobacteria > Burkholderiales > SG8-39 > VBDM01. The sequence goes on along the minus strand of DATIWX010000097.1, from coordinate 51,456 downwards.
GTGGTCTGGATGACGAACTGCACCGGAAGGCCGAAGGCCCCCGGCAGCGGCGGCGGCTGGAACAGGGCCGCGCGCAATCCCGCGATCTGCCCCAGCTCCTGCGTGACACCAGGCAGCAGGCGCGCGGCGGTCGCCTTACGCTCGTTCCAGGGCTTGAGCACCATCCCGGCAAGCGTCTGTCCCGGAATGTCGAGCTGGAACACGTGATCGGTCTCCGGGTGCTTGACGAACGTCTGGTAAACCTCGCGCGTGTAGAGCTGGCGTTGCTGCAGCGTCGAATTCGGCGCAGCCTGTGCGGACATGATGAGAACGCCCTGGTCTTCCGGCGGCGCGAGCTCGTCCTTCGCGGTCACCCACAGGAAATAGATGCTGCCAAGGACAATCATGGAGAACACCGCGGTCACCGGCACCCAGTTGAGCGTGCCGTGGAGAAGGTGCTCGTAGCGGCGGTGCAGCGCATCGAACGTCTTGTCGAGGAATAGCACCAGGCGCATATCCCAGCCCTTCTGGTTCGGGTCGTGAGGCCTGAGCAATCTCGAGCACATCATGGGCGACAGCGTGAGCGCGATCACGGCCGAGACTGTCACCGCACCGACGAGGGTCACGGCAAACTCGGTGAACAGCGCTCCGGTCAACCCGCTGAGAAACACGATGGGCACGTACACGGCGACGAGCACGACGGTCATCGCGATAATGGGATTGGCGAGCTCGCGCGCCGCGAGTACGGCCGCCTGCATGGGCTTCATGCCCTCTTCGAGGTGGCGTTCGACGTTCTCGACGACGATGATCGCGTCGTCCACCACCAGGCCGATCGCCAGCACCAGAGCCAGCAGGGTCAGCAGGTTGATGGAGTAGCCGAGCGCGAACATCACCGTGAAGGTGCCGACGAGTGAAAGCGGGATCGCCACCGTGGGTATGAGCACCGAGCGCACCGAGCCGAGAAAGGCGAACACCACCAGGGTCACGATGATGAGGGCCTCGCCGAGCGTCCAGATCACTTCCTCGATTGCGCTGTTCACGAACTTGGTCGAGTCGTAGACGATTTCGCCCTGCAGCCCCTGGGGCAGCTGCGAGTGGATGTCGGGCCACACTTTGCGCACGCCCGCGATGACGTCGAGCAGGTTCGCCGCGGGCGCAACGTTGATGCCGATGTAGACGGCCTTCTTGCCGTCGAAGCCGACTTCGGACTCGTAGTCCTCGGCGCCGAGGGTCACGTTGGCGACATCGCTCAGCCGGATGACGGCGCCGCCCTGCTGTCTGACGACGAGGTTCCTGAACTGTTCGACCGTGCGGACGTCGGTCGATGCGGTGAGGTTCACCTGGACCATCTGCCCCTTGGTCGCGCCCACCGCGGAAAGGAAGTTGTTGGCGGCGAGCGCCGCGCTCACGTCGGCCGCCGTGAGGTTGTAGGCCGCAAGCTTGTCCGGGTCGAGCCAGGCCCGCAGCGCAAAGAGTTTGCCGCCAAGAATTTCGGCGGTTTGAACGCCCTCCACCGCCTGCAGCTTCGGCTGGACCACACGGATCAGGTAGTCGGTGATCTTGTTGGGCGTGAGCACGTCGCTCGCAAACCCGACGTACATGGCCGCGAAGGTCTGGCCCACCTTCACCGTGAGCACCGGCTGCTGCGAGCCCGGTGGCAGCTGGTTCAAAACGGCGCTCACCTTCGTATTGATCTCCGTAAGCGCCTTGTCGACGTCGTAGTTGAGGCGGAGAGCGGCCGTGATCGTGCTCACGCTCTGGCGACTCGACGAGCTCATGAAATCGATGCCGTTCGCCTGAGCGATGGAGTTTTCGAGCGGCGTGGTGATGAAGCCGGCCACCAGCGCCGGGTCCGCGCCGAAATAGGTCGTGGTCACGGTCACCACGGCGTTCTGCGTTCGCGGGTACTGCAGGACCGGGAGCAGGCCGATCGAGCGCAAGCCGAGCACCAGCAGCGTCAGGCTCACGACCGTTGCGAGAACCGGCCGCTCAATGAAAATGTCGGTGAACTTCCTCATCCGGGCCCCCTATTGGTCCTTGGGTTGCGGTGCCCGGTCGTTCGTCGGCTGGATCGCGTTGTTGACGGTCACCGGGAACCCCGAACGCAGCTTGATCTGCCCGGCCGTCACCACCGTGTCCCCCTCCTTGATCCCGGTGAGGATCGCGACCTGATCACCGCGCGCCTCGCCGGTCGTGACGAACTTCTGCTGCGCCACGAGCGCGACTTTCTCGTCCTTCCCCTTGGTCTCCTCCACGACGAAGACGGTGTCCCCGTAGGGATTGTAGGAGACCGCGGTCTGCGGCAGCGTGAGGAAGCGCTGCGGTCCGCCCGAGGCGATCACGACGGTGGCGAACATTCCGGGCAGCAGGCTGCGCTTCGGGTTGCGCACGGTGGCGCGCACCTGCACGTTGCGAGTCGCTGGATCCACCTTGGGGTCGATCGAGCTCACCTCCCCGGCAAACTGCTGACCCTGGAACGCGTCGGTTTTCAGAACGACTTTCTGCCCTAGCGCGATCCGGCCGAGGGATTTCTGCGGCGCGTAGAAATCGACGTATACCGGGTCGAGTGCCTGGAGCGTCACCAGCTTCGTGCCTGCATTGACGTATTGCCCGACGTCCACTGCGCGGATCCCCAGCCGCCCGGCGAAGGGCGCGCGCACCAGCTTCTTGGCGACGAGCGCCCGTTGCTCGGCGACCTGCGCCTTCGCGCTCTTCAGTGTGGCAGCATCGGCGTCGACGACGGCCTGGCTGACGGCCTGGATCGCCAGTTGCTTCTGGTCGCGGTCGTAGTTCGCCTCGGCGAGCTCGACCGCCGCCATGAGCGACTGCAACCTCGCGACGTCCGATTCGTTGTTCAGCTGGACCAGCGGCGCGCCTTCCGCGACCTCCTGGCCGGATTGAAAGTGGATCGCGGTGATGAGCCCCGGCAGTTCCGCTGCGAGGTCGGCGCCGCGCACCGCGCGCAACGTGCCGACCGCCTGAAACTCGCCCTGCCATTCGGTGAACTGCGCCTTGGCCGTCGATACGGTCTGCGGCGGGATGCCCTGGGCGGCAATGCTCTTGCGTATCACGCTCCCCAAGAAGGCCTTGAAGCCGAACAGCCCGCCGAAGAGCACACCGACAATTGCCAGCATGATGATCATGCGTTTGGTCATGAATGCGACTCCTTGAATTCTTTCCTGGCCGCTCAATCGGCCCGCGCCGCCTGCGCCGAACCCGCCTGCTCGCGATTCCACCAACCGCCGCCCAGCGCCTGATACAGCGCAGCCGTGTCCGCGTAGCGCGCCGCCTGCGCCTGCACCAGCGCGGCTTTCGCGAGCGAGTACTGCCGCTGCGCGTTGAACAGCGCCACATAGCTCGCCGCGCCGAATTTGAGCTGCTGCCGCGTGACCTCGAGGCTTTCGCGCGACGCCGCCTCGGCTTCGGCCTGGGCCTTGAGCGTCCTGGCATCGTGCTCGAGTGCGAGCAGGACATCGGCGACGTCCTGGAAGGCAGTGAGAAGGGTCAGTTGATACTGGGCGAAAGCCTGATCGTAGGCCGCTTCGGCGCCGCGCTTCTGCGCCGCGAGCTGCCCCGCGTGGAAGATCGGTTGGAGCAGGTTCGCGCCGATATTCCAGAGCTGGGTGCCGGGGTTGAAAAGGTCTCCGCTGCTCAGCGCGGCGGTCCCGTAGCTTCCCGTCAGCGTCACCTGAGGGAACATGAGCGCCTCCGCTACTCCGATCCGGGCGTTGGTCTGCCGCAGGACCGCCTCGGCCTGGCGGACGTCGGGCCGCTGCCGCAGCAGATCAGAGGGAACGCTGAGCGGCAGCTGCTGGGGCAGGCGGAAATTGCTGAAGTCGAGCTCGGGCAGCTTGGCGTCGGCCGGGAGCTTGCCGATCAGGACCGCGAGCTGGTTGCGGGTCTGGCCGAGCGCCTTCTCCAGAGGAGGAAGCGTCGCGCGGGTCTGTGCCGCTTGCGCGCGCTGGCCGAGCAGGTCGGAGCCGGAGATGGCGCCGAGCTTGAACTGCTTCTCCGCGAGCTCGAGCTGGCTGTCCTGCGCCTGCGAGATCTCGCGCGTTGCGCGGATCTGCTCGCGCAGCGAGGCCTCGCGAAACGCGGTGGTGACGACGTTCGCGGTGAGGGACAGATAGGCCGCTTCGACCTGGAGGCGCTGGAAGTCGACTCCCGCCTCGAGCGCCTCGAGCTCGCGCCGCGCGCCTCCGGCCACGTCGATCTGGTAGCTGACGTTCACCGATGCGTTGTAGAGGTTGAACGTGGTCGGCGGAATCGACGGGTTGCCGAATGACGCTCCGGAGATCCGCTGGCGCCTGGCCGAAAGGCTCGCGTCCACGCTCGGATAGAGCACCGCATACTGCGCGTTAACGTTCTCCTCGGCCTGGCGTAGGGCGGCCTTCGCCGCCGCCAGCGTCGGCTGGCCGGCAACCGCCGTCCGGATGAGAACGTCGAGGTCGGGTGAGCCGAAGACCGTCCACCAGTCCGCGGCGATCTTCGCTCCGACTTCAAAGCGCTGCGCGTCCCCGCCTTGCACCGGCGCCGACTCGGTGCGCTCAGGCTGCCGCGTCTCCGTGTAGGCGCTTGTGGCGGGCGCTTCGGGGGCGCGGTAATCGGGACCGACCGCGCAGGCGGCGAGCAAGACGACGGCTGCGGCGATCGCGTTCCGGGTCATTTCCGCGACCCCTTCGCCGCGGCGCGCTCTTCATCTTCTCCGGGCTGCAGCCCGACCATGAGGGCGCGCACCGCCTCGCGCAGCTTGCGGTGCGCTTTGGTATCTCCCTCCGCCCCGCCGAAAAAGAAATGATCCTGCATCGCGCGATTGAAGGTGATCGCCAGCATGAGCTCGGCGATGGTTTCCGGGACGGCAGAAGGCGAAACGCGTCCGAGCTGCTGCTCGGCGCGCAGATAGGCGGAGATCGCGAACGCCGAGCGTGCCGGCCCCATCGAGCGTTCGGCCATTATGCCGCGCACCTTGGCGAGAAGCTCCTGGTCGGCGAAGAGCGAGCACACCAGCGGTGCGATCCGGTGGTGGAAGGCGAACGCGCTCTCGAGCACGGTCTCGAGATTCTTCTGCACCGTGTTCTCGCCGATCCGGAGGGGAAGGCTCTGGAGCACTTCAGGGAAATCCCCGAGCTGCTGCAGCACCACCGACAGGATCAGCTCGGCCTTGTCGCCGAAGTGGTGATAGAGCGCCCCCTCCGCGACGTTCGCTTCCTTCGCGATATCGCGCGTGCTAACGCATCCCAGTCCCTGCGAGGCGAGCAGTTTCTCGGTCGCCGCGATGAGCCGTTCCTTCAGATCGGGCGGCGGCGTCCGCAGAGCGGGACGGGTTGCGGGGGACTTCGCCATGTCGGGACGGTGTGCGACGAAACGATGGAATTGAGCGAACGCTCACATATTATGAGCGCTCGCTCAAAAAAACAAGCACGCCCCTACCCTGAGTGGGGGAATCAGGCTGCGGCGCGGCTTTTTTTCTTTTGCTGCGCGGCCTTAACGTGCATCGAGGCGTAGGCACCGTGGGCCGCGGCCTCGGCGTCCCCGACGTGGACGTTCATGCCCATGTCCGACAGCACCGACCCGAGGGCCGACAGACACAGCATCACATTGTCGGGACGGCAGGAGTAGCCCATGATGCCGATGCGCCAGATCTTGCCGGCGAGCGGCCCGAGCCCCGCGCCGATCTCGATGCTGAATTCGTTGAGCAGAGTCTTTCTCACGTCGGCCTCGTTCACGCCCTCGGGGCAGCGGACCGCGTTCATCTGTGGCAGCTGGTACTGCTCCTTCACCAGGAACCTGAGCCCCATCGCTTCCAGGCCCGCCTTGAGCGCATTGTGGTGCCGCTGGTGGCGCGCCCAGGCATTCTCCATGCCTTCCTCGCGCAGCAGGAGCAGCGCTTCGTGCAGGCCGAACAGCGAATTCGTCGGTGCGGTGTGGTGGTAGGTGCGCGTGGTCGCGCCCCAGTAGCCGAGCAGCAGGTTCATATCCATGAACCAGGAGTGGATCTTGTCCTTGCGCGATTTGACGTAGTCGACCACGCGCTCGGAGAAGGACACCGGCGAGAGGCCGGGCGTGCACGACAGGCACTTCTGGCTCGCCGAGTAGATCGCGTCGATTTCCCATTCGTCCACCCGTACCGGCGACCCGCCCAGCGTGGTCACCGCGTCGACGATGGCGAGCGCGTCGTGATCGTGCGCAACCTTCACCAGGGCTTTCGCGTCCGACTGCACGCCGGTGGAAGTCTCGCCGTGGATGAACGCGATCACCCGCACGTCGCGGTTCTTCTTGAGCGCGTCCTCGAGCTTCTGCGGATCGACGGGCGAGCCCCACTCGTCCTCGACGACGATCGCCTTGCCGCCCGCGCGTTCGACGTTCTCGATCATGCGCCCGCCGAAGACGCCGTTGCGGCATACGATCACCTTGTCGCCCGGCGCGACGAGGTTGACGAAGCAGTACTCCATGCCGACCGAGCCGGGACCCGAGATCGGGAAGGTCAGCGGGTTCTTCGTCTGGTAGACGTAGCGCAGCAGTCCCTTCAGTTCTTCCATCATCTCGACGAAGACCGGATCGAGATAGCCGATCGCCGGCTGGCTCATGGTGGTGAGCACACGCGGGTGGATCTCGGTCGGCCCCGGGCCCATGAGCGTGCGTTGCGGCGGATGGAACGAGCTGATGCGTTTGGCGGGTGCGAAATCGTTCATGGCTTCCTTTCCCGAGAGAGGCGATCCGAACAGGTGGCCGTCGGGCCGCGATTTGACCTTTACCGGCTTCTTCGCCGAGGCCTCATTCAGCACTTCGACGGCGTGAATGCCGCCCTTGGTGACGCGTTCCACCTCGGTGGCCCAGCGCGCCGGCACATAACCGGACTTGACCCAGTTGTTGACGACCGCGCGGTCCAGGCTGAAGGCGCGGGCGACTTCGGCTTGGCTACCGAAGATTTCTACAAGACGGGCGGCGCAGTTCATTGCCGCCGAAGACTACCATGTCAAACCTATATTGACAATGGACTCTGTACGGCTACTGCTAGAGGCACGGTGCTGCCGCACATCAGCTCGGGTGCTGCGCGGCCGCCTCTTCGGTTCCGGCGACGGGCGTGCGCGACGGGCCGATGCGTCCGACGAGCGGAAGCTTCAAAGCCGGATCGAAGGGGTTGATCCCGAAGGTGAGGCCAAGCAGGTTCACTTCGAGCCCTTCGACCCCGCTCGCCGTGATTCCGGCCAAGCCGAAGAGCGAGAATTGAAAGCCCTTGCCGCTCGGAGCGGAGCCCAGCAACTTCGCTCCGGAGTAGTCTTTGCCGATCGCGGTCGGCGGCAGGTCGGCCTCGAGCTCGGGCACGGCGCGCAGCACCCACGCGGTGAAGGTGTTGGAATTCGGGCCGGGCCACATGACGTACTCGCCCGCCCACGGGTAGCTGCGCGCCGCCGCGTCGATGCGCGGGATCAGTGCCGCGGCTGCGGGGCCGCGCTTCTCGGCGATCAGCTCGGGCACGCTCCCGAACCAGCGCGCGTCGGGCGCCCGGTGCCTGACCGCGAGCGCCGAGTCCTGCCAGCGCAGCCGCCAGCCGATGATCTCGTAGACGGTGTACTCGCTTGCGGCAGCGGACTTCACCGCGATCCAGGTGTGCACCCCGAAGACACCGCGCCAGCCGATGACGCGGGCCGCGTAGACCTGGACGACCGCTTCAGGGTGAGCGGAGGGATCCGGGGCCAGCCCGACCGGCTCCTGGCTCGCCGTGCGCCAATCCTGCGCGGTGACCCGCCCCGCCATCGCGGCGCCGAGGGCAAGCGAGCCTGCGACGACGAGATAACCGGCGATGCCCACGCGACGCCTCATCGATTCTCCGTCCTTCGTTCTACCCATAGAACGTGACAGCTTCATTTTGTTCAACGAGTCCGAAGGGCGCGGGTTGATGCGGGTTCTCTAGTCGAACGCCTTGTCGCCTTCACCCGACGGCCGCCCTGCCGCGCGCACGCCGGCGAAATCGAAGACGCTTCTGTCCATCAGATGCGAAGGCACGAGGTTGGAAAGCGCGCGGAACATCGAGTCCACGCGCCCTGGGTGGCGCTTTTCCCATTCGCGCAGCATCTGCTTCACCTGCTTCCGCTGCAGCGTCGGCTGCGAGCCGCACAGGTCGCAGGGGATGATCGGGAACTGCCGCACTTCGGCGTAGGCCTCGAGGTCGGACTCCGCCACGTAGGCGAGCGGCCGGATCACGACATGCTGCCCATCGTCCGACTGGAGCTTGGGCGACATCGCCTTCATCTTGCCGCCGAAGAACAGGTTGAGGAAGAAAGTCTCGAGAATGTCGTCACGATGATGGCCAAGGGCGATCTTGGTCGCGCCCAGCTCCCGCGCCACGCGGTAGAGCACGCCGCGCCGGAGACGCGAGCACAGGCTGCACATCGTCTCGCCTTCAGGGACGAGGCGCTTCACTACCGAATACGTGTCCTGCGACTCGATGCGGTAGGAAATCCCGAGCGAAGCGAGGTAGCCCGGAAGGACGTGCCCGGGATAGCCCGGGTGGCGCTGATCGAGGTTCACGGCGACGAGCTCAAAGGGAACCGGCGCGCGCTCGCGAAGCTTCATGAGCACGTCGAGCAGGCCGTAGCTGTCCTTGCCTCCCGAGAGGCACACCATGACGCGGTCGCCTCCTGCGATCATGCCGTAGTCGCCGATCGCCTCGCCGACTAGGCGGCACAGGCGTTTCTCGAGCTTGTTCGCTTCGAACCGCTCTCTGCGAGTGAAATGGATCTTTTCGGGGGCGTTCATAGGTCGATACTCATATATTGATGCTCCTTCCACCGTCGACCGCGATGATCTGGCCGGTAACGTAAGGCGCTTCGACGATGAGATAGTAGACCGCGCGGGCAATGTCGTCCGGCTCACCGGTTCGCCTGAGCAGCGTGTGCGATACGATGCGCTGGCGCGTGACCTCGTCCCAGGAGCCGTCCTCGGGCCAGACGACGGCGCCGGGCGCAACTCCATTCACGCGTACCTCGGGCGCCAGCTCGCGCGCGAGCGAGCGCGTCAATCCGACGAGCCCCGTCTTGGCGATCGAGTAGATCACGTAGCTCTTGAGCGGGCGTTCGGCGTGGATGTCGGTGATATTGACGATCGCCCCGCCGGTTTTCCTCAAGTGGGGCGCCGCCGCCTGCGAGAGAAAAAGCGGCGCCCTGAGATTCGCGCCGATGAGACTTTCCCAGTTGGCGGGCGTCATCTCCCCGACCGGCGTAGGGAAGAAGGCCGAGGCGTTGTTGACCAGCGCGTCGAGCCGATCGAAGCGGTTGACGGTATTTCTCACGATCTCGGGCAGGCCGTGGACATCGAGCAGATCTGCCTGCACCAGCGCGGCGGAATTGGCGCGCGCCGCGTTTAGTTCCTCGCGCAGCGCCTTGGCCTCCCGTTCCGATCCGCGGTAGTGCAGCATCAGGTTCGCGCCCCCGCGATGCAGGCGGCGCGCGATGGCAGCGCCGACGCGCTTTGCGCCTCCGGTGACGAGCACAACTTTCCCTGAAAGCGACTCGCTCATGGCCTAGAATGATACCGGAATAGTCTTTCCATTCCCGACATGGCGCTCCCCGAACCTACGCCTGACGCGCGTGCGCACAGCGATCGCGTCGCGGCGCATGTCCGCGGCGAAATCGCAGCCAACGGCGGCTGGATCAGCTTCGCGCGCTACATGGAGCTCGCGCTCTACGCGCCGGGCCTCGGCTACTACAGCGCCGGCGCGAAGAAGCTCGGCAAGGCAGGGGATTTCGTGACTGCGCCCGAGATCTCGCCGCTGTACGGGCAGACGCTGGCGCGCCAGGTGCACCAGATAATGCAGGCCGGCCTGGACGAGGTGCTCGAAGTGGGAGCGGGAAGCGGCGCGCTCGCGGCCACGCTGCTCGAAGAGCTCGAGCGCTCCGGGAAAGCTCCGCGCAACTATCTCATCCTCGAGCTCTCCGCCGATCTGCGCGAGCGCAGCCGCGACACCCTTGCCGCCCGGGTGCCGCATCTGCTGGAGCGCGTGGCCTGGCTCAACCGCCTGCCTCCGGCGTTCTCCGGCGTCGTGCTCGGCAACGAGGTCCTCGACGCCATGCCGGCTCACGTCGTCCGAGCACTGAACGGAAAGATCGAGGAAGGCGGAGTCGGCGTGCGCAACGGGCGCCTCGACTGGTCCTGGCGCCTGGCCTCCGGCGAGCTGCTCGACGCCGCGCGCGGGCTCGAGCTTCCCGAAGGCTTCCGCACCGAAATCCCGCTCGCCGCGCGCGGCTTCGTGCGCTCGCTCGCCGGCGTGTTGGAGAAAGGCGTCGCCCTATTCGTCGATTACGGCTTTCCGCGGGCGGAGTACTACCACCCGCAGCGCAAGGAAGGCACGCTCATGTGCCACTATCGCCACCACGCGCACGCGGACCCCTTCTTCCTTCCGGGATTGCAGGACATCACCTGCCACGTCGATTTCAGTTCCGTCGCCGCGGCCGCGCGCGCGGGCGGGCTCGAGCTCGCCGGCTATACGAGCCAGGCTCAGTTCCTGGTCAACTGCGGTATGACCGAGGTGATGTCGCGCACCCCGGCTGAGGACCGCGCGGCATTCCTGCCGCTCGCCGGCCAGGCGAATCGCCTGACAAGCCCCGCGGAGATGGGCGAGTTGTTCAAGGCGATCGCTTTCGGCCGCGGATTCCCGGCCCCGCTGCTTGGCTTTCGCGAGGGAGACCGGCGGCAGGCCTTGTAAGGTGTAGGCTATGGCCCCGACCAAGGCGGAACGGATGCAAGAGGACCTTCTATGATGGAACCGTCGCAGACCCAATGGGTCAGGATCCACCCGCTGGTCGTGCGCATCACGCACTGGATCAACGCGCTCGCCATCCTCGTCATGGTGACGAGCGGCTGGCGCATCTACAACGCCTCCCCCCTCTTCCCCTTCAGGATCCCGAACGAGCTGACGCTGGGAGGCTGGCTCGCCGGCGCACTGCAGTGGCACTTCGCCGCGATGTGGCTGCTGGTTCTCAACGGCCTCGTCTATGTAACCTACGGGATCGCGTCTGGACACTTCCGCAGGAAACTCTTCCCGCTCACACCGCGCGCGGTTCTGCGCGACCTGCGGGAGGCGCTGCGCGGCAAGCTCGCCCACGAGGACCTGTCCATCTACAACGCGGCGCAGCGTGCCGCCTACCTCGCCATTCTCTTTTGTCTCGTCGTCCTCGTGTTCACGGGGCTCGTCATCTGGAAGCCGGTGCAGTTCCACGCAATCGGCCGGTTCATGGGCGACTACGAAGGCGCGCGCTTCCTGCACTTCGGCGCCATGGCGCTGATGGTGCTCATCGTGCTCGTTCACATCGCCATGGTGATTCTCGTGCCGCGCACCTTCCCGACGATGATCACCGGCCGCGCAAGGAGGGCCTCATGAAGAAGCGCAGCATGGAAACGAGCCTCGCGGCGCAGTCGCCGAAGCTCATCCGCTCGGTCGAGCGGCGCCTATTCCTCAGGCAGGGCCTGTCGCTCGGCGCGCTCGCGATGCTCTCGGGCTGCAACCTGACCGACGACGAGAGCGTGCAGCGGGTGCTCGAAGGCATGTCGCGCTGGAACGATCGCGCCCAGGCATGGATCTTCAGCCCGGCCAAGCTCGCCCCGGAATTCCCGGAGAGCGCGATCACCAAGCCTTTTCCCTTCAACGCCTTCTACACGGAGGACGAGATCACCGTCGTCGACGGCAAGAGCTACCAGCTCGAGCTCGCCGGCCTGATCCGCGACAAGAAACCCTGGACCCTGCCCGAGCTCTACGCGCTGCCGCAGGCCTCGCAGATCACGCGCCACATCTGCGTCGAGGGCTGGAGCGCGATCGGCAAGTGGAGCGGCGTGCGCTTCTCCACATTCCTTGAGCGCATCGGCGCCGACACCACAGCGAAATACATCGGCTTCGACTGCGCCGACGACTACTCGACCAGCATCGACATGGCGACGGCGCTGCACCCGCAGACGCTGCTCACCTTCCGCTTCGCCGACGAGATCCTGCCGCCGAAGTACGGCTTCCCCATGAAGCTGCGTATTCCGACCAAGCTCGGCTTCAAGAATCCCAAGCACATCGTGGCGATGACCGTGACAAACGAATATCCCGGCGGATACTGGGAAGACCAGGGCTACAACTGGTTCAGCGGTTCGTAGCAAGCTTGCGGCGCTCCGCGCTCACGCTCCCCGCTGCGATGGTCCTCGCGGCCGCCGCCGTCGCCCAGGACCCGGCGCAGCTCGTCGCCGGGGCGAAGAAGCGCTGGGCCGAAAGCCCTCACGGCCCGATGCTCGAGCGCATTCTTCCGCCGACCTTCGAGCCGCGGCAGCTTCCCGCGGCGAAGTCGCGCGGCGCGCGCCTTGTCGTGCAGTACTGCGTGCAGTGCCACAACCTGCCCAATCCGGCGATGCATCACGCGGCGAAATGGCCGGCCGTCTTCGAGCGCATGGTCTTGCGCATGCGCGGCAAGGGCAACATGGGCGAGCTGATGCAGGAGATGATGGCGGGCGTGCGGGCGCCGAGCGATGAGGAAGCGAAGGTTCTTCTCGCGTATCTGCGAGGGAACGCTCAGAAGCCGATCGACCCGAAGAAATATCCGGAGCTCTCGAGCGCCGAGGGCCGATCGTTCAAGCTCGCCTGCGAGCAATGCCACGTGCTGCCCGACCCGCTGCGCCACACCGCCACCGAGTGGCCGGCGGTGGTCTCGCGCATGGAGAAGAACATGGAGTGGATGAATCGCGTCGTCGGCAACCAGCATCCTCCGGACGAGCCGCAGCTCAGGATCGAGGAGATCAACGCGTTCCTGGTGAAGCGGGCGCGGAAGGGCTAGGCGCCGCGGGCGCGGGGACCGCCATGCCGCGCTTCACCGCGGGCCGCGCGCCGATCGCATCGAACCAGCGTTTCACGTTTGGAAAAACGTTCAGGTCGGTCTTGTGCCAGTCGTAGCGCGCCACCCAGGGATAGGTCGCGATGTCGGCGATCGAATACTCGTCCGCGAGGTACTCCACCTCGCCGAGCCGCTTGTCCAGCACGCCGTAGAGCCGGTCCTTCTCCTTCACGTAGCGCTGGATCGCATACGGCACCTGCTCCTTGGCCGAGCGCAGGAAGTGGTGCACCTGGCCGAACATCGGCCCGACGTGGCCCATCTGGAACATCAGCCATTGCAGCGCGAGGTACTTGTCGCGGTCAGTTTTCGGCAGGAATCTTCCGGTCTTCCCCGAGAGATAGATCAGGATCGCCCCCGATTCCATCATCCTGATGGGCTTGCCGCCGGGGCCCTCGGGATCGACGATCGAAGGGATCTTGGCGTTCGGGTTGATCGCCACGTAATCGGGGGCGAACTGCTCGCCCGCGCCGATGTTGATCCGGTGGACGTTGTAGGCGAGACCGCATTCCTCGAGCATCACGGAAACCTTGCGGCCGTTGGGTGTGCTCCAGGTGTACAACTCGATCATCATCCTCTCCTGTTAAAGTAGCCGCATGCTGAAGTGGGTTCTCGCGCTCGTGATCGCGCTCATCGTTCTCACCGCGCTCGCGCCGCGCCTGTCGCAATATGGGCTGGGCCGCCTCCCTGGGGACGTCACGGTCCGCTACAAGGGACGGCTCTACTACCTGCCCTTCACCAGCACCGTCCTGCTGTCGCTTGTCCTCACTCTGATCACGCGCATTCTCTGAGGGTCGGGAGTGTACCCTGCCTCCAGGCGCTTCTGGAGCGCGGCGAGCTTGCCTCGCATCGCGCTTCCCATCGCGAACTGCGGATTGGAAGGCGGAAAACCTTCCGCGCGCTCGCGTTCGCTCACCGCTTTCTTCGCCGCATCGAACGCCTCGGGGAAGGAGAAGGTCTCGCGCAACCCTTCGTCGTAGAGCGCCTCGCTGAACCAGGTGTAGTCGCTGTCGTAGCTGCAGCCGAAGGACGGATGGAGCGCATCGGCGGCGGTGATGATCAGGGTATTGTCGTCCCTGAGGGGCTCGACGAAGCCCCCGGCGAAGCAAGCGGAGATCACGATCACCTTCCATTTGATGCCGCTGTCGGCGAGCATGCGCGCGAGCGAGCTCGGGGTGAGCTGGTCGAGCTCGAGCGGCGGGAGGTCGAACCCCAGCTGGTAGTCGCTGCTGCCGTGGGTGGCGATGTGAAGAAACACGATATCTTCCTCGGTATCGATGGTGTTGCCGAGGTAGGCGAGCGTGGCCCTCAGGTTGCTCACCGTGGCGATAGGTTGCTCGGTCAGTGACGCGGGGTTGTTGATCAGCACGATCGACCTGCCGGCGGTGTCGAAACGCTCGTCGAGCAGCTCTTTGATCGAAGCGACTTCCGAGTAGAAAGTATCCTCGCCGCTGTCCGCCGCGACCCCGACAAAGTACAGATCCTCGACGCCGCTACGCTCGGGCTCTAGGGCCGCGAGCCGCTCATCGAGCAACCTGCCCTGCAGATGGAACACCTCTTCCTGGGTCAGGCGCGGCTCGCCGTCGTCGGCTTCGCCCTCTCCCGTGGCGATCCACAGGTCTCCGCCGGGTGCCAATTCCATGAGCACCGCGAACAGACCGACGAACAGGGCCAGCGCGAACGCCGAGCGACCCCCGCGCCAGCCGGTGAGAACGACCTGACCGCGCACGACGGCGGCGAAAGCCCAGACTACGAACACCCAGTCCGCAGCCCTCGCGTAGGGTTCGAACGTCTCGAGACTGGAGAGAAGATCCAAGGCAGTCCCGGCGGTCAGGAAGGTCGGGATGCCGGCGGCGAAGACCACGGCGAACGCCACGCCGAGCCGCGCCTCGCGGAACACCCGTGCCCCTGCCATGCAGGCGCACAACAGGAGCGGAATCGCGGCGAGGGCCGCAGTAAGCGCGCGGAAGTCGACGGCCCCAGGGAAACCCTGGCGCACGAGGCCCAGCGCGAGCCATAGCGCCAAGCAGGTGCTTGCGAGGGCGATGAACTGTCCCACGGAAACGCGGAAGTCGAGCGCGCGCACCGGAAGGAAGAGCGCGAGGCGCACACCGGCCAGAAGGTTCCTTGCCAGCCCGCGCCCGAGCAGGGCCGCGTCGTTCCTGGGTCCCATGGCTAGCCGTTCTTCTCGATTGCCGCGATCCGCGCCCGACGGATTTCCTTGGCGATCGCCGGTTTTTCGCTGCGCGAAGCGATCGCCGCGGCATCCACGGCCGCTGCCGCGGCGAGAGCACGCCGCAGGACGGCGCCGGGAAGGTAGGGTATCGGCGCCCAGCCGCGCAGACCGCGCTCGGCGCAAGCGCACAGGGCGAGCAGCTCCTCGAAGCGCTCCTGCCGGCGGAACGCGTCGCAGCGCTCGAGCAGAGCGAGGAGGTCAGGCGCGCGGAGCGAGTGTGCGTGCCACAGGGTGCCGGCGTGCCGGTGCGCGAGAAGCGCGAGATCGCGGCAGTCGCCGGGCGCCCTGAGGCGCTCGCACAGCGCGCTCACACCATCGGAGGAAGGCACGCGGAGCAAGACCAGGGCGAATCGTGGAGCGAGGGCGAGATGCTCGACGGCGGCGCATTGGAGCGAGCGCACGAGCACGCGCGCGGCATCGTTCACGGGCCTTGCATCCTCGAACGCAAGCCCGAGCTCGGGCAGAAGCTTTCCGAGCAGCCCCGACTGCGCCAGCACGGCGAACATGAGCGCGGGGTCGCCCTCCATCAGCCCCCGTGAGAATTCCTGCCACACCCGCTCGGGCACCAGCGCGTCGGCCTCGCCGTCCGCCACCATCGAGCGCATCAGTGCCATGGTTTCGGGCGCGACCACGAAGCCGAAGCGCGCCGCGAAACGCGCGACGCGCAGGATCCGCACCGGGTCTTCGACGAAAGCCGGGCTCACGTGCCGCAGCACCCCGCGCTCCAGGTCCGCCGCGCCGCCGAAGGGATCGACCAGACCCCCGGCCTCGTCGCGCGCCATGGCGTTGATGGTCAGGTCGCGCCGCTCGAGGTCCTGTTCGAGCGTCACGTCGGGCGCGGCGCGTATCTGGAATCCCTTATAGCCGCGCGCGACCTTGCGCTCGGTGCGCGCGAGCGCGTACTCCTCGTGGGTCTTCGGATGAAGGAATACCGGGAAGTCCTTGCCCACGGGCTTGTAGCCCAGGCTTTCCATCTCCTCGGGAGTGCCGCCGACCACCACGTAGTCGTGATCGGACACCGTAAGTCCCAGGAGCTCGTCGCGCACTGCGCCGCCGACAGCGTAGATCTTCACGCCGCCGGGTCCCGGGGCTCCGATCTACTCAAACCCCTGACAGTGCTCTGCGACGCAAGCATCACGAGTCCTTGAATCCGCTTTCCCTCGCTCGTTCACCTTCGCTGCTTCGCGACGCGACGCTTGCTTCTTCAGACCTTCCCACTAGCGACCGGCCTTGTAGCGGAACCAGCTGTAGCGCGAGCGAGGAAAGGTCCCGCGAAGGTAGACGGGCGCGACCACCTCGAGGGGCGTCGGCTGGATGGAGAAGGGGAACGGGCCGTCGCAGACGCTGTCGACCTTCATCGAATTGAAGTTGTCGCGCGACATGAGCTTCGTCCCGGGCTTGAATTCCATCGCCCAGGCCTGGAGGAAAGACAGGCGGTCCGACAGGCCGATCACGGGCCGGGCGTAGCCACTCGCGCTTCCGGCGTAGGCGGCCAGCTCGCGCAGCGTGTAGACGTGCGGCCCGCCCAGGTCATAGCGCTTGCCGATGCTGTCCCGGTCGGCGAGGCTTGCGACGAAGCATTTAGCAACGTCCTCTACGTAGACCGGCTGGAACCGTGCGCGGGGACTGGGGACCAGGAGCAGCGGCAGCCAGCGCTGCAGCCTGGCGAAGGTATTCAGGAACTTGTCCTCGGGCCCGAAGATCACCGAGGGCCGGAACGCGGTGACAGCGAGGTCGTTTTGCGCCGAGAACACCCAGGTCTCGCCGTCCCCCTTGGAACGCAGGTACTGGCTGGGGCCCTCGGGATGAGCGTGCAATGCGCTCATGTGCAGGAGGCGCGGGACCCGCTTCTTCTTGCACGCTTCGACGATCTTCTTGGGCAATTCGACGTGCACGCGCGCGAATTCCGGGCCGTAGGGATCGCCCCGCCGGCCGTGGAGAATGCCGACTAGGTTTACCACCGCATCGCAGCCGGACGCGAGCTTCCCCAGCGCTTCCTCGTCGTGCACGTCGGCCTGGAGCACATCGACCGTCGGCAGAAGGATCAGATGCTTCGCGCGCTCGCGCCGCCGCGTGGGGACGACGACGAAATGCCCGGCGTCGACGAGATGGCGCACGAGATGCCGGCCTACAAAGCCGCTACCGCCGATAACCAGGATCCGGCTCATGAATGCCGCAAGAGACTTACTTGACGAAAGTGCCTAGTTTAACCCGCGAAGGCACTCGCAGGCCGGGCGGAACGCTACTGGACGACAGGCCCGCTCCGGATGGAGGCCACGCCTTCGGGGGTCCGGCGCGGGGGCACCACGCCCAGGCGCGTCTTCAGCGGGGTCGCCTCGGTCCCGAGCACCGCGGAGTAGTAGACCGTATTCGCCATGACCTTCTTGACGTAGTCGCGCGTTTCGACGAACGGGATGGTCTCGGCGAAGATCGCGCCCTCGACCGGTGCAGTCCCCCGCCACAGCTTCGCCCGCGAGGGCCCGGCGTTGTAGGCGGCCGCGGCCAGTACCGGGCTACCGTCGAACTGATCGAGCACGTGGCGCAGGTAGTACGTGCCCAGGGAGGCGTTGATTTCCGGGTCCCGCAGTCGCGACCATGAGAAGTTCTTCAAGCGCAGCCTCTGCGCCGCCCACTTCGCGGTCGGACGCATCACCTGCATCAGGCCGCTCGCCCCGGCCGAGGACTTGGCGCCGCTGATGAAGCGGCTTTCCTGGCGGATCACGCCCAGGACCCAGGACTCCTCCAAGTCGCGCGAGCGGGCCTTCTCGGCGAGCACCTCGCGGTACGGCGCGAGGTACCTTACCGCGAAATCATGGGCGACGAGCGTCCTGTCGGCTGTGCTGATCGCGCGGTCCCAGGCTTCGTTGCGGCGGGCGAGCTCCGCCGCGGCGAGCAGCTTCCTGTCGTCCATGCCGCGTATGGTCCACAGCCACTCGCGCGTCGCCTCGGTGCGCATGTCAATGCGGTAGAGCGCGAGCGCCCGCGCGAGACCCGGAATGGCCGCCACCTCGGCGATCTCGGCTTCTGTAGGCAGCGGCGCCCGCGGCGGAATGCGCAGGCTCACTCCCAGCTCGTCGGCGGCGAGCCGCCCGTAGAAGCTGTGCTCCGCGGCGATGCGCTCGAAGTAGCCCTCGGCCTCGAGAGGGCTGCCGAGCTCGCGCTCGGCCCGCCCGTACCAGTAGGTCCAGATCGCGTCGTTCCTGGCGACCGGGGACATACGGTCGATTGAGGTTCTGACCTCGGCCCAGTTCTCCGTGCGCATCGCGATGCGCGCCCGCCAGGCGAGCTGCTCGTCGTTCAGGTTCCCGGCCTTCCCGAACCAGCCGAGCGAGTCGGGCACGTGGCGCTGCGCGCCGTTCATCGCGAGCATCAGCCAGACGTACTTCACGTCTTCCTCGGAGAACTTCGCGCTCAGGCCCCCGCTCCACAGTTTCGCCACGGCGAGCGGATCCGAGTCGGAAGCCAGCGTCACGGCGGCGATGACCAGTTCCCGATCGGCGACCTTGGCGAAATCCGCCTGTGGGTTCATCAGGAACCGGGCGGGCGCGCGAATGACTCCGGCAAGCCGTCTCGGGTCGATCGCCTGCCCGCGCGGCACGAACTCCAGGGAGCGCTTCGCCGCACCGATGAGCCCGGCGTCGACGAGCATGCGGAACCGCGCCCAGGCTTCGCCCGAGCCGATCTGGCCGGACTTGGCGAGCACGCGCGCGAGCTGCAGGCATCCGTCGGGAAGATCCCGCGGCGCGTTCCAGAACGACTTGAACTGATCGAGCGCCGGCGCGTCGTCGCGTTTCCAGCGCGGGAGCAGCGCATAGCAGGTCACCTCCGGGTCGTCGGCGGAGAGCGCCGGATACTCTTCCTGGAAGAGCTCCCAGCGGCCGCTCTTCCCGAGCACCTTGAGCCAGTCGGTGCGCAACTGCTCGGCGAGGACGCTGCCGGGATACCGGGAGAAGAAATCGCGAACCTCCTCGGCCCGGGCCGCGGGCAGCCTGAGGAAAAGTTGCCAGTACTCGACGTAGGGGGCGAGCACATTACCCTCGAGTTGCTGCGCCGCGTGGGCGAGCCGGGTGCGATTGCCCGCCTCGAAGGCGTCGCGCGCGGCGAGCAAAGCGGCGTCCTGCGAATCGAGCTTCGCCGCACAAGCAAGTTCGGCCGCCGCGAGCAGAAGCACCGCGGCCGCCCGTAGTGGCCATGCGTGTCTCAAACCGCTTCCTCCCGTCTAGGTCCTAGAATACCATAGGGATTTCCGACCCCCGAGTGATGAAATACCGGACAATTCATGGGGTTTTCCGAAATATCACCGGAACTTTCCGCCTGGCGCAAGAGCGAGCGCACCCGGCTGCTGCGCGAACGAGACGCCCTTGCCGGGCATGTGCTCGCCGAATGGCGCTCGCGCATCGACATTCACATAGAACGCGCGTTCCCCGATCTGGTGCACGGAGTGCTCGCGTTCTGCTGGCCCTACCGCAACGAGTACGACGTGCGTCACCTCGCCGCCGCCCTGCGGCGCAGAGGAGCGACGACCGCGATGCCGGTCGTCGTGGCGCCCAAGACGCCACTGATCTTCCGCGAATGGCATCCCGGCGTGAAACTCGCCGACGGGCCACTCGGAATCCCCTACCCGGTCGATTCGCGTGAATTGCAGCCCGATCACGTGCTTCTTCCCATGCTCGGCTGGGACGCGGACGGTTATCGGCTCGGCTACGGCGGCGGTTTCTTCGATCGCACCCTCGCCTCGCTCGCCAAGCTGCCTCGCGTGATCGGCGTCGCCTACGAGCAGGCCTACCTGAAGACCATAAGCCCGCAGCCGCACGATATTCCCGTCGATTTCGTGGTGACCGAGCGCGGCGTGTACCGCCGCGAGCCCGAAGGGCTCAAGTTTCTCGACGACCCGCAGGGCTTCTCGTCGCCGCCGTGCTACGCCGGCGAGATGGCACCGGGTTATTTCGGCGAGGATACGAAAACCTAGCCCAGGAACAAGCGGTACGCGGGGTTACGGCTCTCGTCGACGTACGGATAACCCAAGGCGGTGAGAAACCGCTGGAACTGGCGCATCTCCTCGCGCGGCACCTGCATGCCGACCAGCACCCGGCCGTAGTCGCTGCCCTGGTTGCGGTAATGGAACAGGCTGATGTTCCAGTCGATGCGCATGTTCGACAGGAACTTCATCAGCGCGCCGGGACGTTCCGGGAATTCGAAGCGATACAACAGCTCGTCGGGCGCGCCGCGCGCGCCTTTCCTGATCCCTGCCGGAGCATGCCCGCCGACCATGTGACGCACGTGCAGCTTGGCCATTTCGTCGTCGGAAAGGTCGAGCGTCTCGAGGTCCTCGCGCCGGAGCGTCTTGACGATCCTCGCGGTCTCGTCGCGGTTGTGCACTTCGACGCCGACAAAGACGTGCGCCTGCCTGGGATCGGCGATGCGATAGTTGAATTCGGTGATGTTGCGCGAGCCCAGCGTGGCGCAGAACTTCTTGAAGCTGCCAGGACGTTCCGGGATCGTGACGGCGAGGATCGCCTCTCGATGCTCGCCGACCTCGGCGCGCTCGGCGACGAAGCGCAGCCGGTCGAAGTTGGTGTTGGCCCCGGAAGCGACCGCGACGAGCCTCTTTCCCCGTATTCCGGTGCGCTCGACGTAAGACTTCGCCCCGGCGACCGCGAGCGCCCCGGCGGGCTCGAGTATCGTGCGCGTGTCCTCGAACACGTCCTTGATCGCAGCGCAGATCTGGTCGGTATCCACAAGGATCATTCCGTCGAGCAGCTCTCTGCAGATCCGGAACGTCTCTGCGCCGACGTGCTTCACCGCGACGCCGTCGGCGAACAGCCCCACGTGGTCGAGTGCCACACGCCTGCCCGCCTTCAGCGAGCGCGCCATGGCGTCCGCGTCTATCGGTTCGACGCCGATCACCCTGACCGAGGGACGCAGGCGCTTGATGTAGGAAGCGATCCCTGCGATCAGTCCGCCGCCACCGACCGGAACGAACACCGCATGCGGGGGCTGCGACGATTGCCTCACGATCTCCATCCCGATCGTTCCCTGGCCGGCGATGACGTCCGGGTCGTCGTAGGGGTGCACGAAGGAGAGCCCGCGCGAGCGTCTCAGGCGCGACGCCTCCGCGTAGGCCTCGTCATAGGTATCTCCCTGCAGGATTACTTTCGCCCCGCGCGCCTTGACCGCATCGATCTTGATCTTGGGAGTCGTGGAAGGCATCACGATCGTCGCGGCGCAGCCCAGCTTCTGGGCGGCGAGCGCCACGCCCTGGGCGTGGTTGCCGGCCGATGAGGCGATCACGCCGCGCGCCAGCGCCGCGGCCGGGAGGTTGACCATCTTGTTGTAGGCCCCGCGACACTTGAAGGAGAACACCGGCTGCATGTCCTCGCGCTTCAGCAGCACCCGGTTGCCGAGCCGCGCGGAAAGAATGGGCGCGACCTCGAGGGGCGTCTCGATCGCGACGTCGTAGACGCGGGCCCTCAGGATCCGCTCGAGATAGTCGTCCTTCACGCGATTTCCCGCACCCCCCAAAGGGGGTCCCTCGAATACCCCCTCCGGGGGGAGGCGCTACTCTACACGAGGCGGGGTTTCTCTCCAAACCTTGCGCGCGGGTAGAATGCGCGCGAGGGGGTGGCGCATGCCGAAGCGCTCCGCGAGGAAGGCGAAGCAGGCGTTCTGGGAACGCGGCTATCTGTCCCACGGCTACTGGCTGGGCAGGGAGCGTCTAGGCCAGGTCGAGCTCGGCCCGAAGAAGGAATGGGACGGAATCTACCGCTGGCGGGCGGGCAGCCACTCCGGCGAGACGGCGACGCTGGAGGAGGCGAAACGCGCCGTGGAGCAAGCTGCCCTCATCGGAGCCAGCCAGCTCCGCTTGTTCGACAAGAACTAGGCTGCGGTGATTTTCGCGTACTCCAGGGCGAGCCACTTCATTCCCTGTTTCCCGAAGTTGATCTGCAATCTGGCGTCGTTCCCCGACCCCTCCGCATTGACGATCACGCCCTGACCGAACTTGGGGTGCTGCACCGCCTGGCCGATGCGGAATCCATGGCCGGCCGATTTCGCCTTGAATTCCTTCTCCGGAGCCGGTTCCCATGCCTTGTCGTCGAACCGCCCGCGACCCACGAGGGGTCTCATTTCGAGACTGAGTCGCTTCACGACCTCCGGGGGAATCTCGTCCAGGAACCGCGAGGCGACGTTATAGCGCGTTTGGCCGTGCAACATGCGCGTTTGCGCGTAACAAAGATACAGCCGCGTGCGCGCGCGCGTGATCGCGACATACATGAGACGGCGCTCCTCCTCCAGGCCGTCGTCCTCGAGCGCGCTCTGCTCGTGCGGAAACAGGCCTTCTTCCAGGCCGGTGACGAATACCGCCGCGAACTCCAGGCCCTTCGCCGAGTGCACCGTCATCAACTGCAGAGCGTCCGCCCCTTCGGACGCCTGGTTCTCGCCCGACTCGAGCGAGGCGTGCGCCAAGAACGCCGGCAGATCCTGCTCCTCGGCCTCGCTGACGAAAGCGGCGGCGGCGTTCACCAGCTCGTTCAGGTTCTCGACGCGGTCGGCGCCGTCCCGTTCGGCCTTGTAGTGCGCCAGCAGGCCGCTTTTTTCCAGCATGACCTCGACGGTCTCGGGCAGCGGCAGTTCCCGCGTCTCGGCCTTGAGCGAGTCGATGAGCCGCACGAAGGAAGCGATCGCCGTGCCGGCTTTGCCGGGGAGCGCTGCGGCGGCCTTGTAGAGACTGGCTCCGCCCGCTTTTGCCGCGTCCTGCAGGGCCTCGAGCGTCCGCGCTCCGATGCCGCGCGCCGGGAAGTTCGCGACGCGCAGGAACGCCCCGTCGTCATCCGGATTCGCTGCAAGGCGCAGATAGGCGAGCGCATGTTTTATCTCCATGCGCTCGAAGAAACGCAGGCCGCCGTAGACGCGATAGGGCATGCCGGCCGAGAACAGCGCATGCTCGATGATCCGCGACTGCGCGTTCGAGCGGTACAGCACCCCGATGTCGGCCAGACGCAGGCCACCGCGCTTGAGCGACTGGACCTCCTCGGTGAGCCAGCCCGCCTCGTAGGCGTCCGATTGCGCCTCGTAGATGCGCACCGGCTCGCCGTGGCCGGCGGAAGTCCACAGGTTCTTGCCGAGGCGCTTCTTGTTGTGCGCTATGAGGGCGTTGGCGGCGGAGAGTATGTTCCCTTGCGAGCGGTAGTTCTGCTCCAGCCGGATGACGTTCTCGACGCGAAAATCGCGCTCGAACTCTGCCATGTTGCCCACGTTCGCCCCGCGGAAGCGGTAGATGCTCTGGTCGTCGTCGCCGACTGCGAACATCACGTTCTTCGGGCCGGCGAGGAGCTTCAGCCAGCGGTACTGCAGGCGGTTGGTGTCCTGGAACTCGTCGACCAGGATGTGCCGGAAACGGCTGCGATAGTGCTCGCGCAGCACCTCGTTCCTGGACAGGACTTCGTAAGTGCGCAGCAACAGCTCCGCAAAATCGACCGCGCCTTCGCGCTGGCACTGCTCGTCGTACGCCGCGTAGATCTCCGCGTAGCGCCGCATGATCTCGTCGCCGATCTCGACGTCCCGGGCTCGCTTGCCCTCTTCTTTCGCCGCGTTGATGAAATACTGCGCCTCGCGCGCCGGAAACCGTTCCTCGTCGGCGTTCATGGCCTTCAGCACGCGCTTGATCGCCGCCTGCTGGTCCTGCGAGTCGAGGATCTGGAATTGCTGCGGCAGGCCCGCTTCGCGATGATGCGCGCGCAGGAAGCGGTTGCACAGGCCGTGAAAGGTCCCGACCCACATGCCGCGCGTGCTGATCGGCAGCATCGCGGAGATGCGCGTAAGCATCTCCTTCGCCGCCTTGTTGGTGAAGGTGACGGCGAGGACGCCGCCGGGACTCACGTTGCCCGTCTGGATCAGCCAGGCGATCCGGGTGGTGAGTACGCGGGTTTTCCCGGAGCCGGCGCCGGCGAGGATCAGCGCCGATTGATCCGGAAGAGTGACGGCGGCGAGCTGCTCGGGATTGAGATTCTCGAGAAGATTATGCATTCGGGCATTCGCGAATGCCCGATTTTACCTTAGGCGCCGCGCAGTCTTCGCGCCGGCTCTACATGCCGACTCTGTAGTCGTATTTCGCCACGTTGGGCTCGCCCTTGAGGGCCTCGACGGCGGATTTCGCGTCCTTCTCCGATTCGAAGCCCGAAAGGCGGACGCTGTATGTGCGCTCGTCGCCCGCCTTTGCCGGGACGATCTCGGCGGCGTAGCCGGCCTTGCGCAGCGCGTCGTAGGCGTCGAGGGCTTCGCCCGATTTCTTGATCGATGCAATCGAGATTTTCCACCTCCCGCGGCGGCTCGCCACGCCGTTGCCCGGCTCTTGCTCCGTCTCCGCAGCCCACTCCTTGAACTTGTCGGCGAGCACCGTCGCCACCGGCTTCGACACGTTCCCCTCGAGTGCATAGAAAGACAGGGGCTGATCGAGCGTGAAGGGCTTCTCCCCGGGTGGAGTGACCTCGACGCTGCCTTCGATCAAGCAGACGATATCGCTTTCCGGGGTGGACTTGCCCCATAGGTCCGTGCCGCGGATTCCGGCGGTCACGTTGTTGACGGCGATGCTCACTTCGCGCTTCCCCCTCAGCCTGTCGAGCGCCGCCGTGGTAAACCGGAAAGCGCCTTCCGCCACGAAGAGCGCCGCATCGAAAATGCCGTCCTCGCGCACCTGAGCGCGGTCGAAGAACAGCGACCCCCGCTCGCCGAGCTTGATGGTGCTGCCATCCGCCAGCTTCAGGATCAATCTGGACCGGGCTCCGGTATTGACGCGATCGCCCTCCCTCAGCGCAAAGCCGGGAGTCAGCGGAACGATCTGTCGTCCGCGCTCGACCGAGGCGGATAGCTGCAGGGACTCGACCGTCGCGGGCGGCGCGGCGCGGGACCTGGCGCCGGATTGCGCGGCGGCAACCCCGCTCGCGGCCAGCGTGACCGCTACGAGCGCCGAACCGATGTACAAGCGCATCGTCGTCTCCATTCCATGTGGACGCGCGCGGTTATAATCCACGCTTTCCGCAAACCCGTTCAATGCATCCTCAGTACGACCCCGAAAAAGTAGAGCGCGAAGCGCACCAGCATTGGGAACGCACCGGCGCTTTCCGTGCCGTCGAGGACCCGGCCCGCCCGAAATTCTACTGCCTCTCGATGTTCCCTTACCCCTCGGGCAAGCTGCACATGGGGCACGTGCGCAACTATACCATCGGCGACGTCATGACCCGCTTCCATCGCATGCGCGGGCACAACGTGATGCAGCCCATGGGCTGGGACGCTTTCGGCTTGCCCGCGGAGAACGCCGCCATGGCGAACGGCGTGCCGCCGGCCGAGTGGACGTACCGCAACATCGATTACATGCGGAGCCAGCTGAAGAAGCTCGGATTCGCGATCGATTGGGGGCGCGAGCTCTTCACCTGCAGACCCGACTACTACCGCTGGAACCAGTGGCTGTTCCTGCGCATGCTCGAGAAAGGCCTGGTCTACAAGAAGACCGGCACCGTGAACTGGGACCCGGTCGACCAGACGGTGCTCGCCAACGAGCAGGTCATCGACGGCCGCGGCTGGCGCACCGGCGCCGTCGTCGAGAAGCGCGAGATCCCGATGTATTACATGCGGATCACCGCTTACGCCGAGGAGCTGCTATCCGCGCTCGATTCGCTCACGGGCTGGCCCGAGCGCGTGAAGACCATGCAGGCCAACTGGATCGGCAAGAGCCACGGCGTCAACATCGCCTTCCCCTACGAGCTCGCCGGAGAGAAGAAGCTGCTGCGCGTCTTCACCACCCGCGCCGACACGCTCATGGGAGCGACTTTCTGCGCGGTCGCGGCCGAGCACCCGCTGGCCGCGCACGCCGCAAGATCCGACAGAAAGCTTGCCGCTTTCGTCGACGAATGCAAGCACGGCTCGGTGATGGAGGCCGACCTCGCACAGCTCGACAAGAAAGGCATGCCGACCGGGCTCTTCGTCAGTCACCCGATCACCGGCGAAAACATCGAGGTCTGGGTCGGCAACTACGTGCTCATGGCCTACGGCGAAGGCGCGGTGATGGGCGTGCCCGGGCACGACGAGCGCGATTTCGCGTTCGCCAGGAAGTACGGCCTGCGCATCAAGCCCGTGATCGACGTCGAAGGACGTCCCTATTCCACCGACACCTGGCAACCCTGGTACGCCGACTACGGAAAGTGCGTCAACTCGGGGAGATACGACGGCCTGGACTACCAGGGCGCGGTCGAGGCGATCGCCGCGGACCTGAAGAAGAAGAACCTCGGCGACAAGCAGGTGACCTGGCGGCTGCGCGACTGGGGCATCTCGCGCCAGCGCTACTGGGGCACGCCGATCCCGATCATCCATTGCCAGGGCTGCGGCGACGTCCCGGTGCCCGACGACCAGCTTCCGGTGGTACTGCCGGAGAATCTCGTCCCGGACGGCACCGGCAACCCGCTGGCGAGAACGCCCTCGTTCCTGAACTGCAAGTGCCCGAAATGCGGCAAGGCGGCGAGGCGCGAGACCGACACCATGGACACCTTCGTCGATTCGTCGTGGTACTACCTGCGCTTCGCCTGCCCCGACCAGTCGAAAGCGATGGTCGACGAGCGCGCGAAATACTGGATGGCGGTCGACCAGTACATCGGCGGCATCGAGCACGCGATCCTGCACCTGCTCTACTCGCGCTTCTGGACCAAGGTGATGCGCGACCTCGGCCTCATTTCCGGAGTCGACGAGCCGTTCACGCGCCTCCTCACGCAAGGCATGGTGCTGAACGAGATCTTTTACCGCAAGAGCGCAGAAGGCCGCATCACCTACTACAACCCGGCAGACGTCGATCTGAAGCACGACGACAAGGGGCAGCGCTCCGGCGCGATCCTCAAATCCGACGGCCAGCCGGTCGAGTCCGACGGCATCGGCACCATGTCGAAGTCGAAGAACAACGGCGTCGATCCGCAGGACCTCATCGACAGGTACGGCGCGGATACGGCGCGGCTGTTCATGATGTTCGCCTCGCCACCGGAGCAGACACTGGAGTGGTCGGACTCGGGCGTCGAAGGAGGCAGCCGGTTTCTTCGACGGCTGTGGTTGTTCGCCGCAAACAACGGAAAGTCCGCAGCCGACCACGTCTTCAATGCTGCATTTGGTCCGGTCAAGGACTGGACCAGGGAGGCGCCTCAGGTACGAGAGTTTCGCAGGAGCATTCACCTCGCCTTGAAACAGGCCTCCTACGACTACGAGAGGATGCAGTACAACACGGTGGTGTCCGCCTGCATGAAGATGCTCAACACGCTGGAAGGTGGGGCGGGGGGAGCGGGAATCGGTAGCGTAAATGCCGTCGACCAGGCTGTCGCAGAAGGAGTGAGCATCCTCCTACGCGTGCTCTATCCGATAACGCCTCACATCACCTATGCGTTGTGGAGGGACTTGGGGTACGCCACAAAGCTGGGGGACCTGCTCGACGCACCCTGGCCCGTGGTCGATGAAGCGGCCCTCGACCAGGACGAAATCGAGCTCGTCCTCCAGGTCAACGGCAAGCTCCGCGGCCACATGCGCGCGCCGAAGTCGGCCGGCCGCGAGCAGATCGAGAGCCTCGCGCTCGCCCACGAGGCGGTCACGCGTTTTACCGAAGGCCATTCGGTGAAGAAGGTCGTCGTGGTGCCGGGGCGGCTGGTGAACGTGGTGGTCTGACCCGGTGCGCCTCGCTCTTGCCGGCCTGGTCCTCGCGCTTCTCGCCGGCTGCGGTTTCCAGCTTCGCGGTACGGCGCAGCTGCCCTTCGAGACCTTATATATTCCTGGCGCGAATCCGCTCGCCGTCGAGCTGCGGCGCAACGTCAAGGCCGCGAGCAAGACGCGCCTGGTCGACAGCCCCAAGAGCGCCCAGGCCGTTTTCGCGTTCACGCAGGAGGCGCGCGAGAAGCTCATCCTCAGCTTCACCTCGGCAGGAAAGGTGAACGAATACCGGCTTCGCTACCGCGTCGGCTTCCGCGTCACCGATCCCAATGGAACGCAGGTGTTCCTGCCGCAGAGCGAGATCCTGATCACGCGCGATATGACGTACAACGACGCCCAGGTGATCGCCAAGGAAAACGAGGAAGCGATGCTCTACCGCGACATGCAGACCGACATGGTGCAGCAGATCCTGCGGCGCCTGGTGGCGGCCAAGCCGACGTTCGAATAAGGTCCGCGCGTGCCCGCCATCAGGCTCGATCAGCTCGAAGCGCATCTCGCACGCGAGCTCCGCCCCCTGTATGCGATCCACGGCGACGAGCCGCTCCTCTCCCTGGAAGCCGCCGACGCGATCCGCGCACGGGCGCGGGCGGGCGGCTTTGCCGAGCGCACGGTGCTCTCGGCCGAGCGCGGCTTCGACTGGCGCGAGCTCGGGGCGAGCGCCGCGAGCCTTTCGCTATTCGGCGACCGCAAGCTGATCGAGCTGCGCCTTCCTTCGGGCAAGCCGGGCAGCGACGGCGCGCAGGCGATCGAGGCCTTCTGCGCCAAGCTCCCGCCCGATGTCCTCACCCTGGTGACGCTGCCGCGGCTGGACCGCGCGGGACAGTCCTCTTCCTGGTTCCAGGCGCTCGAAAGCGGGGGCATGGTGATCAACGTCTATCCCGTGGAGCGCTCGCGCCTGCCCGAGTGGATCGCCGCCCGCCTCGCCCGCCACAGGCAGCACGCGAAGCCCGAGACCCTCCGCTTCCTCGCCGACTGCGTCGAAGGCAATCTCCTCGCCGCGCATCAGGAGATCCAGAAGCTCGCGCTGCTGCTGCCGCCGGGCGAGCTCGCCTTCGAGGCCGTGCGCGAGGCGGTGATGAACGTCGCGCGCTACGACGCCGGCAAGCTCACCGAGGCCATGCTCGCGGGCGATCGCGTGCGCCTCGTCCGCATGCTAGAGGGGCTGCGCGGGGAGGGCGAGGCGCCGCCGCGGGTGCTGTGGCTGCTCGCCGAGGAGATCCGCGCCGTTTGCCGCGTCCAGGAAGGGATAACGTCGGGCCGCCCGCTCGCCGAGATGCTGCGCGAAGCGCGCGTGTGGGGCGACGCGCGGCAGTCACTCGTCGGGCGCGCCGCCCGGAGCTTTCCCCGCGCCGCGCTGCTCTCGGCGCTGGAGCACGCGGCCGGCGTCGATCGCATGGTCAAGGGCGTCGTCAAGGGCGACGCCTGGGACGAGCTGCTGCAGCTGGGCTTGCGGTTCGCGGCCTAGAGAGGCTCTGAGCTCGTCCAGCTTCGCTGCCTCGCTACGCAACGCACACTTCTTCGGACCTTCCCTAGGCCGTTCCGAACACCTGGGCCCAGAGCAGGCGCGTCGCGTCGATCCGGTTGCCGACCTCCTGCGCTGGCACGCGCGCAAACTTCGCTCCGTTCAGGCGCAGCCAGTGCTGGCGGCGACGGTAATCCCGGTAGGCGTCGCCGACGGCTTCGGCGGACTCGATGGGAATCAGACCGAGCTGGGCGGCGAGCTTGAGCAGCGCGATGTTGCCGGCGTTGCGCGTCAGCTCGGGCTGGCGGTGCGCATGGCCGAGCACGAGGTACTGCACCGCGAACTCGATGTCGATCATGCCGCCGCGGTCGTGCTTCAGGTCGAACAGGCCGCTCGCGTTCGGATGCCCATCGAGGAGCTGCTCACGCATCGACAGCACGTCCTTGCGCAGCTTCTCCGGGTCGCGCCGCAGGCACAGGATCGCGCGCCTGTCTTCCTCGAACGCCGCACCCAGCGCCGCCTCGCCCGCGCAGAAGCGGGCGCGGCTGAGCGCCTGATGCTCCCAGGTCCACGCCGACTCACGCTGGTAGCGGCGGAAAGCGTCGATCGAGCTGACGAGGAGCCCGCTCTCGCCCTGCGGGCGCAGCCGCAGATCGATCTCGAAGAGCACGCCCGCGGCGGTGCGGGCGGTGAGCCAGCGGCCGATGCGCTGGGCGAAGCGTGCGTAGGTCTCCTGCGCACTTTCGTCCGGATCGTCGTAGAGGAAGATGAGATCGAGGTCGGAGGCGTAGCCGAGCTCCTTCCCGCCGAGCTTGCCGTAGGCGACGACCGCGAAGCGCGGCTCGTCGCGATGGCGGGAGCGCAGCTGCGCCCAGCACAATTCCAGCGTCGCCTGGAGCATGGCGTCGGCGAGGTCCGAGAGATGGTCCGCGAGCTGCTCGACGGTGAGCAGGCCGGAGAGGTCCTGCGCGAGCAGGCGGAACACCTGCGCATGGTGCGCCTCGCGCAACAGATCCATCTGCCGCTCCTCGTCGCCCTCCCTCGCCGCGAGCTGGATGCGCAACTCCCTTGCGAAGCTGCGCCAGTCGGGTGGGGAAAGCAGGCTGCGCGCGTCCAGAAGCTCATCGAGCACCACCGGGTGCCGGTTGAGATAGTCCGCGGCCCAGCTCGAGGCATCGAGGATCTGCGCCAGCCGTTCGAGCACGGCGGGGTGCTCGTCCAGCAGCGCGAGATACGCGGCGCGGCGGCTCACCGTCTCGATTAGCTCGAGGAAGCGCTGGAGCGTCGCGTCCGCGTTTGCCCGCGGTGCGGATACCTCGATGACCCGGGGGATCAGGGCATCGAAGCGGCGTCGGCTCGCCTCGGGCAGGCCGCCATAGCGGCCGCCCGCGCGCAGGGCGGCGAACCGGGCCGCCCCGCCCGCAGCGTCGCGGAAGCCGAGCTGCGCCAGGCGCCCTTCCGTGTTGTCCCCGGCCCATATCGGCGCGAGGGCGTGCCTGGGTGCCTCCTCGACCGAGAACAGCTGCTCGAAGTGCCACGACACGCGCGAGCGGTGCGCATCCAGCGCGACGCGAAAGGAGTCCCAGGCGGCAAAGCCCATCGCTCGCGCGACCAGCAGGCGGTCCGCCGGATTCTCCGGCAGGGCGTGCGTCTGCGCGTCGTCGAGGTACTGCAGCCGATGCTCGAGCCGGCGCAGGAACACGTAGGCCCCGGAGAGCTCCTCGAACGCGGCCCCGGGGAGCAGCCCCTTCTGAGCGAGCAGCGCGAGCACCGCGAGGGTCGGCCGGACCTGCAGCGCGGGGTCCCGTCCGCCCCGGATCAGCTGGAAGGCCTGCGCGATGAATTCGATCTCGCGAATGCCGCCTGGTCCGAGCTTGATCTGGTCGGAGAGCTCGCGGCGCGCCACCTCGGCGCGGATCTCGGAGTGGAGCTCGCGCATCGCCGCGAACGTGCCGTAGTCGAGGTACTTCCGGTACACGAAGGGCCGCACGATCGCGGCGAGGGTGCCGTCGTCCTCGCCGAGAGCGCGCGCCTTGATCCAGGCGTAGCGCTCCCACTCGCGCCCCTGCGTGACGAAATACTCCTCCAGGGCGTCGAAGCTGGTGACGAGCGCGCCGCCGTCGCCCCAGGGGCGCAGGCGCATGTCGACGCGGAAAACGAAACCCTCCTCGGTGCGCTCGCCCAGCGCGGCGATGAGGCGCCGCCCGAGACGCGTGAAGAACTCGAGATTGTCGCCGTGGTCTTCCTCGGGGTAGAGGAACACGAGATCGATATCGGAGGACACGTTCAGCTCGCCACCGCCGAGCTTGCCCATGCCGACCACCGTGAGCCTGGGTCGCCGTGCGCCTTGCGCCATCCGCGGCTCGAGGAAGGCGAGCGCCTCGCCGATCGCGACCTCCGCCAGCGCCGACATCGTCCCGCAGACCTCCTCCAGCGGCGCGCTGTCCGAAAGATCGCGCGCCATCGTGCGCAGCATCACGCGCTGGCGCAGCTGCCTCAGCCGCGAATGGGGCTCGTCCGCGCTCGCTCCGTTGCGCAGGAACGCCCGCATCTCCTCGCGCGTCCAGCCACCGTCCTCCGCGCGCACCAACTCCTCGCGCAGCTCGGGCCTGAACATCACGAGCTCGTGGGCATAGCGGGAGAATTCGAGCGGGTCCATGGAAGCCGAAACACTAACACTTTGCCTGGCCAGCTTGTTCCGCAGGGTCCAATGACGGCCGCTGTCGATGCGGCGTAAAATTCCCTCCGTGAATGCTCCCTCGGACATCAAGTCCTACATGCTCCAGATCGGGCGCCGCGCCCGCATCGCCGCGCGGGAGGTCGCACGCGCAGACACCGCGAAGAAGAATCTCGCGTTGACTGCCGCGGCCAAGTCGCTCCGGCGCAATGCGAAAAAGCTCATCTCGGAGAACGCGGCCGACGTCCTCTCGGCCCGCACCGGAAACAAGGATGCGGCGTTCATCGACCGGCTGGCCCTCACGGAGAAGGGCATCGAAAGCATGGCGCAGGGCCTGGAGCAGGTGGCGCAGCTCCCCGATCCCGTCGGGCAGATCAGCGAGTTGCATCAGCGCCCCTCGGGGATCAAAGTCGGTCGGATGCGCGTGCCGCTCGGCGTGATCGGCATCATCTACGAATCGCGCCCCAACGTGACTGCCGACGCCGCGGCGCTGTGCCTCAAGGCGGGCAACGCCTGCATCCTGCGCGGCGGGTCGGAGTCGGTGCGCTCGAACATGGCAATCGCCGAGTGCATGCACGAGGGCCTGCGCAGCGCGACATTGCCCGAAGCCGCGGTGCAGGTGGTCGAGACCCCGGACCGCGCCGCGGTCGGCCAGCTGCTCGCGATGAACGAGTACGTCGACATCATCGTGCCGCGCGGCGGCAAGGACCTGATCGAGCGCGTGATGCGCGAGTCGCGCATCCCCATGATCAAGCACCTGGACGGGGTGTGCCACGTCTACATCGACGAAGGCGCCGACCCCGAGAAGGCGATCCGCATCGCCGACAACGCGAAGACGCAGCGCTACGGCGTATGCAACGCCATGGAGACGCTGCTGGTCAACGAGAAGATCGCGCCCGCGGTCCTGCCCAGGCTCGCGAAGATCTACGCCGACAAGGGCGTCGAGCTCCGCGGCGACGAGCAGGCGCGCAAGCTGGTTGCCGCCATGAAGCCCGCTACCGAGCAGGATTGGAACACGGAATACCTCGCGCCCATCCTCGCGGTGCGCGTGGTGAAGGACCTCGATGCGGCGATGGACCACATCGCCAAGCACGGGTCGCAGCACACCGACGCGATCGTCACCGAGGACGAAGCGAGAGCGAAGCGTTTCCTGCGCGAAGTCGACTCGAGCTCGGTGCTGGTGAACGCCTCGACGCGCTTCGCCGACGGCTTCGAGTACGGCCTGGGTGCCGAGATCGGCATCTCGACCGACAAGCTGCACGCGCGCGGCCCCGTGGGCCTCGAAGGTCTCACCTCGCAGAAATTCGTGGTGTTCGGCAGCGGCCAGATCCGCACCTGAGGCAGGCCTGAAGAACCCTCCCGGCCGCCGCAAGACTCGCTCCCCGAAAGCGCGACGCGCAGGAGCGCACGCTCCGATCGGCATCATGGGCGGCACCTTCGACCCGGTGCACTTCGGGCACCTGCGCCTCGCGCAGGAAGCCGCCGAGATCCTGGGCCTGGAGCGCGTGCGCTGGGTGCCCGCCGGCCGGCCCTGGCACCGCGCGCGGCCCAAGGCTCCCGCGAAACACCGCCTCGAGATGGTGAGGCTCGCGATCCGCAAGAACGCGCTCTTCGAGCTCGACGACGCCGAGATCCGCCAGACCTCGCCCGGCTATACCGTCGAAACGCTCGAGCGGGTGCGCGCGAAGCTCGGCGACGTTCGCCCCCTGGTACTCCTTCTCGGCACCGACGCCTTCCGCGGGCTCACCACGTGGGAGCGCTGGCGCGACCTGTTCGAGCTGGCGCACATCTTCGTCGCCCAGCGTCCCGGGCAT
The DNA here is from genome assembly GCA_035519135.1 of Burkholderiales bacterium. Lineage (GTDB taxonomy): Bacteria > Pseudomonadota > Gammaproteobacteria > Burkholderiales > SG8-39 > VBDM01. The sequence goes on along the minus strand of DATIWX010000097.1, from coordinate 17,696 downwards.
TCGCTCACCCCGGGCGGCATGCCCGCGGCGCTCGCCTCGGAGTGGCGCAGGCGCGCCGGTACGCCCGACGCCTTGCGCGCGCGCCCCGCGGGCGCCGTGGTCACCTACGGCACCACCGCCCTCGACATCTCGGCGAGCGCGATCCGTGCCCACTTCGCCCAGTCGCGGAGCCCGCGCTACCTGCTGCCCACGGCGGTTCTCGACTACATCCGGGAGCACCGGCTCTACGCCGGGGAAAACGGCTCGCCCCGATGACGATGGAACTGCGCAAGCTCCAGAAGGTGGCGATCGCGGCACTCGAGGACATCAAGGCGCGCGAGATCGAGGTCTTCGACGTGACCCACCTCACGTCGATGTTCGACCGCGTGATCATCGCGAGCGCCGACTCCGCCCGGCAGCTCAAGGCGCTCGCGAGCAACGTGCAGGAGACCGCCAAGGCGGCCGGCGGGCGCGTCTACGGGGTCGAAGGCGAGGACGGGGGCGAATGGGTGCTGATCGACCTGGGCGACATCGTCGTCCACATCATGCAGCCGGCGGTGCGCACGCACTACAATCTGGAGGAGCTCTGGGGCCAGCCCAAGCCGCGCAAGCCGCGCGCAAAGCGCGGCTCCACGCCGGCCAGATGAAGCTGCTCGTGGTTGCCGTGGGCGCGCGCATGCCGGGCTGGATCGACGAAGCGTTCAACGAGTACGCCAAGCGCATGCCGCGCGGTCTGAAGACCGAGCTGATCGAGATCCGCCCCGAGCCGCGTTCGAGCGGCAAGACCGCGGAGCAGCTGATGCAGGCCGAGGCCGCGCGGATTGCGCGCGCGGTGCCCCGCGGAGCCCTTGTCGCCGCGCTCGACGAGCGCGGGCGCGAATTCACCACGGCCGGGCTCGCGCGCTGGCTCGATGTCCGCCGCCAGGACGGTCGCGATGTCGCCTTCCTTATCGGCGGGGCCGACGGCCTCGCCGACGAGGCGAAACGCGGTGCGGAAACGGTGCTGCGTCTTTCCGCCATGACCCTGCCGCACGGGCTCGCGCGCGTGCTCCTCGCCGAGCAGCTCTACCGCGCCGCGTCCATTCTGGAAAACCACCCCTACCACCGCGGCTGATGGCGACTGTCGCAAGCGAAAAGAAGATCTATCTCGCCTCGCGCAGCCCGCGGCGGCGCGAGCTTCTGAAACAGATCGGCGTCGCCTTCGAGGTGCTCGTGCTGCGCGACCATCCGGGACGCAACGTCGACGTCGACGAATCGCAGCAGCCGGGAGAAGGTCCCGACGATTACGTGCGCCGCGTATGCCGGCTCAAGGCCGTGGCGGGCTGGGAGAGGGTCCTGCAGCGCCGCCTGCGCCGGTTTCCGGTGCTCGCCGCCGACACGGTGGTGTGCGTCGAGGACATCATCCTCGGCAAGCCGCCCGATGCCGCGCACGCGATAAAGATGCTGCGCCTGCTGTCGGGGCGCGAGCACCGGGTGCTCACCGCGGTCGCGCTGAAGCTGGACGAGCGACTGGAGCTCATCGTCAGCGAGTCGCACGTGCGCTTCGCCGAGCTTTCGCAGGCCGACATCGAGGCCTACGTCGCGAGCGGCGAGTCGACCGACAAGGCGGGCGCCTATGCGATCCAGGGACGCGCCCAGGCGTTCGTCGTGGAGCTGCGCGGCAGCCACTCCGGCGTCATGGGCCTGCCGCTCCACGAGACGACGCAGCTCCTCCGTGCGTTCTAGATCGCGGTATCCTCCTCCCTGTCATGGCGGAGGACATTCTGATCAACTGCACCCCGCAGGAAGCCCGCGTCGCCGTCATGCAGGCGGGTGTCCCGCAGGAGCTGCACGTCGAGCGCGCGGCGAGCCGCGGCCTGGTCGGCAACATCTACGCCGGCAAGGTGGCGCGGGTGCTCCCCGGCATGCAATCGGCCTTCATAGAGATCGGGCTGGACCGCGCCGGCTTCCTGCATGTCGCGGACATCTGGGAGGAGCGCCAGAACGCGCAGCTGAGCGCGCAGGCGAAGCCGATCGAACGCATACTCTCGGAAGGCCAGGCGCTGCTGGTGCAGGTGCTCAAGGACCCGATCGGCGGCAAGGGTGCCCGCCTCTCGACGCAGATCTCGATCGCCGGGCGCCTGGTGGTCTATCTCCCGCAGGACCCTCATATCGGCATCTCCCAGCGCATCCGGGACGAGACCGAGCGCCAGCTGCTGCGCGACAAGCTGCAACAGCTCCTCCCCTCCGACGAGACCGGGGGGTTCATCATCCGCACCGTAGCCGAGACCGCCAGCGATGCCGAGTTGCGTGGCGACATCGAATACCTGAGAAAGCTTTGGCACGGTATTCGCGGCCGCGCGTTCACGGCTCACGCGCCGGCCCTGCTCTACCAGGATCTGTCGCTGGCGCAGCGGGCGCTGCGCGACATCGCCGGCGAAAGCACGGGGCGTATCCTGATCGACTCGCGCGAGAATTTCCAGAAGCTCCGTGAGTTCGCCGCGGAGTACACGCCCAATGTGCTCGACAAACTCGAGCACTACACCGGCGAGCGGCCGCTTTTCGACCTGTACAACGTCGAGGACGAGATCGAGCGCGCGCTCGCGCGGCGGGTGGAATTGAAGAGCGGCGGCTATCTCATCCTCGATCAGACGGAGGCGATGACCACGGTGGACGTCAACACCGGCGGCTACGTCGGCACGCGCAATTTCGACGACACCGTCTTCAAGACCAACCTGGAGGCGGCACAGGTGATCGCGCGCCAGCTGCGTCTGCGGAATCTCGGCGGAATCATCATCATCGACTTCATCGACATGGAGTCGGCCGAGCACCGTGCCGCGGTCCTCGCCGAGCTCGACAAGGCGCTCGCGCGCGACCGCACCCGCATCACGGTCAACGGATTCACCGGACTGGGGCTGGTCGAGATGACGCGTAAGCGCACCCGCGAATCGCTCGAGCACGTCCTGTGCGAGACCTGCGCGACCTGCGGCGGACGCGGCGTGGTCAAGACGGCGCAGACCGTGTGCTACGAGGTATTGCGCGAGATCCTGCGCGAATCGCGCCAGTTCAACGCGCGCGAGTTCCGCATCCTCGCCTCGCAAGCGGTCATCGACCTGTTCCTGGACGAAGAGTCTCAGTCCCTCGCCATGCTGGCCGATTTCATCGGCAAGCCCGTGTCGATGCAGGTCGAGACGAGCTACGGCCAGGAACAGTTCGATATCATCCTGATGTAGCCATGGCGAAGGAAGAACTCTCGGCCCGGGAGCGCGCCTTGCTCGCCGAGGCGCGCCGCGAGGCGGCGGCACGCAAGGCCTCGCCGCCTGCGGTGCCGGCTCCGGCCCCGGGCGCCGCAGCGCCGGGAGCGAAGCCCGCGCCGACCCCGGCCGAGCGCCTGGCGCAGCTCATGGCCGACGAGCGCGCCGAGAGCCAGCAAAGGAAGATCAGGATGCGGCGCTACGGACTGGCGATCTCGGGAGCGATCATTGCCGTCTTCGTCCTGTGGCTGCTGCGCGCCTTCCGCCCCCGCCGCTGAGCGCACGGAGGGACGAAGCAAAAGGCCCGCGAATGCGGGCCTTTTGCTTCGAACAGCCTCGCTCAGTCCGCGTACTGCCCGGCTTTCTTGATGACCGGCCCCCATTTGTCGATTTCCGACTTCAGGAACTTCTGCAGCGCCTCGGGCGTGGCGCGGTCCAGGGACACGGAGACGGCGCCGAGCTCGGAGAAGCGCTGGTTGACGGCCGGGTCCTTCAGCGCGGCCTGCAGCGCCCCGACCAGCCTGTCGAGCGCCGGCTTCGGCGTGTCCTTGGGCGCGTAGAGCGCGTGCCAGATGCTGACGTCGGCGCCCTTCAGCCCCAGCTCCTGCAGGGTCGGGATGTCCGGCAGCGACGGCACGCGCTTGGGGGAGGTCACAGCATAGGCCTTCACCTTGCCGCCCTTGATCTGCGCGGTGGTGTTGGTGGTCTGGTCGCACATGAAGTCCACCTGCCCGCCGAGCAGGTCGTTCATCGCGGGGCCGGTGCCCTTGTAGGGCACGGTGAGAAAGTCCGTCTGGATCGCGCTCATGAACAGCAGGCCGCACAGATGCGAGGCCGCCCCGATCCCGGCGTTCGCCAGCGTGACCTTGCTGTTGTTCGCCTTGATGTAGGAAAGAAACTCCTTGAAGTCCTTCGCCGGAAAATTCTGCCGCGCGATGATCGTCATCGGCACGTCGTTGATGAGTCCGATGTACTCGAAGTCGGTGAGCGGATTGAAGCGCGGAGCGCGATACAGCGCCGGAATCGTCGCCATGCCGATGTGGTGGATCAGGATGGTGTAGCCGTCGGGCTTCGCGTTCTTGACCTGCTCGGGCGCCAGGAACCCGCCCGCGCTCGGACGGTTCTCGACCAGCACCGTCTGGCCCAGGGGCTTCATCATCGCCTGGGCGACCACGCGTGCGACGGTGTCGGTGGGCCCGCCGGCCGCGTAAGGAACCAGCATGGTGATGGGGCGCGTCGGGTAGTTTTGAGCGACAGCGCTCGTCACGACCGCGAGCGCGGCGAAGCCCAGCAGGTTCCTGATCCTCGACATGATGTTCACTCCTCCGATCGAACGAGAGCCATTCCGGCAAGCAGGACTTTCATTCATACGCGCCCGCCGGCGGCCCTTCTTGATCATTGTCAAACAAACCCTATTCGATGACCCCCAGGCGCCCGTTATGCGAGCCCATGTACCAGAATCGCCCTTGCGCGTCGATGATCGCCTTGCGAATGCCGACGTTCTTCGACGGCAGCCGGAATACCTGGAATTGTCCGGTCTTCGGATCGAGCATCGCCACGGTGTCGGTCTGGATCTCGCTCGCGAACACGCGTCCGGCTCCATCGACCGTCACCGCGTACGGCCCGCCGCGATCGCCCGCGGGCATCTCGTATTCCCTCACGACTTTCGCTGCGGCCGGGTCGATGTGCGCGAGCTTCCCGTTGCCGTAGAGCGTCACCCAGAGGCTGCCGTCCGGAGCGGCGGCGACGCGGCGCGGCATGGACCCCGGACCCATGTAGAGCTCGCTGACCTTCCCGGTTTTCGCGTCGACGATCCCCATCTTGTCCGCGCCCATGCGGCACACCCAGACGCGGCCGACTTTGTCGAGGGCGAGGCCGTAGGGACCGCCCGACATGCGGTACTCCGTGATCTTCCCGCCCGGGCGCTCGAGCCGGCCGACATAGCCGGATTGGCTCGTGAACCATATCGTCCCCGCGGCGTCGATGACGAGGGTGTGCGGGCTGCCGCCCGAGGGCGCGCGGTGCTCGATCACCTTGCCGGTCGCGGGGTCGAGCTCGCCGATCGTGCCGTTGCCGTTTCCGGTGTACCAGACCTTTCCGGCGGGGTCGACCAGCAGGCCGTGCGGGTGCGCGCCGGCCGGAAGATCCCATTCCTTGAACTGATGCGTCTTGGTGTCGAAGCGCGCGATGCGGTCGGCGTACATCACCGATATGTAGATGTTGCCGTCGGGGCCCGGCGCGGGATCGCGCGCGAACTTGGGCGTCGGCACCGGCCACTCGCTGATCTTCGCCGAGAAGTCCCGTGTGCCCGGGGTGATGCCGTAGTTCGAGCCGCCGGCGAGCGCGGCGGCCGAGAAAAGCAGCAAAGCGGTTGCAGGAAGAGCGTCGCTTCGCATCGGCAACTCCGTCTGAAACCCGCCCTGGGGAATCTGGCGCGCCCGGCGCGAATCGAACGCGCGACCTATGGCTTCGGAGGCCATCACTCTATCCCCTGAGCTACGGGCGCGGGGAGGCAGATTATACACCCCGAGATTCGGCCGACCGCGCCGCCGGGAGGAGCGTGTCGATCAGGCTCATGGTTTCCTCGACCGAGCTCGCGTGACGCAGATACCGGCCGACGCTCGCGCGCAGCACGCCGTACGCGCGGAAGCGCTCGACCAGCACGGTGAACGGCTCCCAGAAGCCGTCCGTGGCGCACAGGATGACCGGCTTCGCCTGCAGGCCGAGATCGTTGAGCGTCAGCATCTCTATCAGCTCGTTCAGGGTGCCGATCCCGCCGGGAAGCGCAACGAAGAGCTCGGCCGACTCGGTCATGCGTTGCTTGCGCTCGGCGAGCGACTCGACGATCACCAGGGTGCCGATGTTCTCGGCGGCGCGCTCCGGCCTGATCAGGCGGCGGGGCATGATCCCGAGAACCTCGCCCCCCGCCGCCGCCGCGGCGCGGGCGGCGATACCCATCAGACCGCGGCCGCTGCCGCCGTAGACCAGGCGCATGCCGCGCGCGGCGCAGGCGGCGCCGAAATCCGCGGCGAGCCGCTGCGCCGGAGCGGGAAGGCCCTCCGCGGCGGAGCAAAACAGGCATATCGAGCGGCCCATCGGCCTTCGAGAATAGCTCGGCAGGCGCTATAATGCGCGCTTTCTTTTCTACGCTCGCGACACGCGGATGAGCGGCGACTCGCACGAATCCCCGATCAGAACCCCGAAACAGCTCGTCACCGTGCTGCTGCTCGCGTTCGTCGTCCCTATCGTCCTCATCGTGCTGCTGTCGCAGCTCGCGACGAGCGGCAGGATCTTCGACAAGGACAGCCCCGCGATGTCGCCCGAGGAGGTCGCCAGGCGGATCAAGCCTGTGGCCGATGTCGCCGTTGTCGGCGCGGCGGTACCGGGAGGGAAGACGCTCAGGACGGGAGAGCAGATTTACAGGGCGGTTTGCACCGCCTGCCATGCCACCGGGGTGGCGAAAGCGCCGAAATTCGGCGACAAGCGCGACTGGGGTCCGCGCCTCCGCGCCGGCCAGAAGGCGCTGGTGCAGGTGGCGCTCAAGGGAGAGGGCGCGATGCCGCCTCGCGGCGGCGCGTCCGACCTCACCGATCTCGAAGTAGAGCGCGCGGTCGTCTATATGGCAAACGCCGGCGGAGCCAAGTTCAAGGAGCCGGCGGCCCCCGCCCAGGCTGCCCAGGCAGCGATGGACCACAGCGCGCACACGGCGCCGGCGCAGGCTGCGAGCTCCGCCCCGGGCAAGGCGGACGGCAAGAAGGTCTATGAGTCGACTTGCATCGCCTGCCACGGAGCGGGCGTGGCGAACGCGCCGAAGTTCGGCGACAAGAAGGCGTGGGCGAGTCACCTCATGCACGGCGCCGAGCACCTGTACGAGAACGCGCTCAAGGGCACGGGCGCGATGCCGCCCCGGGGAGGCAATCTCACGCTCTCCGACGCCGACGTGAAGGCCGCGGTCGACTACATGGTCAAGGCGGTGAAGTGAAGTAAACCGGGGACAGACCACGTTTTTCCAGATCCCCGCCCCTGCTGCCCGAAACGACAAATGGAAAACGTGGTCTGTCCCCGGTTTCCCACATGATTGATCACCTCGATCACATCGTGCTGACGACGGCGCACACCGAGGAATGCATCGATTTCTACACGCGGGTGCTCGGCATGAAATTCGAGCGCTTCGGCGAGGGCCGCATGGCGCTCAAGTTCGGCAGCCAGAAGATCAACCTGCACGAGAAAGGCCGGGAATTCGCGCCCAGGGCGACGCTGGCGGCACCCGGCACGCTGGACGTCTGCTTCATCGCGGCGCTGCCGCTGAAGGATGTGATCGCGCGTCTGGTGGCGGCCGGCGTGCCCATCGTCGAGGGCCCGGTCGCGAAGACCGGCGCGACCGGGCCGATCCGCTCGGTCTACGTGCGCGATCCGGACGGCAATCTTGTGGAGATTTCGGAGCAGGCCGGTTGAGCCTGCGTTGCAGGGGGAGCAGGGAGACACCATAGGAGGAGGGACGTCATGAGACTCATGTCATTCGCAGCCGCAGCAGCCGCGCTCGCGCTTTTCGCAACTGAGAGCGCGCAGGCGCAGCAGCCCATCATCGTCAAGTTCAGTCACGTCGTGACCGACGACACGCCCAAGGGCAAGGGCGCGCTGAAGTTCAAGGAACTGGCGGAAGCCAAGACCAAGGGCCGTGTGAAGGTCGAGGTCTATCCCAACAGCCAGCTCTACAAGGACCGCGAGGAGCTCGAGGCGCTGCAGCTGGGCGCGGTGCAGATGCTCGCGCCCTCGGTGTCGAAGTTCGGGCCGCTGGGCGTGCGCAAGTTCGAAGTGTTCGACATGCCCTACATGTTCCCCGACGAGAAGTCGCTTGAGCGCGTGGTCGTGGGACCGGTGGGGACCGGACTGTTCAAGCTGCTCGAGCCCAAGGGCATCACCGGCCTCGCCTACTGGTTCAACGGCTTCAAGGAATTCACCGCCAACAAGCCGCTCAAGAAGCTCGACGATTTCAAGGGCCTGAAGATCCGCATCCAGTCGTCGAAGGTCATCGAGGGCGAGATCAAGGCCTTGGGCGCGATTCCGCAGGTCATGGCGTTCTCCGAGGTCTACACGGCGCTGCAACAGGGTGTCGTGGACGGTGAAGAAAATACGCCGTCCAACAAATACACCCAGAAGATGCACGAGGTGCAGAAGCACATGACCATGTCCGACCACGGCGTGGTGATGTACGCGGTGGTCGTCAACAAGAAATTCTGGGATGGCCTGCCGCCGGACATCCGCAAGAGCCTCGACGAAGCGATGGCCGAATCGACGAAGTACGTCTGGCAGATCGCGAAAAAGGAGAACGACGACGCGCTCGCCAAGATCAAGGCCGCCAAGACGACCGAGGTCTACGTGCTGCCCGCGTCCGAGAAGGCTGTCTGGCGCAAGGCGATGCTGCCGCTCTACAAGGAGTATGAAGGCGTGGTCGGCAAGGACACGCTGCAGGCCATCGAGAAGACCGTCGCGCAGTCCGCGAAGAAATAGCCGAGGAGACGAGCGCCTGAAAGCTGCGGCCGAGCCCACTCGGCCGCCGCTCCAGCGTCCATGCGCACCTTCAACCGCGTCCTCGATCACCTCGAGGAGTGGCTCGTCGCGAGCTTCATGGCGCTCGCAACGGTCGTCATTTTCATTTCCGTTCTGCACCGCTACACCGCCGACGTCCCCTGGATCTGGCAATACACGCAGCACCTGAGCCTCACCTGGGCGCAGGAGCTGTGCATCTATCTGTTCATCTGGATGGCCAAGTTCGGCGCCGCCTACGGCGTGCGCACGGGGATCCACGTCGGTGTCGACGTGCTGGTGCGGCTGCTCGAGCCGGGGAAGCGCCGTTTCTGGATCACCTTCGATCTGCTCGCCGGCGCCTTCTTCACCGGCTTGATCGCGGTGCTGGGCGGCCTGTTCGTGTGGCGCATGACGGGCACGGGCCAGGTCTCGCCCGACCTCGAGCTGCCGATGTGGATCGTCTACCTCGCCGTGCCCCTCGGCTCCTCGCTCATGTGCTATCGCTTCCTGCAGGTCTGCTGGCGCTTCCGCCGCACCGGCGAGCTGCCCTCGCACAGCCAGGCGCACGTCGAAGGCATGGAAGTGCAGGCGCGCACATGAACGGCTGGATCATTTTCATCCTGCTGATTCTGCTGATGCTGACCGGGATGCCGATCTCGATCGCGCTCGGACTCACGGTCCTGTCCTTTCTCTTCTTCATGACCGACCTGCCGGCCGAGCTGGTGTCGCAGCGCCTGTTCACGGGCCTCGACCAGTTCGCCATCATGGCGATCCCCTTCTTCATTCTCGCCGGCACCTTTCTGACGCACGGCGGCGTCGCGAAACGCATGATCCGCTTCGCCACCGCCCTGGTGGGCCACTTCTACGGCGGGCTCGCGATGGCGGGCGTGTTCGCCTGCGCCCTGTTCGCCGCGGTGTCGGGCTCGAGCCCCGCGACGGTGGTGGCGATCGGCGCCATCCTCATCCCCGCGATGGAGAAGCAGGGCTATCCGCGCAAGTTCGGCGTCGGCTCGATCGGCACCGCGGGGGCGCTGGGCATCCTGATCCCGCCCTCGATCGTGATGGTGATCTACTCGGTGTCCACCAATACCAGCGTCGGCAAGCTGTTCATCGCCGGCATCATGCCGGGCATCCTGCTCGCAGCCCTCCTCATGGGCATCACCTGGGTGGTCGCGAAGCGCAACGACTACCCGCGCATGGAGCGCGCCGGCCTCAAGGAAATCTGGGCGTCGTTCTGGGACGCGATCTGGGGGCTGCTGCTGATCGTGGTCGTGATCGGCGGCATCTACGGCGGGGTGTTCACGCCGACCGAGGCAGCCGCGGTGAGCGCGGTCTACGCCTTCGTCGTCGCCGTGTTCGTCTATCGCGACATGAAGCTCTCGGACGTGCCGAAAGTGCTGCTCGACTCGGCCAACACCAGCGCGATGCTGCTCTACATCATCACCAACGCGATCCTGTTCTCGTTCCTGCTCACATCCGAGAACATCCCGCAGGCGATGGCGCAGTGGATCGTCGACAAGCAGCTGTCGGTGTGGGTGTTCCTGCTCGGGGTGAACATCCTGTTGCTCGTCGCCGGCAACTTCATGGAGCCCTCCTCGATCGTGCTGCTGCTCGCGCCCATCCTGTTCCCGGTCGCGATGAAGCTCGGCGTCGACCCGATCCATTTCGGCATCGTCATGACCATCAACATGGAGGTAGGGCTGATCCACCCGCCGGTGGGGCTCAACCTCTACGTCGCGAGCAACATCGCCAAGATGGGGCTCACCGAAACCACGCTCGCCTTCGCCCCCTGGATCGTGGTCATGGTGCTCTACCTGCTGCTCGTCACCTACGTGCCGCAGATCGCAACCTGGCTGCCCAATCTGGTCTATGCCCGCCCGGGGTAAAATTGCGCGATGAAGCTCGCCTTTATCGCCGACCCGCTCGAATCGTTCAAGATCTACAAGGACTCGACCTACGCCATGATGGTCGAGGCAGCCAGGCGGGGGCACGAGCTGCATTTCGCGCTCCAGGAAGACCTGATGTGGAAAGGCGGGCGCGTGCTCGCGGACTGCTCGCGCCTGACGCTCACCGGCGCGAAGGATTTCTGGTACCGCACCGAGGCGCCGAAGCAGACGCCGCTCGCCGGGTTCGACGCGGTGCTGATGCGCAAGGACCCGCCCTTCGACGCCGAGTATCTCGTCGGCACCTGGCTGCTCGAGCTCGCGCAGAACCAGGGCGCCAGGGTGTTCAACCATCCGCGCGCCCTCCGGGATCACAGCGAGAAGCTCGCCATCGCGGAGTTCGCGCAGTTCGCCGCGCCCAGCCTGGTGACGCGCCTCGAGGCCGAGCTGCAGGAATTCATCGACGCGAACGGCGACGTCGTCCTGAAGCCCCTGGACGCGATGGGGGGACACTCGGTGTTCCGAGTCACCGACCGCGACCCGAACCGCAACGTCATCATCGAGACCCTTACCGACTACGGCGCCAGGTCGATCATGGCGCAGCGCTACATCCCGGAGATCCGCGACGGCGACAAGCGCATCCTCCTGATCGCGGGCAAGCCCGTGCCGCACTGCCTCGCGCGCATCCCCAAGCCGGGAGAGACGCGCGGCAATCTCGCCGCCGGCGGCACCGGCGTCGCCAGGCCGCTCTCCCGCCGCGACCTCGAGATCGCGGAAGCCCTGGGCCCGAAGCTCGCCGCGCGCGGCCTGCTCCTGGTGGGGCTCGACGTGATCGGCGACTGGCTCACCGAGATCAACGTCACCAGCCCGACGTGCTTTCGCGAGATCACCGACCAGACGGGGTTCAACGTCGCCGCGATGTTTCTCGACGCCCTCGAGGCGGCGTGCCTGACATGATCGGCATCCTGATCGTCTCGCACGGGGCGTTCGGCGAAGCGCTCATGCACAGCGCGAGCCACGTGCTCGGCAAGCGCCCGGAGCAGGTGCGTTATATGGGGGTGGCGCTGCACGACGATCCGGACAAGATCCTGCCCCAGGCGCGGGAGCTGCTCCGGCAGCTCGACACCGGAGAAGGCGTGCTGATCCTCACCGACATGCTCGGTGCCACGCCGTCGAACATCGCCACGCGCCTGTTGCAGCCCGGGCGCGTCGAGGGCCTCGCCGGCGCGAGCCTTCCGATGCTCATCCGTGCGCTCACTTACCGCGACGAGCCGCTCGCGGCGGTGGTCGACAAGGCGATGAGCGGCGGGCACGAGGGCGTCGTTCACCTCACCTCCGACATCTGCAATGGCGCAAACCGAGGCTGAAATCGTGAACAAGCTCGGCCTGCACGCGCGCGCTGCGGCAAAGCTTACCGAAGTCGCCGGCCGTTACTCGGCCGAAGTGTGGCTGTCGCGCAACGGCCGTCGCGTCAACGCGAAGAGCATCATGGGCGTGATGATGCTCGCGGCGGGCAAGGGCAGCCGCGTTCTCATCGAAACCGACGGCGAGGACGCCGACGCCGCCCTCGCCGCTCTGGTCGCGCTGATCGGCGATCGTTTCGGCGAGGCGGAATGAGGCCGGCATGAAACCGAACGAGTCCCCTGAGACGTCGGCGAGCTTCACCCTCCAGGGCGCCGGGGTATCGGGAGGCATCGCGATCGGGCACGCGCACCTGGTCTCCACCGCGCGCCTGGAGGTCGCACACTACGAGATTCCCTCGCACGAGATCGACGCCGAGGTCGCGCGCTTCGACCGCGCGATCGCGCAGGTGGAAGGCGAGCTCTCGGCGCTCCAGGCGAACGTGCCCCCGGGCGCCCCGCTGGAAATGAAGGCGATCCTCAACCTCCACGCGATGCTGCTCAAGGACTCGGCCCTCTCCGCGGTGCCGCGCGAGCTCATCCGCAACCGCCGCTGCAACGCCGAGTGGGCGCTCACGCAGCAGCTCGACTACCTCGTGGCCCAGTTCGAGGAGATGGAGGATCCCTACCTGCGCGAGCGCAAGCAGGACGTCGTGCAGGTGGTCGAGCGGGTGCTCGCGGCGATGCTCGGCACCGGGCACGCGCCCGCGGCGCCTTCGCACGAGGAGGACCTGATCGTGGTGGCGCACGACCTGTCGCCCGCCGACATGATCCTGTTCAAGCAGCACCGCTATGCGGGCTTCGTCACCGACCTCGGCGGGGTCACCTCCCATACCGCGATTCTCGCGCGCAGCCTCGCTCTCCCCGCGATCGTCGGCCTGCACCACGCGCGCGGCATGATCCGCGAGGGCGAGACCCTGATCGTCGACGGACGCGAAGGGGTGCTGATCGTCAATCCCGGGGAGCGGGTGCTCGCCGAGTACCGCGAGCGCGCCCGGAGAATCGAGAGCGAGCGAGAGAAGCTGAAGCGCCTGCGCAGCTCGCGCTCGGCGACGCTCGACGGCGTGCCGGTGGAGCTGCTGGCCAATATCGAGCTGCCGCAGGACGTCGAGGAAGCCGCCGAGGCGGGCGCGATGGGCATCGGGCTGTTCCGCAGCGAATTCCTGTTCCTCAACCGGGACGACCTGCCTTCCGAGGACGAGCAGTTCGAGGCCTACCGCAAGGTCGCCGACGCAATGCACGGCCGGCCCGTGACCATCAGGACGCTCGACCTTGGCGCCGACAAGAGCATCAACGGGGCCGACCGCGGCGGGCCGAACCCTGCCCTGGGCCTGCGCGCGATCCGCTTCTGCCTGGCCGAGCCGCAGATGTTCCTGACCCAGCTGCGGGCGATCCTGCGCGCCTCGCGCTACGGCAAGATACGCCTGCTCATCCCGATGCTCGCGCACGCCCACGAGGTCGAGCAGACGCTCGCCGCGGTGCGCCAGGCGCGGGAGATGCTCGACGACCAGAGGATTCCCTACGACCACCGCATCCAGATCGGCGGCATGATCGAGGTGCCGGCCGCGGCGCTGTCGCTGCCGTACTTCCTGAAGAAGCTCGATTTCCTGTCGATCGGCACCAACGACCTGATCCAGTACACGCTCGCGATCGACCGTACCGACGACACCGTCGCGCACCTCTACAATCCGCTGCATCCGGCGGTGCTGCAGCTGATCGCGCAGACCATCCGCCGCGCGAAGCGCGCCGGGACCCCGGTCGCGGTGTGCGGCGAGATGGCGGGCGATTCGATGATGACGCGGCTTCTGCTCGGCTTCGGGCTGCGGGAGTTCTCGATGCACCCGGCGCAGCTCCTGGCGATCAAGAACGAGGTGCTGCGCACGCGCATCATGGAGATCGAGAAGGCGGCGGCCCGCGTGACGCGCGAGCACGATCCGGTGAGGGCGCGCGCCCTGCTCGACAAGCTGAACGCCTGGGAGCGCGGGCGCGATTGACGCCGCCGGGCCGCTGAGGTAAGTTCCTCCACCAGCGCCGATTTGAACATCAGCTTGCAGGCGCCGCCGCGGAATTCCGGGCGAAAAACAAATATTGCTAAAGCGAGGGCGACCCGTTTAGCAGGCAGGCTAAGCGGGTTTTCATTTTTATGGCGCCGAGAGACACTGCAGAACCGCGTTCGGTCGGAGCGGTCAAGCCGCAGACGCTGCATTTTTCCGAGCCGCTGAAGTTCAAGAGCGGCGCGGTCCTGGACCAGTACGACCTGGTCTACGAAACCTACGGCAGTCTGAACGCCGCGAAATCGAACGCCGTGCTTGTCTGCCACGCCTTGAACGCCGCTCACCACGTGGCCGGCTACTACGCCGACGCGCCCGACAACGTCGGCTGGTGGGACAATATGATCGGTCCGGGCAAGCCGCTCGATACCGAGAAGTTCTTCGTGGTCGGCGTCAACAACGTCGGCGGCTGCTTCGGCTCGACCGGCCCGAAGAGCACCAACCCCGCCACCGGCAGACCCTACGGCTCCTCCTTCCCCGTGGTCACGGTCGAGGACTGGGTGAACGCGCAAGCGCGGCTCGCCGACCGTCTCGGCATCGAGTCCTTCGCAGCAGTCATGGGCGGGAGCCTGGGTGCGATGCAGGCGCTGCAGTGGACGATCAGCTACCCGGACCGCATCCGCAACTCGGTCGTGGTCGCGGCGGCGCCGAAGCTCTCGGCGCAGAACATCGCCTTCAACGAAGTGGCGCGCCAGGCGATCACCACCGACCCCGACTTCCACGGCGGCGACTACTACGGGCACGGCGTGGTGCCGCGCCGCGGGTTGCGCCTTGCGCGCATGATCGGGCACATCACCTACCTGTCCGACGACGCCATGATGGAAAAATTCGGAAGGGCGCTGCGCTCGGATTCGATCAAGTTCCACTTCGACGTCGATTTCGAGATCGAGTCCTACCTGAGGTACCAGGGTGACAAGTTCTCCGAGTACTTCGACGCCAATACCTATCTGCTCATCACCCGCGCGCTCGACTACTTCGACCCCGCGGCCGCGCACGGCGACGACCTCTCCAAGGCGTTCGCAACGGCGAAGGCCCGGTTCCTGGTGGTGTCCTTCACCTCGGACTGGCGCTTCGCTCCGCCGCGCTCGCGCGAGATCGTCAAGGCACTGCTCGACAACCGCCGCGACGTGTCCTACGCCGAGATCGACGCGCCGCACGGGCATGACGCCTTCCTGCTCGACGACGCGCGCTATCACGCGCTGGTGCGGGCGTACTTCGGCGGCGTTTTCGCGAGCCTATGACCGGCCACGAGCAGGGCGCGCTCTCCGAGCGCTCAGATTTCCAGGCGATCGCCGCCTGGGTCAAGCCCGACTCCACGGTGCTTGACCTGGGCTGCGGCGACGGGGTGCTGCTCAGGTACCTGCGGCAGACGCGCAACGCGCGCGGCTACGGTATCGACATCGACGACGCCAACGTGCTCGCCTGCGTCAAGAACGGCGTGAACGTGATCCAGAGCGATCTGGAGCGCGGTCTCGCGGGATTCGACGCCGGCTCCTTCGACTGCGTGATCCTGTCGCAGACCCTGCAGGCGGTGCGGCGCACCGAGGAGATCGTTCTCGACATGCTGCGCGTCGGGCGCGAGGCGATCGTATCCTTCCCCAATTTCGGGCGCTGGGACCTGCGGCTGCAGCTCGCGCTCGGCGGGAGGATGCCGGTGTCGCGCGAGCTGCCGTACCAGTGGTACAACACGCCCAACGTGCACCTGTTCACCATCGCCGACTTCGAATCGTTCTGCGCCGGGCACGGCATCCGCGTGCTCGAGCGCATCATCCTGCACCACGGCCGGCGCGTGACCACGCTCGTCAACATCTTCGGCAGTCTCGCGGTCTACCGCATCCAGAAATCCCGTTAGGGCCGTGCGCTACGACGCGATCGTCATCGGCGGCGGCCACAACGGCCTGGTGTGCGCCTGCTACCTCGCCGGCGCGGGCCTGAAGGTGCGCGTGCTCGAGCGCCGCGCGGTCGTCGGCGGCGCCGCCGTGACCGAGGAATTCGCGCCGGGCTTCCGCAATTCCACCGCCGCGTACACGGTGAGCCTGCTCAATCCCAAGGTGATCCGCGAGCTGCGGCTCGCCGGGCACGGATTGAAAGTCGTCGAGCGCCCCTTCGCCAACTTCCTGCCGCTCCCGGACGGACGCTCTTTCAGGCTCGGGCCGACGACGGCCGACACGCAGAAAGAGCTTTCGCGCTTCTCGCAACGCGACGCCGAGCGCCTGCCCGAATACTACCGAACCATCGAGGCCGCGGCCGACACCCTGCGCAAGCTGGTGCTCGAGACGCCCCCCAATCTGGGCGGCGGCTGGCGCAATGCCTTGCGCGCCCTCGCCCTGGGCGGCAAGTTCGCGTTTCTCTCGCGGCGCGCGCAGCGCGACCTGTGGGAGATCGTCACGAGGAGCGCCGGCGAGCTGCTCGACTGGTGGTTCGAGTCCGATCCGATCAAGGCGGCCTTCGGCTTCGACGCCCAGGTCGGGCACTTCGCCAGCCCCTGGTCGCCCGGGTCGGCCTACGTGCTGCTGCACCACGCCTTCGGCGAGGTTAACGGCAGGCGCGGAACCTGGGGCCACGCCCTGGGCGGCATGGGCGCGGTGAGCGAGGCGATCGCCAAAGAAGCGCGCTCGCGCGGGGTCGAAATCACCACCGGCGCCGAGGTGGTCGCCGTGCGGGTGAAGGGCGGTCGCGCTTCGAGCGTCGCGCTCGCCGACGGCACCGAGATCGAGGCGGGCGCAGTCGCCGCGGGCGTCAACCCGAAGCTGCTCTACCTCAAGCTGCTGGAGCCCGGCGTGCTCGACGCCGAATTCCGCGCGCGGATCGAGCGCTGGCGCTGCGCCTCGGGCACGTTCCGCATGAACGTGGCTCTTTCGGAGCTACCCAACTTCACCTCTGCACCGGGAAAGCAGGCACAGCCGCACCACAGCTCGGGAATCATCATCGCCCCTTCGCTCGCCTACATGGAGCGCGCCTACTTCGACGCGCGCACGCAGGGTTACGCACGCGAGCCCATCGTCGAGATGCTCATCCCGAGCACGGTAGACACTAGCCTCGCCCCGCCCGGAAAGCACGTCGCGAGCCTATTCTGCCAGCACTTCGACCCGGTCCTGCCCGGGGGACGCAGCTGGGACGACGCGAAGGACGCCGCGGCCGACGCCGTGATCGAGACCGTCAACCGCCACGCGCCGAACTTCAAGGCGAGCATCCTCGCCCGGAAAATCCTCTCCCCGCTCGACCTCGAGCGCGACTTCGGCCTGATCGGCGGCGACATCTTCCACGGAGCGCTCACGCTCGACCAGCTGTTCTCGGCGCGGCCCGTGTTGGGTTATGCCGACTACCGCTCGCCGGTGCGCGGGCTCTATCTCTGCGGCTCGGGTGCGCATCCCGGCGGCGGCGTCACCGGGGCGCCGGGCCACAACGCGGCGCGGGAGATTCTCGGGGACCTCAGGCGTCGCTAGGCAAGGGTCAGGCCCAAGGCATCCCCCGTTGCGCCGGATGGCGGGGCGGTGGTAGCTTGCGGAAACCTCGGTACACCGACTTGGACAAGATCAACATCCAGTTCACCTTGTTTTCCGCGTTTTACTCGCCGCTCATTTCGACGATGTCGGGCGGATTTCTCAAGGCAGAAGGTCT
>DATIWX010000096.1:0-11122 GCA_035519135.1 Burkholderiales bacterium | reverse complement strand
GAAGGCCCGAGCAGCACCACGAACTTCCCCGCCTCGGCGCGAAAACTCATCGCGTCGACCGCGCGCACCTGGCCGAAGCGCTTCGAGACCTTATCGAGGACAATCTCCGACATCGCGCTCCTCTCGCGGTGCGGCCTGAGTGAAAGGCGGCGTGTCTATTATGCCCAGACTTAGGCGCAAAGATTTAGCACGCCATCCAACCCAACGTAGTTGAAACAGTAGATCGCCTTTTCCCGCACTACCGGCTTGGCGTGATACGCGATACTCACTCCCGCCTCGCCCATGAATTTGAGATCGTTCGCGCCGTCGCCCATGGCGATGACTTGGTCCTTCGTGGCCCCCAGCTCGTCGCGCGCTTCCAGCAGGGCCTCGCGCTTCACGTCCGCGTTGACGATGCGGCCTTCGAGTTCGCCGGTAAACTTCCCGTCGCGGACCCCGAGCTTGCTCGAGCGCACGTAGTCGAGGCCAAGCCGCGTCCTCAGCCGCTCGGTGACGTGGGTGAAGCCGCCCGAGACGAGCAGGATCTTCAGCCCAGCCTTTTTCACGTTGGCGATCATCCGCTCGGCACCAGGGGAGAGTCTTACCCGCTCTGTATACAACTGGTCGAGCGCGCTCTCGGGAAGGCCTTTCAGCACTGCGACCCGCCGCCGGATACTTTCGTCGTACTCGATCTCCCCCCGCATGGCCTGCGCGGTGACGGCTGCGACTTCGGCCTTGCGGCCGACGAGGTCCGCCAGCTCGTCGATGGTCTCGATGGTGATGAGGGTGGAGTCCATGTCCATCACGAGCAAGCGGAAATCGGAAAGCTTCCGCGGCTGGGGTATGAATGCGAAGTCGAGCCTGGCGTTGGCGCAGTATTCGGCGACGCCGTCCTGCCTCTTGTAGTCGTGCAGCCAGAAGGCGTTGTGGCCGACGCCTTCGATGCGCGATGCGCCCGAGAGCTTGGCGAGTTCCTTGAGGTCGGGGGTCTCGACTTCCTCACCCTGGATGACGAGATAGCTCATAAGTCGCGCATGGTATCAGGCGCGGCTTGATCGGCGCCTCGTTCCCCGAGTAGGCTGCACTCCGGGGGAGCACAAGCGACGGAGGCGGACCGATGGACGCGGGATACAGCATGCTCGGATTTGTCGTGATCGTGATCCTCTACGCGGTGATCGGGCTCCTGGCGGCGACCGGCGCTGTCTCGATCACCCAGAAGGTCCTCGGCCCCCGGGCCGAGCAGGTTTTCTACGGCCTGTTCCTCGTCATGATTGCGGCGTTTTACCTCGCTTTCGTGGCGTATTTCGGAAACGCCACAGCGTGGCGGGTGGAAACGGCGGCCGTAGTCCTGTTCGCCTTGGTCGGCGTGTTCGGGGTGCGCCTGCCGATCGCCCTATTTGTCGCGTATCCGCTGCACGGGATCTGGGACCTGCTGCACGAGCTTCAGGCGCAGGGATATTCGCTTTTCGAGCCGGGGGATCTGACCGCGGTCCCGCTCGCCTACGGCGTCTTCTGCGCGGCCTTCGACATGTATATCGCGGGCTACGCCTATGCGCGACGCGGCGAGTGGAGCGCCGCGTGGACGGCGCAGCCGGCGGCTACGCCGCCTGCTTGAGCGCCGCCGTCGCCAGCGCTTCCAGCACCTGACGCACGGCGAGGGCGCGCTCGGGGAGCTCGCTGGTGACGCGCTCGACGCGCAGCTTGGTCGGGCCGGTCAGCTTCCATTTCTGTTTCTGCACGAGCTTCAGCACCGCGGCCGGGTCGAGGGGAGGGTGCGGCACGAACTGAAGCTGGATGAATTCCGGAGTCGCGTCGACGCGCGCCACGCCGAGCGGTTTGCCGAGGATGCGAACACGGTGGGACTCGATCAGCGCGCGCGCCGCGCCCGGCAAATCGCCGAAGCGGTCGACCAGCTCTTCCTGCATCGCCTCGACGCGCTCAGGCGTATCGCAGTTGGCGAAGCGCTTGTACAAGACCAGGCGCTCGTGCACGTCGGCGCAGTAGCTCGCCGGCAGCAGCGCCGGGAAGTGCAGGTTGACCTCGGTGATGACCTCGAAGGGCTGCGACAGGTCGGGCTCGCGGCCGGCCTTGAGCGAGCGCACCGCGTGGTCGAGCATGTCGGCGTAGAGGTTGAAGCCGACTTCCTGCATCTCGCCAGACTGCGATTCGCCCAGCACCTCGCCCGCGCCGCGGATCTCCAGGTCGTGCATGGCGAGGTAGAAGCCCGAGCCCAGCTCCTCCATCATCTGGATCGCTTCCAGGCGTTTCTTCGCCGCGGTGGAAAGGGCGTCCTCGCCGGGGGTGAGCAGGTAGGCGTAGGCCTGGTGGTGCGAGCGCCCGACGCGTCCCCGCAGCTGGTGCAGCTGCGCCAGGCCGAACTTGTCGGCGCGCTCGATGATGATGGTATTGGCCGTGGGGATGTCGATGCCCGTCTCGATGATGGTCGAGCACAGCAGCAGGTTGTGGCGCTGCTGCAGGAACTCGCGCATCACGCGCTCCAGCTCGCGCTCGCGTTGCTGGCCGTGTGCCACCGCGATGCGCGCCTCGGGCAGGAGCTTCTCCAGCTTCTCGCGCATGACCTCGATGGTGGCGACGTCGTTGTGCAGGAAGAAGATCTGGCCGCCGCGCTTCAGCTCGCGCAGCGCCGCCTCGCGGATGATGCCCGGCGAGTAGGGCGTGACGAAAGTGCGGATCGCCAGGCGCCGCTCCGGAGCGGTGGCGATGACCGACAGGTCGCGCAGGCCCTCGAGCGACATCGCCAGCGTCCGCGGGATCGGCGTCGCAGTGAGCGTGAGCACGTCCACCTCGGCGCGCAGCGCCTTCAGCGCCTCCTTCTGGCGCACGCCGAAGCGGTGCTCCTCGTCGACGATCACCAGTCCCAGGCGCTTGAACTTCACGTCCTTCTGCAACAGCTTGTGCGTGCCGATGGCGATGTCGATCTCGCCTTCGGCGAGGCCTTTCAGCGCTCCGCCGGTCTCCTTGCCGCTCCTGAAGCGCGACAGCTCGGCGAGCTTGATGGGCCAGTCGGCGAAGCGGTCGCTGAAGGTGTGGAAGTGCTGCTCGGCGAGCAGCGTGGTCGGAGTGAGCACCGCGACCTGCATGCCGTCGGCGACGGCTACGAAGGCGGCGCGCAAGGCGACCTCGGTCTTGCCGAAGCCGACGTCGCCGCACACCAGCCGGTCCATGGGCTTGCCGCTTTTCATGTTCTCGAGGGCTGCTGCGATCGCCGCCGCCTGATCGGCGGTCTCCTCGAAGCCGAAGCCCTCGGCGAAAGCTTCGTAGTCGTGCTGGTTGAGCTTGAAGGCGTGGCCCTTGCGGGTGGCGCGCCGGGCGTAGAGATCGAGCAGCTCGGCGGCGGTATCGCGCACCGCGCGAGCGGCGCGGCGCTTGGCCTTCTCCCACTGGTCGCCGCCCAGCTTGTGCAGCGGCGCCTGCTCGGGCGGCCCTCCCGAGTAGCGGCCGATCGAGTGCAATTGCGCCACCGGGACGTAGAGCTTGTTCCCCTCGGCGTACTCGAGCAGCAGGAACTCCGCGGGACCTTCGCCGAGATCGAGGTCGACCAGGCCGCGGTAGCGGCCGATGCCGTGCTGCACGTGCACCACCGGATCGCCCGCGCGCAGCTCCGAGAGGTCGCGCAGCATGCCCTCGACCGAGGTGGTCCGCGCCTTGTCGCGGGCAGCGCGGGAGCGTGCCGTGCCGGCGTAGAGCTCGGATTCGGTGATGAGGCACAGCTGCTCGGAATCGAGGAAGAAGCCGGTGAGGAGCGGGGACACACCGAGCGCGAGGCGCGACTCCGAGCGGCGAAACTCCTCGAAGCCCGCGGCGGGGTCGGGCTTGAGGCCGTACTCGGCAAGGTACTGGAGGAGCGTTTCGCGCCGGCCGGGCGACTCGGCGAGCAGCAGTACCCGGGCGGGCGTCTGCGAAAGGAAGGCCTTGAGCCGGTGCAGCGGATCGGTCGCGCGCCGCTCGACCGCGAGCTCGGGCAGCGGGTGCGCGAGCGGGGCGCCGGGTCCTTCGACGTCCGCGCGCGCGAAGGCCTTGGCGCGCAGGAAGAAATCCTCGGCGCCGAGGAACAGCTCCGCAGGCGGCAGCAGCGGCCGGGTGCGGTCGCCCGCGAGCAGCTGGTGGCGCCCTTGCGCGTCGCGCGCGAACCCGGTGAGGGCGGCGTGCACCTGCCCGTGCATGCACACGGTGGCCCCCTTCGGCAGGTAGTCGAACAGGCTCGCAGTCTCCTCGAAGAACAGCGGCAGGTAATACTCGATCCCGGCGGGCGCGACGCCGTTGCTCACGTCCTTGTAGATGCGGCTCCTCGACGGATCGCCCTCGAAGCGCTCGCGGAAGCTGCGGCGGAACTGGTTGCGGCCGCCCTCGTCCATGGGGAACTCGCGCGCGGGCAGGAGGCGCACCTCCGCGACCTTGTAGAGCGTGCGCTGGGTATCGGGATCGAAAGAGCGGATCGACTCGATCTCCCGGTCGAGCAGGTCGAGACGGTAGGGAAGGGCGCTCCCCATGGGAAAGAGATCGACCAGCCCGCCGCGCACGCAGAATTCCCCGGGTGCGACCACCTGCGTGACGTGGCTGTAGCCGGCGAGCGCGAGCTGGGAGCGCAGCGCGGCCAGGTCGAAGGCTTCACCCGCCTTGAGGAAGAAGCTGTGCCCGGCGAGAAAGGACGGAGGCCCCAGGCGCGTGAGCGCGGTCGCGGCGGGGACGATGGCGACGTCGAAATCCTCGCGCATGATGCGGTAGAGCGTGGCCAGGCGCTCCGACACCAGGTCGTGGTGAGGCGAGAAATGATCGTAGGGCAGGGTTTCCCAGTCGGGCAGGAGCAGCACCGCGAGCTGCGGGGCGAACCACGCGATCTCGTCCTTCAGCCTTTGCGCCTCGGTCGCCTGCGCGCAGAACACCACCGCCGGCCGCGAGCCCTGCGCCAGGCGCGCGAGCGCCAGCGCGTCGCTCGAGCCGTGCAGGCCCGCGGTGCTCGCGCTCCTTTCCGCTTCGGGTGAGACGACTGCGCTCATCGTTTGAGTGGCAGAAATAGCGAAACCCGAATTGAGCGGCGCATCGCTTGCGATGCGTCCGTTTCGAATTCGGGACACAGTTATAATTATATCGTGTCGAATCCCAGCCGAATTCAATGAGTTGATCGATGACTGCGCGTTTTTTCGGCCTCGTTGCAGCGGCGGGCTCGGGATCCCGTTTCGGTGTCGCCGGGCCGAAGCAGTATTCCGCCCTGCGCGGGAAACCGATGCTCTACCACTCGGTCGAGCGCCTGCTCGCGGTCCCCGAAGTCGAGATGGTATTCGTGGTCCTCGCGCCGGCCGATAGGGAGTTTCGCAATCACGACTGGAGCGTGTTCGGGGGGCGGCTCGCGCCACTCTACTGCGGCGGCGCGAGCCGGCGCGACAGCGTGCTGAACGGCCTCGTGGCCGCGGCGAGCGCGGTCGAGCCTAACGACTGGATGCTGGTGCATGACGCCGCGCGGCCCTGTCTCGGAAGGACCGAGTTGCTCCGGCTGATCCGGGAGGCACGGGAAGACGCGGTCGGCGGGATACTCGCCGTCCCCGTCTCCGATACCGTCAAGCGCGCCGACGAGGAAGGGCGCATCGTGCGGACCGAGCCCCGCGACCACCTGTGGCAGGCGCAGACGCCGCAGATGTTCCGCCACGACATGCTGCTGCGTGCATTGCGGCAGATCGAGCACGTCACCGACGAAGCCGGCGCAGTCGAGGCGCTGGGCTACAGACCGAAGCTGGTCGAAGGCAGCACCAAGAACCTGAAGGTCACTTTTCCGGCGGATATGGAAATCGCCGAGAGATTGCTGGAGGGCGATCGGTGAGAATCGGGCAGGGCTTCGACGTGCACGCTCTCGTCAGCGGGCGAAAGCTCGTCGTCGGCGGGGTCACGATTCCCTTCGAAAAGGGCCTGGCCGGGCATTCCGACGCCGACGTGCTGATCCACGCGGTGTGCGACGCGCTGCTGGGCGCAGCCGCGCTCGGCGACATCGGGCGGCATTTCCCGGACACCGATCCCCGCTACCGGGACGCCGACAGCCGCGTGCTGCTTCGCGAAGTCGGGAAGAAGATCCGCGACGCCGGGTTTTCGATCGCCAACCTGGATGCCACCCTGCTCGCCGAAGCGCCGAGGATGGCGCCGCACATTCCCGCGATGGTCGGCAATCTTTCCTCCGATCTCGGAATCCGTCCCGGCCAGGTCAACGTCAAGGCGAAGACCGCCGAACAGCTGGGCGCGATCGGCCGCGGCGAGGGCATCGCCGCCGAGGCCATCGCGCTGCTCGAATAAGTGCGGCTGTTCTTCGCGCTGTGGCCGGGCGAGGCGGTGCGCGCCCGGCTGGCGAGGTGCGCTCGCGAGCTGCGTGCCCCCTGCGGCGGGCGCCCGGTGCCGGCGCGAAGGCTCCACATGACGCTCGCCTTTGTGGGCAGCGTCGACGAGGAGCGCATCGCGGAAGTCGAGCGCGCGGGGAGCG
Source organism: Burkholderiales bacterium (assembly GCA_035519135.1). Lineage (GTDB taxonomy): Bacteria > Pseudomonadota > Gammaproteobacteria > Burkholderiales > SG8-39 > VBDM01. The sequence goes on along the minus strand of DATIWX010000096.1, from coordinate 4,659 downwards.
AGGTGACGCCGCGCGCCATGTCGCTGGTGCTCGATCAGCCGGGCTACTGGAAGCACAACCGCATCGTCTGGGCGGGGGCTTCGGCACCGCCGCCCGAGCTCGAGGAGCTGGTGAGCGGGTTGCGCGGCGCCCTGGCGCGCTCGCGCATCGGCTTCGATCCCAAGCCGTTCGCCGCGCACGTGACGCTGCTGCGCGATGCGCGCAAGCCGCGTGCGATGCCGGCGCTCGAACCGATTGCGTGGGAAGTCGCGGGTTTTGCCCTGCTGCGGTCGCAGCTGCAGCCTGCCGGCGGCGACTACGAGATCGTGAACTCGTGGAAGGCGGCGCCCTAGACCGCCTTGCTCAGAACTGGAAGCTGACGCCGGCGAGGACGCCCGAGCCGCCGACCTTTACTTTCTGGTTCGCGCTGTCGGAGGTGGTGGAGCTGAGGTACTTGTATTCCAGGTAGAGCCCGACGCTGCTGAAGCGCAGGTCCACGCCCAGCATGCCCTGGAACGAGGGGCCGCTCGATTTTCCCTGGATGTCGCCGCCGAATTTCGTGCCGGCGAAACCGACCCCGACGCCGACGAAGGGGTGGAAAGCGCCCGAATCTCCCCCCAAGTAGTATTTCCCGTTCAGCGTCGTCGAGACAACCGTCTGCTGTCCCGTAAAGGTCGTGCCGGGCGCGGTCATGTCGTTCTTGTAGTAGAACACCTCGGCGCCGATGGCAAAGCCCTCCGCGTGGCGGAACTCCGCCTCGAAGCCGGCCACCGGCTTGGAGTTCTTGTCGTAGCTGCTGGCCTGTCCCCCGAGCGTCTGACTCGTGGTGGCAAGCTTGAAGACGCCGGTCTTGGCGATGACTGCGATCCGCCACTTCTGCCGTTCGGCTTCGGCCTCATCCTCCTCTTCTTCGGCCGCCACCGGTTCCCGGACGAGCGGCGGGCGGGCCTGCGGCTGCGGGGCCGCTGGCGCCGGTCGAGGCGGCGGAGGCGCCGCGGCGGGCGCGGCCGGAGCCGCGGGACGGGCCGCTGCAGCCGCCGGTGCAGCTGCGAGAGGAGCGGCGGGCGCAGGTGCGCGGGGCGCCGGGGCCGCTGCCGCCGGCGCCCGCGGCGGCGCGGCCGCGCCCACGGCCGCGGGGCGGCTTTGCGCGAGGACGCGGCGAGCAGCGGCTTCATTGGTTTCGCGCATTTCGACCCGCACCGGGGTGAGGCCGGGGACGGCCTCGATCAGCACGTAGGAAGTACGATTGGCGTTGGTCTGGATCGCCAGCGTGGTCAGGATCCGGTCGCCGACCCGAAGGAAGGTCCGGCCGGGATTGACCACGGCGTTGATGAACTCGCCATTTCCCAGGTCGCCGAGGCGGTCGGCGTTGGCGATGACCGGCACCCTTGCGGCGACCGGCTGCTTGTCGCTGCGGTACAGGACGACCAGGGCCTTTCCGGGGGGAGGGCCGGCGACCTGGGCCTGCGCATCCAGTCCGCACGCAGCGGCGAGCGCGACGATGCTTCCGTGCAGCAGGGATGCGCGCAAGCGGTTCATGCGGGTTCTCCCTAGGCGCTTCTTTCCACGTGTTCTTTTGGCCGTTCCGAGGAAGCGGCGAGCGCCACATTCTGGCACAAGATGACCGTCACTTCGCGAGTCCCATGCGCTTGGCCACCCCGGTATAGACCTTGATGCGCTCCTTCATGAAGGCGTCCATCTGATCGACGCCCACGTTCACCAGCTCGAATCCGCTCTTGGCGGCGAGCTCCTTCATTTCGGGATCGTTGTTCAGCGCGGCCCACAGGTCGGACATGCGCTTGCGCAGCGCCGGAGGCGTGGATTTCGGCATGCCGATGCCGCGGAAGGCGCCGTCGACCCAGTCGACGCCCAGCTCCCTGAAGGTGGGTGTGTCGGGCAGCAAGGGGTGGCGCTTGTCCATCGCAACCGCGAGTGCGCGCATCTTGCCTTTGTTGTTGATCGCGAGGGCGGTGTAGGCCATCGCGCCGTTCACGTGCCCGCCGAGCACCGCGGGGGTCATGTCGCCCGTCCCCTTGTACGGCACGTAGGTCGTCTTGATGCCGAAGGCGTCGTCGAGGCGCTCGTGCGCGGCGTGGTTGGCCGAGTTGAGGCCGGAGCCACCGAGCGTCAGCTTGCCCGGCTCCGCCTTCGCCGCCTTGATGAAATCCTGGAAAGACTTGAACGGGCTGGATTCGCTCACTACCAGCGCGTCCGGGGTGTAGTGAAACCAGTACGCCGGCGTGATGTCCTCGGTTTTGTACTGCACCTGGCCCTCGAAGGGCGCGAGCACGATGTGCGGCAGGTTGATGCCGACGACGTTCAGGCCGTCACCCGGGAGCGAGTTCAGCTGGTTCCACATCACCGCCCCGCCCACACCCGGCTTGTACTGGATGATGGTCTCGATCGACGGGCACTTCTTCTTCAGCACCAGCTGCTGATGCCTCGCGGAGATGTCGGACTCGCCTCCCGCGGGGAAAGCCTGCCAGTAGAGCAGGTTCTTTTCTGGACAGCCTTGCGCGAACGCCGCGGGCGCGACGATCAGGCACAGAGCGCCGAGCAGTCTCCTCATGGTTGAATACCTCTTATAAATGCGAAGTATAGCTGAGACTATTAATGCTAAGTGTACCCGAGACCGACGCAGGGGCGTCAGCCGCGATGTTTCAGGCGAGGGGAAGCCGGATCTCCACGATCAGACCGCCCCCCCGGCGGGGCAGGAGCTGGAGCGTGCCGCGATGCGCGCGTACCACGCGCTCGACGATCGCCAGGCCGAGGCCGGCCCCGCCCTTGTCGCTGCGCGCAACCTCGAGTCGCGTGAAAGGGCGCTTCAGGCGCTCGACTTCGGAGGCGGGGATGCCGGGGCCGCGATCCGCCACTTCGAGGACGACGCTGGGTCCCTCGGCCCGCACCGCGATACCGACCTCCCCATCCCCGTAGCGCAGGGCGTTGTCGACGAGGTTCAGCACCACTCGCCGCATCGCCATCCTCTGCAGGGGCAGCTCGGGCACCTTCGCCAGATCCGTCGCCACGGCGTGGCCGTGCCGGCGGTAATGCTCGGCGACGTCGGAGGCGATGGCGCCGAGGTCGGTGCTCTGCAGCGCCTCGCCGCCGTCGGTCCTGGCGAAATCGAGAAACTGGTTGACGATGCGGTCCATCTCCTCGATGTCCGCCGTCATCCCGTCCCGGAGCTGAGGGTCGGCGCCGCTCATCTCCAGGCCGAGCCGCAGCCGCGAAAGGGGCGTGCGCAGGTCGTGAGATACGCCGGCGAGGATCAGCGCGCGGTCGGCGTCCAGCCGCGCGAGGTCCTGCGACATCTGGTTGAAGGCGTGCGCGAGCGTGCGGATCTCCTCGGGGCCGGATTCGGCGATCGGATCGGGCGTCTTGCCCTTGCCGATGGCGCCCGCCGCCCGGGCGAGCGCGCGCAAAGGGCGGTTGAGGCGCGAAACCATCAGATAGGCGGCGAGCAGCGACAGCGCCAGGGCGAGCGCGCCCCAGCCGAGCCAGCGCAGCGCGATCTGCCGCTCGATGCGCTCCCGCGGAATGCGCACCCAGTATTCGTCGTCGTCGATGAAGAAGCTCACCCACAGGCCGGGCTTGCCCTCGCGCTCGACGGCAAAGCGCGTTTCCTCGCCGAGCTGGCGGCGGAGCAGCTCATCGACCAGGCGAAGGACGGGCCGGTCGGCGGCGACGACGATGCGCTCGCCCGGCTCGGCTGTATACACCTGGATGCCCTCGCTCTCGGCGAGCTCGGAGAGCAGCTCGCGCCGCAGCTCGGGCTGCGAGTTGACGAGCGCGGTGCGGGTGATGTTGACGATGCTGACGAGGTTCTGCGAGATCTGGCGCGCGCGCGGCTCGATCTCGTAGGCGCGGAAGATCTCGAACCAGGCGACTGTCGTCGCGAGCACCAAGGCCGCGAGCAGGAAAAAAGTGCGCCAGAGCAGCGACCGCGGCCACAACCTCATTGAGGCGCGCCGTCCGGCACGAACACGTAGCCGAATCCCCACACGGTCTGGATGTAGGCGGGATGCCCCGGGTCCTTCTCCACCAGCTTGCGCAGGCGCGACACCTGAACGTCGATCGAGCGGTCGAACACCTCGTACTCGCGGCCGCGCGCGAGCTCCATCAGCTTGTCGCGCGACAGCGGCGTTCTCGGGTTCGTCACCAGCACCTTGAGCAGGGCGAACTCTCCCGTGGTGAGCGAGATCGACTGGCCGTCCCGCTCGAGCGTGCGCGTGGCGAGATTCACCGTCATGCTCCCGAAGCTGACCTTCTCGGGCGCGACTGCCGGCGCACCCGGGGGTAGCGGCGCCGCGCGCCGGCGCAGCACGGCGTTGATGCGCGCAACCAGCTCGCGCGGGTTGAAGGGCTTGGGCAGGTAGTCGTCGGCGCCCATCTCCAGGCCGACGATGCGGTCGACGTCCTCGCCCTTGGCGGTGAGCATGATGATGGGCACCGAGTTCTTGCCGCCGCGCAGCCGCCGGCAGATCGACAGCCCATCCTCGCCCGGCAGCATCAGGTCGAGCACCAGCAGGTCGACGCGCTCGCGTCCGAGGTGCTTGTCCATCCCGGCCGCGTCCGAAACGGTGTGCACGGCGAAGCCCTGCTCGCTGAGGTAGCGCTGCAGCAGGTCGCGCAGCCGCAGATCGTCGTCCACCACCAGGATTCTTGTCTTGGGCTCGGTCA
>DATIWX010000095.1:0-23610 GCA_035519135.1 Burkholderiales bacterium | reverse complement strand
GGCGGCCAGAGCATGGCGCGGCCTATTTGAGAAGCCACCAGAATGACAAGGTAGTCGACCGGCAGATCCAGGATCAGCGTTATCAGCAGTCGCGGTCTTAGCCGCCTCCACCTCCTCGGTACCCTCCGCCATCGCCTCCGCGACAGACCGAAGGGGCTTAAGAAACGGGGCGCTTCGCCTAGCGGCCCGTCCCGGCCTTGATCGGCACGATGTCGTACCCTCTTTGCTTCATGCACAGATTGAAGAAGTTCTGTTCCTGCACATCAGCCTGAGGGAAGTTTGCCGAGCTCGAGCTGGATGCTCGTCCGGATGTGTCCTGTGGGAGAGGTACGGAAGCCGTGTTTTGCATCTGTGCGTAGCGTGCCCGCGACCAGGCCTGCTGCGAGCACTGCGCTAGAACCGGCGCGTCCGCGATCTGGCCGGAGCTGTTGACCCACTCCGCAGGCGCGCATGCGCCGAGCAGTGCCAGGAGCGCGCAGGGGATAACTGATTTGGGTTTCGTGATAACCAAAGCGATGTGAGGTCCTGGTTCCTCGGGACGGGCGTTCGCTGCCAGTTTCGCATCTCTTTGATGTCAGGTGTACGCAAGAAAGCGATCCCCAGTTTCCCTCTATTTCCGTGTCAGACCCACGTAAGAAAGCGACCCCCAGCGTCACACTTTGCCTTTTCGCGCGACGCGCAGCGCCGGAGGAGCTGCGGCGGGGGTTCTCGAGTCGATAACAACGAATGATTACAGCAACATACCCCTGGAGGAAAAGGAGGAGGGTACGGCATGCTCCTTGCTCATCATTTCAGCATCGCCATTCCGGCGTATTAGAAGGACGTCCATGAGAACCATTCAAAAGGGCTTTACCTTGATCGAGTTGATGATCGTTGTCGCGATCATCGGCATTCTGGCCGCGGTGGCGCTCCCCGCGTATCAGGACTACAGCAACCGGGCGAAGATCTCCGAGGTGATCCTGGCCGCCAGCGCGTGCCGTACTTCGGTGACCGAGATCTACCAAAGCGGCAACAGCGCCACGCAGGCGGCCGATGCTTGGGGCTGCGAAGTGACGTCCGCGACAGTGGGCGGCGCTTCGAAGTACGTTGCGAGCATCCACACCACCGTGGACGGCCTGGTCCAGGTCGCGATCCAGGGCTTTGCGGCGAGCACCGGCATCAACGGCGCCATCGTCACCCTGGCTCCGATGAAGGACGCGACGACCATGTTGACCAAGGCCGACGTGGGCGGGACGACCGTCTACGCCTGGCGCTGCGGTTCGACGATCGACGGCACCAACCTGAACCCGAAGTTCCTGCCGGGTTCCTGCCGCGGCTAGTCGTAACTCAGCTGGACAAAAAAGGCGCCCTCCGGGGCGCCTTTTTTTTGGGCCGACGCGTGAGGAAAAGAAGCTGAGGCGCTCGCCGCGGGGGCGTCAGAGGACGATCAGGTTGCGCGCGATGAACGCCTTCACCATTTCGCGCGCGCGGTCGGTCTGCGGTCCGGGCTTGGCGACCCATTCGTGCTCGCTGTCCGGGAACAGGTGATAGTCGATGCGGCCGCCTGCCGCCTTGTAGGTCGCGACGAATTTCTCCTGCATGGCCGGAAGCACGTTGTCGTCGAGCGCCCCCTGCATCACCAGCAGCGGCACCAGCGTTACCTTCTCGCGGCGCTCCAGGATTTCCTGCGGGTTCGACTCGTGGATCGTCTCCCACGGGACGAAGAAGGTCTTGTTGTTCTTGATCATGTTGTCGCGCTTCTTCGCCTCGGCGTTCTGGAAGCGCGCGAAGGTGTTGCTGATCGGCGAGCGGGTCGCGACGTAGGCCACCGTCGCATCGAGCCCCGGATGCGTGTCCAGGGGGATCGCGTTGTAGCGCTGATCGTACGGACGCAGAGCGAGGAGCTCGGCGACGTGGCCGCCGCTCGAGCTGCCGTACACGCCGATCCTCGATGCGTCACCGTTCCATCCGGCGGCCTTCGATTTCAGCCAGCGCACGCCGTAGTTCGCGTCCTGCACGCAGGCCGGGTAGGGCGCTTCCGGCGCGAGCGTCATGTCGATCGCCACCACCAGCACGCCGCTCGCCGCGATCGCGCGGTCCATCGGCTCCTCGGCGTGGCGGTCCTTGTTGTTCCAGGCGCCGCCGTGCAGGTCGAGCAGGGTCGGAAACGGTCCTGCGCCCTGCGGCTCGTAGACGCGCGCCATCAGCTGGCGGCCCTTGGCCGTGCGGCGGAATTCGACCTCGCTTACCTTGAGCTCGAATTTCACCGTGGGGTCATACGCGACGGCCGCCTCGGCGGGCTTCAAGCCCGCGGCGCCGGCGGCGCCCAATGCACTCATCGTTTTCAAGAAAGATCTCCGACCGGAATTGTGGGTAACCATGCCGACCTCCTGGCAAGATGTTAGAGTATTTCCGCCATGTCCGTTTCGCTCGCCATCGAAGTCCTTCCCACCGGCAGCGTCGGCGCCGAGGTGAAGGGCGTCGACATTGCCGGCGCTGGGCCCGCGGAGATCGAAACGATCAAGCGCGCCTGGTACCGGCACGACGTTCTCGTCTTCCGCAATCAGCGGCTCTCCGACGACGATCTGCTCGTGTTCTCGAGACACTTCGGCACGCTCGACCCGCCGCCCAACCAGGGCGCCGGGCGCAAGTCGCCGGCCGGCTATCCGGATATCTACGTGGTTTCAAACGTTCTCGATGAAAAAGGCGAGCCGATCGGGGCGCTCGGCGACGGCGACGCCGCATGGCACACCGACATGAGCTACATCGCCCAGCCGCCGGATGCCTCGATGCTCTACTCGCTCGAGATCCCGAAATTCGGCGGTGATACCTGGTTCTGCGGCATGAAGGCGGCGCTCGCGAAGATGCCGAAGGCCCTCGTCGAGCGCATCAAGAATCTGGACGTCAAGCACGACGGCACCTACGACTCGGGCGGCTACGTCCGCAAGGGCATGACGCCCTCGAAGGACCCGCGCACCTCGGTCGGCACGCCGCACCCCATGGTGATACGCCACCCGGTGTCGGGCGATGCGGCGCTGTACCTCGGGCGCAGGCTGAACGCCTACGTCGTGGGCCTTCCTCTGGATGAATCCGAGCGGCTGCTCGACCAGGTCTGGTCCTACGTCGATGCGGCGGTGTACAAGCACAAGTGGGCGCTGGGCGACCTCGTGCTCTGGGACAATCGCACCACCATGCACCGCCGCGACGCCTTCGATCCCAAGTCGCGCCGCGTCATGCACCGCACGCAGATCAAGGGCTCGGGCGCTCCGGCGCGCGCCGCTTTCTAGGTTTTCCGCCTACTCCGGCCTGATCCCGGCTTCGCGGATCACCGCAGCCCAGCTCTTGAGCTCGGACTTGACGACGCGGTCGAGCTCCTCGGGACTGCTGCCCACGGGGTCCGCGCCCTGCTCGATGAGTTTCTGCTTCACCTCCGGCAGCTGCACCACGCGGGCGACTTCCTTCTGCATGCGCGCGATGATCGCCGCGGGCGTCTTCGCCGGGGCGAACATCGCGCACCAGGAATCCACCTCGTAATCGGGCAGGCCGAGTTCCTCGGCGACGGTGGGAATGTCCGGTGCGGAGGCGGTGCGCTTCTTCGTCGTGACCGCAAGCGCGCGCAGCTTGCCCGAGCGCGTCTGCGAGAACGCCGCGGACGCGGTGAGGATGAGGAGCGGGACCTGCCCCGCGAGCACGTCGGCGACCGCCGGCCCGCCTCCTTTGTACGGCACGTGCACGAGGTTGATCCCGGTCCTCAGCTTCAGCAGCTCGCCGGCGATGTGCCCGGGGGTACCGGCGCCGGGCGAGGCGTAGGCGTAGAAGCCCGGGCGTTCCTTCGCCGCGGCGACCAGTTCCTTCAGGGTTTTCGGCGCGTTCGGGTTCGCGGCGATGAGTTGCGGCGCGCTCACCACGAGCGACACCGAGGCGAAGTCGCGCTCGACGTCGTAGTTGAGCTTGTAGAAGAAGGGATTGATCGTGTGCGAGGAGAGCGTGTAGAGGAAAGTGTAGCCGTCGGGGGCGCTCTTCGCCGCCGCCTCGGTGCCGACCGCGCCGCCGGCGCCGCCGCGGTTCTCGATGACGACGGTCTGCCCGAGAGCTTCCGAGAGCTTCGGCTGCAGGATGCGCGCGGTGATGTCTACCGTGCCCCCGGGCGGGTAGGTAGCGATGAGGCGGATCGGCCTGGACGGATACTCCTGCGCGAATGCTCCGCCGGAAATGACCGCGGCCGCGATCAGGGCGAGCGCGGCCCGCTTCATCGTTGTTCCCTAGAGCTGCGACAGCATCGTCTCGGCACCGCTCACCTCGTACTTCCCGGGCGCCTCGATGTTGAGCTTTTTCACCACGCCGTTCTCGACCAGCATCGAGTAGCGCTGCGAGCGCACGCCCATGTTGCGCGCCGTCAGGTCGAGCTCCAGCCCCAGGGCCTTGGTCCACTGGACGCTGCCGTCGCCGAGCATGCGGACCTTGCCGCCGGCCTTCTGGTCGCGGCCCCAGGCCGCCATCACGAATGCGTCGTTGGTCGCCACGCACCAGATCTCGTCGACCTTCTTCGCCTTGAGCTTGTCGTAGTTCTTCACGTAGCTCGGGACGTGCTTCGCCGAGCAGGTCGGCGTGTAGGCGCCGGGAATGGCGAAGATCACCACCTTCTTGCCCTTCAGCGCGTCGGCCACGCCGACGTCCTTCGGAGGCATCGGGCAGCCCGCGGCCTCGTCGAATTCGGTGGATTCGGAAAGCTTGCCGTCGGGCAGCTTGTCGCCGACTTTGATGGTCATATTTCGGTCTCCGGAAGTTTGTTCTTGGGAGCGGTTAGCATCGCGCAGTTGAACGGCAAAGTCAAAATGCTTGCCGGTTGCGCGGGGGGTGGCTATATTTCCGGCCATGCAGACCGCAGCGGAAGCGCGGCAGGATCATCGCCTCACACTCTCCGAGGTTTTGCAGGCCCTGGTAAGCGAGGGCCTGGTGCCCAGGGCCGACGCCGACAAGCTCATCGCCGACCGCAGGCTGCACCGCAGCGACCATCATCCCCTGGTCGTCATCGCCGACCAGAAGTGGCGCTCGGCCAAGCCTCCCAACAAGCTCCTCGGCCTGGAGTGGCTCACCGAGTGGCTCGCCAAGCAGACGGGGATGGAGTATTTCCACATCGATCCCCTGAAGATCAATTTCTCGGCCGTCACCGAGGTGATGTCGAGCCACTACGCCGCGCGTTTCAAGGTCCTGCCGGTGGCGGTGAACACGCGCGAGGCGGTGATCGCGACCAGCGAGCCCTACGTCAAGGACTGGGAGAGGGAGCTGAAGCAGATGCTGCGGCTCGAGATCCGCCGCGTGCTCGCGAGTCCGCTGGACATCTCCCGCTACCAGGTCGAGTTCTACAACCTCGCGAAATCGGTGAAGGGCGCGGCGCAGAAGGGCGAGCAGCGCAGCGGCCTGGGCAACTTCGAGCAACTGGTCGAGATCGGCCAGACCAACAAGCAGCTCGACGCCAACGACCAGCACATCGTGCACGTGCTCGACTGGCTGTGGCAGTACGCCTTCGACCAGCGCGCGAGCGACATCCACATGGAGCCGCGCCGCGAGGTGGGAGAGGTGCGCTTCCGCATCGACGGGGTGCTGCATCCGGTGTACCAGATCCCGATGCCGGTGATGGCGGCGATGACCTCGCGCATCAAGATCCTCGGGCGCATGGACGTGGTCGAGAAGCGCCGCCCGCAGGACGGCCGCATCAAGACGCGCACCGCCGACGGCCAGGACGTCGAGCTGCGCCTGTCCACGCTGCCGACCGCATTCGGCGAGAAGCTGGTGATGCGCGTGTTCGACCCCGAGGTCATCGTCAAGGATTTCGCCGAGCTCGGCTTTTCCGAGGACGACAAGGCCCGCTGGAAGCAGATGATCGAGCAGCCGAACGGCATCATCCTGGTGACCGGGCCCACCGGCTCGGGCAAGACCACGACGCTGTACTCGACGCTGAAGACGCTGGCGACGCCCGAGGTGAACGTGTGCACCATCGAGGACCCGATCGAGATGATCGAGCCCGCGTTCAACCAGATGCAGGTGCAGCAGTCGATCGACCTCGGCTTTGCCGAGGGCGTGCGCGCGCTCATGCGCCAGGACCCGGACATCATCATGGTGGGCGAGGTGCGCGACCTGCCCACGGCGGAGATGGCGATACAGGCGGCGCTCACCGGGCACCTGGTGCTCTCGACCCTGCACACCAACGACTCCGCGAGCGCGATCACGCGGCTGCTCGACCTGGGCGTCGCGCCCTACCTGCTCAACTCGACCATCCTCGGGGTCATGGCGCAGCGCCTGGTGCGCATCCTTTGCAAGCACTGCAAGGAGAAGGTTCCCTTCGACGAAGGCCGCGCCGGCGATCTGAGCTGGGAGGAATTCGTCGCGCCGTGGAAGGCGAAGCGGCCGACGCACATCTACAAGCCGGTCGGCTGCCTGGAGTGCCGCAACACCGGCTACACGGGCCGCATCGGACTTTACGAGATCCTGCTCCTCAGCCCCGAAGTGCGGCGCCTGATCAACGCCGAGGCCGACATCGCCAAGATCCGCGAAGTCGCCTACAAGGAAGGCATGAAGCCGCTGCGCATCAGCGGCGCGATGAAAGTCGCGATGGGGTTGACGACGCTCGAGGAAGTGCTGAAAGTCGCGCCGCCTCCCGGACAGGCGTGACGCTTAGGCCAGCAAGGCCAGCACCCCGAGCAAGACGAAAAGCGCCGCCGCAACGCCGCGCATCACCTTCATGTTGACCCGGTGCGCGAGCGCCTCGCCGATCCACACGGCCGGAACGTTCGCGATCATCATGCCCAGGGTCGTTCCCAGCACCACCGCGACCAGCGAATCGTAGCGCGCGGCGAGCGCCACCGTGGCGAGCTGGGTCTTGTCGCCCATCTCGACGAGGAAGAAAGCGACGAGCGTCGTCATGAACACGCCGGCCGCCGGAAGCCTCGTGTCTTCCTCCAGTTTGTCGGGCTTCAGCGCCCACGCGCCGAAGGCGAAGAAAAGGAGAGCCACGATCCACCTCAGCTCTCGGGGAGATACCAGGCTGGCGGCCCAGACGCCGACCGAGCCGGCGAGAAAATGATTTGCCAGGGTGGCGAACAGAATGCCGGCGATGATCGGCGGCTTCCGCTTCAGCTTCGCCGCAAGGAGAAACGACAGCAGCTGCGTCTTGTCGCCCATCTCGGCGATCGCGACCACCGAGGTGGAGAGCAGGAAGGCTTCCAGGGTCTGGGGATCCTTCGCTTCGCTCAGGATGACGGCCCTGCGGCCGTCACTTCTCGCTCGTGCACGCCCACACTTTCACCGCGCAATCGCTGCCGCACTTCTTGAGCGCCTTCATCTCGGCGATTTGCCTGGACGCGCCGGTGTCGGACGAGGTGCGGGTCGGTTTGGCCGCGACCGCCGCGCACGCGTCCCGGAAAGTCCTGATGAGGTCGCAGTTCGAGCCGCATTGGCGGAAGGCCTCGGTCTCGGCGTCGCGCTTGGTCTTCACGTCGACGCTATAGCCGTACGCGCCGGTCTTGGTGCTGTACGCGATCGCGCCCCACAGTTGTTTCTTGCCCGAGCGCGCGGCGGAGGCGTCGAGCGCGACGATCAGCAGGGCGAGCAGCACGAGAGCCAGGGTGAGCGCTCTGAGCATGGTCACTTGACCAGGGCGCGCATGGCGCGCTCCAGCCCCTGGATGGTGGTGGGATACATGCGTCCTCCCATGATCTCCTTGAGAATGCCGATCGATTGACGGTAGCCCCAGATCTCCTCGGGCTCGGGGTTGAGCCACACGGCCTTCGGGTATACCTCCAGCATGCGCTTCATCCACACCGCGCCCGCTTCCTCGTTCGAATATTCGATCGAGCCGCCGGGCTGGAGGATCTCGTAGGGGCTCATGGTCGCGTCGCCGACGAACACCAGCTTATAGTCGTGCCCGTACTTGTGCATGATGTCCAGGGTGCGGGTGCGCTCCGAGTGGCGCCGGCGGTTGTCCTTCCACACATGATCGTAGAGACAGTTGTGGAAGTAGAAATATTCCAGGTGCTTGAACTCGGTCTTCGCCGCCGAAAACAGCTCCTCGCACAGCTTGATGTGGTCGTCCATGGTGCCGCCGATGTCGAGGAACATCAGCACCTTGACCGCGTTGTGGCGCTCCGGGCGCATCTGCAGGTCGAGGTAGCCGGCGTTGCGCGCGGTCTTGTCGATGGTGGTATCGAGGTCGAGCTCCTCGGGCGCGCCTTCGCGCGCGAATTTGCGCAGGCGCCGCAGCGCGACCTTGATGTTGCGCGTGCCGAGCTCGACCGAGTCGTCCAGGTTCCGGTACTCGCGCGCGTCCCACACCTTCACCGCGCTGCGGTTGCGCGACTTGTCCTGGCCGATGCGGATGCCTTCCGGGTTGTAGCCGTAGGCGCCGAAAGGCGAGGTGCCCGCGGTGCCGATCCACTTGTTGCCGCCCTGGTGCCGGCCCTTCTGCTCCTCGAGGCGCTTCTTCAGCGTCTCCATCAGCTTCTCCCAGCCGCCGAGGGACTCGATCATCGCTTTCTCCTCGGGGGAGAGATTCAGCTCGGCCTGCTTCAGCAGCCACTCGAGCGGCACGTCGAGCTCGGCGCCGGCGATAGACTCGACGCCCTGGAAATACTCGCCGAAGGCGCGGTCGAACTTGTCGAAGTTCTGCTCGTCCTTCACCAGCGCGGTGCGCGACAGGTAGTAGAACTCGTCGATCGAGGGCGAGATCACGTTCTTCTGCATCGCCTCGAGCAGCGTCAGCCACTCCTTGATCGAGACCGGGAGCTTGTGGCTCTTCAGCTTGAGGAAGAAATCGGTCAGCATGGCGCGCGGCGCGGCCCGGACATTGTAAAGCTAGTGCTCGGGCTTGGGACAGTCCGGGGATCGAGCTCCGGTTCTTTCATCAGAACCACCGGTCGACGCCGATCATCACCTTTGTTCCATAGGTGCCCTTCACCCCCTCGCCCCAGAGCAGGCCGCCCGCGAGCAGCCAGACGCTCCAGTTGGCGTCAAGGCGGCGCCCATATTCCAGTTCGCCGACCGCGCCCGTCTTGCCGTTCTGCTCCCAGTCCGCCCTCGTGTTGACGGCCATCCTCACCCAGTTCACATCCCAGGTATCCCTGAGCGACAGATCCAATTTGGTGTAGTTGATGTCCGGCCTCGTTTCGTCGCCCGCCACCGAGTTGATCTGCTGCAGCTGCGACGTAAACCTGAGCTCGTGGGACGCCCTCATGGCCTCCGGCACCGGAATCGGCGTGCCGGCCGTCACGCCGGCCGAGAGCTGATACTTCCCTGAACCGAGCTCTCCCGGATCGGCGGTGGGGAAGGTGGCTTCGATGAAGTAGGACATGTCGAAGCGGCCCGCAGAGAAGGGCGCGAAGCGGAACCGGGCCTTGCTGTCTCCCAGCCGCGGATTGAACGGGCTGCCATTGAAGTCCGTCTGCTCGTCGGGGAATGCAACCTGGAACGACAGCATGCCGCCCCACAGAACGTTGTCCGACCTCAGGTAGGTCTTGGTGGTCTCCTCGCTCGTCCCGCGATCCACGTTTTCGCGCCTCAGCTGGAACCTGCCGTGCCAGTCATCCTTGGCAGGGGCACCCCCAGGCTCTGGATCAAGCCATGAGGCCGCCGCGTCAAGGAAGGCATCTGGAGAGATCGTCTCCTGCCCGTGTGCCGGCGCACCCAGCGCGGACAGCAGGACGATCAGCGTCAGCGCCCCTCTTGTGCGTGGTTCCAGAAACGGCAAGTCGACCTTCACAGGGTGACCCGGACCGGTCACGGTCGGCCCGGCGGCGTGGGCTTCAGCCGCCTTTGGCGCGCGTCATGAAAACCAGGCGCTCGAACAGGTGCACGTCCTGCTCGTTCTTCAGCAGCGCGCCGTGCAGCGGCGGGATGATGGTCTTGCGGTCCTTGCTCTTCAGCGCCTCGGCGGGAATGTCCTCGGCGAGCAGGAGCTTCAGCCAGTCGAGCAGCTCCGAGGTCGAGGGCTTCTTCTTGAGCCCGGGCACCTCGCGCACTTCGAAAAACACCTCGAGCGCCTCGCGCAGCAACGACTTCTTCAGGCCCGGGAAGTGCACCTCGACGATCCGCTCCATCGTCTCCTTGTCCGGGAAGCGGATGTAGTGGAAGAAGCACCGCCGGAGAAACGCGTCGGGCAGCTCTTTCTCGTTGTTCGAGGTGATGAACACGATCGGCCGCTGCGCCGCCTTGACCAGCTCGCGCGTCTCGTACACGAAGAACTCCATGCGGTCGAGCTCGCGCAAGAGGTCGTTGGGAAACTCGATGTCGGCCTTGTCGATCTCGTCGATGAGCAGCACTACCGGGGTCTCGGACGAGAACGCCTGCCACAGCATGCCCTTGACGATGTAGTTGCGGATCTCGTGCACCCGCGGATCGCCGAGCTGCGAGTCGCGCAGGCGGCTCACCGCGTCGTACTCGTACAGGCCCTGCTGCGCCTTGGTGGTGGACTTGATGTGCCACTCCAGCAGCGGCAGCCCGAGCGCCCGGGCGACCTCGACCGCGAGCATGGTCTTGCCGGTGCCGGGCTCGCCCTTGACGAGGAGCGGGCGCTGCAGCGTGATCGCCGCGTTGACCGCAAGCGTCAGGTCATCGGTGGAAACGTAGGTTTCGGAGCCTTTGAATCGCATGCGTCCCGCCTTCGCCTCGAAGGCCTCATTGTATACAATCGGCCGGTGCGATCGCTGCTCCTCGCTTCCTTGCTCGCCGCCGCTTCGGCGCGGGCGGCCACCGTCGCGATCGACATAGGGCACTTCATCGAGGAGCCTGGCGCAACCAGCGCGCACGGCCGGCCCGAGCTCGATTTCAACCGCGACCTCGCCGTAGCCGTCGACTCCGCCGTGAAGGGCCGCGGGCTGAAGACGATGCTCATCGGCTACGACGGCTTCATGTCGCAGCTCACGCGCCGCACCGCCGCGGGCGCCGGCGCGGATTTCTTCCTGTCGGTCCATCACGACTCGGTGCAGCCCTACCTGGTCGAGACCTGGGAGTACGACAGCGTCGAGCGATGGTTCAGCGACCTGCATTCCGGATTTTCGCTGTTCGTCTCGCGCAAGAACCGTGCGCTCAAGCGCAGCCTCGCCTGCGCCTCGGCGATCGGCGCGGCGCTCAGGGCCGCGGGCTTTTCCCCTTCGCTCTATCACGCCGAGGCGATTCCGGGAGAGAACAAGCCCTTCGCCGACAAGGCCAACGGGGTGCACTACTACGACAACCTCATCGTTCTCAAGAGCGCGAGAACGCCCGCGGTGCTGCTGGAGGCCGGCGTGATCCTCAATCGGGAGGAGGACCTGAGAATGCGCTCGGAGGAGGTGCAAAAGCGCATCGCCGGGGCGGTGGCGCAGGGTCTGGCGCGCTGCCTCGCGCCGCGGAGCTGAGCGCGGCTTTGACCGGCGCGGAGAGCATCGTATAGAATCGGCGAGTTTTCGCAGAAAGACGAATTCGACGATGAAAATGCGGCTGACCTTGGCACTCCTGTCCCTGACGCTCTCGCTGCCGGTGCTCGCGCAGGCAACCGGAAGCGCCGAAGCGGCGAAAGGTAAGGTTTCGATGTGCATCGGCTGCCACGGCATTCCGATGTACAAGACCGCTTTCCCCGAGGTCTACTCGGTGCCGATGATCGCCGGGCAGTCGGCGGACTACATCGTCAAGGCTCTGCAGGCCTACCGCGCAGGCGATCGCAGCCATCCGACGATGCAGGGCATCGCAAGAGGCCTCAGCGATCGCGACATGGCCGACGTCGCCGCGTATTACGGCGCGTCGGGAAAGGCGGACAAATGAAGAGGCTCGTCGTCTTCGTTCTCGCCGCCTGCTTCGGCGCGCAAGCCTTGGCCGCGGGCGACGCGGCATCCGGCAAGCAGAAATCGCAGGCCTGCGCGGCCTGCCACGGCGCCGACGGCAATGCCCCCACGGGGCCCGATTTTCCCCGCCTCGCCGGGCAGCACTACGACTACCTGCTGAAGGCGCTGCGCGACTACAAGGCCGGCGCGCGCAAGAATCCCATCATGGGCGGGCAGGTGAGCGGCCTTTCCACCCAGGACATGGCCGATCTCGCGGCATACTTCTCCAGCCAGAAGGGCACGCTGCACGTCGTTCGCTGACGCATCGCCCTCGGTCGCGCACTGAGTTCTAGGCCTTCGTCTTTGCCTTGTAGCCGCACAGGTCCCGGATGATGCAGCCGGGGCAGTCCGGCTTTCTCGCCTTGCAGACGTAGCGCCCGTGCAGGATCAGCCAGTGGTGCGCGTCCTTGCGGAATTCCTCGGGCACGACCTTCAGCAGCCTGTCCTCGACCTCGCGCACGTCCTTGCCCGGCGCGAGCCCGGTGCGGTTGGCGACCCGGAAGATGTGGGTATCCACCGCGATCGTCGGATGGCCGAAGGCGGTGTTCAGGATCACGTTCGCGGTCTTGCGGCCGACGCCCGGCAGCGCCTCCAGGGCTTCGCGTGACTCGGGCACTTCCCCGCGGTGGCGCTCGATCAGCAGCCGGCAGGTCTCGAGGATGTGCTTCGCCTTGGAGCGGTAGAGCCCGATCGTCTTGATGTGCGCGATCAGCCCCGCTTCGCCGAGGGCGAGCAGGCTCCCGGGCGTGTTGGCTTCGCGGTAGAGCTTTTCGGTCGCCGCGTTCACGCTCTTGTCGGTGGCTTGCGCGGAAAGCACCACCGACACCAGCAGCTCGAAGGGCGTGCGGTAGGCGAGCTCGGTCGTCGGATTCGGCTTGGCCGAGCGCAGCCGCTCGAAGAGTTTCCTGCGCTTGTCCGGACTCACGTCCGCGTTCTCCGCGCCTGCGCCCGCTCGATCGCGGCCTGGATGATCGCGCGCTTTTTCGCCGCTGCGGAATCTTCCGTTGCCTCGAGCCGGCGTATCGCCTGGCGCTCCGAGCTCTCCTTCCGCGCGCGCTCGAGGCGCGCGCTGCGCCGATCGAAGCGCTCGCGCGCCGCGTCCGCCCGCTCCCGGCTCCAGGTCGCGTCCTCGCCGGTCGCGGGAACCATCTCGATGCAGTCGACCGGGCAGGGTGCGATGCACAGGTCGCATCCGGAGCACAGCTCCGTCACCACGGTGTGCATGAGCTTCGCCGCGCCGACGATCGCGTCCACTGGACAGGCCTGGATGCACAGCGTGCAGCCGATGCAGCGTGCCTCGTCGATGACGGCGACCCGCCGGGGGCGCTCGATGCCGTGCGCCGGACTGAGCGGCTTCGCCTCGCGGCCGAGCAGCGCCGCGAGCTCGCGGATGCCGGCCTCGCCCCCCGGCGGGCACTGATTGATGTCGGCTTCGCCCGCCGCGATCGCCTCGGCGTAGCGCCCGCAGCTCGGGTAGCCGCACTGGGTGCACTGCGTCTGCGGCAGGAGCGCGTCGATCTTCGCCGAGAGGGCGCTCATCGCGCCGCGAGGCCGCGCACGATTTCGCCGACGAGCCCGGGCCCGCGGTAGACCAGCGCCGTATACAGCTGCACCAGGCTGGCGCCGGCGTCGAGCTTCTCGCGCGCGTCCGCCGCGCTCGCGATGCCGCCGACGCCGATGATGGCGACGCCCGGGGGAAGGGCGCGCCTGAGCCGGGCGACCACCGCCGTGGCGCGCGCTTTCAGCGGCGCGCCCGACAGGCCGCCCTGCTCGCGGGCGGCGGGCAGGTGCGCGACGCCTTCTCGCGATACCGTGGTGTTGGTGGCGATGACCGCGTCGATGCCGCGCGCGGCGATGCGATCGGCGACCGCATCGATGCCGGCGTCGTCGAGATCGGGCGAGATCTTCACCGCGAGCGGAACGCGCTTTCCATGCTGCCCGGCGAGGCGGTCGCGCTCGGCGGCCAGGGCCAGGAGGAAGGAGTCGAGCTCGTCCGCGCGCTGCAGCTCGCGGAGATTCCTGGTGTTGGGCGAGGACAGGTTGGCGGTCACGAAGCTCGCGTGCGGATAGACCTTGCGCAGGCACGCGATGTAGTCCTCCTGTGCGCGCTCGTTCGGCGTATCCGCGTTCTTGCCGATATTGACTCCGACGATTCCACCCCGCCGTGCGCGGCGGATGTTGTCCACGAACACGTCGACGCCGCGGCTGTTGAACCCGAGGCGGTTGATCAGCGCCTCGGCCTCGGGAAGGCGAAAGACGCGAGGCCCCGGGTTGCCCGGCTGCGGGCGCGGCGTGACTGCGCCGACTTCGAGGAAACCGAAACCGAGCGCAGCGAGCGCGTCGATGTGCGCGCCGTCCTTGTCCATGCCCGCCGCGAGCCCGACCGGATTGGGGAAGTCCAGGCCCATGGCACGGACCGGAAGCCGCGGGACGGAACAGGCGAGCAGCGGGGCGCCGCCGAGCCGCTCCAGCACATCGAGGCAGTCGAGGCTGAGGGAGTGCGCGGATTCCGGATCGAGAGCGAACAGCAGCGGCCGGACGGCGCGATAGAGCATGCCGGGATTTTACCGCGGCGCGCTCCCGGATTCGGCTTCAGGCCTCCAGCTCTTCCGGCTGCAGGCGCCGCCAGGCGCCGTCGACGAATCCCTCGATCGGCCGGAAGTGCGCCTTGTAGGACATCTTGCGGCTGTCCCTGATCCAGTAGCCGAGGTACAGATAGGGCAGGGAGGCGCGCCGGCACTGCTCGATCTGCCACAGGATGTTGTAGGTGCCGAAGCTCGCGCCGGGCATGTCGGGATCGTAGAAGGTGTAGACAGAGGACAATCCGTCGCTCAGCTGGTCGACGATGGATACCATCATCAGCTTGCCCTTGTCGCGAAATTCCACGAGGCGCGTGCTCACGCGGCTCTGCAGCAGGAAATGCGAGTACTGGTCGCGGCTGTCCTGGTCCATGCCTCCGCCGGAATGGCGGCTCGCCTGGTAACGCAGGTAGAGCGAGTAGTGCTCGACGCGGAAGCGCAGGCCGGTGACTGCGTGCTGCAGCTCGCCGTGCTTGGCCGCGGCGCGCCGCTGGCTGCGCGAAGCCTGGAATTCCGCGACGGGAACGCGCACGGGGACGCAGGCGCGGCAGTGGTCGCAATAGGGCCGGTAGGTGAAGATGCCGCTGCGGCGAAAGCCGAGGCGGACGAGGTCGGCGTACAGCTCGGTGCCGATCAGGTGGCTGGGCGTGGCGACCTGGGAGCGCGCCATCCTGCCGGGCAGATAGCTGCAGGGATAGGGCGCAGTCACGTAGAACTGCAGTACTGCGTGCGGCAGATCGTTCAGCTGGGACATTGCACCTGCGCGAAAGATGCGCCGGACCACGTGCCCGGAGACCGCGGATAGTGTACCAATTCTTCGAGCAGGCGGGAAAACCTCGCCCGCGGAATCTCGCGGGCGCCCAGGGTCTCCAGGTGGTGCGTGTGCATCTGGCAGTCGATCAGCCCGAATTCGCGGGCCTTCAGCTGCGCGACCAGGGCTGCGAGCGCGATCTTGGACGCATCGCGCACGCGCGAGAACATCGACTCGCCGAAGAACACGCGGCCTATCGCCACGCCGTAGAGTCCCCCGGCGAGCCCGCCGTCGATCCAGGTCTCGACCGAGTGCGCATGGCCGAGCCGGTGCAGTTTCAGGTAGGCATCGATCATGGCGTCGCTGATCCAGGTGCCGGGCGCGCCCTCGCGCGGCGCGGCGCAGCCGGCGATGACGTCAGCGAAGACCGAATCGAAGCGCGTCTCGTAGCGGCGGTTGCGCAGGACTTTCGCGAGCGAGCGCGAGATCCTGAACTCGGCCGGAAAAAGGACCATGCGGGGATCCGGGCTCCACCACAGGATCGGATCGCCCTCGGAGTACCAGGGGAAGATGCCGCGGCGATAGCCCTCGAGGAGGCGCTCCGGCGACAGGTCGCCCCCCGCCGCGAGCAATCCGTTGGGCTCCTTGAGCGCGCTGCGCAGCGGAGGGAAGGGTGCGTCTTTCTCGAGCCAGGGGATCATGCTCCCTTCAGCATCTGACCTGCTGCCGGCAGTAGTCGGTCAGCTCGCTCACCACGCAGCTCCCCTCGACGGCGGTCTTGGGGCTGCCGCGGAAATCCATCGAGAGGCGGAATTCGTACTTGCTGAAGAACTCGTTGAACATCTCCCCGCCCAGTGTCCCGGTCGCGACCAGGCCGTCGCTCTTGGCATCGTAGTCGAGCAGGATGGCCGCGAGCGGCTGCGGGGCGGGACCCGCGAGCACCCTGGCGCCCTCGGCGGGATCGTACTGGCTGTGCTCGGAGCAGCAGTGGATCACGTGAGCGAACTTGCTCCCGGCCGATTTCTCTTCGCGGTAGCTGATGAAGCTGATCTCGCGGGTGGGGTAGGTGAGCCGGTGGGCGCAGATCGCCGAGTAGGCGACGATGCTGCGCTCGGCACCGACGCCGCCCGGCCAATCGTAGCTCTGCGCATCCGCCGTCTTCAGGCTGGTCCGGGCCTCGAGCGGCCTGCCCAGGTTCAGCAGGAAGCAGGGCGTTCCGGCGAAGGGATAATGGAAGATGAAGTTCCTGTTGGCCGCGAGCGTGCGCGCCTTCAGCGGCCGGCCGGAGGGGTCGACGAGCCGCGCCCGCGAATAGAGCCTCGGGCTCGAGTCGGCCGCCACCGTGGGCAGCGCGGTGGTGAGCGCCGAAGCGGCGCACGCGAGCATGAAGTCACGTCTTTGCATGCGCATTACTTGGCCGGCAATATTTCGCCGGTGTGAAATCCCATCGCGCCCACCTTACGGTCGGCGTGGAAGTGGCGCAATGTGGTGGCGACGGTGCGAAAGGCGATCTCCTTCCAGGGGATCTCGCCTTCGCGGAACAGGGCCACTTCCAGCGTCTCCTCTCCCGGGGCGAAGGCGCGGTCGAGCAGCCGCGCGCGATAGAAGATGTGCACCTGGTCGACGTGGGGAACCGAGAACAGCGTGAACATGTCCCCCAGATCGACGCGCGCCTTCGCCTCCTCCTCGGTCTCGCGAAGCGCGGCCTGCGCGGTGGTCTCGCCGAGCTCCATGAACCCTGCGGGAAGGGTCCACAGGCCGCGGCGCGGCTCGATCGCGCGCCGGCATAGCAGGACCCGATCCTCCCACTCGGGGATCGTGCCCACCACCATGAGGGGGTTGCGATAGTGGATGGTATGGCAGGCGTCGCAGATGTGGCGGGGGAGCGAATCGCCCGGCGGAACGCGCAGCGCGACCTTGGCGCCGCACACCGAGCAGAAATTCATCGAGGGAAAAGCCATGCCTCGCCTATGAAGCCGGAACGCGGACGAGGGCCTGCAGCTCGTCCAGTCCGCGGATGACGTGATCGGGGACGACGCCGAGCGCGTCGACCGGCGCGCCGCTGCGGTTGATCCAGTAGGTGCGAAAGCCGAAGGATTTCGCACCACAGGCGTCCCAGCAGTTGCTCGAGACGAAGCCTATCGAGCGCTTCGGAACGCGCAGCCTTGTCACGGCGAGCCGGTATACCGCCGGTGCGGGCTTGTAGATCTTCCCGGGGTCGACGCTGAGCACGGTGCCGATCAGGCCGCCCAGCCCCGCATGCGCCACCAGCGGGCGCAACATCGCGGGCGAGCCGTTCGAGAGGATCGCGAGCCGGATCTTCGAGGCCTTGAGCGCGGCGAGAGCGTCGAGAACCTCCGGAAAGGTCGCCAGTTCGCGATACGCGGCGATGAGCCGGCGGCGGCGCCCGCTGTCCAGCGCCAGGCCGAGCGCGGCGCAGGCGTAGCCCAGCGCGGCATCGGTCACCTGCGCGAAATCCTGGTAGCGCCGCATCAGGCTGCGCAGCCACGAGTACTCGAGCTGCTTGGCGCGCCACAGCTGGCTCAGCAGCAGGCCTTTCCCGGGCCAGAGCTCGTCGCACAGCTCCACCACGGAGTGCACGTCGAACAGCGTGCCATAGGCGTCGAAGACGAGCGCGCGAGGGGGCGACAGGGACTTGTCCACGGAGACAAGAGACTACCCGAGTATACTCGCGCGGGTGAAATTTCCCGAAGCCGCCGCGGCGACAGCGGACGTTCCCCCGCAGCATGCGACGTGGGCGGCGCGGGTCGGCCTGCTCTTCGCGGGGCTGATGGTTTCGCTTCCCTTCCTGAATTTCCACCACGCCTTTCCTCTGCCCACGTTCCACACCGAGTGGCTCGCCTTTGCGCTCGGCGGCGCGGCTCTGTTCGCGCTCGCCGCACCTGCAGGAAGCGTCAGACTGCCTTACCTGTCGGTCGGGCTGATCGGCCTGGTGTTCGTGCTGCTCGCGCAGATCGCGCTGGAACGCGTTGCGTACGCGGAGCGCAACCTGCTCGGCATGCTCTACGTCCTCTGGGCGGCGCTGCTCGTCTGGCTGGGGCAGCGCCTGCGCGAGCAGTACGGAATCGAGCGCCTCACGCTCGTCTTGCAGGCGTTTCTCGCGGCGGGCGGTCTGCTCGCGGCGCTCGCGGGATTCGTCATGACCTACCGCATCGATCTCCTCGGTTTTCGACTGACCGCGGGCGGGATGGAAGGCATGATGATCGGCCCCATCGGGCAGCGCAACAACTTCGCCAACTACCTGGGGTGCGCGCTCGTCTCCGTGGTTTTCCTCTACGGACGCCGCCGCGTGAACCTGACTCTTGCGACCCTGATCACAGTACCGCTGATCGTCGCCCTGGTCCTGTCGACCTCCCGCGCGGGGCTGCTCTACGTGGCCCTCGCGCCGCTGGCGGCGTTGTGGGCGTTCCAGCAGGGTGACCGCGCGCGGCTGCGGCCCGCGCTGACCTTTTCGTGCGCGGCGCTGCTGCTGTTCCTGGCGGCGAACGTCGTCGTCGCCCTGACATCGGGGGCGGGCGCTCCGGTCGCTACGCCGGGTGAGCGCTGGCTGGAGTCGTTTGCGCCCGGCCGCGGGCAATACGACATCCAGACCCGGCTGTACTTTCTCAGGGAGGCGTGGGCGATGTTCGTCTCCCATCCGCTTCTGGGTGCCGGATTCGGAGAGTTCGCCTGGAACATCTTCGAGCACGGCGCGGACCCGCAGGGGCGCAGCTGGGCCATGGCCACGCACGCCCACAATGCTCTGTTCGAGCTGCTCGCCGAAACCGGCCTGCCCGGAACGCTGTGCGTGCTGCTGCCGCTGGTCCTGTGGCTGCGCGCCTTCCGCTGGTCGGACCCGGGCGTGGATGGCGCGTGGATCGTGGCGATTCTCGCCATCCAGGCGCTGCACAGCGGGCTCGAATTTCCGCTGTGGCACGCCAACTTCCTCGGGCTCGCCGCCCTGATCCTGGGCGCGGCGGGGCAGCCCGGGATCGCGCTCGCTTTCAATCGCTTCCGTCGCGCCGCGGTGCTGGCGGTGCTGGCAGGGGGCGCGCTCGAGACCGGCGTGGTGTGGTCCGACTACCGTGGCTTCGAGCGCTGGTACCTGGAAGCGGACGCCTCGCAGCGCAAGGGCCGGCCGCTTTCCGAGGAGCAGCTGGGCGAGCTCGCGCGGCAGAGGGCGGTTTCCCTGTTTGCCGGCTACTACGACCTGCTCGCCTCCGAGCTGCTGATCCCCGACCGCGAGCATCTCGACGCGAAACTCGAGCTGAACGGCCGCGTGCTGAGGTTCATTCCCATCCCAAGCGTTGCGCTCAGGCAGGCGGCCCTGCAGGCACTGAGCGGTGACCATGTGCAAGCGGAACGCACGTTCTCCCGGCTCGCCGTCATGTATCCGGCCGAGCTCCCCGGCAACCTGATACGGCTCGAGCAACTGGCTCGCGAAGATCCCGCGGACTTCGCGGCGCTCGCGGCCGGCGTCAGGCGAAGGTACGGACCCTAGCCACCGTGGAAGGCACGACGCAGGGCGCGCTCGCCGCCCGTCTCAGCCTGGTTTGTTGCGGGCTGCTGGTCTCCGTCCCCTTCCTGAATCCTTACCACTACTATCCGCTGCTCACGTTCTACACCGAATGGCTCGCCTTCGTAACCGGACTTCTGGCGCTGAGCGCCATGGCGCTGGCCCGTTCGAGGAATCCGGTCCCCGTGCCCGCCATGTGCCTCGGGCTGTTTGCGCTCGCCCTGTTGCTGGTGGTGCAGGCCGCCGCCGGATGGGTGTCTTATCCCCTGCGCAGCGCAGTGGGTGCGCTCTACCTGGTCTGGGCGGCGCTGCTCGCGATACTGGGCGCGTGGCTGAGAAGCGAGCTGGGCGAGCCGCGGGTCTCACACGCCCTGCAGTGGTGGCTGGTTGTCGCGGGCGTGCTCGCCGCCGCGAGCGGATTCGTGCAGTACTACCGCCTGCCGCTGCCGATGGGGGTCTACACGACCGTGCAACCCGTCAACCAGATGTTCGGCACGGTGAACCAGACGAACAACTTCGCCGATTACCTCGGGTGCGCACTGATTTCGGTCGTGTTCCTCCATGCGCGAAGGGCGCTCGGCTTCCTTCCGACGCTCGCCCTCGCGTTGCCCCTCGCGGCCGGCATGGCGCTGTCCGGCTCGCGCGCTTCCTGGGGCTACATGGCGATCGCGCTCGCGCTCGCTCCGCTCCTTCGTCTGGGCGGCCACTCGCAGGAGGCGCGCAGGCTCCTGCCGGCCGCGTGCGCCGCTTTCGCCTTCTTCCTCGTCGTCCAGCTCCTGAACTCCCATACGGAAATCCTCGCCGGCCCGATGGGCAAGCTCCTCACCTCGGCCGATCGCCTCGCCGACCCGCGCAACATGGAATTCGGCGGCACGGGGCGCGGCCAGCTGCTGCTGTACGCGCGCCTGATGTTTCTTTCTCATCCGCTGTTCGGCGTCGGCTTCGGCGAGTTCGCCTGGCGCGCGTTCGAGCTCGCCGCCGACCTGCCGGGCCGCGTGCCCCCGGGCCTCGATCTTCACGCCCACAACCTGTTCCTGCAGCTGCTCGCCGAGACCGGCATCGCCGGTTTCCTGTGCTTCGCGATTCCTCTGGCATGGTGGTTCTGGCGCACGCCGTGGCGGGCGCTGTCGCCGGAGCGCTGCTGGGCGATCGGCGTGCTCGCGGTCGTCGGCCTGCACAGCATGGTGGAGTTTCCCCTGTGGCATGCGCATTTCCTGGGAATGTTCGCCCTCCTGTTCGGCGCGTCGTCTACGGCCGGAGTCAGCGTCGCGCCAACCCGGATGCGCCGGGGAGTGCTGCTGCTCGTGGCCGTCGCGGGGCTATTTGCCGCGCTTGGCGCCTGGTCCGACTACCGGGCCGCCGAGCGCTGGTATTTCCTTCTCGAGACGAAGGGTGCACGCGGCGAGAATCTCTCACGCGAGGACCTGGAGACTCTTCTGACCCTGCGCGAGCACTCGCTCTTCGGGCCTTATCTCGAGCGGATCGCGAGCGAAGCGATCCTTACCGACGAGCACGGTCTGGCAGACAAGGTCGCGCTCAACTCTCAAGTCATGCGGGCCTACCCGATGCCCTCGGTGGTGCTGCGCCAAGCCGCATTGCTCGCCCTGGCGGGGCAAGATGCAGAGGCGGCGCGCACGCTGCGCGGCGCGGCGCGCGTCTACCCCGGGTGGACGCGGCAATGGCTGCCCGAGCTGCAGGCTCTGGCGCAGCGCCGGCCCCAGCAATTCTCCGGCTTGCTCGAGCTGGCGCGCGCTCAGCTCGCGGAGAACGGGCACTGAACGGAGTTTGCGCCTTTGCCTGGAAGGGGGTAAGGTTGCCCGCCATGGAAATCTGGGTCGCCCGCGCGGCGGCGGAGTGAAAGGTCATGGCCGAAGCAGCAAGGAATAAACGTCCCGAGCGCATACGCCTCGGCGATCTGCTGCTGCAGCAGAAGCTGATCTCGCAGGAGCAGCTCAAGGGCGCCCTCGAGGACCAGGCGCGGTCGGGCCGCAAGCTCGGCCGGGTGCTGATCGAGAGCGGCTATCTCTCGGAGGACCAGATCGGCGAGGCGCTCGCCCGGCAGCTGAGCGTGCCGTTCATCAACCTGAAGTACTACAACTTCAATCCAGCGGTGACGCGCAAGCTGCCGGAGGCGCAGGCGAGGCGCTTCCGCGCGCTCCTGCTCGAGGAGCACGACGACGCCGTGCTGGTCGCGATGGTCGATCCGACCGACCTGTTCGCGTTCGACGAGATTTCGCGGCTGACCCGCAAGGAAGTCAACATCGCGATCGTCTCCGAGACGCTGCTGCTGCAGACGGTCGACCGCATCTACCGGCGCACCGAGCAGATCACCTCGCTCGCAAAGGAGCTCGGGGAGGACCTCGGCGACGTGGTGGATCTGGGAAGCCTGTCCCTCGGCGCCGAGGACGCTCCCGTCGTCAAGCTCCTTCAGACTATGTTCGAGGATGCGGTTGCGGCGCGGGCGTCCGATATCCACATCGAGCCGCATGAACGGGGGCTTCACATCCGCTTCCGGATCGACGGGCTGCTTCAACCGCAGACCCAGACCGAGGCCAAGATCTCCGGCGCGGTCGCGCAGCGCCTCAAGCTGATGTCGGGACTCGACATCGCGGAGCGGCGCCTGCCGCAGGACGGGCGCTTCAACGTCAAGGTCAGGAACCAGCAGGTAGACGTGCGCATCTCGACCATGCCCACGCAATACGGGGAGACGGTGGTGATGCGTCTCCTGCACCGCGGGGGAGGCCTGCACCAGCTCACCGATCTGGGCATGTCCGCCGACATGCTGCAGCGCTTCGGCCACGCGATCCACCGCTACACGGGCATGGTCCTGGTGACCGGGCCCACGGGCAGCGGCAAGACCACCACCCTGTACGCGGCGCTCAACGACCTGAACACGCCGGACTGCAAGATCATCACGGTGGAGGACCCGGTCGAGTACCGGCTCGACGGGGTCAACCAGGTGCAGGTGAACGAGAAGATCGAGCTCACCTTCGGCCGCGTGCTGCGCTCGGCCTTGCGCCAGGATCCGGACGTGATCCTGATCGGCGAAATGCGCGACCTCGAAACCGCGGAGATCGGGCTGCGGGCCGCCATCACCGGCCACATGGTGCTGTCGACGCTGCACACGCGCGACGCGGCGAGCGCGCCCCTGCGCCTGGTCGACATGGGTGTGCCGCGCTACATGGTCGCCTACTCGCTGCAGGCCGTCGTGGCCCAGCGGCTCCTTCGCGTCAACTGCGAGTCGTGCAGCAAGCCGCGCCCGCCCGAGCCCCAGGAGATCGAGTGGTTGCGCTCGATGGGCGTCGATCCCGCCAAGGGGCGGCTGCTCGCCGGGGCAGGCTGCCAGAATTGCAACGGCAGCGGCTTCTCGGGGCGCAGCGGAATCTACGAGATGCTCGAGATGGACAGCGAGCTCGCGGCGCTCGCCAATTCGGACGACCCCGGGCGCTTCATAGCGGCCGCCGAGAAGCGCATGGCCGGGCGCATGCTCAGGGACAGCGCGGCCCAGTTTGCCATGGCCGGGAAGACTACGGTGACCGAGGCGATGCGCGTTACCGCCCAGATCGAAGACTGAGGCGGTCGGTGCCGTTCTTCTCCTACCGCGGGCGCAACGCCAGAGGCGAGCTGGTCCGGGGTGTGCTCGAGAACTCCGACTCGGGGGCGGTTGCGGATCAGCTCCTCAACAGCGGCGTGTCCCCGATCGAGATCACGGCGACCGCCGGCCCCAAGGAGGCCTCGGACAAGGCCTTCCCCTGGATCCGCGGGGAGAAGGTGACGATCGAAGACATGCTGCTCTTCAGCCGGCAGATGTACACCCTGCTCAAGGCGGGCGTCCCGATCCTGAAATCCCTGTCGGCCCTCCAGGAGTCGGCGACGCGGCCGGGGTTCGCGAGCATGCTCCAGGATTTGCGCGCGAGCCTGGATACGGGCCGAGAC
>DATIWX010000094.1:0-3631 GCA_035519135.1 Burkholderiales bacterium | reverse complement strand
TGGATTCGAACCAACGTAGGCGCAAGGCCAACAGATTTACAGTCTGCCCCCTTTAACCGCTCGGGCACCCCTCCGAACGAAACTGCTGATTATGCGTAGTTTTTCGGGGGGTGTCAACGCTCGCTGGCATATATTTCGCTTTGGCGACGCCCGCGCTCTGTTCGACGGGGACGGCGGGGCGCGGCAAACCGGCATGATACCCCGATGAATCGCGGCGCGAAACCCGGTCTGGTGCTGATTCCCGGTCTCCTGTGCGACGCCCTCCTGTGGGAAGCCCAGGTCGCGGCGCTCGCTGACCACACCCCGTGCTGGGTCGCCGACCACACGCGATCCGACACCATGGCGGGCGTAGCGGCGGACGTGCTGCGCGAGGCGCCGTTCGAGCGCTTTGCCCTGGCGGGCCTGTCTATGGGGGGCTATGTCGCGCTCGAGATCATGCGCCGGGATGCGCGCCGCGTGGACCGCCTCGCCCTGCTCGATACGGGTGCCCGTCCGGATACCCCCGAGCAAGTCGAAAAGCGCGAAGGACTGATCTCGCTCGCGCAGCGCGGGCGCTTCATCGGGGTCACGCAGGCCCTCTTGCCCCTGCTCCTCCATCGCTCTAGGCTCGGCGACGAGAAGTTAGTGACCACTGTCAAGAATATGGCTGCAAACATTGGCCAGGAGGCTTTTGTCCGTCAGGAGCGGGCGATCATGAGCCGGGCCGACAGCCGGCCACTGCTGCCCACAATCGGCTGTCCGGCGCTGGTGCTGTGCGGGCGCCAGGACGCCCTCACCCCCCTTGAGCGCCACCAGGAAATGGCGAGCGCGATCCCCGGGGCGATCCTCGAGGTGATAGAAGACTGTGGCCACCTCTCGACGCTCGAGCGGCCGGCCCAAGTCAGCGACGCGCTGAGGGCCTGGCTCTCGGCCGGGTAAAATGCCCGGAGAGATGAACGCACCCGATCGGGTCCAGCCAGTCAGCCTGGACGACAAGTACACGCTTCAGTCCGGGCGCGCTTTCATGACCGGCACCCAGGCCCTGGTACGCCTGCCGATGCTCCAGCGCGCGCGCGATCTCGCTGCGGGACTGAACACGGCAGGGTTCATCTCCGGTTACCGCGGCTCGCCCGTCGGCAGTCTCGACCAGGCGCTGTCGCGGGCGAAGCCAATTCTCGACCAGCACCACGTTGTGTTTCGCCCGGGCGTCAACGAAGACCTCGCCGCGACCTCGATCTGGGGAACGCAGCAAGTGAATCTCTATCCCGACGCGAAATACGACGGCGTGTTCGCCATGTGGTACGGCAAGGGGCCGGGAGTCGACCGCTGCGGCGACGTGTTCAAGCACGCCAATTCCGCCGGCACTTCGAAGCACGGCGGCGTGCTGGTCTTGGCCGGCGACGACCACGCGGCGAAGTCCTCGACTCTGGCCCACCAGAGCGAGCACGTGTTCAAGGCCTGCTGCATTCCGCTGCTCAACGCCTCGAGCGTGCAGGAGTATCTCGACCTCGGCCTGCACGGGTTCGCCATGTCGCGCTTCTCGGGCTGCTGGGTGGCGTTCAAGTGCGTCACCGACGTGATCGAGTCGGGTGCCGTGGTGGAAATCGATCCGCAGCGCGTGCAGATCGCCACGCCGTCGGACTTCGCGATGCCCGCGGGCGGCCTCAACATCCGCTGGCCCGACGGTTTCCTCGAGCAGGAGGCGCGGCTCCTCGACTACAAGGTGTACGCAGCCCTCGCCTATTGCCGCGCCAACAAGCTCGACCGCGTCGTGTGGGACTCTCCGCGAGCGAGGCTGGGGATCATCACCACCGGCAAGTCCTTCGGCGATTCCGTCCAGGCGCTTGCCGACCTGGGCATCGACGAGCGCGTCGCCGCGGAGGTCGGCATCCGGCTCTACAAGGTCGCGATGTCCTGGCCGCTGGAGCCGCAGGGCGCGCGACGTTTCGCCGAGGGCCTGGAAGAGATCCTGGTGGTCGAGGAAAAACGCCAGGTCATCGAGTACCAGATCAAGGAGGAGCTCTACGAATGGCGCGAGGAGTCATTCAAAAATGCGCGCCCTCCGCGCGTGGTCGGCAAGTTCGACGACAACGGGGAGTGGTCGATCGCCGCGGGCCAGCCCGCGGGCAACTGGCTGCTTCCCGCGCACTACGAGCTTTCGCCTGCCCTGATCGCCAAGGCCCTCGCCGCCCGCTTCGCCAAGCTCGGGATCGACAGCCTTCTCGGCGAGCGCTACAGGGAACGCGTGGCCTACCTCGAATTGAAGGAGAAAGCGCTGGCGAAACCGCGCGTGGTGACCAGCCGCCAACCCTATTTCTGTTCCGGCTGCCCCCACAACACCTCCACCCATGTACCCGAGGGCAGCCGCGCCCTTGCCGGGATCGGCTGCCACTTCATGGCGCTGTGGATGGACCGCAATACGGCGACCTTCACCCACATGGGCGGCGAAGGCGCGCCCTGGATCGGCCAGGCGCCCTTCACCCGCTGCCCTCACGTGTTCGCCAACATCGGCGACGGCACCTACTTCCACTCGGGCCTGCTCGCCATCCGCGCCGCCGTCGCCGCCGGGGTCAGCATGACCTACAAGATTCTCTACAACGACGCAGTCGCAATGACCGGCGGCCAGCACGTCGATGGGCCGCTCGACCCGGCGAGGGTCTCGCGGCAGATCGCCGCCGAAGGCGTGGGCACGATCGTCGCGGTCGTCGACGAGAAGGAGCCGCTGCCGGCCGGCCTCGACTGGGCACCCGGCGTGACCATCCGGCCGCGCGAGGAGCTCGACGCGGTGCAACGCGAGCTGCGCGAGAAGAAAGGCGTCTCGGCCATCATCTACGTCCAGACCTGCGCGACCGAGAAGCGCCGGCGCCGCAAGCGCGGCGAGTTCCCCGATCCGCCCAGGCGCGTCGTCATCAACGAGCTCGTCTGCGAAGGGTGTGGCGACTGCAGCGTGGCCTCCAACTGCCTCTCGGTCGAACCTCTCGAAACGGAATTCGGCAGGAAGCGCGCCATCAACCAGTCCGCCTGCAACAAGGACTATTCCTGCCTCAAGGGATTCTGCCCGAGCTTCGTCACCGTCGAAGGCGGGGCACTGAGAAAAGGCAGGGCGGCCGCGGCAGCCGAGGCGGGCTTCCCGCCTCTTCCCCCGCCCCCGCTGTGCGACCTCGAACGCCCGCACGCGACGCTCGTCACCGGAATCGGCGGCATGGGGGTGATCACAATAGGCCAGATCATGGCGATGGCGGCGCATCTCGAGGGCAAGGGCGCCACCGTGCTCGACATGAGCGGCCTCGCACAGAAGTTCGGCCCGGTGATGTCACACGTGAGGATCGCGCGCTCGCCGGCCGAGCTGCACTCGGTGCGCGTGGGTGTCGGCGCGGCGGACCTGGTCCTGGGCTGCGACCTCGTGGTCACCTCGGGGACCGAGGCACTCTCGAAAATGAACGACAAGACCACGCGCGTGCTGGTCAACGCCACGGTCTCGCCCACGGCCGAATTCGTCAGGAACCCGGATTGGCAGCTTCCCGGAAGCCGCCTGGAGGCCGACCTCGTCGATGCCGCCGGACCGAAGAACGTCGATTTCGTAGCGGCGGGCAAGCTCGCGACAGCCCTGATGGGCGATGCCATCGCCACCAACATGTTCATGCTCGGCTAC
>DATIWX010000093.1:0-2679 GCA_035519135.1 Burkholderiales bacterium | reverse complement strand
CCGTGCACGGTGCTCGCCGGAACTTGCCAGGAGTCCGCGCCCGGCTCGTCGCCCGTCGGAATCGTGTTGAAGCGCCACTTCTCGGCGCCGGTCTTCGCATCGAGCCCGAGCACGTAGCCGCGAACACCCCAGTCGCTGCCGGCCGTGCCGATGAAGACAAGTCCCTTCCACGCGATGGGCGCGGAGCTGAAGAACGCGCCCTTCTCCGGGTCACCCGCCTTCACGCGCCAGAGCTCCTTTCCGCTCTTCGCATCGATGGCGAGGACCCGGCCGTCAGTGGTTCCACGAAAGATGCGCCCATCCAGATAGGCGGCGCCTCGGTTGACCGCGTAGACCTCCTGCTGCTCCGGCTTGTAGACGTGGCGCCACCGGATCGTGCAGTTGGCCGCGTCGAGCGCAACCGTGGTGTGCGCGGTGGTGACGTACAGGGTGCGGCCGATGACCAGCAGCCCCGAGTGGAAGGTGCCTGCATCGCCGAGATGCGCCTCGCAGGCGCGCTTCAACGTGCCGACGTTCCCGGGCGTGATCTGCTTGGCCGGGGAGAAACGCTGCCCGTCATAGCCGTTGTTGTAGGTCGGCCAGGGACCGGTCTGCGCGGCGGACGATAGCGCACAGAGCAGCGTGGCCGCGGCGGCAGTGAAAGAAAAGGGGTTGAACATCGACGGTCTCCTGGGCATCGGTTGTGCTGACCGTCACTCTGTGCAATGCGCGGCGCGCCGTCTTTAACTCGCCTGCATCCGTTTGACAAAAGCCGCTGCAGGACAATGGCCACGCGGCCCGCGAGATAGCGGGCCGCGCCAGTCTTCTTGGGAGGTGGCGCCGACTTCCTATGGAAGGGTCAGCACGACTATGGCGGACGTCCCGGAGCCACCGTGGAATCCCGAGATCACCCCCGAGGTCGCCGCGACGTATTGCTTGCCGTCGATTTCGTAGGTGACCACCCCGCCGCCGACCGACCCGCCGGTGTTGAATCGATAGAGCACGTCGCCATTCCTCTGGTCGATCACCAGGAAGTCGTTGTCCGCGCTGCCTGAGAAGATCACGTTGCCGGAGGTTGCCACCAACGCGGCGCTCCACGTCGTGGGCCAGTGCTTCTTCCAGCGCACCTTTCCCGTGACCGCGTCGAACGCCATCAGCCAGCCGCTCGCCTGGTCGTGGGGATCGGGCGTGACGCCGCCGCCGTAGTAGTGCGTCTGCACGGCCCAGGCCGGCGGCTGCGTGTTGAGGGTGAACACGCCGCACCAGTCGTTGGCTCCAGTGAAGAGCGTTTGCGACTTCGGGTTGTAGGCCGGTCCGTTGTACTCCATGCCCCCGAGTAGCCCCGGGCAGCGATGCGCGCCTTCGACGGTGGGCTTCGCATCGATGTTTTCGCGCCGCGTGACCGGCACCTCGAAAAGCATTTCCTGCGTGTTGCGATCCAGCACGCGCATCAGGCCGTCCTTGCCCGCGACCGTGACGAAGTCGCGGCGCTTGCCACCGACCTTCGCCGAGAAGAGCGGGCTCACCTGGTCGAGGTCGGCGTCCCACACGTCGGCGGGCCCGAACTGCCTGTACCAGCGCAGCTTCCCGGTGCGCACGTCGAGCGCAACGATGGAGTTCGTGTAGAGGTTGTCGCCGGGACGCAGCTCGCCGAAGAAATCGGGGGCGGGGTTGCCGGCCGGCACATAGAGCGTGCCGCTCGCCGGATCGAGCGAGACCGGCGTCCACATGCTGGCGCCGCCGTGCTCGAGCGACTTCGGGTCCTTCCAGGTCTCGGCGCCCGGCTCGTTCGCATCCGGGATGAGATTGAACTTCCACACCTGCTCGCCCGTCGCGAGGCGGAATGCGCCGACCCAGTTCTTCGCGCCCCAGTCCGCGCCCGCGGGACCGTAGATCACGAGATCTTCGAAGATGAGCGGCGGCATGCTCATGTACTGGCCGTTGTCGCCGTTCGCGATCCGGCGCGACCACAGCAGCGTGCCCTTCTCCATGTCGAGCGCGATGAGGTCGCCGTCCGGCATGCCGCGCACCAGCACGCCATCCTTGATCGCCGCGCCGCGGTTGGCGAGCGAGATCTGGCGGCCCTGCGGCTTCCATTTGTGAGTCCAGCGCGCGCGGCAGGTCTTCGCATCGATCGCCGCCGTGTAGTTCTCGACCGTGACGTACAGGACGCCCTTGTAGACCAGCGGATTGGTTTGCGTCGGCCCCGGGATATCGCTGCGATAGATGCACACGGGCCTGAGATGGGCGGCGTTCGAGGTGTTGATCTGGGCGTTGTCCACGAAGCGCGTGCCGGCGTAGTCGTGGGTGGCATAGAGCCAGTCGCGCTTGTTCGTCTGCGCGGCGAGGAGCTCCGCTTGGGTGGGGCCGCCCCCCTGCGGCATGGCCGCGACAGCCGGGGCGGCGGCGCCGGCTTTCGCGGCGGACGCGGGCCCCTGAATCGTGCCGAGATAGGCGATGATCGCCGCGCGATCCGCAGCGCTCGGCACCGCGAGGTCCATCGCCGTGCCGGGAACCTTCTTCGTGCTATTGGTGAGAAACTCATCCAGGTTCTTCGCGTCCCAGTGCAGGCCCGATTGGGCCATGGCGCCGCTGAACTTGTAGCCCTCGACGGTCCCGGCATCGCGTCCGACGACACCGGCGAGCGATGGGCCGAAGCCGTGCTTGCCGGGCGTGACCGTGTGGCACGCGGCGCAATTG
>DATIWX010000092.1:0-90293 GCA_035519135.1 Burkholderiales bacterium | reverse complement strand
TAGATTCTTCGGTGATCGCGACGCCGGATCACTGCCGTTTTTCGGAACTGCAGAGGAGTAACCCATGCCCCGCCCCATCCTCCCCGAAGAGCGAATCCATCCCGCGGTGCGCGAGAAGGTCGCGAATTACCGCTCCGACGTGGTGAAGGAAGTCCAGGCGGCGGTGGCGGCGAACGAGATCGTGGTGGTCGGGATGGGCATGAATCCGTTTCCGAGGAAGGCGCGGAAGCTCCTCGACGCGGCCGGGCTCGCGTACAAGTACATCGAGTACGGCAGCTATCTCGGCCAGTACCGCCGGCGCCTGCCGCTCAAGCTGTGGACCGGCTGGCCCACCTTCCCCATGGTGTTCGTGAAGGGCGTGCTCATCGGCGGCGCGGACGATCTCGAGCGCCTGATCGCGAAGGGAGAGGTGGGTGCCAAAAAGTAGCGCCAGGCCGCCTTTCCGCGCCGACCAGGTCGGCAGCCTGCTGCGACCGCCCGAGCTGGTCGCGGCGCGCGCGCGGGCGAAAGCCGGGAAGCTCCCGGCCGACTGGCTGAAAGCGGTCGAGGACGAGTGCATCCGCGCGGCGGTGAAGAAGCAGGAGGCGATCGGCCTGCAGGGGATCACCGACGGCGAGTACCGGCGCGATTTCTGGCACCTGGATTTCGCCAGGCAGCTCGAGGGCGTGACGCTGAAAGCCGCCACCGGGATGAACTTCCAGGCCGAGGACATTCCGCCGATGGCGACGGTCACGGGCAAGCTGCGCTGCGCCAAGCCGATCATGACCGACCACTTCAGGTTCCTGAAATCGGTCGCGAAGAAAACGCCGAAGCTGTGCATCCCCGCGCCCTCGACCCTGCACTTCCGCGGCGGACGCAACGCGATCTCGCGCGAGGCCTACCCGGAGATGGACGAGTTCTGGGCGGACGCCGGCGAAGCGTGGCGAATAGCGATCGGCCACATCGCCAAGGCCGGCTGCACCTACCTGCAGCTCGACGACGTCTCCTTCTCGTACCTGTGCGACGACAAGGTGCTGGAGAACTTCCGCGCCCACGGCGACGACCCGGCGACCCTCGCGCGCGCCTACGCCGGGGCGATCGACGCCGCGCTCGCCGACCGGCCGCGAGGCATGAGGGTCACGATGCACACCTGCCGCGGCAACTTCAGGAGCACCTGGTTCGCCGCGGGCGGCTACCAGGACCGCGTGATCGAGGCGATGTTCTCGACCAAGGTGGACGCCTACTTCATGGAGTACGACTCGGAGCGCGCGGGGAGCTTCGAGCCGCTGCGGCTGCTGCCGAAGAGCAAGAAAGTGGTGCTGGGCCTGGTGACCACCAAGACCGGGGCGCTCGAGTCCAAGGACGAGCTCAAGCGGCGCATCGACGCGGCCGCGAAGTTCGTGCCGCTGGAGAACCTGTGCCTGTCGCCGCAGTGCGGCTTCGCCAGCACCCACCACGGCAACGCGCTGTCGATCGACGAGCAGTGGAAGAAGCTCGAGCGCGTGGTCGAAGTCGCGCGCGAGGTGTGGGGCTGAGCGGGGGCTAAAGGACGGCGCAGGCCGTTCCGTTATTCGCTTGACCTGGGTCAAAGAGGATTGAATCTTTCGGCGAGCGGCCGCTCAAATGTCACGTGCCCGCGCGGGCCGAGCTGGCCGCCCGATCTGCGGCGGGTAAAATGCACAGGTACGTTTCGCGACCGCTGGTCTCCCGGATAGCTTTTCCATGAACGCGCCTTCTTCTCCCACTCCCGACACCGTCTACGAGCTCAGCGAGGCCGGCCGGCAGCAGCTGAAGGGCGGGACCACGGCGCTGTTCTCGGACGCGCTGCGCTTCCTGGTGCTCGCCGACGGCAAGCTCAATTTCGGGCAGATCGCGAAGAACCTGAAGGACGTGCCGGAGACGCTGCTCGGCAGGACGGTTCTCGATCTCCAGCAGAAGGGTTTCATCGTGCCGGCGAAGCCCGCCGCAGGCGCCGCCAGCGCCGACCTGAGCTCGCTCGATTTCTCCTCCTATGTCCCGCCCGATCCCGCGACCGCGAGAGCGCAAAAAGAGGAGGATTTCGCCGCGAGGCTGGAGGAGGCCCAGAGCACGATGGCGCTGATGAAGGAGCAGGGCTACGCCGTGCGCATCGCCCGCCAGGCGCGCTCGACCGCGAAGCCCTCTTCCGGCGGCGCCTACTCGGTGCTGATCGTCGAGGACGAGCCGGCGCTGTCGTCGGCGATGCGCAAGTTTCTCGAGCTGGAGCGCTTCGCCCCACGCGTGGCGGCCAACCGCGACGAGGTCGGCGCGGAATTGCGCAAGCCCCCGGTCCCGGACCTGATCCTGCTCGACGTGATGCTCCCCGGCGGCAGCGGCTTCGACATCCTCCAGCGCCTGCGCAGCCACCCGGCGCTGAAGCAGATCCCCGTCATCATGGTCACGGCGATGTCGGCGCGGGAGGACGTCATGCGCGCGCTCGCCGCCGACGCCAACGGCTACATCACCAAGCCGTTCAAGCTCGACGTGCTGATGAAAAGCATCAAGGCCGTGCTCGGCATCCGCTGAGCGACCTCAGGTCCATTTCACTCGATCGAAGCGCTTGCCCTGTTTGAGCCGGTAGGCCGAGAAGTCGCGTTCGTCCACCGTGAGGACGCGATGCTGGCCGCTCGCGTTGGCGAGCCAGATCAGCGCCGCGTCGGCAAGATCGATGTCGCGATCGGCGTAGCGCGCGATAATGGCGGCGATTTCCGGATAGGACTCGACGGGTGTCTCGATGACCGCGATGCCGCCGCGCTGGGCCCAGTCCAGCAGCTCCGCTTTTTCCGCGCTGGACAGGAAAAAGCAGGTTTCCGCGATCACCGGCGCGACCGTAGCCAGCGGATGGCGGTGCCCGCGCAGGTACGAGCGCGCGGCAGGGGCGAGCCGGTCCGCGGGATGAAACAGCGCAACGAGAAAACCCGTGTCCGCCAGAACCCGCGTCACTTCGCCTTGCCCAGAAGGCGCTCGCGCAGCAGCCGCTTGCTGTGGCGCGCGATGTCCTCGGTCGGCTTGACGCGCTCGTGGCGCGCGAAGATGTCGGCGCCCAGCTCCCAGGGCGAGGGTTTCTCCGCGCCGGCCTCGAACAGGCGATCGAGCGCCTGTTTCACCGCCTCGCTCCTGGAGACCTTGTGCGACACGCAGTATTCGGCGAGTTTCTGTTCGATGCGCGGCGGCAGGCGGACGGAGATGGGCATGGCGGGCTGTATGACAAAATACGTGGAATTGTACTACACCGTGCGGCCCGCCGCGATGCAGGACGACTTCCGGACGCCGCGAATCTCCACATGAAGGCGCGCCTCGTCCTGGACACCAACGTCTGGCTCGACTGGCTGGTGTTCGACGATCCTGCGGTTGCGCCGATCCGGGCCGCGGTCGCCGAAAAACGCGCCGAGCTGTTCATCGACGCCGCTTGCGAGGCGGAGCTCGAGCGCGCGCTCGGCTACGACCTGGGCAAGCGCGGCGTCGACATCGCGAAGTGCCTGGCCGAGTGCCGGCGCGTGGCGAAGCCGATCGAGCCGGTGTTGACGGACACGGAGCGCGCGGGGCTGCCACGCTGCCGCGATGAAGACGATCAGAAATTCCTGGAGGCGGCGCTCGCCGCGAACGCGGGCTTTCTCGTGACCAAGGACAACGCCCTGCTGGATCTCGCGCGGCGCTGCGCGCGGTTCAGGATCGTGACGCCCGCGGAATTCGCAGCCGGACCCTAGCCGACCGAAAGCAGCTCGAGGTCGAACACCAGCGTCGCGTTCGGCGGAACGGCGTTGCCCGCGCCGCCCGCGCCGTAGCCGAGGTGCGGCGGGACGGTGAGCGTGCGCCTGCCTCCGACCTTCATGCCTTGCACGCCCTCGTCCCAGCCGGCGATCACCTGGCCCGCGTCGACCTCGAATGCGAAGGCTTGCTCGCGCTCGCGGCTGGAGTCGAACTTCCTGCCGCCCGCCAGCCAGCCGGTGTAGTGAACCTTGACGGTCTGGCCGGAGGCGGCGACGGCGCCTTCGCCGACCGCGGTGTCTTCGATGGTGAGGCCGCTGGGGGTCACGGTGGCGTGCAGCCGGGCCGCCGCCGACGGGTGAATGGACCGGCGGCCCGGGGCGACCAGGAACAACCCGGGACCGCAGTCCGGTTCGTTCACGAAACGCTCAGCAGCTCGACTTCGAAAGTGAGCGTCTCGTTCGGCGGGATGGTGTCGCCGGCGCCGGCCTCGCCGTAGGCGAGCCGGGACGGGATGGTGAGCTTGCGCTTGCCGCCGACTTTCATGCCGCTCAAGCCTTCTTCCCAGCCGTCGATCACCTCTTTCTTGCCGAGGGTGAACTCGAAAGGGTCCTGCTTTTCGCGGCTGGAATCGAACTGCGTGCCGTCGGCGAGCCAGCCGGCGTAGTGGACGACGATGTCGCGGCCGGCAGCGGCGGCGGCGCCTTCGCCGAGCACGGTGTCCTCGATGGTCAGGCCGCTGGGAGTGGTGATGGTGGACATGGCATTTCCTCTAGTGAAGGCAACGCTCCGCGCAGGGCGGGCAGGTTTCCGCGGAAGAACGGGCCGTGCGGGGAGCCGGAAGACGTGTTGCAGGAGCGGAGGCTGGAATGTACGCGAAAGCGGCGGGATAAGCCAGAAGTATTTCCCGCCGCGCGGGTTTATCATCGCGAAAAACGCCAGCCAGCGCATGCCCCTCGTCGCCGCCTTCGCCACCTCGCACGCCTACACCTTCGAGGATCCCCTCAACTGGGACAAGCGCCGCGAGCGCTCGAAGGCGAACGTCGCCAAGAAGAACGCGGGGCGGCTCGCTCCGGACACCGCGGAGGCGACCGCCGAGACGCTGGAGGACAACCTCGCGCGCTACGCGCACATCCGCGAGGGGCACGCGAGGATCCGCGAGCACCTGTCGCGCGCGCGCGCCGACGCCGTGCTCATGATCGGCGACGACCAGGACGAGAACTTCCACTCCGACAACCGCCCGCAGCTCCTGGTCTACACGGGCAAGGACTTCATCGCCGAGGACTGGGACCGGAAGAAGAGCGCGACCATCGCCAACCGCCCCGAGATCGCGCAGGCGCTGGTCGCCGGCCTCAACGCCGAAGGCTTCGACGTCTCGCACTCGGACGTGTTCAGGGAAGGCAAGCTCCTCTCGCACGCCCACGTCGAGCCGACGCTGTACCTGGTGCGCGACAGCGGCGTGCCGGTGGTGCCGGTGTTCGTGAACGCGGCGCACCCGCCGGCGCCGTCGGCTGAGCGCTGCTACGCCTTCGGGCAGGCGCTCGCGCGCGTGATCGCGCGCGACCTCGCCGGCCGCAGGATCGTGCTGTGCGCCTCCGGCGGCTTGTCGCACTTCTCCCCGGCGCATCCCTGGGCGCATCACGTCGGCACGCGCTACGTCGGCGACATCGCGGTCGACTTCGACAGGAAGATCGTGGCGTGGATGCGCGAGGGGCGCGGCGACAAGCTCGCGGGGTTCAGCGCGCGCGAGCTGATCGAGAACGGCGAGGGCGAGCTGCGCCAGTGGATCGTGATGCTCGGGGCGGTCGGCGCGGCGAAGCCCGAGTTCCTGGTGTACGAGCCGCTCTTCCGCAGCATCATGGGGATGGGCGTGGGCTGGTGGAACCTGGAGGGCTGACGATGAAGCAGGCTGCAGCGACGTCGCTTGTCATCCCGAGGCTGAAAGCCGAGGGATCTCCTTACGCGCGGTGCCGGAAAAGATCCCTCGTTGCACTCGGGATGACAGCAGCGGCACTGGTGACGACGGTATTCGCGAGCGCGGGGGTCTTGGCGCAGGAGACCTTTCCCTCGCGCTCGCTCCGGCTGATCGTTTCCTTCCCGCCCGGCGGCGGCGCCGATTTCACCGCACGCACCGTCGCCCAGAAGATGGGCGACCTGCTCGGCCAGCCGGTGGTGGTGGAGAACCGGCCCGGCGCGAACGGCCTGGTCGGCTGCGACGCGGTGGCGAAGTCCGCGCCCGACGGCTACACGCTGCTCGAGACCGACCGCGCCGCGCTCGGTGCGAACCCGAGCCTGTACCGGAAGCTGCCCTACGATCCCCTGCGCGACTTCGAGTACCTGGGCATCGTCACCTCCGCGCCCTACGTGCTGGTGATCGATCCGCGCCTGCCTTCGAAGACGCTCGCC
Source organism: Burkholderiales bacterium (assembly GCA_035519135.1). Classification (GTDB taxonomy): domain Bacteria; phylum Pseudomonadota; class Gammaproteobacteria; order Burkholderiales; family SG8-39; genus VBDM01. Next base: position 84,182 of record DATIWX010000092.1, on the reverse strand, counting down.
GAATTCCGCGCGCTCTCGAAAGCGAAGCCGGGCTCGCTCAACTACGGCAGCTACGGCGTCGCCAGCATGGCGCAGCTCAATATCGAGGCGCTGAAAGCGAAGATGGGCTTCGATCTGACCCACGTGCCGTACAAGGGCGCCGGGCCCGCGGTGCAGGCGGTGGTGGCGGGCGAAGCCGCGGCGACCATCACTTCCCCCACCGCGGTGCTCGGCTTCATCCGCGACGGGCGGTTGCGCGCGCTCGCCATCGGCGCGAAGGCACGCTCGCCGCTGCTCCCCGACGTCCCGACCCTGAGCGAGGCCGGCGGCGACGACGACACGCTCGTCCCCACCTATTTCGCCTTCGCGCTTCCCGCGAAGACGCCCCCCGCGATCGTGCAGCGCCTGGGCGACAGCATGCGCAGCGCGGTGAAATCGCCCGAGGTCGCCGAGCGCCTCGACAAGGCCGGCCTCGAGGCCACCGGCGGCAGCGGCGCCGAGCTGCTCGAGCTGGTGAAGAACGACATCCCGCGGTTTCGCGGGATCATCCAGAATATCGGCATTCAACCCGAATAAGGAGAAGACGATGGCCAAGGGCTACTGGGTGGTGGCGTATCAGGCGATCAAGAACCAGGAGGCGTGGCAGGCCTACGCCAAGCTCGCCTCGCCGGCGATCGAGGCGGCGGGCGGCAAGTACCTGGTGCGCAGCAACCCGGTCAAGACCTACGAGAGCGGGATGAACCAGCGCGTGGTGCTGATCGAATTCCCGAGCGTGCAGGCGGCGATCGCCTGCCACGACGGAGCGCCCTACCAGGCGGCGCTCAAGCACCTCGCCGGCGACGCGGTGAAGCGCGACTTGCGCGTGGTGGAGGGGGTGGCCTAGGACAGCGCGCGGGCGCGGCTGTCCAGGCCCAGCGCTTCGGGCTTGAGGTAGTTCTGCCGCCAGGTCTCGAAGGGGATCTTGTCGGCGGCCTCGATTTCCCGCTGCTTCGCGAGCGAGGCCTCCGCCGCTCGCACGAAGCGCTCGACGGTCTCGGCGGGGAGCGGCTTGTCGAGCAGCGAGCGCCGGTGCGCGAGCGAGCGCTCGAGGACGAACCGGGTGTAGCAATCCTCGTAGCGCTCGTGCATCTCGGCGAGCATGCGCGCCGCGGGCGCCTTCGCCGGATCCTCGATCACGGCGGTCGCGGCGGCGAGCGCGTCGCGGTGCGCGTTCTTTCCGTGGGTGCCGCTGCGCGCGTCGTCGAGCGCCGCGGCGATCGGCTCGCATTCGCGCAGCACCTCCAGGCCCCATTCACGCAAGCTCACTTTGTGCGCGCCGCGCTCGAGCGCAAGGCCCGGCTCGCGGCCCCTGGCTGCGACCGATTGTTTGTTCCGCCCGACCGCCTCGATCTCCTGCCTGGTGTCGGGGGGGCTCTCGGCGAGCAGGCAATGCAGCAGGTACACGTCGAGGAAGCGGCAGGTCGCCGGCGCGATGCCGATCGCGGAGAACGGGTCGAGGTCCATGGCGCGCACCTCGATGTACTCGACGCCGCGCTCGCGCAGCGCGTGCAGCTGGCGCTCGCCGGTCCGGATGCGGCGCTTGGGCCGGATGGTGCTGTAGAACTCGTTCTCGATCTGCAGCATGCTGGTCGAGAGCTGGCGGTAGTCGGCGCCGCTGGTGATGCCGATCGACTCGTAAGGCGCGTAAGGCTTGGTGAGCGCGTCCTGCAGGGAGCCGGCATAGCTCTCCAGGCTGTTGTAGCTCACCGCGAGCGAGTCCTGCGCCTCGGAGAGGTAGCCCAGGCGCCCCATGCGCAGCGAAGTCGCGTGCGGCAGATAGAGGGTGCCCTCGCTCAGTTTCTGCAGCTTGTGCGGCCGGCCCTGCACGAAGCTCGAGCACACCGCGGGCGAGGTGCCGAAGAGATAGAGCAGCAGCCACCCGGTGCGCCTGAAATTGCGGATGAGCGCGAAATAGGCCTCGTTCGGGTCCCCGTAGCCGGGCAGAGGCCAGGCCGACTCGGGCAGCGAGAAGTTGTAGTGCACTCCGCTGATGGCCTGCATGCGCCTGCCGTAGCGGTGCGCCAGGCCCATGCGGTAGACGCTCTTGGCGCGGCCGATGTTGGACGAGCCGTAGCGCCCGATCGGAATGTCCTTTTCGGCGGGCAGGCCGCAGGGCATGCTCGCGCACCACATCACCTCCTCGCCGATGTGCCGGTAGACGAACTGGTGGACGCGCTCGAGCTCCGCCAGGCAGGACTCGGCGCTGGGATGAATGCCGGTGATCAGCTCGAGCTGCGACTCGCTGAAGTCGGTGGTGATGTGCGGGTGCTTGAGCGCCGAGCCGAGAGCGGGCGGATGCGGGGTCAGCGCGAGCGACCCCGTCGCCGTGACGCGCAGGCTCTCCTTCTCGATCCCGCGCCGCAGGCCTTTCAGCACCGCGGGGGAGAGCGCGCGCAATCGTTCTTGGAAGCGGGCCTGGGTCATGGATTGGGACGGCACGAATCCCGCGGAGGCGCGGGACGATGGGCAGGTCCGAGCCGGATTATCGCGCGCTCGCCCCTGTTGCCGCTACCCCGGTCCCGGAGGCGGGTGCCAACACAGGTCCTTCGCTTCGCTCAGGAGGAAGGGGACCCCGCTGCTGCGAGCCGGCCGCCGCGGTTCTTAGGCTTTTCTGTCCGAGGCGCCCTGTGCGACCGGCGCTTTGAAGTGGATGTACAGGCCCCGGCCGAACTGCCAGATGCAGAGGATCAAGACGATCGTGAGGAGGAGGTAGCCGACCGTCTTCATGGCGCTTTTCTTCGGCTGCGGGCGCATGGAGGCGCGCGTGGGCGGCGGCAGCCCCGGCAGGGCGCATTCCACCCCGAAGGGGATGCGGTCCGACTCTCTACGGTTCTCGTACCTCAGGTCCATACCAGACATTAAGCAAAAAGTGCGCCCTTTGGTTGACAAGGGGGAAAAACTAAAGCTTATAGGGACTTCCCGCGGTGCAGCGTCATCGCCACTGTGTCCCCGAGGCGACAGCTGACGTCGGGGAACGGTCAACCCCTCAAGCATGGCAGGCAGCCGTCCGTTAGCCCCTGCAGCCCTTCGGCTGATCGGGATTCAGGACTGCCGAAGGCTCGGCAGGGTAGAAGCGGTCGACCGCAATCAGGCCCGCGTACCGGGCCGCGAAATAGTGGGCGAGCAGCAGGTCGGCGGTGGTCGCGGGCGCCGCTTTCGCCCCCTGGACGGGGCGCGGTTTCCCCGGCGCGGCACCGTGCGCCTCGCCCGCCATGAGCATGACGCAGGCGGCGAGCGCCAGGGCGCTCGCCACGCCGATGCAGAAGGTGACGAAGAGCGTTGCGAGAAAATCGACGACTATCAGACGTGTCCGGGACTTGCCGCTCGAGACTTGCATGGAGATTCCTCTTCCAACGACCCGTTACCGGGGCTTGACGGCTATTTAAGCGGCTGAATCGGGAGTCGTAAGGAAGAAAAAGCGGAAAACCGGCGAAAAAATGTGGCAAAAGCATGACTTTGCACCTCCGGGCTCGGTGCCTTGGGCATAGGTCTTGCTCAATCATCTCTCGTTCAACCGGTAGTACCAGCGTCCTGTAGCATGGGCAGGCCGGTCCAAATCATGACGGAAGCATAGGAGAGAAGGAATGAAGACATTGCGTTTGGCCTCTTCGCTTTTCCTCGTTCTGGCGGCGGCGCTGCTCGCCTCGCCGGCAAGGGCCCAGGACATCGTTATCGCGCACGTGGCCGGCTACACCGGCCCGGTCACCAAGGACGCCACCGAGATGGGAGCCGGCGCCCAGGTGTACTTCGACGCGGTCAACGCCAACGGGGGTGTGCTCAAGCGGAAAGTGCGCTTGCTGGTGGTCGACGACCACTTCAAACCCGACGAGACCGTGCAGCAGATCCTGGCGCTCAAGGGCAAGGTTTCGGCCCTGCTGCCGCCGGTGGGCTCGGCGCAGTTCGACAAGGTGCTGAAGGAGGGCGTGCTCGAGAAGATCGACTTTCCCATCCTCGGCGTGATCCCGGGCGTGGAATCGTTCCGCCAGCCGCTGCGCAAGAACATGTTCCATTTCCGTGCCGGCGACTTCGACCAGATCGCGAAGATGATCGACCTGACCACTTCCGTGGGCCAGAACAAGATCGGGGTGCTCGCGACCAACAATCCGAACGGCGAGCAGGTCACGGCGTTCATGCAGGACGTGCTCGGCAAGCGCAACCTCAAGCTCGCCGCGCTGGCGAAGTACGACATCGGGCCCAAGATCGACTGGGCGCCGATCATCGCGTCCTATCAGAAATCGCAGCCGGACGTGATCGTCCTCGTCGGGCCGCCGTTCGCCACCGCGGCGTTCATCAAGGAAGCCAAGGCGGCGGGACTGAGCTCGTCGCTCTACGGGCTGTCCTACACCGACTTCAGGCTGACCACCAAGGTCGCGGGCAACCAGCTCGCCCGCGGCGTCGCCATCGCGCAGGTGCTGCCCAATCCGAACAACAGGGTCATCCCGCTCATCAAGGAATTCCGCGACAACTTCGAGAAGTACGGCAAGGTGCAGGGCGTACCCTCGCACTTCAACCTCGAGGGCTACATCGCCGGCAAGCTCCTCGTGGAAGCGATCAAGAGGAGCAAGGACGCCTCCCCGGCGGGCGTGCAGCGCGGCCTGGAGATGCTGCGCGACTACGACATGGGCGGATACATCGTGGACTTCTCGCCCAGCAAGCACAACGGCTCGACCTTCGTCGACATGTCGATGATCAGCGCCTCGGGCGAGCTGATCTACTAGCCTCGATCCGGAACCTTCCCGCGGCCGGGGCCCTCCAAGGGGTCCCGGCCGTTTTGTTTTGACGCTATAGTCGCCGCATGCCCCGCCGCATCGCCATCGTGGAAGACGACGCCGCGATCCGCGCCAACACGGCGGACGCGCTGAAGAAGCACGGTTACGAGGTGAGCGCCTACGCCGCGCGCGGCGAGGCCATGGGTGCGTTCCGCGCGCGCCTGCCCGACCTCGCGCTGATCGACATCGGCCTGGGAGACGAGCCCGAGGGCGGCTTCGCGCTGTGCCGCGAGCTGCGCGCCCTGTCGCCGGCGCTGCCGATCCTGTTCCTCACCGCGCGCGACTCGGATTTCGACGCGGTCTCGGGCCTGCGCCTGGGGGCCGACGACTATCTCACCAAGGACGTGAGCCTGCCGCACCTGCTGGCGCGCATCTCGGCCCTGTTCCGCCGGGTCGACGCGCTGCGCGAGCCCAGGGCGGCGGAGGAGGTGCTCGAGCGCGGGGCGCTGAGGCTCGACGCCAAGCGCTTCACCGCGGCGTGGAAGGACAAGCCGGTCGAGCTCACGCTCACCGAGTTCTGGATGGTGCACACGCTCGCGAAATTTCCCGGCCACGTGAAGGACCGCGAGGCGCTGATGCGCGAGGCGAACCTCGTCGTCGACGAGGGCACGGTGACCTCGCACGTGAAGCGCATCCGCAGGAAATTCGCGGCGGTCGATCCGGGCTTCGACCAGATCGACACGGTGTACGGCATGGGATACCGCTGGAAGGCCTGAAAGCCTGAAGCTTCCCGCGTTCAGCCTGCGCATCAAGCTCGCGCTCGTCGCGGTGCTGCTGCTCGCCCTGCCGTGGGCGGGCTACAGCTACGTGCGCGAGATGGAGCGCTTCCTGCTCGAGGGCGAGGAGCAGGCGCTGCTCGCGACCGCGCGCGCCGTCGCCACCGCGCTGCACGACCGCCCCGGGCTGCTGCGCGCGCCGCCGTCGCGCGACGACGACCTGCGGCGCGAGGCGGAAGAGGAGCTGCGGCGGCTCGCGGCGGAGCGCGGCGAGCCCGCTCCCGGCCCGGAGGAAGGATCCGGTCCCGCGATCATCGACCGCGAGGAGGCGGTCGCGGCGCGGCGCGAGATCGAGGAGATCTCCGAGATCCTCAAAGGCGTCGAGCGAACGACCTCGCGCATCTGGGTGGTCACCCATGAGCTGCGCGTTCTCGCGCTCGCGGGCAGCCTCAAGCGCGAAGGCGCGGCGGCGGAGGAGACCTTCACGCAGCGCCTGCTCGGCTTCCTGATCCCGCGCCCGAACGAGGACTTCGACGACGCCATCGCCGACGACGTGCTCGCCACCGGGCGCGAGATCTCGGGCGCGCTGGCGGGCCGGCCGGGCGTGCGCCTGCGCAACACGCCCGACGGCAAGGCGGTGGTGATCTCCGCGGCCCATCCGATCTGGAACGGCGACGAGGTCGCCGGGGCGGTGGTGGCCGAGGAGAGCACCAATCCCATCCTCTCGGTGCGCAGCCTCGCGCTCGAGCGGCTGCTGGTGGTGACGCTGGCGGTGTTCGCGTTCGCCGCGGCGGTCCTGATCTGGTTCGCGACGCGCATTTCCACCCGTATCCGGCGGCTGCGCGACGAGGCCGAGACCGCGATCGACGCCCACGGGCGCCTCGCCCACCCTCATTCACGCCTGCTCACCGCGCAGAATGCGAGCGACGAGATCGGCGATCTCTCGCGCAGCTTCTCGGCGATGCTGGGCAAGCTTTCGCAGCACCACGCCTATCTCGAGAGCATGGCGAGCCGGCTGTCGCACGAGCTGCGCACGCCGATCGCCGTGGTGCGTTCGTCGCTCGAGAACCTGAAGCTCGCGCCGGCGGACGCGCGCGTCTACATCGAGCGCGCCGAGGAAGGCCTCAAGCGCCTGGGCACGATACTCACGCGCATGAGCGAGGCGACGCGCCTGGAGCAGGGCCTCGCCTCGGTCGAGCGCGAGACCTTCGACCTCGCCGCGGTGGTCGCCGGCTGCGTCGAGGGCTACCGGCTCGCCTACCCGGGCCAGGCTTTCGAGCTCGCGCTTCCCGGGGAGCGGGCGGTCGCCAGCGGCTCGCCCGACCTCGCTGCGCAGCTTCTCGACAAGCTGGTCGCCAACGCGGTGGACTTCTCCCGCGACGGCGAGCCGGTCCGGGTGTCGCTCGCCGCCGCGGGAGGAGTCGCCGAGCTGCGCGTCGCCAACCAGGGGCCGCCGCTGCCCGAGGCGATGCGCGGCAAGCTGTTCGAGTCGATGGTGTCGGTGCGCACCGAGCGCGGGCGGGCCGGGAGCGCGCGCGAGCCCCACCTGGGCCTGGGGCTGTACGTGGCGCGGCTCGTCGCCGAATTCCACGGCGGCGCCATCCGGGCGGAGAACCTCGCCTCGGGCAGCGGCGTGGCCGTCACTGCGACCTTCCGACTCGCGTAGAATCCTTACACGGCGCAGACCCCAAGAATCCACCCCGACGTGGACACCGAGCACTACGATCTCCTGATCATCGGCGGCGGCATCAACGGCGCGGGCATCGCGCGCGACGCCGCCGGGCGCGGCCTGAAGGTGCTGCTGGTCGAGCAGGGCGACCTCGCCTCGGCGACCTCGTCGGCCTCGACCAAGCTCATCCACGGGGGGCTGCGCTACCTCGAGTACTTCGAGTTCCGCCTGGTCGCGGAAGCGCTCGCCGAGCGCGAGACGCTGCTCGCGATCGCCCCGCACATCATCTGGCCGCTCGAGTTCGTGCTGCCGCACGAGTCGCACCTCCGGCCGGCGTGGATGATCCGCGCCGGCCTGTTCCTCTACGACCATCTCGGGCAGGGCATTCCCGGCTTCGGGCCGAAAAGCTCGCTGCCGGGGTCGAAAGGGATCCGGCTCGACCCCGACGGTTACGGTGCGGGCCTGAAGCCCGAGTTCGAGCGCGGCTTCGTCTACTACGACTGCTGGGTCGACGACGCGCGCCTGGTGATTCTGAACGCGCGCTCCGCCGCGGCCCTGGGAGCGACCATTCTTCCCCGCACGCGCCTGGTGTCGGCGAAGCGCGAGAACGGCCGCTGGGTGGCGAAGCTCGCGCCCGAGTCCGGCGAGAGCCGCAGCGTGCACGCCGCGGCGATCGTGAACGCCGCCGGGCCCTGGGTGAGGCAGGTGCTGGACGACGTGCTCAGGACGAAGCTCTCGGCGAGCGTGCGCCTGGTGAAGGGCAGCCACATCGTGGTGCCACGCATCCACTCCGAGCGCCACGCCTTCATCCTGCAGAACCCCGACCGGCGCGTCATATTCATGATTCCCTACGAGCGGCAGTTCACGCTCGTCGGCACCACCGAGGTCCCGGTCACGCGCGACGACTTCCGCGCGCGCATCACGCGCAGCGAGATCGAGTACCTGTGCGAGGCGGCGAGCCGCTACGCGCAGACGCCGATCACGCCCGGAATGGTGGTGTGGAGCTACTCGGGCGTGCGGCCGCTCTACGACGACGGCAGCGAGGACCCCTCCGCGGTGACGCGCGACTATCACCTGCTGCTCGACAACGGGCCGTGGCCCGACGATCCGCCGCTGCTCAGCGTGTTCGGCGGGAAGATCACCACCTACCGCAGGCTCGCCGAGCAGGCGATGGCCAAGCTCGCCGCGCGCTTTCCCGGCAAGTCCGACTGGACGCACACCGAGGCGCTCCCCGGGGGCGACCTCGGCGGGCTCACGTTCCGCGGGCTGCTGCTGGATTTCCGCCGCCGCTATCCGCGCCTGCCCAAGATGTGGCTGGCGCGGGTGCTGCGCCGGCACGGCTCGCTCGCCGAGGAGATCATCGGCGACGCGCACGCCGAGCGCGAGCTCGGCCGCAATTTCGGCGGCGGCCTGTACGAGCGCGAGCTCGACTACCTCGTCAGGAACGAATGGGCGCGCGACGACGAGGACGTGCTGTGGCGGCGCACCAAGTGCGGGCTGCACATGAGCGCGGACGAGAAGCTCGCGGTGCGCGACTACCTGGCGAAGCACTAGATTCCGTGGACTGGTGGCTGGGCTACGCCGCCATCGGGGCGGCGGTCGGGTTCTTCGCGGGCATGCTCGGCATCGGCGGCGGCGCGATCATGGTGCCGCTGCTGGTGATGCTGTTCGAGGCGCAGGGGCTGCCCAAGGCGCACATCCTGCACCTCGCGGTCGGCACCGGCATGGCGACCATCCTGTTCACCTCGGTGGCGAGCGTGCGCGCGCACGCGGCGCGCGGCGCGATCCGCTGGGACGTCGCCGGGAAGATCACGCCGGGCATCCTGCTGGGAGGCGTGTTCGGCTCCTGGATCGCGAGCTTCATCCCCACCGCGGCGTTCGCCGCGATATTCACCGCCGTGATCTATATCGCGGCCACCAACATGCTGCTCGACCGCAAGCCCAGGCCTTCGCGCCAGCCGCCGGGGCTCGCGGGCATGACCGCGTTCGGGTTCGTGGTGAGCGCGGTATCCGCGTTCACCGCGATCGGCGGAGCGTTCATGACCGTGCCTTTCATGCTCTGGTGCAACGTGCCCCTGCTCCAGGCGATCGGCACCGCGGCGGCGATCGGCTTTCCGATCGCGCTGTCGGGGACCGTCGGATTCGTCGCCACGGGCCTGCGCGAGACCGGGCTGCCGCCCTACAGCGTCGGCTTCGTCTACCTGCCCGCGCTCGCCGGAATCGTGGTGTTGAGCATGCTGATGGCGCCGGTGGGGGCGGCCGCCGCCCACCGGCTGCCCACCCTGTGGCTGAAGCGCATCTTCGCCGTGCTGTTCTACGTGATGGCGACGCGGATGCTGCTGACCTTCGTGTAATGTAGTCCGGTGCTGTCAGATCCCTCGCTTCGCTCGGGATGACAGATTGCTTACGCGATGTACCAGAAATAGTAGGTGAGAAAGCCCAGCAGAGCGGTCAGCCAGTAGCCGGCGAGCGCGGCGCGCATCAGATTCCTCCACCAGCGCACGTGCAGGCCGGGGGGGAGAACGTTGTTCATCTGCAGCACGATCCACAGGCCAGCGAAAGCGGTGAGCGTTCCCGCCGCGGCGTGCATCCAGGTGACGCCGATGCGCCAGTCGGCGAGATCCGCGGCCCTGGCGATCTTCACGTCCTGCATGGCGCCCGCCATGACCAGCGCGACCAGGCCCAGATTGAGAGTGACCCAGGTCGTCTGGTTGAGCTGGTGCGCCTCGATGTTGCCGCGGCGCGCGAGCAGGAAGCCGTAGCTGACCCCGGCGACTAGAAAGATCTCGAGGATCAGGTTGGCATCGGCGATCAGCGGGCCCGGGCCGAAGAAGCCGCGCGAGCCTTCGAGCCCGGAGATCCAGATCCCGGCGATCCAGGCGAGCGAGCCCGCCACCATGACCGCCGCGGTGACGATCGCCGAACGCCGGTTGCCGGGTGAGGCCATGGCCTGCTGCCCTAGACTACGCCGCCGGCGTGCAGCCCGGCGATCTCGGAATCGCTCAGGCGCAGCAGGCCGCGCAGGATCTCGTCGGTATGCTGGCCCAGCACCGGCGGCGCCAGCTTGTACTCGAGCGGCGTGCCGGAGAAGCGCATCGGGCTCGCCACCAGGGGGAGCTTGCCCGCGACGGGATGATCGAGCTCGATCTTCACGCCGCGCGCCTTCACCTGCGGCTCCTCGAACACCTGCGCGACGTCGTTGATCGGCCCGTTGGCGACGCCCGCCGCCTCCAGCAGCTCGACCCATTCGTGCGTGGTTTTGGTCAGGAAGATCGCCTGCAGCAGCCGCGTCAGCTCGGCGCGGTTCTCGACGCGCTTGCCGTTGGAGGCGAAGCGCGCATCGTCGGCGAGCTCGCGGCAGCCGGCGACCTCGCAGAACTTGCGGTAGAGGTTGTCGTTGCCGCAGGCGAGGATCACGCGGCCATCGGCGGTGCGGAACGGCTGATAGGGCACGATGTTCGGGTGCAGGTTGCCGATGCGCTTGGGCGGCTTGCCGGTGGAGAAGTAGTTGGTGTTCTGGTAGGCGAGCAGCGCGATCTGCGAGTCGAGCAGCGCGAGATCGAGATGCTGTCCTTTGCCGCTCTCGGCACGGTGGGCGAGGGCGGCGCAGATCGCGATCGAGGCGTACATACCGGTGATGATGTCGGCGACCGGAACACCGGCGCGCTGCGGGCCGCCGCCCGGGACATCGTCGGGCTCGCCGGTGACGCTCATCATGCCGCCCATGCCCTGGATCATGAAGTCGTAGCCGGGGCGCTCGCGGTACGGTCCGGTCTGGCCGAAGCCCGTGACCGAGCAGTAGATGAGCCGGGGATTGATCTTCTTCAGGTCGTCGTAGGCGAGGCCGTAGCGCGCGAGATCGCCGAACTTGTAGTTCTCGATGAGCACGTCGGAAATCGCAGCGAGATCGCGCACGAGTTTCTGCCCTTCGGGCCTGGAGATGTTGATGGTGATCGACTTCTTGCCGCGATTGGCCGAGGTGTAGTAGGCCGAGTCCCCGGTGTCGCGGCCGTCCCTGTCCTTCACCCAGGGCGGGCCGAAGGCGCGCGAGTCGTCGCCCGGGCCCGGGCGCTCGACCTTGATCACCTCGGCGCCGAGGTCGGCGAGGTTCTGTCCCGCCCAGGGGCCGGCGAGCACGCGCGAGAGGTCGAGAACGCGAACGTGCGACAGCGGACCGGGCATCGATTGCCACCTCTTGAAGAAAGTGTCGCCGCGCGGCGACGGGCTATTCTAGCCGAGGCGACGCTACAATAGCGGCGATGCGGTCACTGCGATGGAGGACGATCTGTGCAGCGGCGCTGTGCGCGCCGCTACTCGCTCACGCCCAGCAGCAGCCCTCCGACTATGCGCGCGAGAAGCGCTGGGCCGACCAGATCGTTCCGACGCTGGTCTCGGGCGAAGCGGTGTGGCTGGAAGCGCCGCGCACCGAGAAATTTCTCGGCATCCTTACCGAGGCGCACCCCGCGAAAGGCGCGATCATCCTCGCGCACGGCCTGGGCGTGCATCCGGACTACGGCGTGATCGGCGAGCTGCGCACGCGGCTCGCCGACTCGGGCTACACCACGCTGTCGGTGCAGATGCCGCTGCTCGCCGCGGAGGCGCCGGCGGCGCGCTACCCGGTGCTCTTCTGGGAGGCGGACGCGCGCTTCGCGGGCGCGATGACCTATCTGCGCCGCAAGCACTACGACAAAGTCTGGCTGCTGTCGCACAGCATGGGCTCGCGCATGGCGAACCACTACATCAGCGCGCACCCGCAGGTTCCGCTCTCGGGCTGGATCTCGCTCTCCATCTCGAGCGGAGACCTGGGACCGTTCAAGAAGATCAAGTTCCCCGTCTATGACGTCTATGCCGAGAACGACATCGAGGCGGTCATCAAGGGAGCCCCGAAGCGCGCCGAGACGCTCAAGCGCATGCGCGGCTCGAGCCAGACGATGGTGTTCGGGACCGACCACTTCTTCGCCAGGAAGGAGAAGGACCTGGTCACCCTCATCCGGCTGCTGCTGGAGGGCGAGAAGAAATGACGGCCCGGCGCTGGCGGGGCTGTCATCCTGAGCGCAGCGAAGGATCTCCGTTGGCACGCTGTACCGGCAGAGATCCCTCGCTGCTTCCTCGCTGCGCTCGGGACTACGGCTCGGGATGACAAGCTCAGAGCCACAAGCTCCGGTCTGCTCGGATGCTGCATTGCATCCAGGGGACTGACCTGGGTCAATTGCGGCTCCCCGGGGGGAGCGTCTACACTCTCCTCTCTGCCAGGCTTCAAGGGAGGGTCGCATGCCGTTGATCGCCATGACGCGCGAGATGGGGTCGCTGGGGATGGACGTGGCCCGCATTCTCGAATCCGAGCTGAACGTGCCGCTGGTCTACCACGAAATGATCAACCATCTCGCCGACAAGATGCGGCTGCGGAAGAGCCACGTGATCCGGCTGCTCGGCGGAAAAGCGAACCTGTTCGAGCGGCTCACGGCCGACAAGACCAGCCTTTCCATCTACACGGCGGACGAGATGCTGCAGGTCGCGAGCAGGGGCGCGGTGATGCGCGGCTGGGGAGCGGCGCACCTGCTGCGGCCGGTGAAGCACGCGATCTGCATCCGCATCTGCGCGCCGTTCGAGCTGCGCGTGAAGCGCATGATGTCCAGGCTCGATACCAGCGACCGCGAAACGGTCGCCGCCGAAATACGCAACAGCGACGAGGCGCAGGGCGCGATCGCCAAGCGTCACTTCGGCATCGACTGGCAGGACCCGGAAGGCTACGACCTGTCGCTCAACACCGAGCGCATGAGCGTCGAGCAGTGCGCCGACGAGATCATCGAGCTCACCCGCCAGCCGGAGTTCCGCGAAACCGAGGAATCCCGCAAGGCCCTGTCCGACCTCGCCCTTCAGGCGACCCTCAGGGCGGCGCTGCGCGCCGATCCGGCGACCCGGGGGCTCACCTTCGCGGTCGATTCCGACGGCGCGCAGGTGCGCATGCGCGGCATCGTCGCGACGCGCGAGGAATCGAACAACGCCGCGCGCGTGGCCATGTCCGTTCCCGGCGTGATGTCGGTGAAGAACGAGCTGAGAGTGACGGCGGAGATCCGCGCGCCGATGGGCGAGTGAGGGACGGACGGTACCCGGAATACCGGACCGCATGGAACGATCGACAATTCTGGAGGAGACGACATGAGGAGCTTCAAGCGTAGTGGAATGGCCGCGGGCCTGGTGGCCGCCCTGTTTGCCGGATCGGCACTCGCGGCGCCGACGGTGTTGCGCGCATCGCACCAGTTCCCGGGGGGCCGGGGCGACGTGCGCGACGAGATGGTCCAGATCATCGCGCGCGACGCCAAGGCGGCGGGCGTCGATTTGGACGTGCAGGTGTACCCTGGCGCGTCGCTGTTCAAGCCGAACGAGCAATGGAACGCGCTGGTGAACGGCCAGCTCGATATCTCCTCCTTCCCGCTCGATTACGCCAGCGGCAAGGTGCGCGCCTTCGGAGCCACGCTGATGCCTGGCCTGGTGCGCAACCACGCGCGCGCCACGCGCATGAGCGACTCCCAGTTCATGAAGGACATCAAGGCGAAGATCGATCAGGCGGGCGTGGTGGTGCTCGCCGATGCCTGGCTCGCCGGCGCGATCGCCTCGAAGAAGGGCTGCATCCGCACGCCCAACGACATCAAGGGGCTGAAAGTGCGCTCGGCCGGGCCGACCTTCGCCGCGATGTGGCAGGCAGCCGGCGCCTCGATCGTGTCGGTGCCCTCGAACGAGGTCTACAACGCGCTGCAGACCGGGGTGGCCGAGGCGACCGACACCAGCTCGGGCAGCTTCGTCTCCTTCCGCATCTACGAGCAGGTGAAATGCCTGACCGCGCCGGGCGACAACGCGCTGTGGTTCATGTACGAGCCGGTGCTGATGTCGAAGAAGACCTTCTCGCGCCTCACCAAGCCGCAGCAGGATGCCCTCCTCAAGGCGGGGAAGAAGTCGCAGGAATATTTCGCCAAGGAAGCCAAGGGCCTGGACGACGAGATGGTCAAGGCGTTCCGCGAGCACAAGGTCGAGGTGGTGACCATGACCTCCGCCGAGTACGACCAGTGGCTCAAGGTCGCGCGCGAGAGCTCGTACAGCGAGTTCGCCAAGGAAGTGCCCGACGGCAAGAAGCTGATCGACGAGGCGCTGAGCGTCAAGTAGTCCCGGTTCCGCGGCGGAGGATGGATAGCTTTGTCTCCGCCGTTAGGCGGGTCTCGCAGCTGTGCGGCTTCATCGCCGCCGGGTTGATCGCGCTCGGTGTGCTGGTCGTATGCCACATGGTGTTCGTGCGCTACGTGCTGAACCAGAACACCATCTGGCAGACCGATTTGACGACCTACTGTCTCATCGCGGCCACCTTCATCGGTAGCCCCTACGTGCTGCTGACGCGCGGCCACGTCAACGTCGACGTGCTTCCGTACTACCTCGGCAAGCGGGCGCGCTTCTGGCTGGCGGTCGTCTCCGCGGTTCTTTCTTTCGCGTTTTGCGTGACGATCGCCGTCCTCACCTTCCTTTTCTGGAAGGAAGCCTGGGACAACCGCTGGGTGTCCGACACCATGTGGCGCGCGCGGCTGTGGATCCCGTACTCGTCGATGCCGATCGGGCTGGGAATCCTTTCGCTCCAGTACGTCGCCGACATCGCCAGCCTCGTCACCGGGCGCGAGGCGCCCTTCGGCATCACGGCGGAGCGCAGGGCATGAGCCCGACCACGCAAGGCGCGATGGTGCTGGTAGTGACCCTCGCGGTGCTGCTCTCGGGCATGCCGGTGGCGTTCGGCCTGGGTGCCCTCTCGATCGTCTTCCTGCTCATCTTTCAGGGTTTCGGCGCGCTGCACGTGGTCGCCGAGACCTTCTACGCGGGGCTGAACGACTTCACACTGGTGTCGATCCCGATGTTCGTGATGATGGGCGCCGCGATCGGCTCCTCGCCCGCGGGGAAAGACCTCTACGAGGCGCTCGACCGCTGGCTCTACCGCCTGCCCGGCGGCCTGGTGATCTCCAACCTGGGCGCCTGCGCCATTTTCGCCGCGCTCACCGGATCGTCGCCCGCCTGCTGCGCGGCGATCGGCAAGATGGGCATTCCCGAAATGCGCCGGCGCGGTTATCCCGACGACGTCGCCACCGGATCGATCTGCGCGGGCGGCACGCTCGGCATCCTGATCCCGCCCTCGATCACTTTCATCCTCTACGGCATCGCAACCGAGACCTCGATCGGGCGCCTGTTCCTGGCGGGCGTGGTCCCCGGCATCATGCTCACCGGCCTGTTCATGCTGTGGACGCTGTTCATCATCTGGAAGCGCGGCTTCCGCTCGCACGCCATCGACTTTCGCTACAGCTGGAAGGAGAAGTTCCACTCGATCCCGAAGATCGCCCCGTTTCTCGTGATCATCCTGGGCGTGATGTACGTGCTCTACGGCGGCGTGGCGACGCCTTCGGAGGCAGCGGGAGTGGGCGCGGCGCTGTGCGTGGTGATGGCGGTGCTGATCTACCGCATGTGGAGCGCGAAGGACTGGTGGCAGATCCTGCGCGACACCACGCGCGAGTCGGTGATGATCCTCATGATCATCGCGGCGGCGGTGCTGTTCGGCTACATGCTCACCTCGCTCTACCTCACGCAGACGCTCGCCACGGCGATCGCCGACGCGCACTTCAACCGCTGGGTGCTGATGGGGATGATCAACCTGTTCCTGCTGGTGTGCGGCTTCTTCATCCCGCCGGCCGCGATCATCCTGATGACCAGCCCGATCCTGCTGCCGATCATCACCGCGGCGGGATTCGACCCGGTGTGGTTCGGCGTGATTCTCACGATCAACATGGAGATCGGCCTGATCCACCCGCCGGTGGGGCTGAACATCTACATCGTTAACTCGATCGCGCCCGATGTCCCGGTGACGACGGTGATGTGGGGAACGATCCCCTACGTGCTGTGCATGTTCCTCGCGATCGTGATCCTGTGTGTCTTTCCCGAGATCGCGACCTGGCTGCCGGACCACCTGATGGGGCCCGTCACTCGGCGCTAAAGGGGCTTAGTCGGCTTGCAGCTTGGCCGCCTGGATGACCTTGACGGTGTTCGCCTGGTCCTGTGCTAGGAACTTGCGGAAATCCTCCGGCGACCCCTCGAACACCTCCGCGCCCTGCTTCGCGAGCCCGTCCTTCAGCTCGGCGAGCGCCAGCGTTTTCGCCAGCGCCGCGTGCACCTTGTCGACGACCGCCGCCGGCGTGCCCTTGGGGGCGACCAGGCCGGCCCAGCCGCTGAAGTCGTAGCCGGGAACCGTGTCGGCGACCGCGGGAATGTCGCCGAGCATCGCCGAGCGCCGCGGCAGGCTGTGGCCGATGGCGCGCAGCCTGCCGTTCTTCACGAAGGGCATCGCCGCGGGCGCCGGCGTGAAAGTCCAGTGCGTCTGGCCCGCGACCACAGAATTCACCGAAGGCCCGCCGCCCTTGTGCGGCACCACCAGCGATTCGAAGCTCGCCATCGTCATGAGCAGCACGCCCGAGAGGTGGCTCTGCGAGCCCACGCCCGCCGAGGCCATGTTGATGGTGGCGCGGTTTGCCCGGGCGTACTCGATCAGCTCCTTCACGCTCTTAACCGGCAGGTCCGGATGGACGACCAGCACGTTCGGCGTGACCGCGAAGCTGCCGATGTGCTCGAAGTCCCGGACCGCGTCGTAAGGGGCGTTCTTCTTCAGCAGCGGCGCGATCAGCATCGAGCCGTTGGAGGCGCAGATCAGGGTGTAGCCGTCGGGCTTCGCGTTGCGGCCGGCTTCGATCCCGATCAGGCCGCCGGCGCCGTCGCGGTTCTCGACGAACACCGGCTGGCCGAGCGCGTCGCCGAGCTTCGCGGCGACGATGCGGCTCATGGTGTCGATCGAGCTGCCGGGCGCGTTCGGCACCAGCATGCGCACCGAGCGGCTGGGGTAGGGGTCCTGAGCGTGGGCGGCGCAGCAGGCGAGCGCGGCGAGCCCGAAGACGGCGGACAAGAGTCTCTTGAGCATTCTAGTAGGACCTCGGCAGGTGCAGCACGTGCTCGGCGATATAGCAGAGCACCAGATTCGTGGATATCGGCGCGATCTGGTACAGGCGCGTCTCCCTGAACTTGCGCTCGATGTCTTATTCCTCGGCGAAGCCGAAGCCGCCGTGGGTCTGCAGGCACATGTCGCCCGCCTGCCACGAGGCTTCGGCTGCGAGCTGCTTCGCCATGTTGGCCTCCGGGCCGCAGGGCTTGCCCTGATCGTAGAGCGCCGCGGCGCGCTCGACCATGAGGGCCGCGGCCTCGGTCGCCATGTGGGCGCGCGCGATCGGAAACTGCACGCCCTGGTTCTGGCCGATCGGGCGGCCGAAGACTTTGCGCTCGTTGGCGTAGACGGTCGCTTTCGCGAGGAACCAGCGGGCGTCGCCGATGCACTCGGCGCCGATCAGGATGCGCTCGGCGTTCATGCCGTCGATGATGTAACGGAAGCCCTTGCCTTCCTCGCCGACGAGGTTGTCCGCGGGGATCTCGAGATTGTCGAAGAAGACTTCGGTGGTGGCGTGGTTGATCATGGTGCGGATCGGGCGGATGGTGAGACCCTTGCCGAGCGCCGCCTTCATGTCGACGACGAATACGGACATGCCCTCGGTCTTCTTCTGCACCTGCTCGCGCGGCGTGGTGCGCGCGAGCAGCAGCATCAGGTCGGAGTGCTCGGCGCGCGAGGTCCAGACCTTCTGCCCGTTGATGACGTAGTGCCCGCCCTTTCTCACGGCGGTAGTGCGGATGGAAGAGGTATCCGTTCCTGCCGAAGGTTCGGTGACGCCGAAGGCCTGAAGCCGCAGTTCTCCCTTTGCTATCCGGGGCAGGTAGGTTTTCTTCTGAACCTCGTTGCAATGACGCAGCACCGTACCCATGGTGTACATCTGTGCGTGGCAGGCGGCGCCGTTGGCGCCGCTGCGCTGGATCTCCTCGAGCACCGCCGCGGCCGCGGCGAGTTTCAGGCCCGCGCCGCCGTATTCCTCCGGGATGAGGCAGGACAGCCACCCCGCCTCGGTGAGCGCACGCACGAACTCGGTCGGGTAGCGCCGCTCGCGGTCGGTGGCGCGCCAGTACTCCATGGGAAAGGTGGCGCACAGCTTCGCCACGGCGTCGCGGATTTCGTGCAGATCGTGATCGCGGACGGACATTTCGTCTCCCCTTCGAAAGGTTATCATAGCGGTCCTTTTCATCCGCAAACCCCGCTTCCGCCCATGCCTCATGTCCCGGCTTCCACCGCGCTTGCGCGCTTCCGCGTCCTCGATCTGTCGCGCGTGCGCGCCGGGCCGACCTGTGTGCGGCAGCTCGCCGATTTCGGCGCGGACGTCATCAAGATCGAGACGCCGCCGAGCCTGGAGCAGGACACCATGGGCGGCCCGCGCCACGGCCCGGACTTCCAGAACCTCCACCGCAACAAGCGCTCGCTCACGCTGAACCTCAAGGACAAGGAAGGCGTCGCGATCTTCATGAAGCTCGCGAAGACCGCCGACGTGGTGGTCGAGAACTACCGCCCCGACGTGAAATACCGCCTGGGCATCGACTACGAGTCGCTGAAGAAGGCCAACCCGCGCATCATCCTCGCGAGCATCTCGGGCTTCGGCCAGGACGGTCCCTACCGCGACCGGCCGGGCTTCGACCAGATCGCGCAGGGCATGGGCGGCTTCATGTCGGTCACGGGCATCCCCGGCCAGGGCCCGGTGCGCGCGGGCGCCGCGATCGCGGACGTGTCGGCCGGCCTGTTCGCGGCGCTCGGCATCATGACGGCGCTGCTCGAGCGGGAGCAATCCGGGCAGGGCCAGTGGGTGCAGTCGAACCTGCTGATGTCGCAGATCGCCATCCTCGACTTCCAGGCGGCGCGCTTCCTGCAGACCGGCCAGGCTCCCGGGCAGGCGGGCAACGACCACCCGACCAGCATGCCGACCTCGGCGTACAAGACCCAGGACGGCTACATGAACATCGCCGCGACGGGCGAGGGCATGTGGCGGCGCGTGTGCGAGGGCATAGGACGCAAGGACATGCTCGAGCGCGAGGACTTCAAGGGCGACCAGAACCGTTCGAAGAACCGCGTCGCGCTGAACGCCGAGATCAACAAGGCGCTTGCCGCCAGGACCACCTCGGAGTGGATGGAGATCCTCACGAAAGCCGAGGTGCCCTGCGGCCCGATCTACGCCATCGACCAGGTGTTCGACGATCCCCAGGTGAAGCACATCGGCGCGGCGACCACCGTGAAGAGCCCGAAGCTCGGCGAGATCCGCATCGTCAACCAGGCGGTGACGCTGTCGCGCACGCCGGCGCGCATCGCCTCCGCCCCGCCCGAGGTCGGAGAGCACACCGACGAGCTACTGGCCGAGCTGGGCTACGACAAGGCGGCGATCGGGTCGCTGCGGCAGCGCAAGATCGTCTAGAGCCGGCGCTCACCGGCCGGCGTGAGGATGCGGGCGGCGAGGCGCGCCTCGCCGCGCGACACCGGGAAGTCGCCGTCGAACCCGATCGAGCGCAGCATGGCCGTCACCTCCTCGGGCCGGGGGTGGGAACCTTCGAGCCGGACGAGCGAGCACCCCAGATCCTTCAGCCCCTGCGCGGGATGGGTCTCGGATCGCCATTCGATCAGCGCGGGCGCGATGCCTTGAAGCGGAAGCTTGCCGTCCTCCGGGACCGTGATGAGCCAGCGCAAGCTTCCCCGGGTCATCGTTTCGATCTTCCCCAAGGCCGCCGGTGCGAGGGCATGGATGTAGTCGCAGCGCGCCACCCAGGTTGCCAGGCGCGGCGCCTTGACCGAGTCCGGCTCGTCGAGCTGAAACCAGCGCGGGCGGTCCGGGCGCGGGACAGCCGGGTTTGCCGCGATCACTTCCAGATAGAGCTTGTCGCCGAGCTTGAGCAGGCGATTGTGCGTTCCCATGCGCGCATGCTCACCGCCCGCCTGCATCTCGATGCCGAGCTCGCGGCGCACGTAGTCGGCGCCTTCTTCCAACGACGCGGCGGTGACGACAAGGTGATCGATATGGGAACGGGGCATGGGCCCCGTAGACTAGCTCAGCCGCGGGCGACGTGGGCGGCGACGCACAGCCAGCGCCCGTTGCGCAGCGCCCAGACGTCGGTGTAGCGGCCCGCGGCCTCCTTCCCGTCCGCCTTGGTGTAGCGCGTGCGGCCGTGGATCACCGCGACCTCGCCCAGGACGCGGATGCGCACGTCTTCCGCCCGGAAGTTCGATATCGGCGCCGGCCGGCCGATCTGCTCGAGAAAGCCTTCGCGGTCGACCAGCGAGCAGTCGGGGTTGCTGTTGAGGAAATCCTCGGCCAGGTGCTCCTCGAACCAGCGCACGTCCGAGTTCTGCACCGCGTCGATGTACTCCGCGTTGAGCTTCTCGAGGATTCCGGCCCGCATGGTCTGCTCCTTCGGAGGGAATGGACGGGATTGTGCGCCGGGAGTAGCATGCATGTTTCACTATGAGGTGAAATATGGATGACGCTCCGGACCTTCCCCGCGTCGCCGGCCTGCTCGCCGACCCGGCCCGCGCGAAGATCCTCTGGTCCCTGATCGGCGGCACCACGCGCCCGGCGGGGGAGCTCGCCTGGTGCGCGAACATATCCGCCCAGTCGGCGAGCGGGCACCTCGCCAAGCTGGTGCGCGGCGGCCTGCTCGCCGCCGAGGTGCAGGGACGCCACCGCTACTTCAGGATCGCGAACGCGGAAGTCGCGAGCGCGATCGAGGCGCTGGCCTCGCTGGGCGTCTCGTCCCGGCCGCGCCTGCCGCGCCCTCCGCTGCCCTCGCCCGGCGTGCCGGCGCAGTTTCTCCATTGCCGGACCTGCTACGGCCACCTCGCCGGCGAGACGGCGGTGAAGGTCCTGGAAGGAATGCTGAAAGCCCGGTGGCTGGCGGCGGACGGACGCGACTTCGCGGTCACGCGCCTCGGCGAGAGGAAACTGGAGGCGCTCGGAGTGGATCTCGCCGCGGCACGCAGCTCCCGGCGCGTGTTCGCGCGGGCCTGCGTCGACCTGACCGAGCGGCGCGCGCACCTCGGCGGCGCGCTGGGCGATGCCCTGCTGCAGCTCTATGTCTCGCGCGGATGGATCCAGCGCAACCGCCGCTCACGCGTGGTGAGCATCACCCCCAGGGGGCGGGAGAAATTCCGCGAGCTGTTCGGCGCGTGAAGGCCGGGCAAGGCTATTTCTTGTCTTCCTTGGGGGCCTTCGCCGCTTTCTTGTCGTCCTTCTTCGCGTCGCTGCCGATGCCGGCCTTCTTCACTTCCTGGCCCATGCCCTTCAGCAGGTTGCCCATGCCGTCCGAGGTCTTTTTTGCGGCCTTGTCGAGGCTGTCATCGGCGGCGTAGACGGCTCCGGCGGTCGTGAGAACGAGCAGGCCTGCAATGATGAGCGGTCGCATGGCTATTTTCCCTTGAACTGTGGTTTGCGCTTGGCGAGGAACGCCTCGGCGCCCTCGCGGAAGTCCTCGGTATCGTAGCAGGCGTAGGCTTCGTTGCGCTCGGTCTTGCCCACCGGGCGCGGCTGCGCCAGGCGGCGCGCGAACTTCTTGTGCCAGCGCGCGACCAGCGGCGCGCCGGCGGCGATGCGTCGCGCCGCGGACATCGCTTCCTCCTCGACCTTGTCGTCGGCGACCACGCGGTTCACCAGCCCCATGTCCTTCGCCTCGGCCGCGTTCAGGATGCGGCCCTCGAGCAGGATTTCCATCGCGGCCGCGCGGCCGACGAGGTCGATCAGGCCTTTCATCTCGAGGTAGCCGACGACGAGGCCGAGCTTCGCGATCGGGATGCCGAAGCGGCTCGAGGTCCCGCAGATGCGCAGGTCGCATTGCGAGATGATCTCCATGCCGCCGCCGACGCAGGCGCCGTGAATCATGGCGACAATGGGGTGGCGGCAGCCGGCGATGGCCTGCATCGTCGTCTCGAGCTGCTCGCCGTACTTCCTCGCGACTTTCGAGTTGTTGCGCGTCTTCTCGAACTCCGAGATGTCGGCGCCGGCGGCGAACGCTTCGGTTCCGGCGCCGCGCACCACGATGCAGCGCAGGGACTTGTCGCGGTCGAGATCGCGCATGACCTCGCCCAGGCGCTTCCACATTGCGAGATCGAGGGCGTTCAGCTTGTGGGGGTTGCTGAGCGAGACGGTCGCGATCGGTCCGTCGTGCGACAGGAGGATTTCTCCGGGCATGGCAGTCCTAGGTGGAGGTTTCGACCCGCGCGCCCCGCAACCGATCGAGCGTCGCGGAGACGAGCGGCCAGAACAGAAGCAGCAGCGCGAGCGTGGTGATCGAGCCGACGAGGCCGTTCGACCAGAAGACGCGCAGATCCCCTCCCGACCCGATCATCGACAGGCGGAAGGAATCCTCGGCGCGGTTGCCGAGAACCAGCGCGAGCGTGAACGGCGCGAGCGGAATGCTGATCTTCTTGAACACGTAGCCGACCACGCCGAAAGCGAGCATCAGCCAGATGTCGAACATGGCGTTCTGGATCGCATAGGCGCCGACCGCGCACGAGACCACGATCATCGGCGCGATGGCGGCGAAGGGAACGCGCAGCACCGCGGCGAACAGCGGCACCGTGGAGAGGACCATCACCAGTCCGACGATGTTTCCGAGATACATCGAGGCGATCAGCCCCCAGACGAAGTCCTTGTGCTCGACGAAGAGCAGCGGCCCCGGGTTGAGGCCCCACACCATGAGGCCGCCCAGCAGGATCGCCGCTGTGCCCGATCCGGGAATGCCCAGAGCGAGCATCGGCAGCAGGGCCGAGGTGCCCGAGGCGTGCGCCGCGGTTTCGGGCGCGAACACGCCTTCGATGCGCCCCTTGCCGAAGCTCGCCTTGTCCTTGGAGAAGCGCTTCGCCAGGTTGTAGCCCATGAAGGAGGCGGCGATGGCGCCGCCCGGGGTGATGCCCAGCCAGCAGCCGATGACCGAGGAGCGCAGCAGCGTCGCCCAGTAGCGCGGCAGCTCCTTCCATACCTTCAGGACCACGCGCAGGCTGATGGCGGCGGCATGGCCGCGCAGCGCGAGCCGCTCCTCCATCGTCAGCAGGATCTCGCTGATGCCGAACAGGCCGATGACCGCGACCAGGAAGTTGATGCCGCGCAGGAGATTGTCCGAGCCGAAAGTCATGCGCAGCTGGCCCGACACCGTGTCCATGCCGATGCCGGTGAGCAGCAGCCCGAGCGACATCGAGATGATGGTCTTGTGCTTTTCCTCGCGGCCCAGGCCGACGAAGGAGCAGAAGGTGAGGAAGTAGACGGCGAAGAACTCGGGCGGCCCGAAGCGCAGCGCGAACGAGGCGATGCCCGGTGCGAGGAAGGTGATGAGCAGCACCGCGACCAGCGAGCCGATGAACGAGGAGGTGAACGCCGCGGTCAGCGCCTCGGCCGCCTTGCCCTGCTGCGCCATCGGATAGCCGTCGAAGGTGGTCGCCACCGACCAGGCTTCACCCGGGATGTTGAACAGGATCGAGGTGATCGCCCCGCCGAACAGCGCACCCCAGTAGATGCACGAGAGCATCACGATCGCCGAGGTCGGGTCCATGGTGAAGGTGAGCGGCAGCAGGATCGCCACGCCGTTCGGGCCGCCCAGGCCCGGCAGCACGCCGACGAAGATGCCGAGCACCAGTCCCACCATCATCAGGGACAGCGTCTTGAATGTGAGCAGCACCTCGAAGCCGTGCAGCAGGAGGCCGAGCGCTTCCACGGTCTAGAACCCGAGCAGGGCCTCGAGCGGGCCCTTGGGCATGATCACGTCGAACGCGACGTCGAAAGTCACGAACATCGCGACGGCGAACAGGAAGCTCGTCAGGACCGACTTCCACCAGGCGATCCCGCCGACCCAGCGCATGAAGCCGGCGATGAGCAGAAAGCTCGCCACGTACAGGCCGAGCCACTGCGTGAAGAGGCAGAAGAGGAAAGTCGGCACGAGCACCTGCATGACGCGCCGCAGCTGGTCGCGATTGACGAAGGGCGATCCTGCCCCCGCGCGGTGGAGAACCGCCTTGACCAGGCCGTAGAGGCTGGCCGCGCCGAGGAGCAGCGCGAGGTAGAAGGGAAAGTAGCCCGCCTTCGGTCCGTCGCTCGCCCAGCCGGCCCCGCTGCGCCAGTTGTCGAACGCCATCAGCGCCGCGAAGGCGAGCAGCAGCAGGGAAACGGCGATGTCGACCGCGCGCGTGCTCGCGACCGCGCGCGGTTCCTCGGCCGGGTCAGCCATTCACTTGTCGAACCCCGCTTCGATCATCAGGCTCTTGTTGAGCGCGTCGTCTTCCTCGAGGAACTTCAGCATCGCATCGCCGGTGAGGAAGACGGGCTTCAGCGCCTGCTTCTCCATGTAGTCCTTGTAGTCGGCGGTCTGCGAGACCTTCCGGAAGAGATCGATGTAGAAGTCCTTCTGCTCGGGGGTCGCCTTGCCCGGGAGGAACATCGCCCGCAGCATCAGGTATTGCACGTCCAGCCCCTCTTCCTTGCAGGTCGGGATGTCGTTCCAGGATTGCTTGTCCGTGACCTTGGTCTTGTACTGGATGCGTTCCTTGTCGAACACGCACAGCGCGCGCACCTGCCCGGCGCGCCACACCTCGAGGTTCTCGGACGGGTTGTTCACGTTCGCCTGGGTGTGGTTGCCGACCAGCTGCGTTGCGGCCTCGCCGCCCGACTTGTAGGGCAGGTAGGCGAATTTCGCGCCGGTCTTCTTCTCCATGAAGACCGACAGGACCTGGTCCTCGCGCCGCGAGCCGGTGCCGCCCATCTTGAACGGCGGGTTCGCGGACTTGGCGGCCGCGACGAATTCCTTGACGTTCTTGTAGGGCAGCGTGGTGTTGTCCCACAGCACGAACTGGTCGAGCGCGACCACCGCGACCGGCGTCAGCTCGCGCCAGTTGAACGGGATCTTGGCCGAGATCGGCAGCATGTATATGAGCGAGTAGGCGATGAGGACCCGGTTGGGGTCGCCGGCGCCCGACTTCATGTACATCAGCGCCTCGGCGCCCGACGCGCCGCCTTTGAGCGATACGATCATCGGCTGCTTCATCAGCTTGTTCTTCTGGATCGCCGACTGCATCATCCGCGCCATCTGGTCGGATGCGCCGCCCGCGCCGGCTGCGACGACGATCTCGACCGGCTTGGTCGGCTCCCAGGCGGCACCGGCAGGCGCCGGGGTTATCGCAGATGCGGCGGCGAACGGAATGGCCGCCCATGCGGCCGTGCGCGATTGCTTCATTGCTCCTCCTCCTAGAGGGTTAGGCGACTTTGCGGGATGGGGCGCGCGCGCTCTCGGTGAGGTGCTCGAAAGCCGCGAGCACGCCGCCCTTCTTGTGAGGCACTCCGGCGAGCTCCAGCCCCATCTCCACGCCGGCGAGCGTGCCGGCGAGAGTGAGGTCGTTGAAGTCGCCGAGATGCCCGATGCGAAACACTTTGCCGGCGAGGCGGCCGAGGCCGGTGCCGAGCGACATGTCGTAGGCCTCGAGGATGAGCTTGCGCAGCCGGTCGGCGTCGTGCCCCGCGGGCATCATCACCGTGGTGAGCGAATTCGAGTACTCCTCGGGCACGCTGCACAGGATCTCCAGGCCCCAGGCGCGCACCGCGCGCCGCGTCGCCTCGGCGTGGCGCGCGTGGCGCGCAAATACGTTCTGCAGGCCTTCCTCGGCGAGCATCTTCAGCGCTTCGTGCAGGCCGTAGAGGAGATTGGTCGCGGGCGTGTAGGGGAAGTAGCCCGTCTTGTTGTTGGCGAGCATCTCGTCCCAGCTCCAGTAGGAGCGCGCCAGCTTGGCCGACTTCGAGGCCTTGAGGGCCTTCTCGCTGACGCAGTTGAACGACAGCCCCGGCGGCAGCATCAAGCCCTTCTGCGAGCCGGCGACGGTGACGTCCACGCCCCACTCGTCGTGGCGGTAGTCGATCGAGGCCAGGGACGAGATCGTATCGACCAGGTAGAGCGCGGGATGGCCCGCCGCGTCGATCGCCTTGCGGATCGCGCCGATGCGGCTCGTAGCGCCCGTGGAGGTTTCGTTGTGCACCACGCACACCGCCTTGATCGCCGCTTTACTCGACTGGGCGCGGTCCTCCTCCAGCTTCGCCTCCACCGCCGCCGGGTCGACGCCGCGGCGCCAGTCGGTGGGCACGAGCTCGATCGACAGGCCGAGGCGCGTCGCCATCTTGTTCCACAGGCTCGCGAAATGCCCGGTCTCGAACATGAGCACGCGGTCGCCGGGCGAGAGCGTGTTGACCAGCGCGGCTTCCCAGGCGCCCGTGCCCGAGGCCGGATAGATCACCACCGGCTGCTTCGTCTGGAAGACGCTCTTCAGGCCTTCCAGGACCTCGAGGGTCATGCGCCCGAATTCCGGGCCGCGATGATCCACGGTCGCGCGGTCGATGGCGCGCAGGACCCGGTCCGGGACGTTGGTGGGGCCGGGGATCTGCAGGAAGTGGCGTCCGCTCCTGTGGCTCATGCTGGACTCGCTCGTGTGGACGAGTCGGCTAGTTTATCGGAAAAGCCCTCCCGGACCATGATCTTGCTCAAGCCTGCGGTATCATGGCGCAGGCTCTCCATTCGCTCCAGAAAGAACCCCATGACACTCTCCATCGACATCGTCTCCGACGTGGTCTGCCCCTGGTGCTTCATCGGCAAGCGCCGCCTCGAGGCCGCGCTCGATCTCTACCGGCAGCGCCGTCCCGGGGCGCCGGCGCCGGAAATCGTCTTCCACCCCTTCGAGCTGAACCCGGACCTTCCCCGCGAGGGTATCACCCGAGCCGACTACATCGCGAAGAAATTCGGCGCGCGCGGCTACAGCGCGCACGACCGGCTGGTGCACGCGGGAGCGCAGCTCGGTATCGCGTTCGCTTTCGACAAGATCGAGCGCCAGCCGAACACGCTCGCGGCGCACGCGCTGATCGAGCGGGCCCGCCTGAGCGGCGTCCAGGGCGCGATGAAGGAGGCCCTGCTGAAGGCGTTCTTCGTCGACGGCGCCGATCTCACCGATGAGCCGACGCTGCTGCGCGTCGCGGCCGGGGCGGGGCTGGATCGCAAGGAGGCCGAAGTCGCGCTCGCCGACGAGAGCCTGCGCCGGACGGTCGCTGAAGAGGAGAACCAGGCGCGCGCCATGGGCGTGAACGGCGTGCCCTTCTTCATCTTCAACAAGCGGCTGGCGGTCGAAGGCGCGCAATCGCCCGAAGTGCTGCTCGAAGCGATGCTCGAGGCGGAGAAGGAATCCGCCGCCGCGTAGCTGCCGGATGGACCGAGCGCCTTCGAACGTTTCCAGCGTTTCATTTCACCCGCGCGCCGGTGACAGCGCGCTCGCGCGGCGCCTCGCGCGCGAGATCGAGGGCGAGGTGCTTTTCGACGCAGGCAGCCGCGGCCGTTATTCGACGGACGCCTCGATCTACCAGATCGATCCGGTCGGCGTCGTCGTGCCGAAGACCGAACAGGACGCGAAGATCGCGATGCAGATCGCGGTGGAGGAAGGCATTCCGATCCTCGCGCGCGGCGCCGGCAGCTCGCAGTGCGGGCAGGCGGTGGGCGCCGCGCTGGTCATCGACAACTCGAAGTATCTCAACCGCGTCGTCTCGGTCGACCGCGAGCGCGCCACCGCGGTGGTCGAGCCCGGGGTGGTGCTGGACGCACTGAACGCGCGGCTGCGCCCGCACGGCCTGTGGTTTCCCGTCGACGTGTCCACCAGCGCGCAGGCGACGATCGGCGGCATGGCGGGCAACAATTCCTGCGGGTCCCGGTCGATCCGCTACGGCAACATGGTGCACAACGTGCTCGGCATCGATGCGCTGCTCGCCGACGGTGCGGAATATCACTTCGGCCCGGTGGCGGGAAGCCTCGAGCGGCTCGCCGCGCCGGCGGGCTATGTCGAGCTCGCGCGCAAGATCAGCCGCATCGCCGAGCGCGAGGCCGACGAAATCGAGGCGCGCTGGCCCAAGGTGCTGCGGCGGGTGCAGGGCTACAACCTCGATCTGGTGAAGCCGGCCTCGGACTGGAATTTCGCGCAGCTGCTGGTCGGCTCGGAAGGCACGCTCGCCTACTCGAAGCGGATCCATCTCAAGCTCACGCCGCTGCCGCGCTTCAGGGCCCTGGGCGTGTGCCACTTCGCGAGCTTCCGGCGCGCGATGGAGGCGCCGCAGCACATCGTGAAGCTCGCCCCCACCGCGGTGGAGCTGGTCGACCGCACCATGATCGGCCTCGCGCGCGGCAACCCGGCGTATCGCTCCGTGGTCGAGAAATTCATCCGCGGCGACCCCGACGCGATCCTGCTGGTGGAATTCGCCGGCGAGGATCGCGACGGTCCTGCGGACCGGCTGCAGGAGCTGGCGGAGCTGATGGGCGACCTCGGCCACTCCGACAGCGTGATCCGGATCGCCGACGCCGCCCTGCAGCGCGACGTCTGGGAGGTGAGGAAGGCGGGCCTCAACATCATGATGTCGATGAAGGGCGACGGCAAGCCGGTTTCCTTCATCGAGGATTGCGCGGTGCCGCTGGAGCATCTCGCGGAATACACCGATGCCCTCACCCGGGTGTTCCGCAAGCACGGCACCGAAGGCACTTGGTATGCGCACGCGTCGGTGGGGACGCTGCACGTGCGGCCGGTGCTCAACATGAAGACCGACGGGGCGGGGAAGATGCGCGCGATCGCCGAGGAAGCCTGCGCCCTGGTGAAGAAGTACAAGGGCGCGGCGTACTCGGGCGAGCACGGCGACGGGCTGGTGCGCTCGGAGTGGATAGCGCCGATCATCGGCGAGCGGCTCGCCGGGGCGCTGGCCGAGATCAAGGACCTGTTCGACCCGAAGGGACTGATGAATCCGGGAAAGATCGTGCGCCCGTCGAAGCAGGACGACCGCAGCCTGTTCCGCTTCGGGCCGGGCTACGCGATCACCAGGCTCGATGCCGCGCTCGACTGGAGCGAGTGGAGCGTCCCGGACGCCGCGAGCACGGGATTCGCCGCCGCGGTCGAGATGTGCAACAACAACGGCCATTGCCGCAAGTTCGACGCGGGCACCATGTGCCCGTCGTTCCGCGCCACGGGCGACGAGAAGCACCTCACCCGCGGCCGCGCCAACACGCTGCGCCTCGCCCTCTCGGGGCAATTGGGCCCCGATGCGTTCACCTCGGACGAGATGTTCGACACGCTGGACCTGTGCGTGTCCTGCAAGGGCTGCAAGCGCGAGTGCCCGACCGGCGTCGACATGGCGAAGATGAAGATCGAGTTTCTCCACCACTACCACGCTCGCCACGGCTACTCGGTGCGGCAGAAACTCATCGCCTATCTGCCGCGCTACGCGCCCTGGGCGGCGCGAACCGCGCGCTACGCGAACGCGCTGCAGGCGGCGGGCAAGCGCTGGCTCGGCTTCGCCGCGCAGCGCTCGCTGCCAAGGTGGCGCGGCTCGTTCCTGAATTCCCTGCGCAGCTGGGCAAGCAGCGGCAAGGCCGGAGAAGTCGTGCTCTTCGTCGACACGTTCAACAACTACTTCGAGCCGGAGAACGCGCGCGCGGCGCTGGCCGTGCTCGACCGGGCCGGC
Organism: Burkholderiales bacterium; assembly: GCA_035519135.1. Taxonomy (GTDB): domain Bacteria; phylum Pseudomonadota; class Gammaproteobacteria; order Burkholderiales; family SG8-39; genus VBDM01. Next base: position 54,514 of record DATIWX010000092.1, on the reverse strand, counting down.
TACGGCGTGCACGTTGCCCGCGCCGTTGACGGCGGGCGGCCGCTCTGCTGCGGCAGGACGTTTCTTTCGGCGGGGATGGTGGATAAGGCGAGAGTCGAGGCCACGCGCGTGCTCGCGTCTCTCAAGCCCTACGTCGAGCGCGGCGTCCCGGTGGTGGGCCTGGAGCCGTCCTGTCTTCTCGGCCTGCGCGACGAGTTCAGGTCGATGCTTCCGGGAGCCGAGACGGAGGCGCTCGCGTCGCAGGCGCTGCTCTTCGAGGAGTTCCTCGCGCGCGAGCACGAGGCCGGACGGCTCGCGTTGCAGCTCAAGCCCCTCGCCGAGAACCGCGCGCTGCTGCACGGACATTGCCACCAGAAGGCCTTCGGCGCCATGCCGGCGGTGCAGCGGGCGCTTTCGCTCGTGCCCGGGCTGAAGGTGGAAACGGTCGAATCCTCCTGCTGCGGCATGGCGGGCAGCTTCGGCTACGAGGCGGATCACTACGCGGTGTCGATGAAGATGGCCGAGCTTTCGCTGCTTCCCAGGGTCCGCGCGGCGGGTGAAGACACGCTTCTCGTCGCCGACGGCACCAGCTGCCGCCATCAGATCGCCGACGGTGCATCGCGAAAGGCGGTGCACGTCGCCCAAGTGCTGGCGCGCGCGCTTGCCTAGGGCGCGCCGCTCCCGATGATCCTGGAAGGCGCGGCGGCGGCGCTTGCGCTCGCGCCGATCGCCTTCGTCGGCGGATTCATCCAGGGCCTCACCGGCTTCGGCTCGGCCCTGGTCACCATTCCGCTCGCGACCTTCTTCGTCCCGCTGCCTTTCGCGCTGGCGGTGTTCGCGATCGTGGACTTCGGCAACGGCCTGCGGCTGGGGCTCGAGAACCCGAGAAACGCCCTGCTCGGCGACATCGCGCGCATGGTGCCGCTGATGATCGTCGGGATCGTCACCGGGACGACGCTGCTGGTAAACCTGCCGCGCAACGCGTCGCTGATCGCGCTGGGCGTCTTCGTCCTCAGCTACGCGCTCTACAGTCTTTCGCGCGGCGGGGCCCTCGCGACCGTCAGCCGCAACTGGGCGTTCTTCGCAGGGTTCTGCGGAGGACTGTCCGGAACGCTCTTCGGCGCGGGCGGCCCGCCTTACGCGATCTACCTCTCGCACCGTCCCTTGAGCAAGGAGCAGTTCCGCGCCACCATGACTCTCACCACCATCTTCAGCATCGGGCTGCGCCTGGTCGCGTTCGCGGTTACGGGCCTCCTGATGCAGGACGGCGTGTGGATCGCGGCAGCCGCGGCGATCCCGGCGGGGCTGTTCGCGGTCTACCTTGCGTCGAAGATCTTCCGCGCGATTTCACGCGAGATGGTGATGCGGGGGGTGGCGATCCTGCTGCTCGCGAGCGGCGCGTCGCTCATCGCGCGCGGGCTCGGGTGAGGCCGCTCTTCAGGCGGGGATGTCGGGGTCGAGCTGGCGCTCGATCCAGGAGATCTGGTCCTTGATTAGGAGCTTGCGGCGCTTCATGCGGGTGAGGGCGAGCTGATCGTGGCTGGGGTCGTCTGAGATTCGGTGGATCGCGCTGTCCAGGTCCCGGTGTTCGAGCTGCAACTCCCGCAAGCGCTCCTTCATCTGAGCCTGCATGTGGTCGCTCCTTGCTTCGGCCATGGCACGCTTCATTTTAGACCTTCTGCGGCCGCCGCCAAGCCCACAGGAGCATGCCGGCCCCGGCCAAGATCATGGGCAGAGACAACCACTGTCCCATGGAGAGATTCAGCGCAAGAAGCCCAAGAAAATCATCGGGCTCTCTGAAGAATTCGACCGCGAAACGCAAGGCCCCGTAACCGATGAGGAACGCCGCCGACACCGCGCCCACGGGCCTCTGCCTGGCCGAGTAGATCCACAGGATCGCGAACAGCAGCAGCCCTTCCAGGGCGAACTGGTAGAGCTGCGAAGGATGGCGCGGGAGAGCGCCTCCGCCCTGAAACACCATGCCCCAGGGCACGCTGGTGACGCGGCCGGGCAGCTCGCCGTTGATGAAGTTGCCCAGCCTTCCCGCCGCGAAGGCGAGCGGGCTGAGCGGAGCGAGAAAATCGGTGACTTCGAGCCAGCGCAGCTCGTGCTTTCTCGCCACCCACCACACCGCAAGCAGCACACCCAGAAACCCGCCGTGAAAGGACATCCCGCCGTGCCACACGGCCGGGATCTCGAGCAGATGGGAAAGGTAGTAGCCCGGCTTGTAGAACAGCACGTAGCCGAGCCGCCCGCCCAGCACCACGCCGAGCACGCCGAAGAACAGCAGATCGTCGAGGGCCTCGTAGGTGACGCGGCCGGCTTTCGATTGCTTGATGCGCAGGCGCCCCAGCCAGAACGCGAGGCCGAAGCCCACCAGGTACATGAGGCCGTACCAGCGCACGGCGAGGGGCCCGAGGTGGATGGCGACGGGATCGAAGTTCGGGTGGACGAGCATGCTCGGGCCGCCTGGGAGTTCAAGTAAAATCGGCGGAAGCGTAACACGGAGTTCTTCGACATGGCCGACAACTGGAGAAGCAAAACGATCACCCATGGCGACGCGCGCTCGCCCAACCGCGCGATGCTGCGCGCGGTGGGCTTCGGCGACGGCGACTTCGACAAGGCGATCGTCGGCGTCGCCAACGGCCACTCCACCATGAACCCGTGCAACGCCGGCATCCAGCCGCTGGTCGACAGCGCCGCCGCCGCGGTGAAGGCGGCGGGAGCGATGCCGCAGGTGTTCGGCTTCCCGACCGTCACCGACGGCATCGGCATGGGCACCGAGGGCATGAAGTACTCGCTCATCTCGCGCGAGGTGATCGCGGACGCGATCGAGACCGCGGTGAACGGCCAGCAGATGGACGGCGTGATCTGCGTCGGCGGTTGCGACAAGAACATGCCCGGTGCCATGATGGCGATGGCGCGCATCAACGTGCCCGGGATCTTCGTCTACGCCGGCACGATCAAGCCGGGATTCTGGAAAGGCCAGAAGCTCACCATCGTGTCGCCTTTCGAAGCGGTGGGCGCGCGCGCCGCGGGGAAGATCTCGCAGGAGGATTTCGACGGCATCGAGAAGAACGCCTGCCCGTCGGTGGGCGCCTGCGGCGGCCAGTACACCGCCAACACCATGTCCTCGTCATTCGAGGCGCTGGGCATGAGTTTGCTGAACTCTTCGCAGCTCGCCTCTCCCGACCCGGAGAAGGCGGACTCCTCCGCGCAGTCGGCGCGGGTGCTGGTGAACGCGATCCGCAACAACATCCGGCCGCGCGACATCATCACGCGCAAGTCGATCGAGAACGCGATAGCGCTGGTGATGGCGACCGGCGGCTCGACCAACGCGGTGTTGCATTACCTCGCCATCGCCAGCGCGGCGGGCGTGAAATGGACGCTCGACGACTTCGAGCGCGTGCGCAGGAAAGTCCCGGTGCTGTGCAACCTCAAGCCTTCGGGCCAGTACGTCGCTACGGATTTCCACGCCGCGGGCGGGCCCCCGCAAGTGCTGAAAATGCTGCTGGTGCACGGCGTGCTGCACGGGGAATGCCTGACGATCACCGGCCGCACCCTGGCCGAAGAGCTCGCCGGCGTGCCCGACGAGCCGCGAGCGGACCAGGACGTCATCCGGCCCTGGAGCAACCCGATGTACGCGCAGGGCCACCTCGCGATCCTCAAGGGCAATCTCGCCACCGAGGGCTGCGTCGCCAAGATCACGGGATTGAAGCAGACCTCGATCACCGGGCCGGCGCGCGTGTTCGACTCCGAGAACGCGGTGATGAAGGCGATACTCGCGAAGAAGATCAAGCCGGGCGACGTGATCGTGATCCGTTACGAAGGGCCGAAGGGCGGCCCCGGCATGCAGGAGATGCTCGCGCCGACCTCCGCGCTGATCGGGCAAGGGCTCGGGGAATCGGTTGGACTCGTCACGGACGGGCGTTTTTCTGGCGGAACCTGGGGCATGGTGGTGGGTCACGTCGCGCCCGAGGCCTACGTCGGCGGGACCATCGCGCTGGTGAAGGAAGGCGATTCGATCACCATCGACGCGAAGAAGCGCCTGCTGCAGCTGAACGTTCCGGCGAAGGAGCTCGCCGCGCGAAGGAAGAAGTGGAAGCAGCCGAAGCCGCGCTACACCCGCGGCCTGATGGCGAAGTACATGAAATTGGTTTCCACCGCGAGCAAGGGTGCGATAACGGACGGCTAGTACTTGAGCGGGCTGTCCATGAAACTCGCAGGCGGGGTCCTTCCGACGAGCGACTCGAGCAGGATCAGCTCGGCGTCGGTGTGGTTGGAAACGCTCGCCGGCGCGATCGCCTGCTTGCGTCCGTCGCCGTAGATGTAGCGCGGCGCATCGTGGTGCTGCGTCGAGTAGGACTCGCGCGCTCCTCCCTCCTTTGTGGCGACCTCGGCCCTGCCGTAGCACAGGCAGAAATAGGTCCGCCAGGGCTCGGCTTCCATGTACGCACCGGTTCCGCGCACGCCGATGGTCGCCGTCGAGGTCGTCAGGCGGTGTGACCCGCCGCCGAACACCGAAAGAAGTCCGCCGGTGACGAGCTGCACGGCGGCGACCAGGGCGCCGCCGCCGGCCAGCTCGGCGCGGCTGTTGCTCCGCATGAGAAACGCGTCCTGGCCCACGACGAAAGCGGCGAGCGCGTCCTTTCCGACCTCGATGGTGTCGCCGGGGCGAATGAGAGATCCCAAGGCGGCCGGCCTGCCGTTGACGCTGACTTGGCCCTTGACGGTGCGCACGCCCTCCTTCGCTTGCGCCAGCGCGGTGCGTAGCGCCGGATGCAGTCCGATTCCGGCGGCGAGGGCGAGCAGCGCGCGGCGGCGTTGAATGTGCATGCGGGCAAGTCTACACTGGGGGAACGCCTTCGCAGTCCCCGGTCATGCCCAACCGTCTCGCGCAGGAAACCAGCCCTTATCTCCAGCAGCACGCCGACAATCCGGTCGACTGGCATCCCTGGGGCGAGGAAGCGCTCGCCCGCGCGCGCGCCGATGACAAGCCGATCCTGCTTTCGGTCGGCTACTCCGCCTGCCACTGGTGCCACGTGATGGCGCACGAATCCTTCGAGGACCCGGCGGTCGCGGAGGTGATGAACCGCCTGTTCATCAACATCAAGGTGGATCGCGAGGAGCGCCCGGACCTCGACCAGATCTACCAGCTCGCTCACCAGATGCTCGCGCAGCGTACCGGCGGCTGGCCGCTCACCATGTTCCTCACGCCAGAGGGCGAGCCCTTTTTCGGCGGCACCTATTTTCCGAAGGAGCCGCGCTACAACCTGCCGGGATTCCCCCAGGTGCTGGAGCGCATAGCGCGGGCCTACCGCGACCACCGCGAGGAGATCGCCAAGCAGAACCAGACCCTGCTCGCCACCTTCGAGGGCATGCAGGGCGGCGCGCCGGCTCACCACTCGGAGCTGTCGGCCGCGCCGATCGCGGCGGCGCTGCGCAGCCTGAAGAGCAGCTTCGATTCGCGCTTCGGAGGTTTCGGCGGAGCGCCCAAGTTCCCGCATCCCGCCGAGCTCGAGTTCTGCCTGCGGCGCTCCGCCGCCGCGGGCGACGGCGCCGCGGAGCGAATCGCGACGTTTACGCTCGAGCGCATGGCGCTCGGCGGCATCTACGATCATCTCGGCGGGGGCTTCTCGCGCTACAGCGTCGATGCGGAATGGATGATTCCGCACTTCGAGAAAATGCTCTACGACAACGGCCCGCTGCTGCGCCTGTACGCGGACGCCTGGACCGCGACGCGGAATCCCCTGTTTGCGCGCGTCGCCGAGGAGACGGCGGCTTGGGTCATGCGCGAGATGCAATCTCCCGAGGGGGGTTACTACTCCTCGCTCGACGCCGATTCGGAGCACGAGGAAGGCAAGTTCTACGTCTGGACCCCCGACGAGGTGCGCGCGCTGCTGACCGCGGACGAATACGCCGTGCTTGCGCCGTACTACGGGCTCGACGGCCCGCCCAACTTCGAGAACGCGCATTGGCATCTGCGGGTGGTCGGCTCGTCCCTGGAAAAAGGAGCGGAGGACCTGCTCGCTTCGGGCAGAAGGAAGCTCTTCCAAGCGCGTGAGAAACGCGTGCGCCCCGGGCGCGACGAGAAGGTGCTGGTCAGCTGGAACGCGCTCATGATCGCCGGGATGGCGCGGGCCGCCGTCGTGTTCGGCCGCGAGGACTGGCTCGCCTCCGCTGCAAAGGCACTCGGCTTCATCCGCGGAACGATGTGGAAGAACGGCCGGCTGCTCGCCACCTACAAGGACGGAAAAGCCCACCTCAATGCCTATCTCGACGACTACGCCTTCCTGGTCGCGGCGCTCCTGGAGATGCTGCAGGCGCAGTTCGACCCGGAGGCCCTCGCGTTCGCCGAAGACCTGGCAGACGTGCTGCTGGAGCAGTTCGAGGATAGGGAGAAAGGCGGTTTCTTCTTCACCAGCCACGATCACGAGAAGCTGATCCACCGCCCGAAACCCGGCTACGAGAACGCCACCCCCTCGGGCAACGGCACCGCGGCGTTCGCGCTGCAGCGCCTGCACTATCTGACGGGCGAGGCGCGCTACGCTCTCGCCGCCGAACGCACGCTCGCGCAGTTCCACGCCGAGCTGAGCGAGCACCCGGGAGGGCACGCGACGCTGCTCGCCGCCCTGGAAGAGCACCAGCAGCCGACGCGCACCGTCATTCTGCGCGGCCCCGAGGGCGAATTGCGCCGCTGGCGCCGCGAGCTGGCGCAGCGCTATGCCCCGCAGACCATGGTGATCGCGATCGACGACGAGGCCACCGGCCTGCCGCCGGCGCTCGCGAAGCCGGCGGACAGCCGGGTAAACGCCTGGGTGTGCGAAGGCACGAGCTGCCTGCCTCCCATCGAGCGGCTGGAAGATCTCGTCGAGCAGGTTTCCAAGCGGGGGAAAATCCAGTAGCATGGCGCGACTTTTTTGGACCCAGGAGATCTCATGAAACTCATAGTCATTTCGGCCTCGCTCGGCCTGGCACTGTCCAGCGGCGCGGCATTTGCGGCGGACGCGCAGCAGCTGCTCAAGGACAAGGCCTGCCTCAGCTGCCACGCGCTGGACAAGAAGCTGGTCGGACCCGCGTACAAGGACGTCGCGGCGAAGTACAAGGGCCGCAAGGACGCGGAGGCCTACTTGACGAAGAAGATCCGGGAGGGCTCGACCGGCGTCTGGGGCCCGATCCCGATGCCGCCGAACGGGACAGTGAACGACGACGAGGCCAAGACGCTCGCGAAGTTCGTCCTGACCGTCAAGTAGGTTCCGCCCTGAAACCGGAGGCCGCCATGACTCGCATCCCTGTGTTCGTCGTTGCGATTGCTGTTGCGGCCGTTTCCGGCTGCGGCGACAAGAAGGCGCCGGCCTCCGGGAAGGTGTCGGTCGTCATCGGCAGCGTCGCGCCGCTGACCGGCGGAATCGCCCACCTCGGCAAGGACAACGAGAACGGCGCACGGCTCGCGATCGAGGAGGCCAACGCGGCGGGAGTCAAGATCGACGGGAAGGACGTGCAGTTCGACCTCATCTCGCTCGACGACCAGGCCGACCCCAAGGTCGGCACTACCGTGGCGCAGAAGCTCGTCGACACCAAGGTCGCCGGGGTGGTCGGGCACCTCAACTCGGGCGTCACCATTCCCGCCTCGGCGGTATACAACGGGGCCAATCCGCCGATCCCCATGATCACCGGGTCGGCCACCAACCCGAAACTCACCGAGCAGGGATTCAAGAACGTCTTCCGCGTGGTCGGGCGCGACGATCAGCAGGGTCCGGCGATCGCGAACTACCTGGCCGCGACGGTGAAGCCCAAGCTCGCGGCGGTGATCGACGATGCCACCGCCTACGGCGAGGGCCTCGCGAACGAGGTGGAGAAGACGCTCGCCGCTGCCGGCGTCAAGGTGCTTCCGCGGGAGCGAGGCACCGACAAGACTACCGACTGGAAGGCGGTGCTCACCAAGGTGAAGGGACAGAATCCCGACGCCGTGTTCTACGGCGGCATGGACGCCACCGGCGGTCCCCTGCTCAGGCAGGGACGCGAGCTTGGCATCAAGGCGGTGTTCTCCTTCGGCGACGGTTCCTGCACCGACAAGATGAAGCAGCTCGCGGGCGAGGCCGCGGACGGCTTGCTGTGCTCGCAGGCCGGCATTCCCCCCCAGGCGGCGTCGAAGAAATTCCTGGACGCGTACAAGAAGCGCTTCAATATCGACCCGATCCTGTATTCGCCCTTCACCTACGATGCTGCGAATCTGCTGATCGCGGCGATGAAGAAGGCGAATTCGGCCGATCCCGCGAAATACCTGCCCGAGCTGCAGAAGATCGACTACGCCGGCGCCACCGGGAAGATCGTCTTCGACTCCAAGGGCGACCGCAGCGACGCCGAAATGACGATCTTCACCATGAAGGCGGGTGAGCTCACCCCGATCGCCATCATCAAGAGCGGCAAGACCATCAGGTACGAGGACTTCATCGCTCAGTCATCGTCATCGAACGCCGGGGAAGCTTCGAAGAAGTAAGCGCACTTGAAAGATGTCTCCAGAACGGCACCCGCGGGTGCCGTTTTCTTTTCCTGAACGCGCATGGACATCTTCATCCAGCAGCTGATCAACGGGCTGACCCTCGGAGCCGTCTATGCCGTGGTCGCGCTCGGCTACACCATGGTCTACGGCATCATCCAGCTGATCAATTTCGCGCACGGCGAGGTGGTGATGATCGGCGCGATGGTGGCCTATACCGTGATCGGCGCGCTCGTGCCGATGGGCCTGCCGCCCCTCGTCGTAGTTCTCATCGCCACCGGCTGCGCGATTCCCGCGTGCATGCTCGTCGGCTATGCGATGGAGCGAATGGCGTACCGGCCTCTGCGGGGCGCGCCGCGGCTGGCGCCGCTGATCACGGCGATCGGCGTATCGATCATCCTCCAGCACCTGGCGATGATGATCTGGAGCCGCAACCCGCTTGCCTTCCCGCAGGTTCTCAAGGTGCAGTCGTACACGGTCGGCGGGGCGACCATCACCGGCGTGCAGATCGCGATCATCGCGATCTCGGTGCTGACGATGGCGGGGCTCGCGGGGCTCGTGTACCGGACCCGGCTCGGCACCGCGATGCGCGCAACCGCGCACGACCCTCAGGTCGCGGCGCTCATGGGCATAGACGCCGACCGCATCATCGCCCTCACCTTCGTCATCGGCGCCGCCCTCGCCGCCGTCGCGGGCGTAATGGTGGCGAGCTACTACGGCATCGCCCACTACACCATGGGCTCGCAACTCGGGCTGAAGGCGTTCTGCGCGGCGGTGCTGGGCGGCATCGGCAACATTCCCGGAGCAATGCTCGGCGGCGTGCTCCTCGGCGTGGTGGAGGCGCTGGGCGCGGGCTATATCGGCGACCTGACCGGGAACGTATTCGGCTCCAACTACCAGGACGTGTTCGCCTTCATCGTGCTGATCGCCGTGCTGGTGCTGCGGCCTTCGGGGCTGCTGGGCGAGCGCGTGGGGGACCGGGCGTAGATGGCCGAAGCGCTGGCGCGCCTGAAGCGGCACCCGGCCGCGCCCTGGATCGGCGCGGTCGCAGTCGCGCTGGCGCTGCTCGCGCTGCCGTTCGCGCTCGCGGCGGTTGGAACCACCTGGGTGCGCATCACCAACCTCGCGTTCCTGTTCGTGCTCCTGTCGCTGGGCCTGAACATCGTGGTCGGTTTCGCCGGGCTGCTCGACCTCGGCTACATCGCTTTCTATGCCGTGGGCGCCTACGTGTACGCGCTCCTCGCCTCGCCGCACTTCGGCATCCACTGGCCGTTCTGGGCGATCCTGCCGATCGGCGCCGCGGTGGCGGCGCTCTTCGGTGTCCTGATAGGCGCGCCCACGCTCAAGCTGCGCGGCGACTATCTCGCGATCGTGACGCTCGGCTTCGGCGAGATCGTGCGTATCTTCCTCAACAACCTGTCGCGCCCGGTGAACATCACCAACGGCCCGCAGGGCATCGCGCGCATCGATCCGTTCCGGCTCGACGGAATCGACTTCTCGAAGTCCGATTCATTTCTCGGCCTTACGTTCAGCGGCCCGATCCGGTACTACTATTTCCTGCTGCTGGTGCTGCTGGCGGTGATCTTCATCTGCCTGCGCCTGCAGAACTCCCGCATCGGCCGTGCATGGGAGGCGATCCGCGAAGACGAGATCGCCGCGCGTGCGATGGGCATCGACACGACGCGCCTGAAGCTGCTCGCTTTCGCGATGGGCGCGAGCTTCGGCGGCGTTGCGGGCGGCATGTTCTCGGCGATCCAGGGTTTCGTCTCGCCCGAGAGCTTCGTCCTGGTCGAGTCGATCATGGTCGTCTCCATGGTCGTGCTGGGCGGCATGGGCAATGTGTGGGGCGTGATCCTGGGCGCGATGCTCCTGTCCTTCGTTCCGGAATTCCTGCGCTTCACGGTCGAGCCGGCGCAGAAGCAGGTTTTCGGCAGGGTGCTGATCGAGCCGGAAGTGATCCGCATGCTGATTTTCGGATTCGCGCTGGTGCTGGTGATGGCACTGCGCCCGGGGGGCCTGTGGCCTTCCGCGGTGAGGAAGCGCGAGCTCGCCGCGCGCGATCGCTCGGTGGCGGGGAGGGTGCGGTGAGCCCGCTGCTCGAGGCGACGAACGTGAGCAAGCGCTTCGGCGGCATCGAGGCGCTCGCCGACGTCAGCTTCTCCATTTCCCGCGGTCAGATATTCGGGCTGATCGGCCCCAACGGCGCCGGCAAGACCACGCTCTTCAACCTGCTTACCGGCCTGGCTCCTCTCGACGGGGGCTCATTCACGCTCGATGGACGCAGCATCGCCGGCTTGAAGCCCGACCGGATCGCGGCGCGGGGCATAGGGCGAACCTTCCAGAACATCCGCCTGTTCGCCAATCTGTCCGCGCTCGAGAACGTGATGATCGGCCGGCACGTGCGCACGCGCGCCGGGGTGCTCGGCGCGGTGCTGCGCGATGCGGCGACCCGGGAGGAGGAGGCGGCGATCGAACGCCGCGCGGCGGAGCTCATCGAGTACGTCGGCATCGCCTCCAGGGCGAACGAGGCCGCGGGAAGCCTGCCCTACGGTGACCAGCGCCGGCTCGAGATCGCGCGCGCGCTCGCCACCGACCCGGTGTTGCTCGCCCTCGACGAGCCCGCCGCGGGGATGAACGCCTCGGAGACCGCCGCGCTGCGCGGGCTACTCGAGCGCATCCGCAAGGACGGCACAACGATACTCCTCATCGAGCACGACATGCGCCTGGTGATGAACGTATGCGACCGGGTGCTGGTGCTCGACTACGGCCGGCGCATCGCCGAAGGGGCTCCCGCCGAAGTGCAGCGCGATCCGAAAGTCGTGGAAGCGTATCTCGGCGCCCCGTCCGCGGAGCGGACCCAGTGAAGCTCCTCGAGATCCGCGGACTGGAGGTGCGCTATGGCGGCATCCGCGCGGTGAAGGGGATCGATCTCGAGGTCGCCCGAGGCGAGCTCGTCTGCCTGATCGGCGCCAACGGGGCGGGCAAATCCTCCACGCTGCGCGCGATCGCGGGCCTCGTTCCGGCGGCGGCGGGATCGATCGCTTTCGGCGAGCGGGATCTCTCGGGCATCGCCGCATTCCGGCGGGCACGCGCGGGACTGGTTATGGTTCCCGAGGGGCGCGGCGTGTTCTCGCGTCTGAGCGTCGACGAGAACCTCGCGATGGGCGCGTACGCACGCTCCGACCCGGGCGTCGCGAGCGACCGCGCGCGCGTGTTCGCGCTGTTTCCGCGCCTGGCGGAGCGGCGCGCCCAGATCGCCGGAACGCTGTCTGGGGGCGAGCAGCAGATGCTCGCGATCGGCCGCGCCCTGATGAGCCGTCCGACGCTGCTCGCGCTCGACGAGCCGAGCATGGGGCTCGCGCCGATGGCGGCGCGGCACATCCTGGAAGTGATACGCGACATCAACCGCGCCGGCGTCACCGTGCTGCTGGTCGAGCAGAATGCACAGGGCGCGCTGGCGCTGGCGCATCGCGCATACGTGATGGAAAGCGGTGAAATCACGCTCTCCGGGGAGGCACGCGCGCTGCTCGCCGACCCGCGGGTGCGCGAAGCCTATCTGGGCGAGACGGCCGCGTAGGCGGGTCAGGTCGCCTTGTCCGCGGCGGTGGTGAAGGAATCGGAGAAGAATTCGTTTTCCGGCAGGCCGCACTTCCCGGTGAAATCGCGGCGCGCCGAATCGACCATGATCGGGACGCCACAGGCGTAGACCTGGAAGCCCGCAAGGTCGGGCAGGTCCTCCATCACCGCGCGGTGCACGAACCCGGTCCGGCCGGTCCAGTGATCCTCTGGGAGCGCGTCGGAGATCACCGGAACGTACTTGAAGCGCGGGTGCTCGGCGGCCCAGCGCTTGGCTAGCGCATCGAGGTAGAGGTCCTTCGGGCGGCGCGCACCCCAGTAGAGCGTCATCGGCCGCGAAGAGCCCTTGCGCAGCGCCGCCTCGATCACGGATTTGATCGGCGCAAAGCCGGTCCCCGAGGCGACGAACACGATCGGCTTCGCGGATTCCTCGCGCAGGAAGAAGGTGCCGAACGGTCCCTCGAAGCGCAGGATGTCGCGCTCCTTCATGGTCTTGAACACGTGATCGGTAAAGGTGCCCCCGGGCACGTGGCGCACGTGCAGCTGGACGAACTCGTCGTCGTGCGGCGCGTTTGCCATTGAAAAGCTTCGCCGCGTCCCGTCCTTGAGGAGGATGTCGATGTATTGCCCCGGCAGGAACATGAGGCGCTCGTTCGCCGGGAGCTTCAGGTACACAATCATGGCGTCGTCCGCGGCGCGCTCGAGCTTGTGCACGCGCGCCGGCAGCTTTCTCACCTGGATGTCTCCGGCCTTGCGCACCTCGCGCGCCTCGATCACCACGTCCGAAAGCGGCTTCGCCTGGCAGAAGAGCGCGTGGCCGCTCTCCCGCTCCTGCGCCGTCAGCGCTTTTTCGGAGTAGCGGCCGTAATCGATCCGGCCCTCGATCAGCTTTCCTTTGCAGCTGCCGCAGGCGCCGTCACGGCAGCCGTAGGGGATCACGAGGCCCGCGTCCAGCGCCCCCTGGAGGATGCTCGTTCCTTCGTGTACCTGGAACTGGTGGCCGGTATTGCGGATTGTGACCTGATGCATCATCTCGGTGCGGGGTAAAATTCCCTCGTGGAAACCCTGCTCATCGTCGGCTGCGGCGACATCGCCCGCCGCGCCTTGCCCTCGCTCAAGGCAAGGTACCGCGTGTGCGCGCTGGTCCGCTCCCTCGATCCCGGGCTCGCGGCCTCCGGAGTCGAGCAGATCGAGGGCGATCTCGACGTCCCCGAATCGCTCGCTCGGCTCGCCGGCCGGGCGCAGCGCATTGTCCATCTGGCTCCGCCCGCGCGGGCCGGCTCGCGGGATTCGCGCACGCGCAACCTGCTTGCGGCGCTTTCCGGGAGAGCAAAAAGCGGCGCCATGTTACCACGGCGATTCGTGTACCTCTCCACCAGCGGCGTGTACGGAGACTGCGCGGGGGAGAGCGTGGACGAGACCCGCGCGCCGCGCCCGCGAACCGAGCGCGCCAGGCGACGTCTGGACGCCGAGCAGGCTGTCTCCGACTGGGGCGCGCGAGAAGGAGTGGAGATCGTGATCCTGCGCGCGCCCGGCATCTACGCGGCCGACAGGCTGCCGCTCGATCACCTCGCTCGCGGCACGCCCGTGCTGCGCCGGGAAGACGACGTCTACACCAATCACATTCACGCAGACGATCTTGCGGCGATCGTCGCGGCGGTGCTGCACGCGGCGCATGCGTCCGGCACCTACAATGCGAGCGACGACAGCGCGATCATGATGGGCGACTGGCTCGACCTCGTCGCCGACCGAGCCGGGCTCGCGCGGCCGCGGCGCGTTTCGCGCACCGAAGCATCGCGCGTCGTTCCCGCGGACCTGCTCTCGTTCATGAGCGAGTCGCGGCGCCTGTCGAACCAGCGTCTCAGGTCCGAGCTCGGGGTGCGCCTGCGCTATCCCACGGTAGCCGACGGGCTGGCTTCCGCCGAGATCGCAGCGTGATGCCGGCCGACGCCTTTCTTGTGATCACCAACCTGCCGGACCGCGACAGCGCCGGGCGGCTCGCCCATGCGCTCATCAAGAAACGCCTCGCCGCCTGCGTGAACGTCCTGTCGCCCTGCCGCTCGGTCTACCGCTGGCAGGGAAAGACCGAGGATGCGGAGGAATTCCCGATGCTGATCAAGACCACGCGCGAGCGCTATCCGGCGCTCGAGGCGGAGATCCGCGCGGGGCATCCCTACGAACTTCCAGAGATCATCGCGGTCCCATTGGCGGGGGGATTTCCTGCCTATCTCGAGTGGGTCGACTCGGAAACGAAGCCCACCTAAGTCCATGCGCCGATTGCTCTTTGCCCTTCTGCTTGCCGTCGCTCCGGCAGCCCACGCCGCCGGCGGGGACGACTTGCTCGAGCCTGACAAGGCGTTCCGTTTCTCGGCGCAGGTACTGGATTCGGGCATCGCGGAGGTACGTTATCGGATCGCCGAGGGGTACTACCTCTATCGCGAACGATTCCGATTCGCCGTCGAGCCCGCCTCGGTGACCCTGGGCGCGCCGAAATTCCCGGAAGGCGAGATTCACGAGGACAAATTCTTCGGCAAGCAAGTCACCTATCGCAGGGAGGTTCGCATCCTCGTGCCGCTGGCGGCCGCGGGCGCCGAGCGGGTGAAGCTCTCGGTGACCTCCCAGGGCTGCGCCGATATCGGCGTGTGCTACGTTCCACAGGTGCAGACTGCCGATCTGCGCCTGGCGTCGCTGGGGAGCACGCCTTCTTCGATTTTCCGGAAAGACGACCCCCTCGCCTCCACGCCTGCCCGAAAGGTCGTCACCGGCGAGGATCTGCGGTTCGCCGGGGTGCTCGAGGCCGGGCGGCTCTGGGCGGTGGTCGTGGTGTTCTTCGTCGCAGGGCTGCTCCTGACCTTCACGCCCTGCGTGCTGCCGATGATCCCGATTCTTTCGGGCATCATCGTAGGCGAAGGCCGGCAGGTGACGCGCCGGCGCGCCGGCTTGATCTCGCTCGCGTATGTCCTCGGTATGGCGGTGACGTACACGGCGATCGGCATTGCGGCGGCGTTCTCGGGGAGCCTCTTTTCATCGGCGCTGCAGAACGCCTGGGTGCTGGGAGGGTTTGCGGCGGTGTTCGTCCTGCTCGCGCTTTCGATGTTCGGCTTCTACGAGCTGCAATTGCCGTCGGGCTGGCAGTCGCGACTCGCACAGGCGAGCAACCGCCTCGGCGGCGGCAACTGGGGCGCCGTCGTGCTCATGGGAGCGCTCTCCGCCGCCATCGTTTCACCCTGCGTGGCGGCTCCGCTCGCGGGCGCCCTGCTCTACATCGGACAAACGCGCGACGCCGTGCTCGGCGGAACCGCGCTTTTCTCGATGGCGCTCGGAATGGGCGTGCCGCTCGTGCTGGTGGGCGCATCGGGAGGCCTGCTCCTGCCGAAGGCCGGGGCTTGGATGAGCGCGGTGAAGCGCTTCTTCGGCGTGCTGCTCCTGGCGGTCGCGATCTGGATCATCGCTCCGGTGATCCCCGCGGCCGTGCAAATGCTGCTGTGGGCCGCGCTTCTGATCGGATCGGGTGTGTTCCTCGGGGCGCTTGAGTCCCTGGGGAAGGATGCCTCCGGCTGGGAGCGCCTGGGAAAGGCCGCCGGCCTGCTTGCGCTGCTTCTGGGCGCCACTCAGGGAGTCGGCGCATTTTCCGGGGCGCGTGATCCCTTGCGGCCTCTCGAGGGCATCCTGGCAGGGCCGCAGGAGGCGGCGCCGCCATTCGAGACGGTCAGGACGGCCGCCGACCTGAACGCGCGGCTGAAGGCTGCGGGCAAGGCCGCCATGCTGGATTTCTACGCGGACTGGTGCGTGGCGTGCAAGGAAATGGAGCGCTTCACTTTCAGCGACCCCGAGGTAAGGACCCGGCTGGGCCAGATGGTGCTGCTGCGCGTCGATGTCACGGCGAACACGGCCGACGACAAGGCCCTGCTGAAGCGCTTTCGCCTGTTCGGTCCGCCGGGGATCGTCTTCTTCGACGCGAACGGGCGAGAGATCGAAGGCCTGCGCGTGATCGGCTACCAGGCCGCAGACAAGTTCATCCAGTCTCTGGAAATCGCTGCCGGCGTCCACCTCTAGGGAGCGAATTCCGGGCGCTCAGCGCGCCGACTTGATCCAGCCGGCGGCATCGAGCGCGAAATAGGTGAGAATGCCATCGGCCCCGGCGCGCTTGAACGCGAGCAGAGCCTCCATGGCGCATTGCTTTTCGTTCAGCCAGCCGTTCTTGAACGCCGCTTTCAGCATGGCGTATTCGCCGCTCACCTGATAGACGTAGGTGGGCGCTTTGAACTCGTCCTTCACGCGCCTGACGATATCGAGGTAGGGCATTCCGGGCTTCACCATCACCATGTCGGCGCCTTCCTGCAGATCGAGCCCCACCTCCCAAAGCGCCTCGTCGCTGTTGGCGGGATCCATCTGGTAGGTGAACTTGTTCCCCTTTCCCAGATTCGCGGCCGAGCCCACCGCGTCGCGGAACGGCCCGTAGAATCCCGAAGCGTACTTCGCGGAGTAGGCCATGATGCGCGTGTAGATGAACTGGCTTTCATCGAGCGCGGCTCGAATCCGGCCGATGCGCCCGTCCATCATGTCCGACGGGGCGACGATGTCGACGCCCGCCTGCGCCTGAACCAGCGCTTGCCTCTCGAGCACGGCGAGCGTCTCGTCGTTGAGAATATAGCCGTCGTCGTCTATCAAGCCGTCCTGGCCGTGGCTGGTGTAGGGGTCGAGAGCGACGTCGGTCATGATGCCGAGCTCCGGGAATCGCTTCTTGAGCAGCGCTATCACCCTGGGCACGAGCCCGTCCGGATTGAGCGCCTCCTTGCCGTCCGGGGTCTTCAGAGACGGCTCGATCGAAGGAAAGAGCGCCATCGCCGGCACCCCGAGCTTGAGACAGCGTTCGGCTACGGCGAGGACCTTGTCGGCCGTGTAGCGGGAGACCCCCGGCATCGAGGGGACGGCCTGGGTGCGCTGTCTCCCCTCGATCAGGAAAACCGGGTAGATGAGATCGTCGGCGGTGAGCGCGTGCTCGCGCATCAGGCGGCGAGAGAACTCGTCGCGCCGCATACGGCGCATGCGGACCGCGGGAAAGCTGCCGTACACCTGCATGATCTCTCCTTCTTTCTAAAAGGGATCAACCGCTTATCAACCAGGTCGATCTGTTCGGGAACCTTTCGTGTGCAGCTCCACTCTTATTCAGCAGACGGCTTCGGTCGTCTCCCGCTTCTCCTCCCTGAGCGGGGTGCCTTAAACCTTAAGGCATTTTGCCCCGGGCTGATTTCCCCTTTTAGCCCGGGGGCTTTTATTTCCAGACCCCCGGTCCCGCCGGGGGTTTTCATTTGGGCCGGCCCGTCGGCGACGCGACCTGATTGCGGCGGCCCCTCGCCGAGCCATCTGCTGAACACGGCCGCAGCTTCGTCGAGACCCGTCTTCCTGAGGCTCGAGAACAGCTGGACGGAAGCAACGGGAAGAAGTGCGGCGAGGTCCCGCTCGACTTGTCTCAGTATGTTCCTCGCCGCTTCGCGCGACAGTTTATCCGCTTTGGTGAGAAGAACATGCACGGGCTTGCCGGTCGGGCGGAACCACTCCAGGAGGCGCCGATCGAGCGGGGTCACCGGCTGGCGCACATCCATCACCACCGCGAGTCCGCGAAGCGGCGCGCGCGTCCGCAGGTAGCCGCCGAGCAATTGCTCCCAGGGCGCGCTGACGGCCTCCGGCACTCGCGCGTAGCCGTAGCCGGGAAGGTCGACGATGAAGCGATCGGCGCCGAGCGCGTAGTAGTTGAGGAGCCTCGTCCGCCCGGGCGTCTTGCTTACGTGCGCCAATCGCCGCCCGATCAGCGCGTTGATGCAGCTCGACTTGCCGGTATTCGAGCGGCCGGCGAAGGCGATTTCGCCCGCGCTCGCGGGGGCCTGCTCGAGCGACGCCACGCTCTTCAGGAAAGTCACGCTGCCGAAGAACGACATGGTAGTTGAGCCAATCTTGCTAGAATATCAGCCTTTTGTGCGACGATTCGCGAGGGGAAAGAGCATGAGGCGAGCCTGGGCGCTGGTGGGATTTCTGATTTGCGCCACTCCGCTTGCCGGCGCAGAGCCCGAGACCAAGGCCGATTCCGCCAAGGGGCAAAGTATCGCCAACAAGGTATGCGCGCCCTGCCATGGCGCGGACGGCAACAGCCCGACTCCGGCCAATCCGAAGCTCGCCGGACAAATCCCGGAGTACATTCAAAAGCAGCTCGGCAACTTCAAGGCGCCGTCGGGAAAGAAGCCCGAGCGGGAGAATCCCGTGATGGGTGGAATGGCCGCGGGCCTCTCGGCGGATGACATCCGCGATGTCGCCGCGTACTTTGCCGCGCAGGCGACCAAGCCCGCCGCAGCCAAGCATCCCGAGACGCTCGAGCTCGGAAGAAAGATCTGGCGCGGGGGAGATCTGGCCAAGGGCCTTCCGGCATGCGCGGGATGCCACGGGCCCGCGGGGGCAGGGTTGCCGGCCCAGTATCCGCGCCTGGCGGGGCAGTATGCCGAATACATAGAGGCGCAGTTGAAGGCGTTCCGGGCGGGTGAGCGCAGGAACGACGCGAACAAGATGATGCAGTCGATTGCCGCGAAGATGGGCGATCCTGAAATCCGCGCGGTGTCCGACTACATATCGGGCCTGCGCTGAAGTTCCGACCCGGGCGGCGCACGCGCCCTCCCTTCTTCGCAGCCCATCTCCTCGAAAGACCCGGCAGGCGTCACCGTGGAATAAACCTTCCAGGTGGTGCGTTTGTATCGCAGGGTTTCTTTTTTCGAGAGGGGAGTGGTGGATCGTGCCAGGTCGCGGACCATGGACGGGAGGGTCGTCCCCTGGGAAGTTGTCGCGCGCTAGAATGCGCGCTGCATGGATCGTCACCTCATCATCGAGCACATACCCCGGCTGCGGCGCTACGCGCGAGCCCTGGTCGGCGATCGCTACATTGCCGACGATCTCGTCCAGGACACGCTGGAGCGCGCCTGGAACAAGTTCTACCTGTGGCGCCCCGGCAGCGACCTGAGAGCGTGGCTGTTCACGATCATGCACAACGTGTTTGTCAATCAGGCGAGACGGCGCCGCTATGAAATCGAGCAGGCCATGGAGGAGCTCCCTGCGGTCGCCGTTCGCGCAACCCAGGGCGAGCAACTCGAGCTGGAGGACGTCGACCGGGCTCTGCGCAGTCTTTCGGTCGAACAGCGCGAGGTGGTCCTGCTCGTCGCCGTGGAGCAGCTCACTTACGAACAGGTCGGCCGCGCTCTGGACATTCCGATCGGCACGGTCATGTCGCGCCTGTCGCGCGCGCGAGAACGCATGCGCTACCTGCTGGGTGGCCAAGCCGTGATGCCTTTGAAAGTCGTGAAGTGAAGCCGATCAGCGAGGCTGAATTGCATGCGTACGTCGACGGCGGCCTTTCCGAAGGCGCCAGGGTCGAGACGGAGGCATGGCTTCGCGCGCACCCGGAAGAGGCCGAACGGATGCGTGCCTACACCGAGCAGAACGCGCTGTTGCGCTCGCTCTACGACCCCGTGCTCGACGAGCCGGTACCGGCGGCCCTGCTCTCCGTGCGTCCCCGGGGTTGGCGCCGCTACGCCTTGGCTGCGGCGATTTTCGCACTGGGAATCGGCTTGGGGTGGCTAGTTCGAGGCCAGTTCGTCACTTCGCAGGTGGTTCCGGTCTCGTTTGCGCGGCAGGCGGCGACGGCGCACGCGGTCTACGCGCCGGAGGTGCGCCATCCGGTCGAGGTGGCCGCGAACGAGGAAGGGCACCTCGTCGCGTGGCTGTCCAAAAGGCTCGGCACCACCCTGCACGCTCCCAAGCTCGCTCCCCTGGGCTACGAGCTGATCGGGGGCCGGCTGCTTTCCGGACCGCAGGGCCCTGTCGCTCACTTCATGTATCAGGACGCACGTGGCCAGCGGCTGACGCTCTATGTTTCACGGCAGAGGGGCGAGCCGCGAGATACCGCTTTCCGCTTCAGCCAGGAGGAGCGCATTTCCGTGTTCTACTGGGTGGACGGAAATTTCGGCTACGCCCTCTCGGGCGAAATGAGGAAGGACCAGCTGCTCCAGGTCGCTGAGGTGGTCTACAAGCAGCTCAACCCGTAGACGCCCAGCGCCCGAAGCTCCTAGTCGGCGGCGCGGAGCTGGGTTGCGGGGTGGGCGGCGCGGCGGCGCGCCAACCACTGTTGCAGGCGCTCGAAGTACAGGAATACGACCGGTGTGATGTAGAGCGTCAGAAACTGGGAGAGCACCAGGCCGCCCACCACGGCGAGTCCCAGGGGCATACGCGCGCCGCCGCCCGCGCCGAATCCTATGGCGATCGGCAGGCTCCCCATGAGTGCGGCCATCGTCGTCATCATGATCGGGCGGAAGCGGACCAGACCCGCCTGGAAGATCGCTTCGTCGGGCGACTTGCCCTCCCGGCGCTGCGCTTCGATGGCGAAGTCGATCATCATGATGGCGTTCTTCTTTACGATGCCGACCAGCATGATGATCCCGACGAAGGCGTACATGTTCAGCTCGATCCCGAAGGCCATGAGGGTCAGCAAGGCGCCCAGCCCGGCGGTCGGCAGGCCCGAGAGGATGGTGAGAGGGTGGATGAAGCTCTCGTAGAGAATGCCGAGAACCAGGTAGATCACGAAGATCGACAGCACCAGGAGAATACCCATGCCCTGCAGGGAGCTCTGGAAGGCCTGAGCGGTCCCTGAGAAGGTTCCGGTCAGGGTCACCGGCACCTGCATCTCGCGCATCGCGCGCTGGACCTGGGCGATCGCTTCCGACAGCGCCACGCCGGGGCCGAGGTCGAACGAGAAGGTTACAGAGGTGAGCTGTCCGAGATGCGTGACCTGCAGGGGGCCCACCCCGAATTTGAACTTCGCCACGGCGTTGAGCGGAACCAGGGCACCGGTCGAGGAGCGCACGTACAGCATCGGCATCACCGACGGGTCCTTCTGATAGCGCTCGGCGAGCTGCAGGATGACCCAGAACTGGTTGGTCTGGGTGTAGATGGTGGACACCTGGCGCTCGCCGTAGGCGTTGTTGAGCGCCTGCTCCACGGACTGCGCCGATACGCCCAGCGCCGCCGCCTTCTCGCGCTCGATTTCCACGGTGACCTGAGGCCGCGTGATCTGCAGGTCGCTCGTGACGTCGATCAGGCCGGGAAGCGAGCGCAGCTTCTGCTCGATCAGGGGCGCCCACTGATAGAGCTCGTCGATCGTGGCGCTTCGCATGACGTACTGGTAGGGGCTCTTGGTGAGGTTTCCGCCGATGCGAATCGCCGGGACGTTCTGGATGAACACCTTCGCGCCGAGTACGTTGGCGAGCCGCGGCCGCAGGCTCCTGACGACCTCGTCGGCGGGCTTTCGGTTCTTGAAGGGCTTGAGCGTAATGGTGATGCGCCCGACGTTGAGCGACGGGGAGAAGCCCGTCGCCCCGACGAAGGACATCGCGGCTTCCACGTTCGGATCCGCGGCGATGATGCTGGCGACCTGGCGCTGCATGTCGGCCATGGCCGTGAACGAGATGTCCTGCGGACCCTCGACGAAGCAGAAGAGTTGCCCCGAGTCCTCGCTCGGCAGAAAGCCCTTGGGCGCACGAACGAACAGCACGCCCGTCGCGATACAGATCGCGACGAATGCGACGATGACGGCGAGCCGGTGCTTCAGGACGGAGCGCAGGCTGACTTCGTAGCCGCGCTTCCATGCGTCGAAGGCCCGCTCGAAGGCCATGTAGACCCGGCCGTGCCTCTGCTCCCGGTGCGGCTTGAGGATACGGCTGCACATCATCGGAGTGAGCGTCAGCGAGACGAACCCCGAGATCAGCACCGCGGCGATGATCGTCACAGCGAATTCATGCAGCAACCGTCCCAGTATGCCCCCCATGAAGAGCACGGGGATGAACACGGCTGCGAGCGATATCGTCATCGAGATGATGGTGAAGACGATCTCTTTCGAGCCATCCAGGGTCGCTTCGAGCACGCTCTTGCCCTGCTCGATGTGCCGGGTGATGTTCTCGAGCATCACGATCGCGTCGTCCACGACGAAACCGACGCAGAGCGTGAGCGCCATCAGCGATATGTTGTCGAGGCTGTAGCCGAACAGGAACATTACCGCGAAGGTCCCGATGATCGACATCGGCAGCGCGAAAGTCGGAATGATCGTGGCGGACACGCTGCGAAGGAAGATGAAGATGACCAGCACCACCAGCATCAGCGCGAGGTACAGGGTGAACTGTACTTCCTGCACCGAAGCCCGGATGGTCACTGACCGGTCGTAGAGCGTCTCGATGTCGATTGCGGGAGGCACTTCGGCGCGGAAGGTCGGCAGCAGCTGCTTGATCGAGTCGACGACCTCGATGGTATTGGTGCCGGGCTGGCGCTGGATCGCGAGCACGATGCCGCGCTTGCCCTTGAACCAGGCGCCCATCTTGTCGTTCTGCACGCTGTCGTAGATGTTGCCGAGCTCGCTGAGCCGGATGGGCGAGCCGTTCCTGTAGGTGACGATGATCGGGCGGAACGCCGCCGCGTCCTGGAGCTGGCCAGTCGCCTGCACCGCGTACATCCGGTCCTTTCCATACAGCGTGCCCGTGGGAAGGTTGACGTTCGCCTGCGAGACGGCCTGCTCGACCTCGTTGATGCCGACTCCGCGGGCCGCGAGAGCATTGGGGTCGACCTGCACCCGCACCGCGTACTTCTGCTGCCCGAAGACCTGCACCTGGGCTACGCCGTTGATGGTCGAGATTCGCTGCGCGAGGTAGGTCTCCGCGTACTCGTTCACCGTCGAAAGCGGCAAGGTCTGCGAGGTCAGGGCGAGGTAGTAGACCGGGAAGTCGGCCGGATTGACCTTCCTGAACGACGGCGGCGCCGGCATCGTCGCCGGAAGCTGCCGGGCGGCGGAAGCGATCGCCGAGTTCACGTCCTGTGCCGCAGCGTCGATATCACGGTCGAGCGCGAACTGGAGCGTCACGCGCGTGATGCCCTGGCCGCTCACCGAGCTCATCTCGTCGATGCCGGCGATAGTCGAGAACTGCCGCTCGAGCACGGTTGCGACGGAGGATGCCATCGTCTCCGGGCTCGCCCCGGGCAGCTCGGCCGTGACCTGGATGGTGGGGAAGTCGACGTTTGGAAGCGTGGAGACCGGCAGCAGCCGGTAGGCCGCGAGCCCGAAAATCAGGATGCCGATCATGACGAGTACCGTCATGACCGGTCGCCGGACGAACAACTCGCAGAAATTCACGAGGGTTCTGCGGCCGACTTGCTGATTTGAACGCGGCTCTTCGGGCCGAGGCGCAGCTGGCCGCGCGTCACGACCTGCTCGCCCTTCGCCAGTCCGCGGGCGACGATCGTGTGGTCGCCTTCCGTGCGCTGCACTACGATCTTGCGGACGTCGGCCACCATGTCCTTGCCGACGACGTAGACGTATTGCCCCTCAGGGCCGGTCTGCACCGCGGTCGAGGGAATGACGATCGCGTCCGGCTGCTCGAACAGGCGCACGCTCACGCCGACGAACTGGCCCGGCCAGAGGCTGTTCTCCTTGTTCGCGAAACGCGCCCGCAGCCTGATGGTGCCTGTGCTCGGGTCCACAGCGTTGTCGACGAAGATCAGCACTCCGGTAGCCGCGGCGGCCTGGTCCGAGCCCGGGGTCAGCGCCTGCACTGCCAGCGAATTCGAGGCCATGTACTGGCGCACTTCCGCGAGGCGCTGTTCCGGAACCGCGAAATTGACGTAAATCGGGTGAACCTGATTGATGACGACCAATGGATTCACATCGTTGGCCTTGACCAGGTTGCCGAGCTGGATCTGGATCTTGCCGGCGTAGCCTTCGATCGGCGCGGTGATGGTGCAGTATTCGAGATTCAGCTTCGCGTTGTCGAGCGCGGCCTGGCTCGCCTTGGCGATCGCTTCCGCGGTGGTCGCGTTGGTGCGGATCTGGGCGTAGGCTTCCTTGGAGACGAAGTTCTTGTCGAGCAGTTCCTTATAGCGCCGCTCCTGGGAACGGGCCTGCTCGCTTGCAGCTGCATCGCGGAGCGCGTTTGCCTCGGCTTGGCGCAGCGCGGCCTCGAAAGGGCGCGGGTCGATCTTGAACAGGACCTGTCCCTTCCTGACCTCCTCACCTTCCTTGAAGCCCACTTCGATGATCTGGCCGTCGGTACGGGCCTTCAGCGCAACGGTGGAAAAGGCCTCGACATTGCCGATTCCCTGAAGCCGGAAGGGAACGAGTTGCTGAACCACCGGCTCGACGGTGACCGGGACCGCCGGAGGGCCCTTGGGCGCCTTGCGCTCGTTCGCGCGTATCTCTGCGCCGAAGTAAAGGAACAACCCGATCGCGAGCACGAGCGTGCCCACACCGCCGAACACCATCCAGCGTTTCCGAGAGTCGTGCCCCGGAAGGCGCGATTGCATGAGGGAAGCCATGGCCTCGCTAACGATGGGGGCGCGCAGCGTATCCCATCAACACGATTGCTGCGGATTGCCGTTAGACCCGCTACTGATCTTTCCGTTCACCGATCGCCCCTCCGCTCCCGATGGGAAACGGCCAAATTTACGGCAAAAGACGCTCTGACGCAAAGAGGCTCTCGGTGCGCTCCCGCTCCCTGACCAGCCAGGGTTTTGCGCCGTCAACCATGACTTCCGGAGGTCGGGGTCTGGAATTGTAGTTCGAGCTCATCGCCATCCCGTAGGCGCCGGCGGACATGATTGCAAGAAGGTCTCCGACGGCGACCGAGAGGGTGCGCTCCTTGGCGAGGAAATCCGCCGATTCGCATACCGGGCCGACGATGTCGTAGCGTCGCGCGGGACCGTCGCGCGGCGCGACCGGCAGCACCTCGTGCCAGGCGTCGTAGAGCGACGGGCGGATGAGGTCGTTCATTCCGGCATCGACGATGACGAAGTTCTTGGCTTCGCTGTGTTTGAGGTACTCGATACGCGTGAGGAGCACACCGGTATTGCCCACCAGCGAGCGTCCCGGTTCGAACAGGATCCGGATCTTGCGGTCGCCCAGACGCTGAAACAAGCGCCCGAGATAGTCCTTCAGCGCCGGCGGCTCTTCGTCGTGGTAGCGAATGCCGAGCCCCCCGCCCAGATCCAGATGCTCGAGGTGCACTCCGGTCGCATCGAGAAGGTCGACGAATTCGAGGAGCTTTTCGAGCGCCGCCACGAATGGCTCGACGTCGGTAATCTGCGAGCCGATATGAACGTCGATGCCCAATACATGGATGTTCGGAAGCTTGGCCGCTCTGCGGTACAAGGGGACGGCTGCATCGTAGGCGATGCCGAACTTGCTTTCCCGCAGGCCGGTGGCGATATAAGGATGCGTCCTGGGATCGACGTCGGGGTTGACGCGCAGGGATACCCGCGCGGTCTTGCCCATCCCCGCCGCGATCGCGGCAAGCCGATCGAGCTCCCCTTCGGATTCCACGTTGAAGCAGAGAACGTCGGCCGCGAGTGCCGCGCGCAGCTCCGCTTCGGTCTTGCCGACGCCGGAGAAGACGGTCTTGGATGCGCTGCCTCCGGCGGCGAGCACGCGTGCCAGCTCGCCGCCGGAGACGATATCGAATCCCGAGCCGAGCCGCGCGAGGATATTCAGAACCGCGAGATTCGAATTGGCCTTTACCGAGTAGCAAATGAGCACATCGCGCCCGGAACAGGCGTCGCTGAACTCCCGATATCCCCGCTCGATCGCCGCGCGCGAATAGACGAAAGCGGGAGTGCCGTATTGCTTCGCCACTTCGGCGAGAGGTACGTTCTCCGCGCACAACGTGCCGTTCCGGTACGGAAAAAAATTCACTGGCGCGGGGCGGGTTTGGTATGCTGCTGCGAATCTCGTTCCGGCGAAGGGAGAGTGAGGCCGCTCTTGTTGCCGCAGCTCGAAAGCGTGATGAAGACGAGCAGGAGAACAACGGCGCGGCGCATGGCGATACCGGAACTTTTTTTCAGTTTATCACGGCGATGACCCCGAGCGAGTTCGAGAGCCTGGCCGAGGCGATGCTCGAGAGGATTGCCAGGGCCGTCGAGGAGAGCGGAGCGGACTGCGACTGCGCGCCCAAGGCCGCGGGCGTGCTGGAGCTCGAATTCGCCGACGGGAACCGCATTATCGTCAATCGACACTCCGCGGCCCAGGAAATCTGGGTCGCGGCCAAGTCCGGCGGCTACCATTTTCGCTTCGACGGTTCGAAGTGGGTCGACACGCGCGACAAGCGCGAATTGCTCGCGGCCCTGTCGGAGGTGATCACGGGACAGTCGGGACGCACGGTCACGCTCCGCTAGACCGGGCCGGGGACCGCGCTAGAACAACTGATTCCGGACATCCTCCGCGGTGCGCACGCCGGCGTCGGCCGGGCCCTGCTCGGCAGGTACGCTCTCCCGAAAGAACAGCTCAGGCCTTCCATCGGGAGATTGCAGCCCGTTTTCGTTGACCTTGGCGATGACGATTCCCTCGGGGCTTCGCTGAAACATTTCCGGAACGCCCTTCAGGGCCTTGCCCATGTAGCTCATCCAGATGGGGAGCGCCGTGACCGAGCCGGTCTCGCCGGGGCCGAGCTTTTTCGGCTGGTCGAAGCCGACCCAGGCGATGCTCACCAGGGTCGGCTGATAGCCATTGAACCAGGCGTCGATATAGTCGTTGGTCGTGCCGCTCTTGCCGGCCAGATCCTGGCGGCCGAGGACCATTGCGCGCGCCCCGGTTCCGTAGCGCATGACATCGTGCATCATGCTGTCCATGATGAACGCGTTGCGGGCGTCGATGACCCGCAGCGACTCGTCTCCGGCGCGGGCGGGCTCGGCCTGCGCGATCACGCTGCCCCTGTCATCGACGATTTTCTGAATCACGTAGGGTTCCGTGCGATACCCGCCCGTCGCGAACACCGAGAAGGCGCGCGCCATCTGAAGCGGCGTAGCCGCACCCGACCCCAACGCCATGGTGAGGTAGGGCGGATGGCGGTCCGCGTCGAAGCCGAATCGAGTGATGTAGTCCTGGGCGTACTGCGGCCCGATAGCCTGAAGCACGCGTATCGACACCATGTTCTTCGATTTGGCGAGGGCCATGCGCAGGCTCATGGGACCCTCGTATCTGCCGTCGTAGTTCTTCGGCTCCCACACCTGCCCGCCGGTGAGCGCGGCGTCCACTACGACCGGAGCGTCGTTGATGACGGTGGCTGGCGTGAAGCCCTTCTCGAGGGCCGAGGAGTAGATGAACGGTTTGATGCCCGAGCCCGGCTGCCGCCAGGCCTGAGTGACGTGATTGAACTGGTTCCGGCTGAAATCGAATCCCCCGACGAGGGAACGCACCGCGCCGTCCTGCGGATTCGCCGATATGAACGCACCCTCGGCGTCCGGAATCTGGACGATCTGCCAGTTGTCCTTGTCGTCCTTCTGAATGCGTATCACGGCGCCCGGACGAATTCGCTTGGCAAGCGGGGTCCGCGAATCGAGCATGCGCTCGGCGAACTGAAGGCCTTCGCCCGAAATCGCGACAGTCTCGCCTCCGCGCCGGTACGCGCTGACCCGCTTCGGTGTCGCTTCGAGGACGAGCGCGGCAAGCAGGTCGTCGCTGTCGGGATGGTCCTGCAGCGCGTCCTCGTAGTCCTCTTCGCCTGCGTCCTTGATGTCCACGAACCCCTCGGGGCCGCGGTATCCATGCCGGCGATCGTATTCGAGGAGCCCCAGGCGAAGCGCTGCGTACGCAGCCTGCTGGTCGGCGCGCGTGATCGTCGTATACACGCGGAAACCGCGCGAATACACGTCATCGGGATAGCGCTCGTAGAGCACCTGACGCACCATTTCCGCGACGTACTCGGCGTGAATTTCGTATTCGGTCGCGGATTCGCGCTTGACCGTGAGCGGGGCGCTCTGTGCCTCCTCGTATTGTGCCTCGTCGATCAGGGCCAGATCGCGCATGCGCCGCAGCACGTAGAGCTGGCGCTGTTTCGCCCGCTTGGGGTTAATGACCGGGTTGAAGGAAGACGGCGCCTTGGGCAGTCCGGCAAGCATCGCGATCTCGGCTGCGTTGAGCTGGGATAGGGTCTTGCCGAAGTACACCTGCGCTGCCGCCCCGAACCCGTAAGCCCTCTGGCCGAGATAGATCTGGTTAATGTAGATCTCGAGGATCTGGTCCTTGCTCAGGCTGTTCTCGATCTTGAAGGCCAGCAGCGCTTCGTACAGTTTCCGCGTAAGGGTCTTCTCGCGGGAAAGGAAGAAATTCCGCGCGACCTGCATGGTGATGGTGGAAGCCCCCTGCGTCTTGCCCCCGGTCAGGAGATTGGAGTAGGCTGCCCGGAGCACCCCGTGGTAGTCGACCCCGGTGTGCTGGTAGAAGCGCTCGTCCTCGGCGGCGAGGATCGCCTGCTTCATCAAATCGGGAACCTCCTCGATGCCGACCACCGAACGGCGCTCCTCGCCGAACTCGCCGATCAGCACCCCGTCGGCCGTATAGACTCGCAGCGGAATCTTCGGCTGGTACTCGGTGAGTGCCTCGATCGAAGGCAGATTCGGGTAAGCAACCAGAACCACGAAGCCAGCGAGCGCGAGACCTGCTACTCCCAACCCGGCGAGCGCCAACACCGGGAAGGCAAACCATCGAAGCCGCATTCAGGGGATGTCCGAGGAAAGGTGGTTCATTATAGGCAGTAGAGGGTTGAAGCCGCAGTAGGTTCACCCTAAGCCGTTAATATCTCGTACGAAATATTTACTTTACAGGGTGGGGGCTTGTTGCTAGCATTTAACGTAAATTATACTAATCGGTCCTAACCGGCCATACCTGAAGGGAAATCCAGGTTGGAGCTGAACCTTAACTGGGATATTTTCAAGCCGAAAGCGCCGCCGCTTTTCGGTATGGATATATCGTCCTCCTCGGTCAAGCTCGTGGAGCTCGCCGATGCGGGGAAGGGAAACCCGCGGGTTGAGCGCTATGCCATCGAGGCGCTGCCCAAGGACGCGGTCCTGGACGGAAACATCACCAACCTCGACGCGGTAGTCGACGCCGTCCAGCGCGGCTGGAAGCGGATGGGGACGCGGACGAAGAACGTCGCCCTGGCCCTGCCCACCGCTGCGGTGATCACCAAGAAGATCATCGTTCCTGCCGGGCTGCGGGACGAGGAGATGGAAGTCCAGGTCGAGACCGAAGCCAATCAGTACATCCCGTTCGCGCTTGAGGAGGTCAATCTCGACTTCCAGGTGCTGGGTCCTTCTCCATCGGGGCCGGAAGAGGTCGAGGTGCTGCTCGCTGCCTCGCGCAAGGAGAAGGTGGAAGACCGCGTGGCGGTGGCCGAGGCGTCGGGCCTCAAGGCGATCGTCATGGACGTCGAGTCCTACGCCATCCAGTCCTCCTTCGAGCTCATCCAGAAGCAGTTCCCCGATCAGGGCAAGGACCAGAACATCTTCCTGATCGACCTGGGTGCCAACGTCATGAACATCACGGTGCTGCGCAACGACCAGACCGTGTACACCCGCGAGCAGGCTTTTGGCGGCAGCCAGCTCACCCAGGACATCATGCGCGTCTACGGCATGAGTATCGAGGAAGCCGAGGCCGCCAAGCGTTCCGGCGGCCTGCCGGAGAACTACGAGTCCGAGGTATTGCGGCCGTTCATGGAAAACGCGGCACTCGAGATGCAGCGGGCGATGCAGTTCTTCTTCACGTCGACCCAGTACACATCGGTGGAGCATGTTCTGCTCACCGGAGGCTCGGCCGTGATCCCCGGCCTCGATGAGATGGTGCAGAGCCGGACGCAAATCAATACGCTGGTCGCCAATCCGTTTGCGAACATGGCGATTTCGCCGCGCGTTCCGCTGAAGAAACTGGTTGCGGACGCACCCTCCCTGATGGTGGCCTGCGGGCTCGCCCTGCGGAGATTCGATTCGTGATGCGCATCAACCTCCTGCCTTGGCGCGAGGCGCGCCGCAAGGCCCAGCGCCAGCACCTCGGTGTGCTCGGAGGCATGGTGGCCGTGCTCGGGCTTCTCATAGTCGGCGCGGTGCACTTGGCTATCGCAGGATACATCGCGGAACAAAGCAGCCGGAACGAGTACTTGAAAAGAGAAAACACCCGGCTCGACAAGGAAATCGAGGAGATCAAGAAGCTCAAGACCGAAATCGCGGCCTTGCTCGCGCGCAAGCAGATCATCGAGCGACTGCAGACCGACCGGGCCCAGGCCGTGTATCTGCTCCAGGAGCTGGTGCAGCAGGTGCCGGACG
Organism: Burkholderiales bacterium; assembly: GCA_035519135.1. Classification (GTDB taxonomy): domain Bacteria; phylum Pseudomonadota; class Gammaproteobacteria; order Burkholderiales; family SG8-39; genus VBDM01. The sequence continues at coordinate 24,294 of DATIWX010000092.1, read as the reverse complement.
GGGTCTACCTGAAGTCGATCAAACAGACCGGCCTGAAGATCAACATGACGGGCTATTCGCAGTCCAATGCGCGGGTGTCGACCCTCATGCGCAACTTCTCGGGCTCGCCCTACCTGGAGAACCCCGAGCTCGTCGAGATCAAGTCCGCGAACGTGAGCAACAAGCGCGTCTCCGAATTCAACATGAACGTCAGTCTGAAGCGGCAGCAAACCGAGGAGGCCGGCAAGGCCGGCAAGGCTGCGCCCAAGGCGCAAGCGGCAAAAGGCTGATCCGCGATGAAGAAACTCCTCGACCAGTTCAAGAACCTCAATACCCGTGACCCCGGCGCGTGGCCTCCGCTTCCAAAGGCGATGCTGCTCGTCGGGCTGCTGATCGGCATCGTGGCCTTGGGCTACTTCCTGGATTGGCAGGAGGAGATGGAGTCGCTCGAGGCGGGGCGCCAGCAGGAAGTGAAGCTCAAGGACGAGTATGTCGCGAAGATGCAGCAGGCGATCAATCTCGACCTCTACCGCCAGCAATTGCGGGAGATCGACAGCTCTTTTGGCGCCCTCCTGAGACAACTCCCGAACCGCTCGCAGATGGACGCGCTGCTCGTCGACATCAATCAGGCGGGCCTGGGCCGCGGCCTGCAGTTCGATCTGTTCAAGCCGGCGCCTGCGGAGACCAAGCGAGAGTTCTACGCCGAGCTTCCGGTCACGCTGAAGCTCAACGGCAGCTACCACGACATGGGGCAGTTCGCGAGCGACATCGGGCAGCTCTCGCGTATCGTCACCCTAAACGACATCGGTCTTACGGGAGGGAAAGACGGCAGTCTCGTCATGGACGTCACTGCGAAGACCTTCCGCTACCTCGACGAGGACGAAGTCGCGGCACAGAACAGGGCCGCGAAGGGCGTCAAGGCGGGCAAGAAGTGAAAGCCGTCGCAGCCCTCGCGCTTGCCGCGTTCCTCGCCGCCTGCACGGGCGAGGAGTTCGGTGATCTGAAGGCCGAATTGAAGGAAAAGACCAAGGATATGCGCGGCAGGATCGAACCCCTGCCCGTGGTCAAGCCCTATGAGCCCGTGCCGTACAAGGCCTTTGACCAACCCGATCCTTTCAGCACGGCGAAGATCGAGCTGGTAACGAAATCGGCAGGTACCGGCGGAGGGGGAGGGCTCAAGCCCGATTTCAACCGACCGAAAGAGCCGCTCGAGGCATACCCGCTGGAGTCGCTCAAGATGGTGGGTGTGCTGCAGCAGAAGAAAGCGAATTTTGCGCTGGTAAAGGCGGATACGGGCCTCTACCGAGTCAGCGTGGGCAACTACCTGGGGCAGAACTTCGGCTTGATCATGGCGATTACCGACAGCCAGATCCAACTGCGAGAGCTCATCCAGGACGCGGTGGGCGATTGGACCGAACGCCAAAGCACTCTGCAGCTGCAGGAAGTCGGAGGGAGGTAAATGATGAATAACGTCCTCGTGCGCAGGTTCATACAAGCTGCGGTTTGTCCGCTCGGGCTGCTCATGCTCGTGTCGTTCGCCAAGGCCCAGCAGAACAGCATCGAAAATTTCGACGTCACGCAGAGCGGAGGCCAGGTCCTCGTTCGCGTCAGCATGAAGAACCCGATTGCGTCGGCCCCGGGCAGCTTCACGATCGCCAATCCGGCCCGGATCGCATTCGACTTCGCCGACACGACCAACGGGCTCGGGCGCAACAGCCAGGACATCGGAGAGGCGGCGCTGCGCTCGATGAACGTGGTGCAAGTGGGTGACCGTACCCGTCTCGTGCTCAACTTGCGCAGCATGGTCCCCTACGATTCGAAGATAGAGGGCAACGCCTTCGTGATTTCCCTGGCCGCTGCCGGTGGTACGGGGGGGCGGGCGGCGGCCGCACCCGCTGCGAGCTTCGCCGAGGGCAGGTCGGACCTGCAGCACTCGGTGCAGGACGTCAACTTCCGGCGCGGGCGAGGCGGCGAAGGACGCATCGTCGTCGAGCTGTCTGACACGGCGACGGGCGTAGACATCCGCCAGCAGGGTCAGACCGTGATCGTTGATTTCCTCAAGACCAGCGTTCCCGAGGTCCTGCGCAAACGCTACGACGTCGTGGACTTCGCCACGCCGGTGCAATCGTTCAGCGTCTTCCCGCAGGGCGACAACGTGCGCATGGTCATCGAGCCGCGCGGCCTGTGGGAGCACAACGCCTACCAGACCGACACGCAATTCGTGCTCGAGGTGAAGCCGATCCAGTACGATCCCAATAAGCTGGTCCAGGGTACGCGCACCGGCTACTCCGGCGAGAAGCTGTCGCTGAACTTCCAGAACGTCGAAGTCAGAAGCGTGCTGAACGTCATCGCCGACTTCACCGACCTGAACATCATCACCAGCGACACCGTGGCCGGGAACCTCACGCTGCGGTTGAAGGACGTGCCCTGGGATCAGGCGCTGGACATCATCCTCCAGACCCGCGGCCTCGACATGCGCAAGAACGGCAACGTGATCTGGATCGCTCCGCGCGACGAGCTCGCGACAAAGGAGAAGCTCGCCCTGGAATCGAGCGCCCAGATCACGGAGCTCGAACCACTGCGTACCGAAACCTTTCAGCTCAACTACGCCAAGGCCGACGCCTTCGCCAAGCTGCTCGCCGATCCCCAGCAGCGCATCCTGTCCAAGCGCGGCGCCGCGTCGGTCGATCTTCGCACCAACCAGGTGTTCGTGCAGGACGTTTCCGTTCGCCTCGAAGAGGTACGCAAGCTCCTAGGCCAAGTCGACGTTCCGGTGCAGCAGGTGCTGATTGAGGCCCGTATCGTCGAAGCGAACGACACGTTCTCCAAGAACCTCGGGGTACGCCTGGGCAACGTGGCGCTGCCCCTCACCCAGAGCGCCAGCAGCTCGGGACCCAGTCCCGTCGGCACGAGCAACACGACCGGAGTAGCGGTGACCCAGAGCGGGACGATAGAGGATTTTCCCAACTTGTTTCCAGCTCAGGGCGGGCAGATCACTACCAAGACCCCGCAAAACCTGAGCGTCAACCTTCCCGCCGCTCCGGTAGGCAATGCTGCCGCCGCGGGATCCATCGCCCTGCTCATCACCAATCGCCTCACCGGGGCGCTCTCCCTGGAGCTTTCCGCGCTTGAGGCCGACGGCAAGGGCAAGATCATCTCGAGCCCACGCGTGATGACCGCAAACAACGTCGAGGCGCTCATCGAGCAAGGCACCGAGCTGCCTTATCAGCAGGCAACTTCGAGCGGCGCGACCTCCGTGGCGTTTCGCAAGGCGAACCTCGCGCTCAAGGTCAAGCCGCAGGTCACCCCCGACGGCAACATCATCATGAATCTGGATATCAACAAGGACTCGGTCGGGCAGAGCACCAACGCAGGCTTTGCCATCGATACCAAGCACGTCCAGACCCAGGTGCTGGTGGAGAACGGCGGCACGGTGGTCATCGGGGGAATCTACACGCAGACCCTCCAGACCACGATCACCAAGGTACCGTTTTTCGGCGACCTGCCGTTCCTGGGGGTGCTTTTCCGGAACAACTCTCGCTCGGACAACAAGACCGAGCTCCTGGTGTTCATCACGCCGCGCATCGTCGAGCAGCGCATCAGCCAGCGCTGACGGGTTCGATTCGGCAGCAAGGGGCCGGCTATCCCGGCCCCTTTTGCTCACGTGGCCGGCGAGCGGCGGGTTGCTACAATAGCCCGGTGAAGACCAATCGCAGAGTGTTCCTGGTGGGCATGATGGGCGCGGGGAAAACCACCGTCGGCCGTCAACTCGCCAAGCGCCTCGACAAGACCTTCTTCGACGCCGACCGCGAAATCGAGGCGCGAACCGGCGTGTCCGTTGCGGTGATCTTCGACATCGAGGGCGAGGCGGGCTTCCGCAAGCGGGAAGCCGAGGTCATCGAGCAGCTGACCGCACTGGACGATATCGTGCTCGCCACCGGCGGCGGTGCAGTGCTCGATCCCCGCAATCGCGAGCATCTGAAGGACCGCGGCTTCGTCATCTACCTGCACGCCCTCCCCTCGGTGCTCTGGCAGCGCACGCGGAGCGACAAGACGCGGCCCTTGCTGCAGGGCGGCGACCCGCGAGAACGGCTGGAGTCGCTGTACGCCTTACGCGACCCCCTCTATCGCGACGTTGCCGACCTGGTGGTCGACACCGGTCGCCAGGGCATCGCCTCGCTGCTCTCGCAGGTGCTCACGCGATTCGACGAAGCATGCAGACTCTCAGCGTAGCGCTCGGCGAACGCGCTTACCCGATTCATATCGGAACCAAGCTGCTCGGTCGGGCGGACCTCATCGTCCCGGTGCTCGAGCGAAAGAGCGTGGCTGTCGTGACCAACGCCACCATCGCGCCGCTGTACCTGGAACGATTGGCGGGTGGCCTCGCGCGCGAGGGTGTCGAGGTCGTTAGGATCGTCCTGCCCGACGGAGAGGATCACAAGGATTGGCAAACACTCAACGCCGTTTTTGACGCGCTTTTGGAAGGGCACTGCGGGCGGGACACGACGATCGTCGCCCTGGGGGGAGGCGTCATCGGCGATCTCGCCGGCTTCGCTGCGGCGACCTATCAGCGAGGTGTGCACTGCATCCAGATTCCCACGACGCTGCTCGCACAGGTGGATTCGTCCGTGGGCGGCAAGACCGCCATCAACCACCCGTTGGGGAAGAACATGATCGGCGCCTTTCACCAGCCCCGGCTGGTGCTCGCCGATATGGATACGCTCAAGACCTTGCCCGAGCGCGAGCTGCGCTCGGGTCTCGCAGAAGTGATCAAGCACGGCCTGATCCGCGACGCGGCATTCTTCGCCTGGCTCGAAGCGAATATCGAGCGCTTGCTGTCGCGCGACGCCCAAGCCTTGGAGCATGCGGTGTTGCGCTCGGTCGAGATCAAGGCCGACATCGTCGCCCGGGATGAGCGCGAAAGCGGTCTGCGCAAAGTGCTCAACTTCGGCCACACCTTCGGCCACGCCATCGAGACGGGGCTCGGCTACGGTGTCTGGCTTCACGGCGAGGCCGTTGCGGCGGGAATGGTCATGGCCGCAGACCTGTCGCGTCAACTCGGCTATCTCTCCGATGCGGACACGGCTCGCATCCGCTCTCTCCTCCAGCGCGCCGGGCTGCCGATCGAGGCAAAGGGAATCGCCCGCGCGCGCGTGCAGCAGCTCATGGGCGTCGACAAGAAGGTGAAGGACGGACGCATCCATTTCGTCCTGCTCGAGAGACTGGGCGCGGCGACGCTGCGCGATGATGTTCCTTCCGCGGCTCTCGACCATACGCTGGCGCGCCTCGCGGCGTGAGGCGGGCGCTCGCCGCTACTGATTGCTGCTCCGCAGCGTTCTCCCTAAGCAGTTGAAGCAACAAGGGAACGCAGGTATAGTCAAAGACCCGGTCTGCTTTTGGCGCATTTGCCGCCTGTAGCGCTTTCGCCGAGAACCCAAGTGAGCCAGAACTGTCGTCCCGAGCCCCAGGGCCTGTACCACCCGGTCAATGAGCATGACGCCTGCGGGGTGGGTTTCGTCGCCCACATCAAGGGCAAGAAGTCGCATTCCATCGTCGAGCAGGGTCTGACGGTCCTTCGCAACCTGACGCATCGCGGAGCCGTGGGCTGGGATCCCAAGCTCTCGGACGGCGCCGGCTGCCTGATCCAGATCCCGGACCGCTTCCTGCGCGAAGAGATGGCCAAGCAAGGAGTGAGACTCCCGGTGGCGGGCCAGTACGGCGTCGGCATGGTGTTCCTGCCGCGCGATCCGGCATCGCGCTTCGCCTGCGAATACGAGATCGAGCGGGCGATCAAGGACGAGGGGCAGGTGCTGCTCGGCTGGCGCGATGTCCCCGTGGACAACAGCGATCTCGCGGACCCCGCCAAGCGCCTGGAGCCCGTGATTAGGCAGGTACTCATCGGTCGCGGCAAGAGGGTGACGGTCACCGACGCGCTCGAGCGCAAGCTCTACATCATCCGCAAGAGCTCGGGTCACGCTATCCAGGCCTTGAGGCTCGCTCACGGCAAGGAGTTCTACGTCCCCTCGATGTCGGCGCGCACCGTGTGCTACAAGGGCATGCTGCTCGCGCACCAGGTCGGCGAGTACTACAAGGACCTGCAGGACGCGAGGGTCGAGTCCGCGCTTGCGCTCGTGCACCAGCGCTTCTCGACGAACACCTTCCCTTCCTGGGATCTCGCGCATCCGTTTCGGCTGATTTGCCACAACGGCGAGATCAATACCCTGCGCGGGAACGTCAACTGGATCCGTGCGCGGCAGGGCGCGATCTCGAGTCCCGTTCTCGGCAAGGACCTGGACAAGATCTGGCCCCTCATCTACGACGGCCAGTCGGACTCGGCCTCGTTCGACAACGCGCTCGAGCTTTTGGTGATGGGCGGATACTCGATCGCGCACGCCATGATGATGATGATTCCGGAGGCTTGGGAGAACCACACCCTGATGGACCCGGCGCGACGCGCGTTCTACGAGTACCACGCCGCGATGATGGAGCCCTGGGACGGGCCGGCTTCGATCGCGTTCACCGACGGGCGCCAGATCGGCGCCACTCTCGACCGCAACGGCCTGCGGCCGTCGCGCTACATCGTGACCGAGGACGACCTGGTGATCATGGGCTCGGAGTGCGGTTGCCTGCCCGTGCCGGAGGAAAGGATCGTCAAGAAGTGGCGTCTTCAGCCGGGCAAGATGTTCCTGGTCGACCTGGAGAAGGGACGCATTATCGACGACAAGGAGCTCAAGGAGTCGCTCGCCGGGGCGCGGCCGTACGCGGAGTGGATCGAGCGCATCCGCGTCAAGCTCGACGAAGTCGAGACCGAGAGGACCCCGCCCCTGAAGAGCGCCGTGCGCCTGCTCGACCGGCAACAGGCGTTCGCGTACACGCAGGAGGACGTCAAATTCATCATGACGCCTATCGCGCAGAACGGCGAGGAACCGGTCGGCTCCATGGGCAACGACTCGCCTCTCGCGGTCCTGTCGAACAAGGACAAGACGCTCTACCACTACTTCAAGCAGCTGTTTGCACAAGTCACCAACCCGCCGATCGATCCGATCCGCGAGGAACTGGTCACCTCGTTGGTGTCCTTCATCGGCCCGAAGCCGAACCTGCTCGGCATCGACGAGATGAACCCGCCGCTGCGGCTTGAGGTCTCGCAGCCGGTCCTCGACTTCTTCGAAATGGAGAAGATCCGTCATATCGATCGCTACACGGGCGGCAAGTTCCGCTCCTTCGAGCTCGATATCACCTATCCGCTCACCTGGGGCAAGCAGGCGGTCGAGGCACGGCTGGCATCGCTGTGCGCCCAAGCCGAGGATGCCGTGCGCGGGGGCTATTCGATCATCGTCATTTCCGACCGGCTGGTCGAGCGCGAGCGCGTGGCGATTCCGGCGCTGCTCGCGCTGTCTGCCATTCACCAGCATCTGGTCGGTAAGGGCCTGCGCACCAGCGCGGGCCTGGTCGTGGAAACCGGCTCGGCGCGCGAGGTGCACCACTTCGCGCTGCTTGGCGGCTACGGAGCGGAGGCCGTTCATCCCTACCTCGCCATGGAGACGCTTCTCGAACTTGCGTCCAAGGGACAGCTCGGACCGGACGTCGACGGCAAGAAGGCGATCAAGAACTTCGTCAAGGCGATCGGTAAGGGGCTGAAGAAGGTCATGTCCAAGATGGGCATCTCGACCTACATGTCCTACACCGGCGCGCAGATTTTCGAGGCGGTCGGTCTGGCGAGGTCGATGGTCGACAAGTACTTCACGGGGACCACATCCTCCATCGAAGGTATCGACATGTTTCAGGTCGCCGAGGAGGCGATCCGCATCCACAAGGCCGCCTTCGACGAAGCCGATCCGGTGCTCGCGACCATGCTCGACGCGGGCGGCGAATACGCCTGGCGGGTGCGCGGCGAGGAGCACATGTGGACGCCGGACGCGATCGCCAAGCTGCAGCAGTCGGCGCGCCAGAATTCGCCGCAGGCCTACAAGGAGTACGCCGCGATCATCAACGACCAGTCCCGGCGCCACATGACTTTCCGCGGTCTGTTCGAATTCCGCTTCGGCTCGACCAAGCCCATTCCGATCGAGGAAGTCGAGCCCGCGGCCGAGATCGTCAAGCGCTTCTCGACCGGTGCCATGTCGCTCGGCTCGATCTCGACCGAGGCACATGCCACGCTCGCCGTCGCGATGAACCGCATCGGCGGGAAGTCGAACACTGGAGAAGGCGGCGAGGATCGCCGCCGCTACGCTCCGGTCAAGGCCGGAGAGAGCCTGCAGTCGCGCCTCGGCGCGAACCGGGTTGCGCACGACATCGAGCTGAAGGAAGGCGATATCCTCAAGTCGAAGATCAAGCAGGTCGCATCCGGGCGCTTTGGCGTGACCGCGGAGTACCTGGCGAGCGCAGAGCAGATCCAGATCAAGATGGCCCAGGGCGCGAAACCCGGCGAAGGCGGGCAGTTGCCGGGCCGCAAGGTGTCCGAGTACATCGCCGAGATCCGCTACTCGACCCCGGGCGTAGAGCTCATATCGCCCCCGCCTCACCACGACATATATTCGATCGAGGATCTGGCGCAGCTGATCCACGACCTGAAGAACGCCAACCCCCGGGCTTCGATCTCGGTGAAGCTCGTCTCCGAGGTGGGAGTCGGCACCGTCGCGGCGGGCGTGTCCAAGGCCAAGTCCGATCACGTCACCATTTCGGGCCACGACGGCGGCACCGGCGCCTCGCCCTGGTCGTCGATCAAGCACGCCGGCACCCCGTGGGAACTGGGGCTGGCCGAAACCCAGCAGACCCTGGTTCTCAACCGCCTGCGCGGCCGGATCGCGGTGCAGGTCGACGGCCAGATCAAGACCGGCCGTGACGTGATCGTCGGCGCGATTCTCGGAGCGGACGAGTTCGGCTTCGCGACCGCACCACTGGTGGTGAGCGGCTGCATCATGATGCGCAAGTGCCACCTCAATACCTGCCCGGTGGGCGTCGCCACGCAGGATCCGGTGCTCCGGAAGAAGTTTTCGGGGAAGCCGGAATACGTGGTGAACTACTTCTTCCTGGTCGCCGAGGAGGCGCGCGAGCTGATGGCGAAGCTCGGCGTGCGCAAGTTCAACGACCTGATCGGCCGCACCGATCTGCTCGACACCAAGAAGGGCATCGAGCACTGGAAGGCGAAGGGCCTCGACTTCTCGAGAATCTTTCACATGCCGGAGATGCCGGCGGAAGTCGCGCGCTTCAACTCGGAGAAGCAGAATCACGGGTTGGACAAGGCGCTCGACAACCGGCTGATCGAGCTCTCGCAGGGTGCGCTCGAGCGAGGCGGGAAGGTGTCGATCGACATGCCGATCCGCAACGGCAACCGCACCGTCGGCACCATGCTCTCGAACGAGATCGCGCGGCGCTACGGCCACGACGGGCTGCCCGACGGAACGATCCACGTGCGCTTTGCCGGGTCCGCGGGCCAGAGCTTCGGCGCATTCCTCGCGAAGGGCGTGACGCTCGAGGTGATCGGAGATACCAACGACTACTGCGGCAAGGGACTTTCGGGCGGGCGCGTCATCGTTTCGCCATCGCCCAAGTTCCGCGGCGAGCCGACCGAGAATATCATCACGGGCAACGTCGTCCTGTACGGGGCGATCGCCGGCGAAGCGTACTTCCGCGGCGTCGCAGGCGAGCGCTTCGCGGTGCGCAATTCGGGCGCAACCGCGGTCGTGGAGGGTGTCGGCGACCACGGATGCGAATACATGACCGGTGGAACCGTGGCGGTGCTCGGCATGACCGGACGCAACTTCGCCGCGGGGATGTCGGGTGGCATCGCCTACGTGCTCGATATCGACAGCGATTTCGCGAAGCGCTGCAACGCCGCGATGGTGGACCTAGAACCGGTGCTGTCCGAGTCCGAGCAGCAGGGGAAGGTCGCCCGCCATCTGTGGCACCGCGGTCAGAGCGACGAGGCGGTCCTGAAGGACATGATCGACCGCCACGAAAAACTCACGGGCAGCCGCCTCGGCAAGGAGATTCTTGGAAAGTGGACAGACTACCGCGCGCGCTTCGTTAAGGTCTTCCCGAAGGAATACCGTCGAGCGCTGAACGAGCTTGCCTCGGCTCAAAAGAAGGCTGCAGCTTAGCCGATGGGCAAGATCACCGGATTTCTCGAGTACCAGCGGCTGGCCGAGGCGGCCGAAGACAGGGACCTGCGCAGGAAACACTATCGCGAGTTCGTCCTGCACCTCTCCGACGAGGAAGCCAAGATCCAGGGCGGGCGCTGCATGGATTGCGGCACCCCTTTCTGCATGTCGGGCTGCCCGGTCAACAACATCATTCCCGACTGGAACGACCTCGTCTGGAAGCAGGACTGGCAGCGGGCGATAGAATCGCTGCACTCCACCAACAACTTCCCGGAATTCACCGGGCGCGTGTGCCCCGCGCCCTGCGAGGAGGCCTGCGTATTGCGCATCAACGCAGATCCCGTGGGGATCAAGTCGATCGAGCACGCGATCATCGACAAGGCCTGGGAATCCGGGTGGGTGAGGCCGCAGCCCGCTCTCCACCGCAGCGGCAGGAAGGTCGCGGTCGTCGGTTCGGGGCCGGCGGGGCTCGCGTGCGCGCAGCAACTCGCGCGCGCCGGGCACGAGGTGACCGTGTTCGAGAAGAACGACCGCATCGGGGGCCTGCTCCGTTACGGAATCCCCGACTTCAAGATGGAGAAGCGGCTGATCGACCGGCGCCTCGCGCAGATGCATGCCGAGGGGGTGAGTTTCCGCACCGGCGTCTTCGTGGGCAAGGCGCGGCCGGGGAAAGGCGTCACCGATTGGGCGACCGAGGTCCTCGCGCCTGAGCAGCTCGCGGCGGAGTTCGACGCGGTGGTCCTCTCCGGCGGCTCCGAACAGCCGCGGGATCTTCCCATCCCGGGACGCGCGCTCGACGGCGTGCACTACGCGATGGAGTTCCTGCCGTTGCAGAACAGGCGCGTCGCCGGCGATAGCGGCGTGCCGGAGCTCTGGGCGACCGACAAGCACGTGGTGGTGATCGGCGGCGGCGACACGGGCAGCGACTGCGTCGGCACCTCCAACCGGCACGGGGCAAAGTCGGTCACGCAATTCGAGTTGTTGCCGATGCCGCCCGACCCGGAGAACAACCCCGTATGGCCCTATTGGCCGACGCGCTTGCGCACTTCCTCTTCGCACGAGGAAGGTGTGACGCGCGACTGGTCGATCGCCACCAAGGAATTCATCGGCGGTGAAGGAGAGATGCGCGGCAAGCTGAAGGCGCTCAAGACCGTCAGGCTCGACTGGAAGGACGGCAGGATGAGCGAGGTGCCGGGCACGGAAGCGATCCTGCCTGCGGACCTGGTCCTGCTCGCGATGGGATTCGTATCGCCGGTGCAGTCCGTGCTCGAGGCTTTCGGGGTGGAAAGGGATGCACGCGGGAACGCCAGCGCGACGACGGACGGCAAAGGTTGCTACGCGACTTCCGTTCCCAAGGTGTTTGCGGCCGGCGATATGCGCCGCGGTCAATCGCTCGTGGTATGGGCAATCCGCGAGGGACGCCAGTGCGCTCGCGCCGTCGACGAATTCCTGATGGGGTTCTCCGAGTTGCCGCGCTGACGCGCCAGGCCGGCTTGAAGGCAGGCCTCCGGCGGCTACATCTGGCGCGCCGCAGCGGCGCGGGCCGGGGCAAATGCGGCGCGGCCGGCAGGTTTCGGTGCCGGAACCTTCCCGTGCGGCATCGGCCGCGGGTGCATGTGCGGCCGGCCGACGACGACAGTTCCGTAGAACGGCCCGTAGTAGTAGGGATCCGACCCCGCATAGTCACAGTCGACCCGGCGGTCGCGCAGACATTGCTGGTACGTTGAATCCGCTGCGGCCTGAGCCTGTGCATCCGAGACGCTCCGTGCGTAGCGCTCGGCGTCCAGCTTACGCTCCAGCCGGTCGATTTTTTCGGAAAGCGCCCTCTCGCCGACGGTCGTTAGCGTTCCCGCTGCGAGCTTGGGTGCCTCTTCGGTCGAGTAGGTCGAGACCCTCACCGCTTTTGGATCGAGCACGGTCGAATCTCTGCTGGCGGGAGCCTCGCTCGAGTAGTTCACGACGCCCTTTTCGTCCACCCACTTGTATACCTGCGCGAGAGCCGGAGCCGCGAGGACAGCGGCGGCGAGGCCGGAGGATAGGATGAGGCGGTTCATGAACACATTAACGCTGCCTGTAGCGGTGAAGATTACACTTATTTGCGCCGGACAGTCCCGCTGAAGGCGGCCAGCCGTGCTAACATCGCGCATCCAGCTGAATTCACTCTGCTTTTCGTGAATATCGTCATCCTCGCCGCGGGTCTGGGCAAGCGCATGCACTCGCGTACGCCCAAGGTGCTGCATCGTCTGGCGGGCCGGGCGCTGTTGTCGCACGTTCTCGAAGCGGCCGAGCAGCTCGCGCCGAAGGTCGTCTGCGTCGTGTACGGTCACGGCGGCGAAGCCGTTCGCGAGGCGGTGGGCGACAAGGGCGCGGTCTGGGTGCTGCAGGCGCCGCAGCTGGGCACCGGCCACGCGGTCATGCAGGCGGTTCCGCATCTGGACGAGCGCTGGCCCACGCTGGTGCTGTACGGCGATGTGCCGTTGATCCGCGCGCACACCCTCAAGCGGCTGATCGATACGGCAGGAAAGGGCCTGGGCCTTCTTACCGCGATCCTCGACAATCCCGCAGGCTACGGGCGCATCCTGCGCAAAGGCAAGAAGATCGTGGGAATCGTCGAAGAGAAGGACGCCAGCGTCAAACAGCGCGCGCTGCGCGAAATCAACACGGGAATCGTCGTCGCTCCGACCGGGAAGCTCAAGTCCTGGCTCGCCAAGCTCAAGAACGACAACGCCCAGAAGGAGTACTACCTCACTGATATCGTCGGGCTTGCGACCCGGGAGCGCGTGCCGGTAACCGCGACCCAGGCGGGGGACCCCTGGGAGACCCTGGGCGTGAACAGCCGCGCTCAGCTCGCCGAGCTCGAGCGCGTCTTCCAGCGCAACCTCGCGGCGCAGCTCCTGGAGCGGGGAACGGCGCTCGCCGACCCGTCGCGCTGCGACGTGCGCGGCACCCTGGTCTGCGGCGCGGATGTGGCCATCGATGTCAACTGCGTCTTCGAAGGCGACGTGAAACTCGCCGAGGGGACCTCGATCGGCGCCAACTGCGTGCTCAGAAACGTGACGGTGGGCCCGGGGACGCGCATCGAGCCTTTCTGTCACCTCGAGGACGCCGACATCGGCGCGGAGTGCCGCATCGGCCCCTACGCTCGCATCCGCCCCGGCTCGCGACTCGCCGCGCAGGTGCACATCGGGAATTTCGTCGAGGTCAAGGCGAGCGAAATCGGCGAGGGCTCCAAGGCAAATCACCTGGCTTACATCGGAGACAGCGAAGTCGGCAAGAACGTCAACGTCGGCGCGGGCACCATCGTGTGCAACTACGACGGCGCGTACAAGCACCGCACCGTCATCGAGGACGACGTCTTCATCGGATCGGACACCCAGCTGGTCGCGCCGGTCCGGGTGGGCCGGGGCGCGACCCTGGGTGCCGGCACCACGCTCACCAAGGACGCCCCGGCAGGAGAGCTCACCATCTCGCGGGCGAAGCAGGTGAGCATTCCCGGCTGGAAGCGGCCGGTCAAGGTAAAGAAATAGAGGCCAAACGTGTGCGGAATCGTCGGTGCGGTAGCCAAACGTAACGTTGTTCCCATCCTCATCGAGGGGTTGAAGCGGCTCGAATACCGCGGCTACGACTCAGCCGGCGTCGCCGTGATGAACGGCAAGCCGGGCCACGCGGCGTTGCAGCGGATACGCTCGACGGGGCGTGTCGCCGAGCTTGAGAAGCTCGCGGGGGCGCAGGGTCTCAGCGGAGAGGTCGGGATCGCGCACACGCGCTGGGCGACGCACGGCGTGCCCTCGGAGAAGAATGCGCATCCGCACACCTCGGGCGGGGTGTCGGTGGTGCACAACGGCATCATCGAAAACCACGAGGAGATGCGCAAGCGCCTGCGCGCCAAGGGCTACGAGTTCGTTTCCGACACCGATACCGAAGTGATCGCGCATCTGGTGCACTCAAACCTGCAGGCCGGCGCCAAGCTGTTCGACGCAGTGAAAAAGAGCGTGGTCGAGCTGGTCGGCGCCTACGCGATCGCCGTCGTCAGCGATTCGGACCCTTCGCGGCTCGTCGTGGCCAGGCACGGCGCGCCTCTGCTTCTGGGTCTGGGCAACGGCGAGAATTTCGCCGCTTCCGACACCTCCGCCCTGATCCAGGTGACGCAGCGGATCATCTACCTCGAGGACGGCGACTGCGCCGAAGTCGAGCTCACGGGCGTCCGCATCGCCGATGCCAAGGGCAACCCGGTCGAGCGGCCGGTGCATCTCAGCCAGCTCACCGCCGATGCCGTGGAGCTGGGCCAGTACCGCCACTACATGCAGAAGGAGATCTTCGAGCAGCCGATGGCGGTGGCGAATACCCTGGAGATGGTGACCGGGGCGCAATCGGTGTCGCCGCAGCTCTTCGGCGCGGACGCCGAGCGCGTCTTGCGCGACATCGATTCGGTGCTGATTCTCGCCTGTGGCACGAGCTATCACGCGGGGATGGTCGCGCGCTACTGGATCGAGGGGCTCGCGGGCATCCCCTGCAACGTCGAGATCGCGAGCGAGTACCGCTACCGGGAGTCGGTCCCGAATCCGAAAGGGCTCGTGGTCACAGTGTCGCAGTCCGGCGAAACGGCCGATACCATCGCGGCGCTGCAATACGCGAAGTCGCTCGGGCACCGCTATTCGCTCTCGATCTGCAACGTGCCGGAATCCGCGCTGGTGCGCGCCTCCGACCTGCGCTTCCTGACGCGCGCGGGGCCGGAGATCGGCGTCGCTTCCACCAAGGCCTTCACTACCCAGCTCGCGGTGCTGGTGCTGCTGACCATGACTCTCGCCAAGATCCGCGGCAAGCTCCCGGCCGACCGCGAGAGCGCACTGCTGCAGTCGCTGCGTCACCTGCCGCGTGCGCTGGAGAGCGTGTTGCACCTGGAACCGCAGCTGAAGATGTGGGCGGAGAAATTCGCGCACCTCCAGCATGCCCTGTTCCTCGGACGCGGCATTCACTATCCGATCGCGATGGAAGGCGCGCTCAAGCTCAAGGAGATCTCCTACATCCACGCGGAAGCCTATGCCGCGGGCGAGCTCAAGCACGGGCCGCTCGCGCTCGTCGACAAGAGCATGCCGGTGATCGCGATCGCGCCGAAGGACGCCTTGCTCGAGAAGCTCAAGTCCAACCTGCAGGAAGTTCGCGCGCGCGGCGGTGAGCTGCATGTGCTGGCCGACCAGGACACCCGCATGGTAGCCACGGAGGGGGTCCACGTGATCCGCATGCCAGATCACGCCGGGATACTTTCGCCCATCCTGCATACCGTCCCGCTGCAGCTGCTTGCCTATCACACGGCGCTCGAGCGCGGCAACGACGTGGACAAGCCCAGGAATCTCGCGAAATCGGTCACGGTCGAATAGGGCTCGGACGCCGGCTCGTGCAACGGGGCCGGGACTACGTCATCACCTCCGCGAAGCAGTAGGAAGTGCCCCTCCACGGGTGGCGCCAAGGCTTCTCCTTGCTTGATCGAGGTCAAGCCCTTACATGGGAGTGGGCGTACTGTGTAAGCGATGAGAATCCCAAACACCGCAACCGACCCGATCTGCGGCATGGTGGTCGATATCGCCACAGCGAGATACACGCGCTCCTACGACGGATCGACCTGGTACTTCTGCAGCAAGCATTGCCTCGACAAGTTCGCCGCCAGTCCCGAGCACTACACCCGGGCGAAGAGGGAGCCCGCGCCGCGCGCGCCCGCGGGCGCGGTCTACACCTGCCCGATGCACCCGGAAATCCGCAGCCCCGGGCCGGGAGCCTGTCCCAAGTGCGGCATGGCGCTGGAGCCGCTCGTGGCAAGCGCGGAAGACGAACCCAATCCCGAGCTCGTCGACATGACGCGCCGCTTCTGGATCGGCCTCGTGTTGACTCTTCCGGTGTTCGCCCTGGCGATGGCAGAGCATCTGCCGGGGCTGCGCGGCATGCTGCCGGGCGCCAGGGTCTCCGGCTGGGTTCAGCTGCTGTTTTCGATCCCGGTCGTGCTCTGGGCGGCATGGCCGTTCTTCGTGCGCGGCTGGAATTCGCTCGTGTCGCGCAGCCTGAATATGTACACCCTGATCGCACTGGGCACCGGTGTCGCGTTCGCCTACAGCGCCGTCGCGTTCTTCCTCCCCGGGCTCTTTCCCGAGGCGTTCCGCGGCGCATCGGGCGAGGTCGGGCTCTACTTCGAGGCCGCGGCGGTGATCTCGGTGCTGGTGCTGCTCGGCGAGGTGCTGCAGTTGCGTGCGCGCGACAATACCAGCGGGGCAATCCGCGCGCTGCTCAGACTCGCGCCGGCGACGGCGGCTCGCGTGCGCGCGGACGGCAGCGACGAGGAGGTGCCGCTCGAGCAGGTGATGCGAGGCGATAGCTTGCGCGTGCGGCCGGGGGACAAGATCCCGGTCGACGGCGAGGTGCTCGAGGGCCGGTCGAGCGTGGACGAATCGCTGGTGACCGGCGAATCGATCCCGGTGGAAAAATATCCGGGCCAGAGCGTGATCGGGGGCACCCTCAACGGGACGGGCAGCTTCGTCATGCGCGCGGAGCGGGTCGGCGCCGAAACGCTCCTCGCGCAAATCGTGCACATGGTCGCCGAGGCTCAGCGGACGCGCGCGCCGATCCAGCGTCTCGCCGACGTGGTGTCGTCCTACTTCGTGCCCGCCGTGGTGGGAATCGCGATCATCGCTTTCCTCGCCTGGTCCGCATACGGACCCCCGCCTGCCATGGCGTTTGCCCTGGTGAGCGCGATTTCGGTCCTGATGATCGCCTGTCCCTGCGCGCTGGGGCTGGCCACGCCCATGTCGATCATGGTCGGCACCGGCCGCGGCGCTCAAGGCGGGATCCTGATCCGCGACGCGGAGGCGCTTGAGCGCATGGAGCGCATCGACACGCTGGTCGTGGACAAGACGGGAACGCTGACCGTCGGCAGACCCGAGCTGACGAGCGTCGCCGCGGCCGAGGGCTTTGCCGAGGCGCAGGTGCTGCAGCTCGCTGCGAGTCTCGAACGCGGCAGCGAGCACCCGCTTTCCGCCGCGATCCTGGCCGGGGCGCGAGCGCGGGGCGTGAGGGCGCTGCCGGTGGAAGATTTCAACGCGGTAACCGGTGGCGGGGTGCAGGCTACCCTCGAAGGACGCACTATCGCGCTGGGAAGCTTCCGCTTCGCGGAATCGCAGGCCACCGTGCCGGAAATCTGGAAAGAGCGTGCCGACGCTCTGCGGAAGAAGGGCGAGACCGTGGTGTTTCTCGTCGATGGAGGGCGCTTCGCCGGGTTCCTGGGCGTGGCGGATCCCGTCAAGGAATCCGCTGCCGAAGCCTTGCGCGCGCTCGAGGGGGAAGGCATACGCGTGATCATGCTCACGGGAGACAACGAGCTCACCGCCCGGGCCGTGGCGGAGCGGCTGGGAATCCGCGAAGTGCGCGCCGACGTGCCGCCGCAGGAAAAAGGAGCCGTGGTGAAGGCGCTGCGCGCCCAAGGACGGTCGGTGGCGATGGCCGGGGACGGCGTGAACGACGCCCCCGCGCTGGCCGAGGCCGAAGTCGGCATCGCCATGGGGACCGGTGCCGATGTGGCGATCCTGAGCGCGGGCATCACGCTGGTAAGAGGCGATCTTTCCGGCATCGTGCGGGCTCGGCGGCTCTCTCGCGCCACAATGCGCAACATCCGCGAGAACCTCTTCCTCGCGTTCGTCTACAACAGCCTCGGTGTGCCGATCGCGGCGGGGGTGCTGTTTCCGTGGACGGGGCTCTTGCTCAATCCGATGATCGCGGCGGCGGCGATGAGCGCGAGCTCCGTGTCGGTGGTCGTCAACGCGCTGCGGCTGCGACGCGCGCGGCTCTGATGCGCCCTCGCCACGAGCCGCGGACTCGCTCCAGCGCGAGGCTGGAGAACTGGAATCTCCAGTTCCTCGGGGCAACCGGAACCGTCACCGGATCGAAGTATCTGGTCACCGCAGGCTACGACAAGGTTCTCGTCGACTGCGGCCTGTTCCAGGGGTTCAAGCAGCTCCGCCTGCGGAACTGGGCGCCGCTTCCCCTCAAACCGGCTGCCTTGCGCGCGGTGGTTCTGTCCCATGCTCACATCGACCACAGCGGCTATCTCCCGCTCCTGGTGAAGAACGGCTTCGCCGGCAAGGTCCGCTGCAGCGAGGCGACCTACGAGTTGTGCCGCATCCTGCTGCCCGATGCCGGGAGGCTGCAGGAGGAAGAAGCCGACTACGCCAACCGCCGCGGGTTCTCGAAACACCGACCCGCGCAGCCGCTGTACACCGAGGAGGACGCCAAGCGCTCGCTCGAGCACTTCGCCCCGGTCGGGTTCGAGAAAGAGATCGAGCTTGGCCGCGTGCGCCTGAGGCTGGCCCCTGCCGGTCACATCCTCGGCGCGTCGATCGTCTGCTTGGCCGACGGCGCGCGCACCCTGGTCTTCTCGGGGGATCTGGGGCGGCCGAATGACCCGATCATGGTGGCGCCGTCGGCGATCCGCGATGCCGACTACCTCGTCCTGGAATCGACCTACGGGAACCGCCTCCACGATCCCGAGGATCCGCGGACAAAGCTCGGGCGCGCGATCAACAAGACCGTGTCGCGCGGCGGTGTCGTGGTGATCCCGTCTTTTGCGGTGGGGCGAGCTCAGTCCCTGCTCTACCACATCCATCAACTCAAGGCGGAAGGCGTGCTTCCCGCCGACCTGCCCGTCTACCTCAACAGCCCCATGGCGGCGGACGCGACCGAGATCTATAACCGGCACCGCGCCGAGCACCGCCTGACACCGGAGCAGTGCCGCGCCATGTGCGCCGCCGCGACCATCGTGAATACGCCGGAAGAATCCAGGCAACTGAACGAGAAGAAGGGCCCGATGGTGATCATCGCCGCGAGCGGAATGGCGACGGGCGGCCGCGTGGTGCACCATCTCAAGGCTTTCGCCCCTGACGCCCGCAACACCATCCTGTTCTCGGGCTTCCAGGCGGGAGGTACGCGCGGCGACACCATCCTTTCCGGAGCCGAGGCGGTGAAGATCCACGGGCAGTACGTTCCGATACGAGCCGAGGTCGCCGTGATCAACAATCTCTCGGCGCACGCCGATTCCGCGGAGATCCTGGACTGGTTGCGCAGTTTCGGGCGTCCGCCGCGCGAGACCTTCATCACGCACGGCGAGCCGGTGGCCGCGGACGCCCTGCGCCGCCGCATCGAGGAGCAGCTGCGCTGGCGCGTGCGCGTGCCGGACTATCTCGACAAAGCCGTGCTGCAATAGACATTCGAAGAGGAAAGCCGTGCCTCACAGAAACTCACTCATTCTCCGACGCCTGGGGATCGACACCTACCAGCACCACGTGGTGTTCATGCGCAGCGATTGCCACATCTGCCGCTCGGAGGGATTCAGCGTGCAATCGCGCGTGCAGGTCCGGCTGGGGGAGAAAGCCATCATCGCCACCGTGAACGTGGTGCACAGCGAGCTGTTCGCGCGGGGCGAGGGCGGTCTCTCGGAATCCGCCTGGCGCGCACTGGGCGCCCACGAAGGCGACGAGATGCTGCTGTCGCACGCCGCGCCGGTCCAGTCCCTCAGTCATCTGCGCGGCAAGGTGTACGGCAAGCCGCTCGACGACGCATCGATGCTCGAGATCGTGCGCGACATCACGGCGGGCCGCTACTCCGACCTGCATCTCTCGGCGTTCATCACGGCGTGCGCCGGCAACCACCTCGATCTCGACGAGACCGTGGCGCTCACGCGCGCCATGGTGGCGGTGGGCGCGCGCATGAGCTGGGACAAGGCGCAGATCATGGACAAGCACTGCGTCGGCGGCTTGCCCGGCAACCGCACCACGCCCATCGTGGTGGCGATCGTCGCGGCCTCCGGCCTTGTCATCCCGAAGACCTCCTCGCGCGCCATCACCTCGCCTGCGGGCACCGCCGACACGATGGAGACGCTAGCCCCCGTGAACCTCGACGCCCGTGCAATGCGACGCGTCGTCGAGCGCGAAGGTGGCTGCGTCGTCTGGGGCGGCGCGGCCGGTTTGAGTCCGGCCGACGACGCGCTGGTGCGTGTCGAACGGCCGCTCGAGCTCGACAGCGAAGGCCAGCTGGTGGCGTCGGTCTTGTCGAAGAAGGCGGCGGCGGGCTCGACGCACGTGGTGGTGGACATGCCGGTGGGGCCGACCGCGAAAGTGCGCTCGCCCGCGGCGGCGGAATTCCTGTGCGGGCGCTTCGAGGCCACGGGGCGCGCCCTGGGCTTGTCGGTGCGCGTGGTGGTGACCGATGGCAGCCAGCCGGTGGGACGCGGCATCGGCCCGGCGCTCGAGGGACGCGATGTTCTGGCGGTGCTTCGCGGCGAAGCGGGGGCGCCGCCCGACCTGCGCGAACGCGCGCTCCTGCTCGCCGGGCACGTCCTGGAGCTGTCGGGGCGCGCGCCCGCCGCTGCGGGGCAAAAGGAAGCGGCCGCCGTCCTGGACGGCGGGCGCGCCTGGGGCAAGTTCCAGGCGATATGCGACGCCCAGGGCGGCATGCGCGAGCCGCGCAAGGCCGCGCACACCGACTGGATCTGCGCCACGCGCTCCGGCCGCGTGATCGCGATCGACAATCGGCGGCTGGCGCGCGCGGCGAAGCTCGCCGGTGCGCCCCAGGCGAGCGCCGCGGGCGTGGAGTTTCTCGCGCCGGTCGGAACCGTGGTCGAGGAGGGCCAGCCGCTGTTCGTCTTGCACGCGGAAGCTCACGGCGAGCTTCACTATGCGCTCGACTACGTCAACAGCCAGCCGGACATCGTCATGATCGGAGAGCCGCGGTGAGCGACGTCACAGGCTCTTATAATGAGAGAAGGAGTGAAACCATGAATATCGATACACTGAAGCTGCTCGCCTGGATCGTGCTCGCGATTGTGCCGCCGGCAGCGCTTGCGCACGTAACTGACGAGACCCAGTCGGCCGCGGGATTGAAGGTTAACCTCGGCATCGTGCCGGCGGAATCCATTCGCGGTGCCGAGCGGCGGATGCACGGGGGCGTGCCGTCGGGCAAGTCAATCTACCACGTGATGGTGGCGATCTTCGATGCCAAGACCGGAGCGCGGGTCGCCGATGCCCAGGTGAGAGCGCGGGTCGAAGAGGTCGGCCTGACGAGGGAGGAGAAGGCGCTCGAGCCGATGCAGGTCGCGAATGCCCTCACCTACGGCAATTTCTTCCGCATGGCCGGCCAAGGCACCTTCCGCGTCACCGTGCAGATCCGGCTGCCCGGCACGACTCGCGCGACCGAGCTGCAATTCGAGCATAGGCACCCCTGAGGGCGTGTCATTGACGTTAACGTAAACGTCAAGTAGGCTTTTCACTCCACGGGTCCGGACGCGCCCGCAGCAGCCATGACCGATCTCAGTGCCTCCCGGCACACCGAGTACAAGGCGAAGAACAAGATCCGCTTCGTGACCGCGGCGTCGCTCTTCGACGGGCACGACGCCTCGATCAACATCATCCGGCGCATGCTGCAGGCGAGCGGCTGCGAGGTGATCCACCTCGGGCACAACCGCTCGGTGGAGGAGGTCGTCGCGGCGGCGCTGGAAGAGGACGTGCAGGGCGTCGCGGTGTCCTCGTACCAGGGCGGCCACCTCGAGTATTTCAAGTATCTCCTCGATTGTCTGCGCGAGCGGGGCGGGGAAAACATCAAGGTGTTCGGCGGGGGCGGCGGGGTGATCGTGGCCGACGAGATTCGCGAGCTGCAGAGCTACGGCGTGGCGCGCATCTACTCCCCGGAGGACGGCCAGAAGATGGGGTTGCAGGGCATGATCGATGACATGCTCGCCCGCTGCGACGAGGACCTGTCGCAGCACGCGCCCCGCGACCTGGCGGCCGTGAAGGCGGGGGACCGGCGTGTGCTGGCGCGCTTCCTGACCGTGCTCGAGAACGGCACTGCGGATCCGCTGCTGCGCGCGCAGGTGCTGAAGGAAGCCGCTGCGCTTGCGGTGCCGACGCTGGGGGTCACCGGCACCGGCGGCTCGGGCAAGTCCTCTCTCACCGACGAGCTGGTACGGCGCTTCAGGCTCGACCAGCGCGACCGCCTCGACATCGCCGTGCTGGCGGTGGACCCCTCGCGGCGCAAGTCGGGTGGCGCCCTGCTCGGCGACCGCATCCGCATGAACGCCATCGCCGGAGGGCGGGTGTTCATGCGCTCGCTCGCCACACGCGGCGCACACGCCGAGGTCGCGAAGAACCTTCCCGATATCATCGCGGCCTGCAAGGTCGCCGGTTTCGGGCTGGTGCTGGTCGAGACCTCCGGGATCGGGCAGGGCGACTCCGGCATCGTCCCGCTCGTCGACGCGTCGCTGTACGTAATGACGCCAGAGTACGGCGCCGCAAGCCAGCTCGAGAAGATCGACATGCTCGATTTCGCCGATTTCGTCGCCATCAACAAGTTCGACCGCAAGGGCGCAGAGGACGCGCTGCGCGACGTGCGCAAGCAGGTTCAGCGCAACCGCAAGCTCTTCGATCGCTCGCCCGACGAGATGCCGGTGTACGGCACCGTCGCCTCGCGTTTCAACGACGACGGCGTCACCGCCCTCTACCAGGGCATCCTGGCGGTGCTCGTCGAGCACGGGCTGAAAGCCGTGCCGGGCGCGCTTCCCGTCGTCCGGACCCGGGCTTCCTCGGCGAGGAACGCGATTGTGCCGCCGGCGCGCAGCCGCTACCTCGCCGAGGTCGCCGGCACGGTGCGCGGCTATCACGCCCGGGCCTCGGAACAGTCGCGGCTGGCACGGGAGCGCCAACAGCTCCTCTCCGCGAAGGCCATGCTGGCCGCCGCGGGCAAGGACGGGACGGTCGTGGATCCGCTTATCGAGAACAGGAACCGGGACCTCGACCCGCACTCGAAGCGGCTCATCGAGGAGTGGCCGGAAACCCGGGCGCGCTACGCCGGCGACGAGCAGGTGGTGAAGGTTCGGGACCGGGAGATCCGCACCCGGCTGAGCACGGTCTCGCTTTCCGGGACGCGGGTGCCGAAGGTCGCGCTGCCGCGCTTCGAAGACCACGGCGAGATCCTCTGCTGGCGCATGCGCGAGAACCTGCCCGGCGCCTTTCCGTTCACCGCCGGCGTGTTCGCCTTCAAGCGCGAGAACGAGGACCCGACGCGCATGTTCGCCGGCGAAGGCGACCCCTTCCGCACCAACCGGCGCTTCCACCTGCTCTCGAAGGACATGCCGGCGAAGCGGCTCTCGACCGCGTTCGACTCGGTCACGCTCTACGGATTCGATCCCGACCTGCGTCCGGACATCTATGGGAAGGTCGGCAACTCCGGAGTATCGATCGCGACGCTGGACGACATGAAGGCGCTGTACGCGGGCTTCGATCTGTGCGACCCGGCGACCAGCGTCTCCATGACGATCAACGGCCCCGCGCCGACCATCCTGGCGATGTTCCTCAACACCGCCGTGGATCAGCAGCTCGACCGGCACCGTGAGCGGACCGGACGGGAGCCATCCGCCGCCGAAGCGAGAGACATCCGGGCTCGAACCCTGTCGACGGTGCGCGGCACGGTGCAGGCCGACATCCTCAAGGAGGACCAGGGCCAGAACACCTGCATCTTCTCGACCGAGTTCTCGCTCAAGGTGATGGGCGACATCCAGGAGTACTTCGTCCAGAACGACATCCGGAATTTCTATTCGGTGTCGATCTCTGGCTATCACATCGCGGAAGCAGGCGCCAACCCGATCTCGCAGCTCGCGTTCACGCTGTCTAATGGGTTCACCTACGTCGAGGCCTATCTCGCGCGCGGGATGCGGATCGACGATTTCGCGCCGAACCTCTCATTCTTCTTCAGCTACGGCATGGACCCGGAATACGCGGTGATCGGCCGCGTCGCGCGGCGGATCTGGGCGATCGCGATGAAGAACCGCTACAACGCGAACGAGCGCTCGCAGAAGCTCAAGTTCCACTCGCAGACGTCGGGGCGGAGCCTCCACGCGCAGGAGATCTCGTTCAACGACATACGCACGACGCTGCAGGCGCTGATCTCGACCTACGACAACACGAACTCGCTGCACACCAACGCCTACGACGAAGCGATCACCACCCCCACCGAAGAGAGCGTCCGCCGCGCGATGGCGATCCAGCTGATCATCAACCGCGAATGGGGCCTGGGCAAGAACGAAAATCCGAACCAGGGGAGCTTCGTGATCGAGGAGCTGACCGAGCTGGTGGAAGAGGCGGTGCTGAAGGAGTTCGAGGCGATCAGCGAGCGCGGCGGCGTGCTCGGC
>DATIWX010000091.1:0-36689 GCA_035519135.1 Burkholderiales bacterium | reverse complement strand
ATCTCGGCGAGACGGCTGGTCTGGTAGAGACCGATTCCGAATCCGGTCTCCGAAGGCACCGGCCCCCTCATCAGCCCCCGCAGGACTTCCGAGGCGACCGGTGCGCCGCTGTCGCAGACCGAGAATTCGATGGCGTCGTCGCAGCGGAAGGTGACGGATATCCTCACCGAATCGTCCAGTCGGCGCTTCCGCAGGGCGTTCTGCAGGAGATTGTCGCCCGCCGAATCGAAAAGCTCCTTCGGAAGCATCACCGCGTCCCCCGATCCCTCGCGCGCGAATTCGACGCCGCGGCCGGCGTAGCTTCGCTGCAGGCCTTCCCACCACGTATCGGCCTTGATGAAGCGGCCGTTGCTCGTGTCGGGCTTCTGCAGCTTGTCGAGCGTCTGCTGCAGGCGCTGGGTAATCGCGGGCAGCTGGCGCCGCATCAGGGCCGACAACTCCCCGCCCGCGTCGGGGACTGCGTCGCGCTCGGCCGCCGCACACAGCACGTTGAGAGACTGGAGCAGATTCTTGACATCGTGCGTCATGCGCGCCCCGGTTTCGTGAACGGCTTGCACGTAGGTCTGCTGCTGCAGCTTCTGCTCGCGCTGCTTGGCCACGTAGAATTCGCCGAGCAGCTGTCCCAGCAGCTGGAAATGCCATACCAGCGAGGGGCTCAAGGGCAGCTTGGTAAAAACCCGCAAATGGATTTCCTGGTTGGTGAATTCGACCGAGTTCTTGGAGACTTTCCCGAAATCGCCCGATTCGGCCGCCGTATGCCAGAAGCCGCCGGACACCCAGGGCAGGCGTGCCAGTCCGCCGCACGCCTCCTTCATGAAGCGCTCGGGTTTGGTCTCGAGTTGCGAGAGCTCGGCCAGAAAATACAGCCAGCGCTCAAACGGCAGGCCGATCGACAGCAAATAGCGCGAAAAGTAGACGGAAAGCCCGCCGAACCCGGACCGGGGATTCCACGCGAACGAGAGAATAAGGAGCACCCCCGCGATGATCAGCATGCTCAACGACAGCGCGGTGATGTAGTCGATCTTGCTCACGGTCATGAACGCGAAGCTGCCCAGCGCGAGCGCGATGAGCAGCAGCACGATCATCGTGGCGTAGAAGAAGTCGACGACTTGCGGCGTCTCGGCGGAGTCCGTTTCCGCTGGAATCGCCATCATCACGAGGAACAACAGGGGTAACCCGTAACGGGCAAGCAGCCCGACCTCGTTGGGCAAAGGCACGCGGATGAAGCTGTTCGGAACGATCCAGACGAGCAGCAGCGACACCAGGTACAGAAGAACCACCAGGTAGAAGCGCCGCAGCCAGCGCGCCTGGAAGAGAAACACCTTCCCGCCCACGATCCCCGCCAGCACGCTGACCCACAGCGCGAGCAGCCACCAGTTTAGGAAATACAAAGTCCCCAGTGCGACTGCGGCAATCGTCGCCACCTGCGACGAAGTCAGGGGCCGTTCTCCCCGCATAAACGGCTGCCAGAGGATGAACAATCCGAAGTGCGCGAGCATCAAGCCGCGCGCCCAGAAATCCTCCGCACCCCACATCGCCGCGAAATGCAGACAGATCAGCATGACCAGAAACACGCCGCGCCACGATCTCGTCACGAACAGCTGGGATGCTTGAAGGACGGTCGAAATCGCCATATCCGGCTTATTGCGGATCAGAGTCTAGGCACAGCAGGGAATTCATTGGCCCTCCCACTGCATTTATTCTCTCCCGAACTTTGGCACGGGGTGAAGGCAGACCGGGTGACGTGAGCAGCCCCGTCCATGGACTTCCTTCTTGTAGGCACGTATTGTGCCAGCTTTGACGGACAGGCACCCAAACCGAATTCCGCGCCCATGCCCATCGTCGCCGTGCTGGCCCGAACGACCCTGCTCGAGGCTGTTCGAAATCGCCTCTTGTGGCTCACCGTGATACTCGTAGCGGCGGCCTTCGGGTTCACTCAGTTTCTAAATCAGGTCGCTATAACCGAGACACGGGAGATCCAGGCTGCACTGCTTGCTGCACCGCTCAGAGTTGCCGCCGTGTTCATCCTTGCCGCGTTCGTGATCACGAGCGTGGTGCGCGAATCAAGCGACAAAGTCACCGACTTGTTGCTCTCCCTTCCGGCACCGAGGTCCCACTATTTCTTCGGAAAGCTTGCGGGCTTTGCCTTCGTAGCCGCGATCCTTGCGCTGCTGTGTGCGCTGCCGCTGGCTCCGTTCGCCAGGCCGTCCGGGCTCGCGTTGTGGACGGCGTCTCTTCTGTGTGAGCTCCTGATCGTTACGGCCATAAGCCTGTTCTGCGTGCTGTCTCTGGCACAGGTCGTGCCCGCTTTCGCGGCGGTGGCCGGCTTCTATCTGCTGTCGCGCTCCATGACGGCGATGCAGGTCATCGCAGGCGCCTCACTGCACGACCCGACCCTTACGGATCGCATCGTCGCTGCGATTGTGGGGTTGATCGCTCTGCTGTTGCCTTCGCTCGACCGCATGACCCAGACTTCATGGCTGCTCGGAGGCGCCTTCAGTGGTGTACTCGTTTCGGTTTTTGGGCAGACGGCAATCTACCTCGTCCTGATCGGCTCGGCGGCGCTTTTCGACTTGTACCGGAAGAATTTCTAGGTGCGATGACGCAGCGATCGATCTCAGGGGTGCCGCGGGCCGTCATCGCGCTTCTCGGGCTGGGACTCGCCATCCAAGTCGCCCTGAAGACCGCTGCCCCGCAGCCCCATGCGAGCGCGGAGGATCTGCCCCCCGCCCCAGGCATCGCCGTGCTCAGGCTCGCGAGCTTCGGTGAACCGGTGGCACTCGCCAAGGCGCTGATGCTTTACCTGCAGGCCTACGACTACCAATCCGGCTCCAGGGTCCCGTATCGCGATCTCGACTACGATCGCCTGGAGGCCTGGCTCGGAAGAATTCTCGAGCTGGATCCGCAGGGCCAGTATCCCCTGCTCGCCGCGAGCCGACTCTATGCCGAGGTGCCGGTTGAAGCCAAGCAGCGCAGCATGCTGGAGTTCATTCATCGAGAGTTCCTGCTCGACCCGAACCGTCGCTGGCCCTGGCTGGCGCATGCCACCGTCATCGCCAAGCATCGGCTCCACGATCTGCCGCTTGCGCTGCGCTTCGCGCGGTCCATCCAGCTCCACGCGACGGCGGCCGATGTGCCCCCTTGGGCAAGGCAAATGGAACTCTTCATTCTCGAGGACATGAACGAGCTCGAGATCGCGCGCCTGATCGTCGGCGGCTACCTCCAAAGCGGCGCCGGCACGGATCCTGCTGAGTTGAAATTCCTGGACCAGCGCCTTAGGGAGCTGGAAGGACGCGCCAAAGCGCCGAACAAGTGAGTCGGGGGTGTCGACAATTCGTCGAAAGTGTCCATTGTTCAACAGAATTCGGCTGTTTTCGCCCAGTTTTCAACCAAATCCGGGGCTGGTAGCCGGGCACGTATCTTGCGGTTTGCCCAAGGTCCTACTTTAGGCCTCGACGAGGTCTTCTGGTAGCTAAGGGGGTTGCTATGAAGCTTAACAAGAAGGGCCAGGCCGAATCCGGTTTCACTTTGGTGGAAATCGCGATCGTGCTCGTGATCATCGGCCTGCTGCTCGGTGGCATCCTCAAGGGCCAGGAGATGATCACACAGGCCAAGATCAAGAACATCATCAACGACTTCAACGGGGTGACCGCCGCGGTCAACTCCTACCAGGACCGCTACCGGGCGATGCCCGGAGACGATGCCACCGCCGCGACACGGTGGACCACGCAAGGTGCGGTAGCCGGCAATGGGGACGGCATTCTCGGCGTCGGGGCCGGGACAACCTGCACATACAACGCCGTCGTGACTGGAGTACCCGCTGCCGCCGCCGAATGCAATTTGTTCTGGTGGCACCTCCGCTTGGCCGGGTTCGTGCCCGGGGCGGTCGTCGGCGCCGGGGTCGGCATACAGCCCCCCAACGCGGTGAACGGCATCATCGGCGTGCAGCAAGGCGGGATGGGCTTCACTTCCAACATTGTCTGCAGCAGCAACCTGCCGGACAAGATTGCCATCGCCGTCGACACCCAGATGGACGATGGCACACCCGCCGCCGGGGAAATTCGCGGTTCCCTTCAGGCCGCCCCGAATCCTGCTGTGCCCGCGGGAAGCACGATAGCCGCTTACTCAGAGACCGGGACGAACCAATACCTGCTCTGCAAGAATCTGTAGACGAACGTGATCCGAAAAAAAGCCCGCTTCGGCGGGCTTTTTCTTTTCGGCCGGGTCTGTGAGTAGCCCCGCGGCACGATCCCAGACGATCGGCCTGCTGCTCACGGGCGGCCTCTGCATCCTGCCGTTTCAGCTGCCCTATCACGAGCTCCCCGCCAAGACTTTCCACGCGGAATGGCTGGCCGCCGCCTTGGGTATCAGCGCGGCGCTTGCCGCGCTGGCCGGCCGCCCCGGTTCGGTCGTTTCCTCGCCCAGTCCGGCGCGCTGGCTGATCGCCTTTGCGCTGTTTCTCGGGTACCAGGCTGCGTCCGGTCACTCGGTCTATGCTCAATTGCCGCTGCTCGCCGTACTGTATGTGCTCTACGCGGCACTCATGATCTGGCTCGGAGCGCAACTCGCGAACGCGCTGGGAATCGAGCGCGTCGCGGTGACGTTGGCGGGGTGTCTTCTGGCCGGCGCTCTGCTGACCGCGCTCCTCGGGTCGATCCAGTTCTACGGCCGCCCCAAGCTCCTGGAAGATTTCGTCCTCGAGCTGTACGGCAAACGTGCATACGGGAATATCGCGCAGGTCAACCTCTATGCCAACTATCTGGTTGTGGGCGAAAGCGCGCTCCTCTACCTCTGGCTGCGTGGACGCGTTCCCACCGCCTACGCGCTAGCCGCCCTGACGCTGCTCGTCTTCGGGTGCGCTCTCGCGGGCTCGCGCAGCACCTTGCTCTACCTGGCATGGTTTGCAGTGCTCGCTTCCCTGACCCGTCCCGGCGGCGCCGACCCCCGGCGCTTCAGGGTCCTCGTGTATTCCCTGGCAGGCGCGACCCTCGCAGCAAGCATCGTGGTTCCCTGGTTGAACACTCTCTTTCACCTCGGACCGCCCGACGCAGGCTGGATCGAGCGCACGCTCGCGCCCGCGGCCCCGGAGCCGCGCCCGCTCCTCTGGCTCACCGCGCTGCGCCTCTTTGCCGGCGCACCGATCGCTGGGGTCGGCATCAGCGAGTTCGCCGGCGCTGCCTTCGACCTGGGTCTCCACCCCTCAGTCGTAAAGGGAGCCGACATCTGGACCTCTCCGCACAATCTGCCATTGCATCTGCTCGCCGAAACGGGCGCGGTGGGCACAATCCTCGCGCTCGGCGGCGTCGGCGTATGGGGCTGGCGGATCGCGCAGCGCTTGCGCCACGAGGCGCACCCCTCGGTATGGTGGATCGCCGCGGCGGTGGGCGTGGAGCTGATTCATTCCCTGATCGAATTTCCCCCGCTGTGGTACACCCCCTACCTCGGCGTTACCGCACTGCTGATGGGCGTCGGAGCGGCGACCGGTCCGCCCTTGCCGGCGATGTCGCGCATCGGCCGATCCGCGACGACCGCCGCATGCGTTGCGCTCGCTTTCGCCGCGGCCGTCATGTTGAGGGACTATCTTCGACTGCACGAAACGTACGTGACCGGGACGACCGTCACGCTCGCTCGTCCGGCCGATGCACAGCGGGACGCGGCGATCGTGCGAGACTTGTCTCGGGGTCTGATGGCGCCGATCGCTGAGCTCTGGACCGTCCTGGGCGCATCGCTCGATCGAAACGACCTCGCGGCAAAGCGAGCTATGAGCGCGCGCGTTGCGCGCTATTGGCCGACCTACCCGGTATTGGCCCGGCATGCCGTGTTTCTCGCGTTCGAGGGTGATACACGCGAAGCGCAGCGCCTGATTGAGAAATCGCTAGGAACGTTCCCGCACCGGCGCGACTCCATCATCGCCGTCCTTCGACAGGCGCAGGCTGCGGACCCGGACGCGATCGAGCCGCTCCTGCGCGTGGCGGCAAGCGCGCCCAAAGCCGCTTCGAACTAGCCGGACCCGCCCTGCAATAGACGGATTTCGGCGGCCTCCAGCTGTTCGGCCGTTCCGCGCAACACGACGACGTCTCCCTCCCGCAGGGCCGTCTGCGGCCCCGGGGAGATCATCCGGGTGTCCTGCCGCCGCAGCGCCGTGACCGTAACCCCCATTTCATCCAGCGCAAGCTCGCCGAGGCTGCGGCCGACCGCGGCAGCGCCAGGCGCGAGCGTCACCGAATGCAGCCGCGGCTCGTGTGCCTCGTCGAAATCCTCGGCTTCGTCGGTCCCTCCGTGGAAGAAGCCCCGCATCAGGCTGTAACGGCCTTCCCGCACGTCGCGGATTCGGCGCACGACACGCCTCAAGGGGACCCCCAGGAGCACCAACGCATGCGAAGCAAGCATCAGACTGGATTCGAAGGTCTCGGGCACGACCTCCGAGGCGCCCGCGGCGATAAGGCGATCCAGGTCGGCGTCGTCGAGCGTGCGCACGATCACCGGCAGCGCGGGACGGAGCGTCTTCACGTGGTGAAGAATGCGAAGCGCGAGCGCGGTATCCGCGAAAGTGACGACCAGCGCGCTCGCGCGGGCGATCCCGGCCGCGATCAGGGTTTCGTGCCGCGATGCGTCGCCGTAGACCACCTTTTCGCCCGCTGCGGCCGCCGCGCGCACCCGCTCGGGGTCGGTGTCGAGCGCGAGGACGTCGATGCGCTCCTCCTCCAGCAAGTGCGCCAGCCGCTGCCCTGTCCGGCCATAGCCGCACACGATGACGTGCCGCTCGGTCGCGAGACTTTGGGTCGCGACGCGATGCAGGGCGAGCGACCGCAGCATCCACTCCGCACTCAGCCAGCGCAGGGCCAGCTTGTCGCTCGCCTGAATCAGGAAGGGCGCGGCGAGCATCGACAGCAACATCGCGGCGACGACGACCTGCGAGAAATCGCGATCCAGAAGCGCAAGGGATTGCGCCTGAACCATCAACACCAGGCTGAATTCGCCGCCCTGGGCGAGAGCAAGCCCGGTGCGCAGGGCGGCCCCGGGGGTGGATCCGAACGCCCGCGCGAGGGCTGTGACCAGCGCGAACTTGAAGGTGACGAGCAGCGAGGTCAGGGCCAAGGTGAGCGCGAGGTTCGCGCTCACCGTGCCCAGATCGAGCCTCATGCCTATGGTCACGAAGAACAAGCCCAGCAGGATCTCGCGAAATGGCCGGATATCCTCGTCGACCTGATGCCGGTACTCGGTCTCGGCGATCAGCATGCCCGCGAGAAACGCCCCCAGGGCCAGCGACAGACCGGCGCGCTCCGTAAGCCAGGCGAGCCCGAGCGTGATCAGCAAGACGTTCAGGATGAACAGCTCGTGCGACCGGCGGCGCGCCACGATGTGAAACCAGCCGCGCATGAGTTTTTGTCCGAGAAACAGCACGATCACGAGGACTGCGGCGGCCTTGGCCAACGCTACGGCAAGGCGCAGCGCGAGATCGCCGCCTCCTTCGGCGATCGCGGGAATCAGGATCAGCAGGGGCACGACTGCCAGATCCTGGAAGAGCAGAACACCGACGATATCGCGTCCGTGCGGTGTTTCCAGCTGCATGCGCTCGGCGAGAACACGCATCACGATCGCGGTGGAAGACATGGCGATCGCGCCCCCCAGCGCGAGCGCAGCTTGCCATGGAGCTCCGGCCAGCGCGGAGACTGCGAGCACGCCGCCCAGTGTGAGCAGGACCTGGGTGAAGCCGAGCCCGAACACCGCGCGGCGCAGGTGAAACAGTTTCGAGAGGCTGAATTCGAGGCCGATCGAGAACATCAGGAACACGACACCGAATTCAGCCAGGTTCCTTCCCTCGGCCGTGTCAGGAATCCACGCAAGCGCGAACGGCCCGACGCCAACCCCGACCAGCAGATAGCCGAGTAGCGGCGGCAGCCGCAGCGTATGGAAAAGCACCACCACGATCACCGCACTGGCCAGCAATATGAGCACCAATTCGAGTGTCCCGCCCATCTGGAAGTCCTTGTTTTCTTGGGTTGAGGTAGAGGGGTCGGCCGATCGGTCTGCTATACTGCTTGGCCTATCATAAAGCGTGCCACGCAAGCCGACCAGAGCGGTTTCATGCGATGAACGATCGGTCGAAAAAGGCGCCATCGACCCGGGCGCTCGATCTCGCGCGCAAAGTGCTCGCGATCGAGTCCGACGCGGTGAGCGCGCTCGCCTCGCGGCTCGACGAGCGTTTTCTCGACGCGATCGGACTGATCCTTGCCTGCCGCGGACGCGTCGTAGTAAGCGGCGTCGGCAAGTCCGGGCACATCGCGCGCAAGATCGCTTCCACCATGGCGAGCACGGGCACGCCGGCATTCTTCCTGCACGCCGCCGAGGCGGGCCACGGCGATCTGGGGATGATCACACGCGATGACGTGGTACTCGCTCTCTCGAATTCCGGCCAGACCGATGAACTGCTCACGATCATCCCTCTCATAAAGCGCCAGGGCGCCAAGCTCATTGCCGTGACCGGCAACGCAGAGTCGGTGCTTGCGCGGGAAGCGGACGTGCACCTCGATGCGCAGGTTGCCCAGGAGGCCTGTCCGCTCAACCTTGCGCCGACCGCGAGCACCACGGCGGCGCTGGCGCTTGGCGATGCCCTGGCAGTGGCGTTGCTCGACGCGCGCGGCTTCGACGAGCAGGATTTCGCCCGGGCGCATCCGGGCGGCGCGCTCGGGCGAAAGCTGCTCACTCACGTTTCCGACGTGATGCGCACGGGAGAAGGCGTCCCGAGCGTTCCCGAAACCGCCTCCTTCTTCGACCTTCTTCTGGAGATGTCGAGGAAAGGCATGGGCATGGCCGCGGTCGTCGATGCGAGCCGCAAGGTCGTGGGCATATTCACCGACGGCGATCTGCGCCGGACCCTGGAGCGCAAGCCCGATCTGCGCCCGCTCAAGGCCACCGACATCATGAAGCGCGACCCGCGCGCGATCGCGCCGCACAAGCTCGCCGCCGAAGCGGTGGAGTTGATGGAGCGCTACAAGATCACCCAGCTGCTCGTCGTGTCGGATGCGGGTGAACTGGTCGGCGCCCTCAACACGCACGACTTGCTTCGCGCCAAGGTCATTTGATGAGCAAGGAGCTGCTCGAACGGATGCGTCGGGTGAAGCTGATGATCTTCGACGTCGACGGCGTGCTCACGGACGGGACCCTGTATTTCAGCGAAGCCGGCGCCGAGCTGAAAGCATTCAACGCGAGGGACGGCCACGGGCTCAAGATGCTGAAGGAAAGCGGCGTCCAAGTCGCGATCCTCTCGGCGCGCCGCTCGCGCGCGGTGGATGTGCGCGCCGCCGAGCTCGGTATATCGCTCGTCGAACAGGGCGTAGCGGACAAGGGCAAGGCGTTCGAACACCTGATCGCTCGAGCGCGGACCCAGGCGGAGTCCGCCGGATACATGGGCGACGACCTGGTCGACATGCCGGTCCTTGCGCGCTGCGGCTTCGCGGCGAGCGTGCCGGAGGCACCCGAGTTCGTAAGAGACCGCGTGCATCACGTCACCCGCGCTCCGGGCGGCCGCGGCGCCGTGCGCGAAGTCTGCGAGCTCATCATGCGCGCCCAGGACACGCTCGATCGGGCGATTGCACGCCAGCTCGCATGAAAACACGCGTTGCTCCGCTGCTGCCGCTCGCCCTGATGGCCTTTCTCGGGTTGTTGACCCTCTGGCTGCAGTACGCAGTGCGCCAAGACGCGGGGGGTGACACGCGCTATCGGACACACGAACCCGACGCGATCGTCGACAACTTCACAGTCCAGGACCTGGACGCGTCCGGAAAGCTCCGTTACACGTTCTCCGCTCCCAAGATGCAGCACTTCGCCGATGACGGCTCCGGGGAGGCGCTCTATCCGCGAGTGGTCCAGGTCGCGGCCGACGGCGGGGGCAACTACGTTGCCACGGCGAATCGCGGCACCATCAAGCGCGAGGGCGAGGAAGCCTTCCTCTACGGCAACGTCCTCATCCTGCGCGAGGCGACTCCCGAGGAACCGGAACTGCAAGCACGCACGGAATTCCTCCACGTGCTGGCCGGACAGGGAATCCTTCGCACCAACCAGACCGTGACGATCACTGATGGAAGGTCGACGCTGACGGGGGTCGGTCTGGTCATCAACAAGGCCAAGCAGCAGTTCACGCTGCAGTCTCAGGTCAGGGGTACGTTCGATGCGCCGCGCAAGAGGTAAGCGATCCTACGCTTCGTTGCTGCTCGCGGCCATGTGCGCGTTCGCCGTCCCGGCGCACGCCGAACGCGCCGATCGTGACAAGCCCGTGACCCTGGAATCGGACCGCATGACTGCCGACGAGGCCAAGAAGACTGCCACGTTCGAAGGGAAAGTGGTGCTCACCCAGGGCTCGCTCATCATCCGCGCGGAGCGGATCGTCGTGCGCCAGGACGGCGACGGTTTTCAGTACGGCGTCGCAACCGGCAATCCGGCGACGTTCCGGTACAAGCAGGACGCCGCGGGATACATCGACGGACAGGCCATGCGGATTGAATACGACAGCAAGGCCGACAGGATCGAATTCTTCACCGAGGCACGCCTGCGCCGCGACAGCGGCGACGACATTCGCGGAGACTTCATTTCCTACGACACGAGATCGGAGCGCTTCACGGTGAAGGCCTCGAGCGAAGCTTCCGGAACGAACCGCGAGGGTCGCGTGCGCGCGACCATCGTGCCCAAGAAGCCGGCGTCCGGCGCTTCGCCCGCGCCCGATGCAGGACAACGGGACTAGTCGCGGTTTCGGGCGCGCCTCGGATGAGCCAACTGCGTGTCGACGGCCTGAAGAAACGCTACAAGTCGCGCGTGGTCGTCAAGGACGTATCCCTCGAGGTATCGAGCGGAGAAGTCGTGGGATTGCTCGGCCCGAACGGCGCGGGCAAGACGACGTGCTTTTACATGATCGTCGGCCTGATCGCAGTGGACGACGGCGCGATCCAGCTGGACAGCAAGGAAATCAGCCATCTGCCCATGCATCGCCGCGCGCGCCTGGGGCTGTCGTATCTGCCCCAGGAAGCTTCGGTGTTTCGCAAACTGACCGTGGAGGAAAACATACGGGCAGTGCTCGAACTGCAGGAGCTGCCGGAGGAGGAGATCGAGTCCCGCCTTTCGGGGCTGCTTCGCGACCTGAACATCGCGCACTTGCGGCAGACCACGGCACTGTCTCTCTCGGGCGGGGAGCGGCGCCGCGTCGAGATCGCACGCGCTCTCGCGACACGGCCCAGCTTCATACTCCTCGACGAGCCCTTCGCCGGAGTGGACCCGATCGCCGTGCTCGACATACAGAAGATCATCCGTTTTCTCAAGGAACGAGGTATCGGCATCCTCATCACCGACCACAACGTGCGGGAAACCCTGGGAATCTGTGATCACGCGTACATAATTAACGAAGGCTTGGTGCTCGCGTTCGGCAAGCCGGACGAGATCGTCTATAATGAAAACGTAAGACGTGTTTACCTCGGCGAGAATTTCCGGCTGTAGAGGCGGCGCCATCCGACCATCCCATTCCATGCCGGACCGCCTGAACAGCGAGTTGTACGACAAGGCTCTCCCGCCCCTGGTCCGATGAAGCAGACGCTACAGTTAAAGCTGTCGCAGCACCTGACGCTGACGCCACAGCTTCAGCAGTCGATACGCCTGCTCCAGCTCTCGACCATGGAATTGAACCAGGAGCTGGAAAAGTTCTTGGCGGAAAACCCCCTGCTCGAACGCGAGGACGCCGACGCACCGCCTCCCGCCGTTCCGGCCCATTTGAATGGCGAGGCGGCCACGCCGCCTCAAGCTTCCGCCGAGCAGCCGGAGTCGGAGAGTCCGGCGCAGGCCGATACGTATTCGGCCGAGCTCGACTGGGTCGGCGAGGGCGGTTCGGGAACAAGTGCCCGCGACGATTCGGATGAAAGCGGCGACTATTCGCAGGTAGCCGCCGATTCTCCCAGCCTGCGGGAACATTTGCACCGGCAGCTCACGCTCACCAAGCTCGAGCCGCGCGATCGGTACCTGGTGGCATTCCTGATCGAAGCCCTGGATGAGGACGGGTATCTGACGCAGCCGCTGGAAGAGCTCGTGCAGATCGTGCCCGAGGAGCTGCAGATGGATCCGGAAGAGCTGCAGATTGCGCTCAGGCACCTGCAGAACCTGGATCCCACGGGGGTGGGCGCGCGCAGCTGCTCGGAGTGCCTTGAGCTGCAACTGCTTTCCATGCCCGAGTCGACTCCAAGCCGGGCGACGGCCCTCAACCTGGTGCGCTCGCACCTGGAGCTTCTCGCCGCGCGCGACTTTGCCAAGCTCAAGAAAGCATTGCAGTGCGGAGACGATGAGCTCAGACAGGCGCAAAAGCTGATCCAGAGCCTCAATCCGCGCCCCGGAGCGGCTTTCGCGCCGCTGGAGACCCGCTACGTCGTCTCCGACGTGGTGGTCAAGAAGACGAAGGGCGTCTGGGTTGCGAGTCTGAACCCGGAAGCGCTTCCCAAACTGCGCATCAACCGCATGTACGCGGACATTCTGCAGAACAACCGCGGACAGTCCGGCGGCCAGCTCTCGCATCAACTGCAGGAAGCGCGCTGGCTGATCAAGAACGTCCAGCAGAGGTTCGAGACCATTCTGCGCGTATCGCAGGCCATCGTGGACCGGCAGCGACACTTCTTCGAGCACGGCGAGGTCGGGATGAGGCCTCTGGTGCTGCGCGAAATCGCCAACACCCTGGGCCTGCACGAGTCCACCGTTTCGCGCGTCACAACGCAGAAATTCATGCTGACGCCTCGAGGGATTTTCGAGCTCAAGTATTTTTTTGGAAGTCACGTCGCGACGGAAACGGGCGGCGCGTGCTCCGCTACCGCGATCCGCGCGCTGATCAAGCAGCTGGTCGCCGCGGAGGACGCCAAGAGACCCCTGTCGGACAGCAAGATCTCCGAGATACTGGGCCAGCAGGGCATCGTGGTGGCGCGCCGCACGATCGCGAAGTACAGGGAGTCCCTGCAGATCCCTTCGGTCAGCATGAGAAAGTCCCTTTGATCCGGCACGCGCCGCGCGCAACAGCCGGCAGCCCGATAGTGTAGAATTCCACGCCTTCCGGCCGCCAGCACGGTGTCCACGCACCCGGGCTCGCGAGCTTCAGGGTCTTTAATGAATCTAATTGCAAAGCTCCTGCCTCCGTCGAACATCCTTCTCGACCTGGATGTAACCAGCAAGAAGCGGATGTTCGAACAGGCCGGTCTGTTGTTCGAGAACAATCAGGGTGTCGCGAGAAGCCTCGTGTTCGACAGCCTGTTTGCGCGGGAGCGTCTCGGGTCGACAGGATTGGGCCAGGGCGTGGCCATTCCGCATGGCCGGATCAAGGGTCTGAAGGAAGCAGTCGGGGCCTTTATTCGCCTCGTCCAGCCGGTTCCATTCGACGCACCCGACGGCAAGCCGGTCAGCCTGGTATTCCTGCTCCTGGTTCCGGAGCACGCTACCGAGCAGCATCTGCTCGTGCTCTCCGAGCTGGCGCAGATGTTGAGCGACCGCGACCTGCGCGAGAGACTCTCCAGCGATTCAGACGCAAGCACGATTCATCAGCACATTACCGCATGGCAGCCGCATGTTGCAGATCAGCGTCGCGCAGCTGTATGAGGACAATCGCGAAAAGTTGAGACTTGCCTGGATCGGCGGCAGGGCGGGAGCCTCGACCCTGGTGCGGCGCGACAGCGCCGAGGTGGCGGCGCTCGTGGGACATCTCAACCTCATTCATCCGAACCGCATACAGGTACTCGGCAACCACGAGGTCGCGCACCTCGCGGCGTTCGAGGAAGCCGAGCTTTTCCGCATGCTGGGCAATCTCTTCGCCGTCCACCCGGCCGCGATCATCGTTGCCGACGGTGCTCCCGCCGATGTGCGAGTACTGAAGGCCGCGGACGCCGCCGGGGTCGCGGTGCTGATCTCCGATATCCCGGGTGCGCAGATCATCGACCGCCTGCGGCGCTATCTCGGCAAGGCGCTCGCGGAGACCACCGAGCGCCACGGCGTGTGCATGGACGTTCTCGGCCTGGGCGTCCTGATTACAGGTGACTCCGGCGCGGGCAAGAGCGAGCTGGCGCTGGAGCTGATCA
Organism: Burkholderiales bacterium; assembly: GCA_035519135.1. GTDB lineage: Bacteria > Pseudomonadota > Gammaproteobacteria > Burkholderiales > SG8-39 > VBDM01. The sequence continues at coordinate 22,599 of DATIWX010000091.1, read as the reverse complement.
GCCGCGGTCACGGGCTCGTGGCCGACGACGTCGTGGAAATCTCCCGGATCGCCGCGTCGACCCTGGAATGCCGCTGCCCGGCGATGCTGAAGGACTTTCTCGAGGTACGCGGCCTGGGCGTGCTGAATATCCGGACCATATTCGGCGAGACGGCGGTGCGCCCCAAGATGAATTTGCGCCTCGTCGTGCAGCTCGATCGTTCCGGAGCGACCGAGTCGGAACGCCTTCCCTTGCATGAGCAGTCGGAGGACATCCTCGGAGTGGGCGTTCGCAAGGTCGTGATCCCGGTCGCGGCGGGCCGCAACCTCGCAGTGCTTCTCGAAGCAGCCGTTCGCAACTACATCCTTCAGCTCCGCGGTATTCACTCGACCGCTGAATTCATGGATAGACAGCGGGCGGAGATCAAGAAAAATCCTTGATGTCCGAACTTCTATCCGGAGGGTGCCGGGTTTTGCGCGACACCCGACGTTCCGCTAAGGTGTCGAAATGCAACTGGTGCTGATCAGCGGCTTGTCGGGCTCCGGCAAGAGCATCGCTCTCAAGGCGCTTGCCGACAGCGGCTACTACTGCGTCGACAATCTTCCGGTCCAGCTGCTCCAGCAATCCACGGAGCTGCTGCATCGCGCCGGGCACGAGCGGGTCGCGATGAGCATAGACGCCCGCACCGGAGATTCCCTGGAGCAGGTCCCCGGGTACATCGCCGCGCTCAAGAACCAGGGCGTGGACCTGCGCCTATTTTTCCTCGATACCAAGAACGATACCTTGATCAAGCGTTTCTCCGAGACTCGCAGGCGTCACCCGCTGGCGACGGGCACGCGCACCCTCGAGGAGTGCCTCACGCGCGAACGCGAGCTCCTCGCTCCGATAGGCGAGATCGGCCAGCGCCTCGACACCTCGGACCTGCTGCCGAATACCCTGCGCAACTGGATCAAGGACCTCCTCGAGATTCAGACGGAGTCGGTGATGCTCCTGTTCGAGTCCTTCAGCTACAAGCAGGGCATCCCTCTGGACGCGGATCTCATCTTCGACGTGCGCTGCCTGCCCAACCCCCATTACGACCCGAGGCTTCGTCCGCTGAGCGGCCTGGATGCCCCCGTCATAGACTTTCTCGAAAAGGAGCCGAAGGTCGGGTCCATGTTCGAGGACATCAGGCGCTTCGTCGAAACCTGGCTGCCCTCCTATGGGCAGGACAACCGGAGCTCCCTGACTGTCGCCGTTGGCTGTACGGGGGGCCGTCACCGCTCGGTATACTTCGTCGAGCGGCTGAGCGCCTATTTCCGCAGCCGCTCCCCCGTACTCGTGCGTCACCGGCACCTCTCCTCCGCGTCGTGACTCCAACCGTCACCGTCGCCCTGACCGGCGCGTCCGGCATGTCATATGGACTGCGGCTCGTCGAGTCTCTGATCCGCGCCAAGGCTCACGTCTACCTGCTCTACACGCAGGCTGCTCACGTGGTCGCCAAGCAGGAACTGGGGATCGTGCTGCCGCCGCGCGCCTCGGATGCCGAGCGCATGTTCAGCGAGCGCTATTCGGCCAAGCGCGGCCAGCTGCGCGTATTCGGCCGCGAGGATTGGTTTGCTCCCGTCGCCTCGGGCTCCAATCCGCCGGACGCCATGGTCATCTGCCCCTGCACGGTCGGCACGCTTGCAGCCGTCGCCGCGGGCCTCTCGGACAATCTCATCGAGCGCGCCGCAGACGTCGTACTCAAGGAAGGCCGCAAGCTCGTTCTGGTGCCGCGCGAAACGCCGTTCTCCGCATTGCACCTGGAAAACATGCTGAAGCTCGCTCGCGCGGGGGCCGTGATTCTCCCGGCGAACCCGGGCTTCTACCACAGGCCCAAGCGCGTCGAAGACCTGGTCGATTTCATCGTAGCCCGTATCCTGGACCACATCGGAATCAAGCACGACCTGATGAGTCGCTGGGGCGAAGAACGCTGAACGGCCCGCGATCTTGAGTTTGCTGACCGTTCCGATTTTCCCCCTGAACGCGGTGCTTTTCCCGGGGGGCTTGCTGTCGTTGCGCGTCTTTGAAGCGCGCTACATGGACATGACTCGCGACTGTCTGAAGCGCGAGGAGCCTTTCGGTGTGTGTCTCATTCGAGAGGGGGCAGAAGTCGGCGCCCCGGCTGTCCCAGAGGAGATTGGATGCCTGGCGAAGATCCTCGAATGGGACATGCAGCAGCAGGGAATCCTGAACATCAAGACCCGGGGCGGGCAGCGATTTCGCATTTTCGAGCGGCGCGAGGGGGCGCAGGGTCTGATCTCGGCAGATGTCGAGCTGATCCCCCCGGAGCCGCGCGCTGAAGTTCCCGCGCAGTTCGCCTCCTGCGCGCGCCTGCTCGAAATGGTGGTCGCCGACCAGGGCAAGCCCATTTTTGCCGAGCCTCACGCCTTCAACGACGCGAGCTGGGTCGGCTACCGCCTTGCCGAAATCCTTCCCGTGCCGCTCATCGCCAAGCAGAAGCTGCTCGAGCTGAGCGACAGCCTCGGACGACTGTCAATCCTGCAGCGCTTCCTCGAGAGCCGGGGGCTCGCCGAGAAGCCTTCCTGAGTCGAGCCCGGCGAGAAGTCTTTTCACGGGCGCGGGAACGGCCGCGCCGATCGCCTCCGCGACGGGCAGCCACACCTGTCCCGGCTCCGCAAGGTGGGACGACCCCCTCCCGAGGACACAGACGATCGGCGTGATATCCAGCGTGAAATGGGTGAATTCATGCCGCAGCACGGGGAGCGTCTTCTTCCCGGGGAGCTTCTCCGAGCCGGGCGGGATCTCGGGGAAGCACCACAGGCCGCCCCACACGCCCGCCGGCGGGCGTTTCTCCAGCAGCACGTCCCCCTCGCGCAGGAGCATAAGCATCGATGTATTTCTCACCGGCCGAATCCTGCGTGGGCGCGGCTCCGGGTAAGCCTCCGCCTTTCCTCGGGCGCGGGCCTTGCAGGTCCTGTTCAGAGGACAGGTCGAGCAGGCCGGCCGTTTGCGCGAGCAGATCCCCGCACCCAGGTCCATCAGGGCCTGCGTATAAACCTCGACGTTCTTCGCCGGAAGCTCCGATTCGGCGAGCTTCCAAAGGCGTTTCTCGACCCGCTTGTCCCCCGGGGCTCCGCGCACGGCGAAGTGACGCGCCAGCACGCGCTTGACGTTGCCGTCGAGTATCGCCTCGCGCTTGCCGAACGCGAAGACCGCGATCGCCGCCGCCGTGGAGCGCCCCAATCCGGGCAAGGACTCGAGCCCTTCCCGCGTGCGGGGGAACCGGCCGCCGTGCGCTTCGACCACGGCCTGCGCCGCGGCGTGGAGATTGCGCGCTCGCGTGTAATATCCCAGCCCGCTCCATAGCGCGAGCACCTCGTCGAGCTCGGCTTCCGCGAGCGACTTCACGTCGGGGAAACGCGCGAGGAAACGCCGGTAGTAGGGAATGACCGTCGCAACCTGAGTCTGCTGCAGCATCACCTCCGAGAGCCAGATGCGGTAGGGATCGCGTGTCCGCTGCCACGGCAGGTCGTGGCGCCCGTGGCGGGCCTGCCAGCGCACCAGGCTGCGGGCCAGCTCGCTCACCGCCTGATCAGGCCTTTGAGGAAGTCCCTGCCCCGCTCCTTGAGCCGGTCTTCGGCTTTTCCGGCCTGCTCCTTCACAACGCTTCTGACCAGGGCGTTGAAGTCGGGGTGGAACTGCGGCGCGTCCAGTGGACCGTCGACCTTCACCGGAAGCGTCTTGCCGTCCAGGTCGACCGTATCCTTGCCGCCCTGACCGGTTGAGGACGCGACCACCGAAACCTTCGCGAGATAGTCGATTGCATTCGCACCAATGTTGATGTCGCCGGCGCCGGAGAGGCGCAGCAGCGGTGCCTTCGCCGAGAGGTCGTCGTTATGGGCGACGCCGTTCTTGATGACAAAGCTCGCGGTGAGCTCCGAAAGATCGGTGCGCTGCGCGGAGGACTGCGCCGGCAGCTTCTTCAGCTTGCGGATCACTTCGTCGAGATTGATACCCTTGAGGCCGCCATCCTTCAGGCTCAGCCTGGCGTTCCCCGCGAGCGCCTTCTTCATGGCGCTGACGGTATCGCCGCCGGTCTGGACGTCGAGGGCGACGTTGCCCTTGCCTTCGAGCATGTCGTTGTTCAGGGCGTCCTTGAGCAAGGGCCCCAGCGCGACCCCGCCGAGATCCGCCTTGAGCGCGAAGCGATTGGTATTGGCGTTCACGCTGGCTGCGCCAGACAGCTTGCCTTGGTAGAGGTCGGCCGCAAGCGGCTCGGCGTCGACCTTGCCGCCTGCCGCCTTGACGCCGAGGTGCACTTTCTCGAGCTTCACGTTCGATGCGATCAGCCGGTCGATCTTCAGGTCGCCCCTGAGGTTCAGCCCTTTGAGCCCCGAGAGGTCGATAGGCTCTTCCGGCCTTGCCGGGGGCGGGGACCCGCCCGCGCCGGCGGGCGCCTTCGCCGGCGGAGGCAGATAGCGGTCGAGATTGACCTGGTCGGCGGCCAGGGTGAAGCGGATAGCCTGAGGCGACGCGTCGAACTCGACGTCGCCCTTCAGGGAGAGCGGCGGCTTGTTCGAGCCCGGCGCCGCGTCAGACACTTTCAATTCCATCCCGGAGAGCGCGAACGCCTGCTTCTCGAAATTCAGGCGGTATTGGCCGGACAGGCTGACTTGATAGTCCGCCTTGGGCTGGCTCGCCTCGACCCGCGCGGCGAGCGACAACTTTCCGGGCACGCCGCTCGCGATCCGACCGGTCTCGAGCTTGTCGATGATCGCCTTGTAGCGGCCCCCGGTCGCCTCGTCGCGCCAGCTCGCCGAGCTCGCGCGCACCTCGATCCCCGCGATATTGAGCTGCACCGGCGCCGCTTGAGGCGCGGCCTTGCCCGCAGGCGCCTTCGCGGGGGCGGACGATGCACCGGCACCGGCCAAATCGGCGAAGTTGGTCTTCCCGCTCTTGTCCTGCACCAAGTCCACGTTGAGCCCGGAGAGGATCACGCGATCGATCACGACCTGCCTGGACAGCAGGGGAAGCACGGCCAGCGAAACCTTGACCTCGTCTATCTTTGCGAAGGTCTTCTCGCTGTTGCGCTCGGACAGGGACGTCCTTCCGACCTCGACGCCGAGGCTCGGAAAGAGGGACAGCCCGATCTTCCCCTCGACAGCGAGCGTCCGGCCGGTTTTCTCTTTCACCACGCGCGCAAGCTCACCCTTGTACTTGTTGGGGTCGAACGTCGCGAACAGGACCGCGACCGCGAGAACGACCAGGATCAATAGCCCACCGACAGCGAACAGGGTGTACTTGACGATCTTCATGACGCGAAACTCCGCTGGAGGCACTTCATTCGTTTGCGACGCCGAACGGCACGTGCCCGGTCGCGACGTGCCGGCTGGCCGATTCGGCGTGGCCGCGCTGGTCGTCGAAGAAGATGTCGGCGCCGAAGGCCTTCAGGAAAGGGCCCTTGTCCAGGCCGCCGAGAAACAGTGCTTCGTCGATGCGGATGTTCCAGGCGCGCAGCGTGCGCACCACGCGTTCGTGGGCGGGCGCGCTGCGTGCCGTCACCAGCGCAGTCCGGATCGGCGCACGTTCGGCGGGGTACTCGGACTGGATGCGATGCAGCGCCGCGAGAAAGCTCTTGAAAGGCCCGCCCGACAGCGGCTCCTTGGCCGCGCTGACCTCGCTCGCCGTAAAGGCCGCCAGGCCTTCGCGCTTGTAGACGCGCTCGGCCTCGTCCGAAAAAAGCACGGCGTCCCCGTCGAAAGCGATGCGCAGGCCGTCGGGCGACTCGACGTTCCGACCGACATTGGACGGCAGAATCGTCGCCGCAGCGTGTCCCGCGTCGAGCGCCTTGCGCACGTCGACCGGATTCGCCGAGAGGAACAGGTGGGCGTCGAATGCCGGCACGTAGGGATAGGTGTTCTCCCCTCCGGTGAACGCGGCGCGGGTGATGTCCAGCTTGTAGTGCTCGATCGCGTTCATGATGCGCATTCCGGTGTCGGCGGTGTTGCGCGAGAGTAGGATCACCTCCACGCGGGGACGCGCGGGCACGAGCGTGTTGAGATGCAGCAGCTTTCTGACGAGGGAGAACGCGATGCCCGGGGCGAGGATCTCGTTTTCGTGCTCGAGCTGATACTTGTGGTACGCACTGACGCCCTGCTCCTCGAAAACGCGGTTCGACTCCTCCAGGTCGAACAGCGCCCGGGACGAGATGGCGACCACCAGCTTACCGTCGAAGGATGCGGGCATCTGGACCTGGAGCGGGTGAAGGGAATCGAACCCTCGTCTTAAGCTTGGGAAGCTTTCGTTCTACCATTGAACTACACCCGCGGTGTGGTAGGAATTCTAGGGCATTTCCGGCGTGCAGTGATAGCTACGGGGCTAGATCTCGATCTTGGTGCCCAATTCGATGACACAGTTCGTCGGGATATTGTAGTAGTCCGCTGCGGTTCGCGCGTTGCGCGCCATCGCCGCGAACAGGCGCTCGCGCCAAAGCGCCATTCCTTCCCTGCGGGTAGGAATAACCGTTGTGCGGCTGAGAAAGAACGTGGTCTGCATCAGGTCGAACTCCAGGCCGCAGTTCTTGCAGAGATCGAGCACCGCGGACACATCGGGCCGGTCCATGAAGCCGAAGTCCACCCTCAGGCGATGGAAACCGCGGCCCAGCGGCTCGACCGCGATACGCTCGGACGCCGGAACCCAGGGGACGTTGCGAGTCACGACCGTGAGGAACACGACGCGCTCGTGCAGCACCTTGAAGTGCTTGAGGTTGTGCAGGAGGGCATTGGGCACTCCCTCGGGATCGCCGGCCATGAATACGGCGGTTCCCGGAACCCGGATCGGCGGATGCGCGGACAGGGATTCGAGGAAGGGCGCCAGCGGTATCGAGGTGCGCCGCTGCGCCGCGACGGCGAGCACGCGCCCGCGTCGCCACGTCGTCATGACGATGAACACGATGGCGCCGAGCGCGAGCGGGAACCAGCCGCCTTCCGCAATTTTCAAGAGAGCGGACGAAAAGAAGGCCGCATCCACCACGATGAAGAATCCGGTGGCGGCGATGCACAGCGCAAGCGGATAGCCCCAGCCGAAGCGAACGACGAAGAAGGTGAGAAAGGTCGTCACGAGCATGGTCCCGGTGACCGCCACGCCATACGCCGACGCGAGCTTCGACGAGGAGCCAAAGCCGACCACTACCGCGGTAATCACGAACAGCAGGACAAAGTTCGCTCCCGGGATATAGATCTGTCCGATCTCCTTCGCCGAGGTCTGCTGCACCTGCATGCGCGGCAGATAGTCGAGCTGGATTGCCTGCCGGGTGAGCGAGTACGTCCCCGAGATCGTCGCCTGCGAAGCAACCACAGTCGCTGCCGTCGCGAGCGCCACCATCGGGTACAGCGCCCAGGAAGGTGCGAGCAGATAGAACGGGTTCGCAAGCGCTTGCGGGTTCGCGATCAGCAGCGCGCCTTGCCCGAAGTAGTTGAGAATCAGCGCCGGAAACACGAGACCGAACCATGCGATGCGGATGGGACCCCTGCCGAAGTGTCCCATGTCCGCATAGAGCGCCTCCGCACCGGTGAAGGCGAGCAGCACCGCGCCGAGCACGACGAACGACGCCAAGCCGTGCTGCGTGACGAAGGCCAGGGCGTGCAGCGGGTCGAGCGCGCGCAGCACCTCGGGGTTCCGGGCGATCGCAGCCACACCGAGCGCGGCGATCGCGAGAAACCACAGCACGGTGACCGGGCCGAACAACACTCCGACAACCGAAGTTCCCTTGCGCTGAAGGGCGAAGAGGGCGATCACCACTCCGACGGCAATCGGCACCACGTAGGGCTTGAACGCGGTGGTCCCCACCTCGAGCCCTTCCACCGCAGAGAGCACCGAGATCGCCGGGGTGAGCACCGCGTCGCCGTAGAAAAGCGAGGTGCCGAATACACCGAGCAGCATGATCGTCGCGCGCCATTGCGGGTGATCCTTTACCGCGGATGAGGCGAGCGCGAGCAGCGCCATAATCCCGCCTTCGCCCTTGTTGTCGGCGCGCATGATGAGGATCACGTATTTCACCGAGACGACGATCATCAACGCCCAGAATATGGCGGACAAGCCGCCAAGGATGTTCTCGGCGTTGAGGGGAATACCGTGGTTCGGATTGAAAGTCTCTTTGACCGCGTACAACGGACTGGTACCGATGTCGCCGTAGACGACCCCAAGTGCGGCCAGGGTCAGTGCGATGCGAGACGACGTCGGTCGGTGCGGGTCGCTTTTCATCAGTTGCCTGTTGGCGTCAACAAGGTCGGCGCCCACTTCAGCTGCCGATTGGATATAATTTTATCCTTACCTCTTCGGCGCTTGTCTCAAAGTGATCCAGCTCTCGGTCAACGGCCACGTCCGGAGTGTCGAGCCCGGTGTGAATCTGGCGCGGCTGCTCGAGGCGCTGGAGCTGTCCGGAAAACGTGTCGCCGTGGAAAAGAACGGCGAAATCGTGCCGCGCAGCCAGTACCCGAGCACAGGACTCGCCGAAGGCGACGCGCTCGAGATCGTCGTTGCCGTCGGCGGGGGCTAGCGATGAACGCCCCGACGCGCCTCCCCGAGCAGATCGCCGACCCGCTCCTCATCGCCGGACGCGCGTATCGCTCGCGACTCCTGATCGGCACGGGCAAGTACAAGGATTTCGAAGAAACCCGGCTCGCCGTGGAAGCGAGCGGCGCCGAGATCGTCACGGTCGCGATCCGCCGCACCAACATCGGCCAGAACGCGAACGAGCCTTCGTTGCTGGATGCCCTGCCGCCCAGCCGCTACACGATCCTGCCGAATACGGCCGGCTGCTACAACGCCGAGGACGCCGTACGCACCCTGCGCCTCGCGCGCGAGCTCCTCGACGGTCACGACCTGGTCAAGCTCGAGGTGCTCGGCGATCCTAACACGCTCTACCCGAACATCATCGAGACGCTCGCCGCTGCGAAGACGCTGGTGCGCGACGGCTTCAAGATCATGGTGTATACCAGCGACGATCCGATCGTGGCCAAGCAGCTCGAGGACATCGGCTGCGTCGCCGTGATGCCGCTCGCCTCGCTCATCGGCTCGGGCATGGGCATACTCAACCCCTGGAACCTGCAGCTCATCATAGAAAACGCCAAGGTTCCGGTCGTGGTCGATGCCGGCGTCGGCACCGCTTCGGATGCCGCCGTCGCGATGGAGCTCGGCTGCAATGCCGTGCTCATGAACACCGCGGTCGCGAAGGCGCAAAACCCCGTCCTCATGGCGCAAGCGATGAAGAAGGCGGTCGAAGCCGGCCGCGAGGCCTTTCTCGCCGGCCGCATGCCGAAGAAGCTCTACTCCGCCAGCCCCAGCTCCCCGGCCGCGGGCCTGATCTCTCCGAAGGCCGCGTAACACTCCCTTCTTGCAGGAACGGCGCTCGATCCGAAGTTACGTATTGCGCCAGGGGCGCATCTCGAACGCGCAGCGCCGCGCCCATGCCGAGCTTCTGCCCGTATACGGCGTACCGTTCTCTCCGGCGCCGCTCGACCTCGACAGCTTGTTCGGCCGCACCGCTCCGAAGATCCTCGAAATCGGCTTCGGCATGGGCGAGACCACGGCTGCCATCGCGCAGCAGCACCCCGAGAACGACTATCTCGGCGTCGAGGTGCACACCCCCGGCGTGGGAAGCCTCCTCGCGCGCGTCGCGGAGTTGCGACTCGCGAACGTCAGGATCGTCCAGCACGATGCCGTCGAGGTGCTTCAAGCCATGATCGCTCCGGGCGCGCTCGACGGCGTGCACATCTTCTTCCCCGACCCCTGGCCGAAGAAACGGCATCACAAGCGGCGCCTGATCCAGCCGCCGTTCATCGCCTTGCTCGCGTCGAGGATGAAGGGCGGCGCGACCCTGCACACCTGCACCGACTGGGAGGACTACGCGAGGCAGATGCTGGAATTGCTTTCTGCGGAACCGTCGCTCGAGAACACCGCTTCCGGCTACGCCGACCGCCCGGAGGCGCGCCCGCAGACCAAGTTCGAGCGCCGTGGTCTCGGGCTCGGCCACCACGTCCGGGATCTTGTTTTCAGGAAGACTTAGCCGGCAGGAAGAGCTGCAGCAAGTCGTTCAGGAAGCGCTGCCCCAGTGCGCTGGGAGCGATGCGCTCGTAGTTGCGCACGATGAGTCCCCGCGTTTCCGCCTCGCGCAGCGCCTTTTCCGCGAGCGCGATCTGCAGGCCGGTACGCTCGGCGAACAGGCTCACGGGGAAACCCTCGACCAGGCGCAGCGTGTTCATCATGAATTCGAACACGAGATCCTCGCGCCCGACCTCGCGGCTTTCCTGAACCGCGCGGCCCTGGCTCACGCGCTCGAGATACTCCCTGGGCTGCTTCCAGCGCGCACCGCGCGTGATGCGATCCGGAAAGCTCAGCTTGCTGTGCGCTCCCGCCCCGATGCCGAGGTAGTCCCCGAAGCGCCAGTAGTTGAGATTGTGGCGGCATTCCCTGCCCGGTCTCGCCCAGGCCGATGTTTCATAGTGAACGTAGCCGCGCTCCGCAAGCGCGGCATCGATCAGGTCCTGCATTGCGGCGGATGCGTCGTCGTCGGGCAGCGCCGGCGGATGCCGGTAGAAGTGCGTGTTCGGCTCGATCGTCAGGTGATAGAACGACAGGTGTGCGACGCCGGCGTCGATCGCCGCCTCGACGTCGGCGCGCGCTTCATCCGGGGTTTGGCCCGGCAGCGCGTACATCAAGTCGAGATTGACATTGTCGAAGTGCTCGCGCGCGATCTCGATCGCACGCCTCGCTTCGCGGTCGTCGTGGATGCGGCCGAGCGCCTCGAGATGCTTTCGATCGAAGCTCTGGATGCCGATGGAAAGGCGCGTCACGCCCGCTTCGCGGTAGCCGCGGAATTTCTCCGCCTCGAAGGTTCCGGGGTTCGCCTCCAGCGTGATCTCGCAGTCGGCGGCGAGCGCGAGGCGGGCGCGGAAGGCCGAGATCAGGGCCTCGATCGCCTCGGCGGAGAAAAGACTGGGCGTGCCGCCGCCGAAGAATACGCTCCCGACCCGCCGCCCCCACACTTCGGGCAGCGCCTGCTCGAGGTCGCTCACGAGAGCCTCGACGTAGGCCTTTTCTGGAACACTGTCCCTCACCTGGTGCGAATTGAAATCGCAGTAGGGGCACTTCTTTACGCACCAGGGGATGTGCACGTACAGCGCGAGTGGCGGCAGCTGTGCCAGGCGAACAGCCGGGGAAGACGCCGCGATCGCGACGCCAGCGCTCACACGCCCTCCTTCAGCTTCGCCAGCAGGCGCCGCATCGCCTTGCCGCGGTGGCTGATGAGGTTCTTCTGCTCCTGCTCGAGCTCCGCCGCCGTCTTGCCGAGGTCACGCAGGAAAAAGTGCGGGTCGTAGCCGAAACCGCGCGCACCGCGCGGCTGCGCCACGATCTCCCCCTCCCAGCTGCCCTCGGCAATGATCGGCTCGGGGTCTTCCGCGTGACGCATGAGCACAACGACGCAGTAGTAGTGGGCGCGCCGGTCGCCCTTGCCGGCGAGCATGGCGATCAGCTTCTCGTTGTTGCGCGCGTCCTGCGACTCGCGCCCGGGCGTCCCGCCGGGCGGCGCCACGCCGGCGAATCTCGCGGAGACCACACCCGGCTGCCCGCCCAGCGCATTCACGCAGATGCCCGAATCGTCCGCGAGCGCCGGCAGCCCGGATCGCCGGCTCGCGTGGCGCGCCTTGGCGAGCGCATTCTCGACGAAAGTGCCGTGCGGTTCCTCGACCTCGGCGAGCCTGAGGCTCGCCTGCGAAACGATCTCGATTCCCAGGGGAGCGAGCAAGCCTTCGAATTCCCGCAACTTGCCCGGATTGGAGGAGGCGAGAACGAGCTTCTTCATCATCTAGGCCACTCCGAGCGCCGCCTTCTGCTTCGCGATGAGCCGGGCGATTCCCCGTTGCGCGAGGGCAAGCAGTGCATCCATTTGCGCGGCCGAGAACGGGCTGCCTTCCGCCGTGCCCTGCACCTCGACGAACCCGCCCGAGCCCGTCATCACCACGTTCATGTCGGTATCGCAGCGCGAATCCTCGGCGTAATCCAGATCGAGAATGGGCACGCCTTCGTAGAGCCCCACCGACACGGCGGCGACGAAATCGCGGAGCGGTGAGGCCACGAGCGCGTCGCGCTCCCGCAGCTTCGCCACCGCGTCATGCAAGGCGACAAATGCACCGGTGACGCTGGCGGTCCGCGTACCGCCGTCCGCCTGGATCACGTCGCAATCGAGCTTGACGGTGCGCTCCCCGAGAGCCTCAAGGTCGATGACGGCACGCAGCGAGCGGCCGATCAGGCGCTGGATCTCCTGGGTGCGCCCGGACTGCTTTCCCCGCGCCGCCTCGCGGTCGGTTCGCGTGTGAGTCGAGCGGGGCAGCATGCCGTACTCGGCCGTGACCCAGCCCTGTCCGCGGCCCTTGAGGAAGGCGGGCACCCCTTCCTCGACGCTCGCGGTGCAGATCACCCGCGTGTCACCGAAGGCGATCAGGACCGATCCCTCGGCATGCCGTGTGAATCCCCGCTCGATCGCGATCGGGCGCAATTGGTCGGGCTCTCGCCGGGACGGTCGCGTCATGGTTTTTGCGGCATGTGCTTGCGGATCGCTTCGCGGATTTCCTGGATCGCGCGCTCGATCTCCTGGTCGGTCAAGTCGCTGTTGTCGGCCTTGCTGAAGTCCCCGAGCTGCGTGCTGACGCCGTCGAGTGCCAGGGTCTGCGTCGATACCTCGCCGGCGGGACCCCGGCGCGTTCCCTCCCAGTTCATCGCAACGACGGAGAGATTGTCGCAGTCGGGACCGGCCCGCAGCTCGGCAAGGTCGAGGAGCTCGGGGACCGCCTTCATGAGGTTGCTCTTCACGAGAGTCGCGAGGATGAGCTTCCCCGTCAACGGACCCCACAAGCCGTCGCTGCACAGGATCAGGGTATCGTCCCGGTGCAAGGGCGCGGGCTTGGACAACTCGACCTGGGGGCGAGCGGAGGCGCCGACGCAATTGAATATCTTGTTGCGGTCCGGGTGCGCTGCGACGGCTTCTTCCCTGACGCGGCCCTGGTCGACCAGCATCTGCACCCGGGAATGGTCGCGCGTCTGCGCCTGGATTCGCCCCTCGCGCACATGGTAGAGGCGCGAGTCCCCTGCGTGCGCCCAATAGGCCGTCGAGTCCTGCACGACGCAGGCCACACAGGTCGTGCGCGGTGACTCGACCAGATTGCGGGCCTTGGCATAGTCGCCCAGCGCGAAGTGCGCATCGAGGATGCTCTTCTGGAGAAAGGCCGCAGGGTCGGGAAGCATGGGCTTTGCCTCGCGCTGAAAGGCCTCGGTGAGGAGTTGCACCGCGATCTGCGAGGCCACTTCCCCATGAAGGTGCCCGCCCATGCCGTCGGCGACCACCATCAGCAGGGCGTCGCGCGTATAAGCGTAGCTGGTGCGGTCCTGGTTGGCCTTGCGGGCGCCTTTGCGGCTCTCCTGGAAGATCGAGAATCTCATCCGGCCCGCCGTTTCTTCCAGGCATCGCGGAAACTCTCTATCAGGGAGCCTTTCCGGTGCACCTCCGGATCTTTTTCGCGCAGCAGCACTTTCTGGAGTGCGAACACGCTTTGAGGCCGCTTCAGGTGATCGAGCTCCAGGCACCAGTCGATCGTCTCAAGGAGCTGCCGGGAGTATTTCTCCCCCCAGATCTTCGTCGCGGAGACATAGCGGTCCTTCTCCACGCGCTGGTCGGCAGGCTGCGGCGCCGCACCGGCAAGGCAGGCGAACATGCTCGCCCCGATGGCATAGCAATCGCTCCAGGGCCCGAGCAGCTCCCGGTCCTTGTACTGCTCCGGAGGGGCGAAGCCGGGCGTATACATCGGGGTCAGGCGCTGGCCTTCCTCCGCCAGGGTCTGGCGCGCCGCGCCGAAGTCGATCAGCACCGGCGTGCCGTCGTTGCGGATGTAGATGTTCGCGGGCTTGATGTCGAGATGGAGCAGCTTGTTCGAGTGTACCTCCCGCAGCCCGTTCAGCAGCAGCGTGAACACGTTGCGGATGAATTTCTCCTTGATCGTGCCGCGGCGCAACTGGATGTGCTCCTGCAGGGTCCTTCCGCGCTCGTAGCGCATCACCATGTACACGGTCTCGTTGGCGCGGAAGAAATTCAGCACGCGCACCACGTTGGGATGCGACAAGCGGGCGAGCGAACGGCCTTCCTCGAAGAAGCAGCGCATGCCATAGCGGAACGTCGCGAGGTTCTCGTCCGCGATCGAGGGCAAAGCATCACCCTCGTTTCGCAGGGCGAGCTGGCTCGGGAGGTATTCCTTGATCGCAACCGGCTGATCGTTTTCGTCGTAGGCGAGGTAGACGATGGAAAACCCCCCGCAGGACAAGACGCTCGCAATGCGGTAGTTCTCAAGCTGGTAGCCTTCGGGCAGCGGCTGATTGGCCTGCTGTGCCATTAAAGGGGTAGCGGCGCGGCGTTTGTAACCGTTATCATAGCGACGTTTTCCAAATTTCCGCCGGCATTATAAGGCGTTACTGATCGCGACCCATGATCTCCAGCATGACCGGCTACGCCGCCGCAACCCGGGATCTGCCGATCGCGTCGCTCGCAGCGGAAGTCAGGAGCGTCAACGGCCGCTTCCTCGACGTGCAGTTCAGGCTGCCGGACGAGCTTCGTCCCGTGGAACCGGCGCTGCGGGAGCTCATCCAGACCCGCGTGGGCCGCGGCAAGGTGGAATGCCGTGTTTCGGTCACTCCCCCCGCGAACGCGGCCCCGCGCATCAGTGTGAACGAGGGGCTGCTCCGCGAGCTCGCCGAGGTATCGCGGCAGGTGCGCGCGGCGGTTCCCGACGCGCGCCCCTTGAGCGTGGGCGAGATCCTCGGCTGGCCCGGCGTGCTGGGCGACGACAGGTCCGCCGCTCTGCGCGAAGCCTGCGTTGCGCTGGTGCACGAGCTCCTGGAGGATTTTTCCGCGACTCGTTCCCGCGAGGGAGGCAAACTCGCGCAAATGCTCACTGAGCGCATCGAACGCATGAGGGACCTGCTCGCCGCCATCCAGCCCAGGCTCCCCGAGGCGATCGCCGCCTACCAGGAGAAACTCTCGGCCCGCCTCCGCGAGGCGCTCGGCGGCGCCGATGAGGAGCGCGTTCGCCAGGAGATCGCGCTGTTCGGCGTGAAGGCCGACGTGGCCGAGGAGCTGACTCGCCTGGCCGCGCACCTCGATGAGGTGTCCCGTGTCGTCTCGGCCGGGGGGGCGGTCGGCAAGCGCCTGGACTTCCTGATGCAGGAACTCAACCGCGAAGCCAACACGCTGGGATCGAAATCGGTGTCGAAAGAGCTCTCCGAAGCGAGCCTCGAGTTCAAGCTCCTGATCGAACAGATGCGCGAACAGATTCAGAATATAGAATGAGCAAGCCGGCGAGCGGGAGTCTTTTCATCGTCTCGGCGCCCTCGGGCGCCGGCAAGTCCTCGCTGGTGAAGGCTGCGCTGGCCGACGACGACCGGCTGGCCCTCTCGGTCTCCTACACCACGCGGCCGCCGCGCGCCGGCGAGCTCGATGGCCGCGAGTATCACTTCGTCGACCGCAAGACCTTCGAGGCGATGCTCGAGCGCGGCGATTTCCTCGAATCGGCCGAAGTGCACGGCAACCGTTACGGCACTTCTCAGAAGTGGATCGAGCAGGCGCGCGCCAAGGGGCTGGACATCATGCTGGAGATCGACTGGCAGGGCGCGCAGCAGGTGCGCAAGGCCTTTGCGGACGCGGTGAGCATCTTCATCCTTCCGCCTCCCCCGGCCCTGCCCGAGCTCGAGCGCCGCTTGCGCGGGCGAGGCCAGGACTCCGAGGAAGCCATCCAGCGCCGGCTGCGCGACGCGCGCGAGGAAATCGGGCACGTAGCCGAGTTCGATTATGTTATAATAAACAAAGAGTTTGAAGAAGCGCGGCGAGACTTGGCCGCGGTCGTGCGCAGCACCAGACTGAAGCTGTCGGGACAGATCGCACGGCATCCGGAAATCTCGAAACCGTTTGGCTAGACTAGACTAGAAAGAATCCATGGCGCGCATCACCGTTGAAGATTGCCTAAAGAAAATTCCCAACCGCTTCCAGTTGACGCTCGCGGCCACGTACCGCGCCCGGCAGCTTGCTCAGGGCGGCACACCCCATATCGAGACCACGCGCGACAAGCCGACGGTCATCGCCCTGCGCGAGATCGCCGCGGGCAAGGTCGGCGCGGAATACCTGAGCCGGGTGCATACGGGATAGACGTCATGCCCCCTTGGCGAAGGGGGTTGCGGTGCGTCACACCCTGTCACAGGGGTGAAAGCTAGGCCATGGCAGCCGTCGCCATCACCGACCTGAGGCAACACCTCGGCTACCTCAAGCCGAGCGACATCGGCCGCGTCGAAGAGGCCTACCAGTTCAGCGACGCCGCTCATCAGGGGCAATTCCGGCTGAGCGGCCACCCTTATATCTCGCATCCGCTCGCCGTCGCCGAGATCGTCGCCGACTGGCAGCTCGACGCCCAGGCGGTGATGGCAGCGCTCCTCCACGACGTGATGGAGGACACCGCGATCTCGAAGCAGCAGATCACCGAGCGCTTCGGCAAGCCGGTGGCGGAGCTGGTGGACGGGCTGTCGAAGCTCGACAAGATCGAGTTCCAGTCACAGGCGGACGCGCAGGCGGAGAATTTCCGCAAGATGCTGCTGGCGATGGCGCGCGACGTGCGCGTCATCCTCATCAAGCTCGCCGACCGGCTGCACAACATGCGGACGCTCGGGGCGGTCAGGCCGCAGACGCGCAAGCGGGTGGCGCGCGAGACGATGGAGATCTACGCGCCGATCGCCAACCGGCTCGGGCTCGATGGTCTCTATCGCGAGCTGCAGGAACTCGCCTTCGCCAATTTGTATCCCGGACGCTACAAGGTGCTCGCCAAGGCGGTGAAGGGGGCGCGCGGCAATCGCCGCGAGGTCGTCAACAAGGTCCTCGCAGCCCTGAAGGAGCGGCTGGAGTCGTCGCAGATCGAGGCGCAAGTCAGCGGTCGCGAGAAGCAGATCTACTCCATCTACAACAAGATGCACGAGAAGCATCTGTCGTTCTCGCAGGTGCTCGACATCTACGGCTTCAGGGTCATCGTCAAGGACGTGCCCGCCTGCTATCTGGCGCTTGGCGCGCTGCACAGCCTGTACAAGCCCGTGCCGGGCAAGTTTAAGGACTACATCGCCATCCCCAAGGTCAACGGCTATCAGTCCCTGCACACGACGCTCATCGGCCCGTACGGAATGCCCGTCGAGATACAGATCCGGACCCAGGCCATGAACCGGATAGCCGAGGCCGGCGTCGCTTCGCACTGGCTGTACAAATCCGACGCCGAGATCAACGAGGTGCAGCAGCGCACCCACAAGTGGCTGCAATCGCTGCTCGACATCCAGCACGCCTCGGGCGATCCCGCCGAATTCCTCGAGCACATCAAGGTGGACCTCTTCCCCGACGAGGTCTACGTGTTCACGCCCAAGGGAAAAATCATGGCGATGCCGCGCGGCGCGACCGCGGTGGATTTCGCCTATGCCGTGCACACCGACATCGGCAACCGCTGCGCGGCGGCGAGGATCAACTACGAGCTCGCGCCCCTCCGAACCGAGCTCAAGAACGGGGACCGGGTAGAGATCATCACCGCGGCGCACGCCAATCCCAACCCGGCGTGGCTGTCGTACGTCAAGACCGGCAAGGCGCGCTCGCAGATCCGAAATTTCCTGAAGACCATGCAGTACGAGGAGGCGGCAGCGCTGGGCGAGCGCATGCTCACCCATGCCGTGCGCGCGCTGGGCGCGAAGTCCTCGGAGGCAACCCCCGAGAAATGGGAAAGGCTGGTGCGCGACCTGGGCGCGAAATCCCGCCAGGAAGTCGTTGCCGATATCGGCCTGGGCAAGCGCCTTGCCGCGATCGTCGCGAGGAAGCTGCTCGCCCTGACCGATGGCAGCCAGGCCGATGCGAAGGCTCCGGCGGGGTCGATCGTCATCCACGGCTCCGAAGGGCTCGCCGTCCAGTTCGCGCGATGCTGCAATCCCATTCCAGGCGATCCCATCATCGGGTTCATGAAGAAGGGCCAAGGCCTGGTGGTGCATACGCACGATTGTCCGACGGCCGCCAAGTCGCGCGGCGACCCTGAAAAATGGCTGGACGTCGAATGGGCTCCGCAGACCGACAAGATGTTCGACGTGGGAATTCGCGTGACGGTCGTCAACCAGCGCGGCGTGCTGGCCAAGGTGGCGACTGCGATCGCCGAGGGCGGCTCCAACATCGACAACGTCAGCATGGACGAGGAGCGCAGCCTCTATACCACCATGCATTTCACCCTGCAGGTCGCGAATCGCATGCATCTCGCCAAAGTCCTGCGTGCCTTGCGGCGCGTGCGCGAGGTGGTACGCATTGCCCGCGTGAAGGACTAGCCTCCGGGACCGGCGCAGCTAAGGCTTGCGGCTCAGACGATCGAGGAGCTTCTCCGTCCAGCCGAGCACATTCCCGAGCGGCGTCTGGGCGAGACCCCAGCCGAGCGCCGCGCCGATGCTGTTTGCGATCATGTCGGCGACCTCGAAACTGCGGTAGTCGGTCATGCCCTGAAGAAATTCGATCGCCACACCCATCGCCGCGAACGCGATCGCAATCGCGGCCTGACGGGCCCGTCCCCGAAAAAGCATGGCGAACCAGAACGCCATGCTGCCGTAGGCGACGAAATGTGCCAGTTTGTCGCGGTTCTCCCCGAGATCGACATCCACCGGTATGAGCGACAGGACGGCGACCGCGGCGACCATCCCCCAGCCGAGCAGCAGCCAGATGCGGCGGCGGGGCTGCGCAAGCGCGGTCAATTGCACGGAACCCAGTTGAGCGGGTCGTCCCAGACCACATCCCCCGCTGCGACCCGCGTCCCGGCCACAAGGGCCGGTGTCGAGCCCAGTTTCGTGACCTTGACCGACACCAGCCGCGCGGCCGGATTCACGGCCTGCGTCTCCGCTTCCGTTCGCACCGCCGCGCCGGCGTCGGCCGCCGATTCATGGCAGACCTTGACCCCCGCCTTCGCCATCGCTTCCAGGGAGGCATTGGTCGCCCGGAATCTCGCGATCATCATGGGCGTGGAATGTCCGGATATGGCGTCGTCCTTCCACGGCCCGGCGTAGCTGTCGCCGCTGGCCCAAATGTAGAGGCCAAAGCCGTTTCTCTTGTCTTTCGAGAGCCCGCCCTCGTAGCGGTCGCCCGCGAACAGACTGCGTGCTCCCCAGGTGTAGGTTCCCCAACCGCTCATGTAGTCATCCTCGAACCCACCCTCGTAGCGATCACCTCGGGGCCAAGTCTTCACGCCGCGGCCGTGTTTCTTGCCCTCGTGAAACCCGCCCGCGTAGGTCGCGCTGCCTTTGGCCGTGCCTTGCCCCTCCGCCTTTCCGCCCGTGCAGCCGCCCTCGTAGGCGCCCTGCAGCTCCGGATCGAGCACGGCGCATCCGGACTGCGCCCGAACGGACCCGGCGCCACTGAAGAGCGGCACAGCAAATGCGAGCACCTGCGCTATGCGCCGGACGTGGGACATGCGTTTGACTAGTTCGTTTCCCATTTCAAGGTCACGCTCTGGGGACCGATCAGCACTTTCGGCCCCTTGCCGGAGGAGCGGCGTTCCTGCCAGAAGAAGTCGCCCATCGCATACCCAAGAAGAGAGCTCGCAACCGTATCGGACAGCCAGTGCTCCCGCGACGCGATTCTTCCGGCGTTGACCAGCGCCGCAACGCCGTAGAGCCACGGCGCGTCGTATTCCTTGGCAAAAGGCGTGATGGTGGCCCACATGACCGTCGTATGGTTGGACGGGAAAGACGCGTTCGGCCGCTGGAACGGATCGAAATCGGTCGTCCCCAGGCCATCCTCGGGCCGCGCGCGCCCCACCGCGTACTTGAGGCCCGCATTGACGAGCAGGCCGGTCGCCCCCGCCTCGAGCGCGGCGATCCCCGTATTGCTCAGGCGCTTGTCCTGCTCGGAGAGCGCCGCGAGGCCCGCTCCGCCCATCGCCACCACCGGCAGCCACTTGCCCAGGGCATCGAGCCCGTGAAGCGTCTGAGAATCGGGATGACGATCCACCGCGCGGGCGATGCTCGCGTCGAACAGCCCGGCGGCGGCTATCGCGCCCGCCCCGAGCAATACGGTCTCCCATACGCCGGGCTGACTCACCGCGCCGGGGGCGTCGGCCCAGTCCCGCACGGTCAGCCTGCCGAAATTCTCGAACGGCTCGTCCCACATCGGGCTGCCGAGATAGGGAAGATTGTATTCGTCGGCCATGTCCCCGAAGCGCGAGAGCCCGTCCGACTTGTGCAGGTCGATCATCATCGGCTTCTCGATCATGTCGTAGAGGTCGACGGGCGTCTTGACCATCTGACCCACGTCCCGGGTCCAGGGCGCGATCGAAAAGCCGGTCGTCACTTTCGTGTCGTTCGGCAGCAGGGATTCGAAGGGGATCGAGACGAAGACGCCTTTGTCGTGGTAGTTCTTCTCGCTGGGGATTCCCGTATCCAATGCATTGGTCAGTGTGTACCAGGCCCCGAGCTCCATCCCGATGCGATACCGCCTCTTGACCTCGAAGCGCGCGCCGACGTCGCCGGCGAGAAACCTTCCGGCCCGCATGGTAAACGTGGACTGATAGGGCAACTTGTAGTGCACGGCGGCCAGCGCGGTCGCGGTCTGATAGTCGAAGAACCCGAACCCGCCGTCGTAGTCGCGCTTCCTGACGGCATCGACGCTGAAGTCGAAGGCCCAGGGCGTGCCGCGCGCGACGTAGAGCCACTGCCCCTCGAAGCCGCCGTACATCTGCTCGATGTAGCCGCCCGAGAGCCGCGCGTAAGTGCGCTCGGAGGGCTGATAGACGCGGTTCAGAAGCATGTGATCCAGCTTCACGGAATATCCGCCGTAGTAGTGCGAGAAATCGGAGCGCACGTGCGGCAAGGTGCTGGTGTTCCCTCCAACGGCATCGCTGATGTTCTGGTATAGGGTCCAGAGGACCCCGGTGTTGAGGAACAGCCGCTCGGCGAGCTCCCAGTCGTACGTGCCCAATACTCCAAGGCTGTACTGGAACACGTTCGGTCCATTCAGATAGGTGCTCAGCGTGGGCTTGATCTGGAGTTGACTCAGCCCGGCGTCCTGGCTCTTGAAGCTGATGAAGTTCCCGTCGTTTCCGTAGAGGACCTTGGCATCGGCGGGCACGTCGAGCGCCGCGAGCAGGTCCGTCTTCTCCTTCTCCGAATACGAGGCCGGATCCGCGTAGCGGATGATCACGGTCTCGGCGAGCTCGCGCCGCCCCAGCAGGCCGTTGAAATAGCGGTTGAGCTTGCGCAAATCCGAGAACTCGTAGGTGGCGACCGGCAGACCATTGGTGGTGTAGGTGATGTGTATCTCGGTGGTCTCGAGCGGCGCGAGCGCGAGCACCGTCCTCGCCGCCCGCCCCACCGCCCGGCTCATCTCCGAGATGCGGCTGTTCGTCAGGACGAGCGTGAGGCGCGCGTTCGGCTCCAGGCGCAGGCGAACATCCTTGTAGCTCTGCTGAAAAAGCGCCGCGTAAAGACGCTTCCTGTAGACGGGGTCCTCTTCCCACTGGGCGAGCGTCGGCCGGGGTAAGACCTTCGTGTAAGGCTCGGGTTCGGCGAACTTCGGAACCCACTCCGCCCGGTCGAGCGGGATCGCGAGGTAGGTGCCCACCCCGAGCGTGCCGCGCTGATTGGAGACCGCGGCGCTCATCCAGCCGAGCCGGTATTCCACGCCGTACGAGATTCCTTTCGTCCGGTCCGCGACACCGATCCCATCGGCGAAAGGAAAGCTCTTGTAGTCGCTGGCGTCGTACTCGGCGACGAACGACCAGTTCGCCAGCCACGATGGCACGTAGCGGACCCCGCCGAACATCCCGTCGATCTGCTGCCGGCCGTACCCGAGGGTCAGCTGGGTTTCCCCGAGGCTCTTCGTCGCTGCAACGTACGAGCGCTCGAAGAGACTGGTGCCGATCGGATCCTGTACGCCGAGCGCGATGGCCGGCCGCCAGGCGCCCTCCGAGAGAAGACGCACCTTCAATCCGCTGGTCTTGTCCTTGTAAGCTCCGTATCCGCTGCCGAAACCGCTTTGCCCGGTTGGGAAACCGGGCACGTCTTGGATTTGTGTAACGCCGAGATTCGTCTCGAGCCAGGGAAGCAGCGTCGCCGCCGCCGAGAAGTTGAGATACGGTTTCGCGTAGGACAATCCGAACTGCAGCGTTCCATCCGCATTGAACCGCGCATCGGGCATGTTGATCAGCCCGGTGGTGGGGGCAGCTGGAGCCAGATTCGATGCACCGCATGCAAACAGGCACAAGCAACACGCAAGATAGCGGCGCATGGCCTTGGGTGAGCTGGTTCCTCGCGGCGTTCCCACCTCAATTGCCGAAACCGGGGACGCCGAGGCTGCCTCGCAACACGGGCGGGGAAGGACGTTGGCGTTGAGTCGCGCAGAAGCGCTTACTTTCTACGGCCGATCCGGCATGAGCGACGCCGGCGATCACGTTACAACGCGGCTGCCACACTCAACAATGACGCGAGAAACGGATCTCTTCAGTTTTGCGGCCTTCAAACGCAACAAAACCCTGCCAGGGAATCCCTGGC
>DATIWX010000090.1:0-3359 GCA_035519135.1 Burkholderiales bacterium | reverse complement strand
CGAGAACAGAAACAAGTCGTCAGCGACGGTTTCGACCTTGGTGTCGACCACGCGCAGGTTGACGATTCCCACCAAGGCCATGCTGAGACCTGCCAACGTGCCGCTCGTCGACAGGATCGCCAGCAGAATTCGCTGCAGATCATCACGGCCGCGAACGTTCTTCAGCATGTTGCCTCTACCCGGCGTCTTCTGTTCCGGCCAGAAGAGCAGAACTGATCACGAGGCAGGTGCGACCGTCACGCCCTGCACGCCGTGCCGCTCGATCAATCTCGCGACGAGTCCCGAAACCTTGGCCTCTTCGACAAAGGCGGCGAGAAAAGTAGCGCTTGCCACGCGCGCTTTCGGCGTACCGACTGCTTGCTGAACGGCAGTAAAGCGACCCTCCAGCACCCGCGCGCCGGGCAGCTTCTGAACATCCTTCAGCAGACGCGGGCGCAGCCCCGCGAGCGCGTCGAGCTTCTGGTTCAGGAAGATCTCGTAGGATGCGTCGAGCCCGGCCGCGTGGACCAACTCAGCGTTCTTGATGCTGCGGTCGAGATAGAGACCATACGCGCTTCGGTCGGCGACAGCGATGCGCACGCCTTTGCGATCGACCTCGTCGACGGAGCGGATAGTCGAGCCCGCCGGCACGAGGTAGGTGGATTCGATCTCGAGATAGGCCGCGGTGAAGGCGATCTGCGCCGCCCGTGCGGGCTCGGCTCCGATCAGTCCGACGTCCCAGTCGGCGACGGCGTCGGCGAGCTTGCCAGGCGATTCGTAGGGGATGAGCTTGAGCGGCACCTTGAGCCGGGCGGCGATCTCGGCCGCCATGTCCGGAGCGATCCCCTGCGGGTCGCCGTTTGCTGCGCGCCCCGTGACGAGTAGGAAGTTCGACAGGTTGATTCCCGCGCGCAGCACGCCGTTCGGGGCGAGCTCTGCGACTACGGCGGCGTTGGGGGTGACGGCCATTGCTCAGACTCCTGGTTGGCAGTGCTTAGTCGTATCAGCTGGGTCGGCGCGCGGCGCCCGCATTCTATTGGGTCGTGCTCAGTTTCTAAACAAGAGCCACACCACCCCCGGCGCCATAGACATAAGATCCCTCTCCCGCGAGCGGGAGAGGGTAGGGTGAGGGCACGGGCCGACCCCTCCTCATGAGAGGAGGGGAGATATTTTTCCCCTCCTGCCCGAGGAGGGGTGGCGCGCGTAGCGCGACGGGGTGGTGGGAGTTTGCCCGAGGTGGGAGCCCATGGAAGAACGCTGGCGCCCGAAGCGCAACGAGGGCGAATGACCTGGCGCCACGCGTGGACTTACCCGCACGCGCCGATCGCGCCGCAAGCCGTGCAGAACTCGCAGCCGTCTTTTCGGATCAAGGCGAAGTTGCCGCATTCCTTGCATTGCTTGCCGGGGAGGATGCGGTAGCTTTCCACTGGCGTCTCGCGGTCGGCTTCAGGGATTTCCAGTATCCCCATCTCGGTGACCGGATAGCCGCGCTCGTCGAGCACGCCGAGCATGGCATAGCGGTGGATCACGAGGCGGGCCACGTAAGCGACGGTGCTGGGAAAGTTCTGTTGCTTCTGCGAGCCGGGCACGCGCGCCATGAAATCACCGAGCGGCTCCTCGTAGTTCAGCAGCTTGCGCAGCTTCATGCCGATCCAGGCCGGGTCGATCACGCGCATGTCCAGCGACAGCAGCTTGCACAGCCCATCGAGCGCGCGCGGATAGGCGCCCGCCAGCCACACCGAGTAGGGGCGGCGCTGGCCGTTGGGGAGCACCAGCTCCTTGAGCATCAGGACGAAGTCGTCGCCGGAGCTGGGGTTGAACACGTCCACCGTCCAGGACATGGTGCCGTCGGTCCCAGTCTTGGGTTCCTTCTTCGCGAACAGCGCGTCGAGCACCGGAGACTTGCCTTCCTCCTTCGCCAGTGCGCCGAGGTGGTCGACGCGGTAGCGCACAATGCGCGCGAACGCTGCCACCATGCTCGGAACCGGCTGCGCCTTGCCGTCCGGCGGCATCGGGCAGTCGAAGGGGTCACCGGCGGTGCGCGCGAGGATGTCGAGCTTCATGCGCAGCCAGGCCTTGTCCTGTGCGCGCATGTCCATCGACAGCGTCTTCGCTACCGCGCCCAGGCCGCGTGGCTGCTCGTTGCCGTTGACCCACACCTCGAACGGGTGCATGTGCGCATCTTCGACGTGGCCGACGAAGATAGCGAACCGCCCATACGGCGATTCCACCATGTAAGTCCACGACGGATTGCCGGCGGGGAGCGTGGGCCGGCCCGGCCAGCGCAGGCTGGACAAAGCCGGTTCGGGCGCGACTTCGAGGCGGATACGGCGATCGGTATCGGAGGTGTCGAGATCGTTGGGCGCCTCTTCCTTCTTCGCCACCGATAGCACGCTGCCGAGCACCTTGTTGGGCCGATACGTGGTGATGCCCTTGAGCCCCGAGCGCCAGGCCTCGAGGTATAGATCCTTGAAGCCCTCGTAGGGGTAGTCCTCGGGGACGTTGACGGTCTTGCTGATCGCGGAGTCGACGAACGGGGACACCGCCGCCACCATGCGCATGTGATCGAGCGCGGAGATCTCCAGGGCGGTGACGAATTCGGGCGGCAGCTGATCGACCTTGCCGCCGAGGTGCTGATACAAGCGCCAGGCGTGGTCCTCGACGTCGTAGACCTTGAAGGTGTTATCGGGCTCGCGTTTGCGCCGCTGGTAGGTCCACGAGAAGGGCGGCTCGATCCCGTTGCTGGCGTTGTCGGCGAACGCCAGCGAAATCGTCCCGGTGGGGGCGACCGACAGCAGATGGCTGTTGCGCAGGCCGTGGCTGCGAATCTGGTCTTTCAGCGCCTGCGGCAGGCGCGACGCGAAGCGCGGGGCTTCCAGATATTTCTGCGCGTCGAACAGGGGGAACGGGCCTTTCTCGCGCGCGAGCTCGATCGAAGCAGCGTAGGACTCGTCGCGCATGGTCTGCGCGATCTTCGCCGCCATCTGCCGCGCCGGCTTGCTGTCGTAGCGCAGGCCGAGCATGATCAATGCATCGCCCAGCCCGGTGAAACCCAGTCCGATCCGGCGCTTCCTGCGCGCCTCTTCGGCCTGCTGCGGCAGCGGCCAGACCGTCGCGTCCAGCACGTTGTCGAGCATGCGAACCGCGACACGCACGACCTTGCCGAATGCGTCGAAGTCGAAACGGCTCTTCGGTGTGAAGGGATCGGCCACGAACAGCGTGAGGTTGATGCTGCCCAGGCAGCAGCAGCCGTAGGACGGCAGGAACTGCTCACCGCAGGGATTGCTCGCTTCCAGCACCTCCGCGTAGGACAGGTTGTCGTCACGGTTGCAGTGATCGATGAAGACGACGCCGGGCTCTGCATGGTCGTAAGTCGACAC
>DATIWX010000089.1:0-2108 GCA_035519135.1 Burkholderiales bacterium | reverse complement strand
TGGATTGCCTTCTCGTACTGCGCGACCGAGATTTCCTTTTGGATCTTCGCCGCGTCGAGCGATGCTTTCAGGCTGCCGCCCTGGAAGATGGGCTGACTGATCGAGGGGACGAAGCTCCAGGCCTTGGCCTGGGGCGTGAAGAGGTTGCTCAAATCGGCACTTTCCTTGCCGAACGTTCCGGTCAGGCTGATGGTCGGGAAGAACGCCGCGCGAGCCGCACCGATCGACGCATATGCCGCGCGCAGGTTCGCTTCGGCTTCCATGATGTCCGGCCGGCGTGTGAGCAGGTCGGACGGCAGGCCGGCCGGGATGTCGGCAAGGAAGCGCTGAGAGTTGAACGGCAGCCCCCGCGGCAGGTCCTTGGGGAGCGGCTCGCCGATAAGGACCACGAGCGCGTTCTCGGCCTGGGCGCGGGCGCGCACCTGTGCCGCATCGTTCGCCTTTGCCTGCTCAACCACCGTCTGCGCCTGGCGCACCGAAAGCAGCGTGCCAGTGCCGGCCTGGTACTGCGCAACCGCGAGGTCGTAGGACTTCTGAGCCGCCTCCAGGGTGGCGCGCGTCACCGCGAGCAACTCGTCCGCGGCGAGCACTGTCAGGTACTGGTCCGCGACCTGCGAGACGAGCAGGAGATAGGTGGCCTTGCCAGCCTGGGCGGTCGCGAAATACTGCTGCAGCGCCTGGTCGCTCAGGCTTTGCACGCGCCCGAAGAAGTCGATCGTCCACGAGGCGCTGACATCGGCCGAATAGGTATGCGTGGTGATGGTGCGCCCCGACAGGCCGGTGCCTGTGGTCGTGGAGCTCGCGGCCGCATCCACCGCGGGAAAGAGTTCGGCGCGCTGGATCCGGTACTGCGCTTGGGCGCTTGCAATGTTGAGCGCCGCCACGCGCAGGTCGCGGTTGTTCTTGAGCGCGATCTCGACGAGCCGCTGCAGGCGCGGGTCCATGAGGAAATCGCGCCAGCCGATGTCGGCCGCGGGGCTGGTCGTGCCGGAGACGTCCTTGTAGGCGGCTCCGGTGGGATAGGCCGGGGCGACCGGCGCTTCCGGTTGCTGGTATTTGGGCTGCAGCGAGCAGCCGGCGATCGTGGCGACGAAGGCCGCGAGGACAAGGACGCGTTTCATGATACTGCTCCCATGGGCGCGGCCTCGAGCGCGCGCCTCGACTTGAAGACCTTCTCGGTGATGAAGACGTAGAACATCGGGACGAGGAGCGGCGCGAAGAAAGTCGCAGTCAGCATGCCGCCGATCACGCCCCGGCCTACCGCGTTCTGGCTTGCGGACCCGGCGCCGCTGGCCAGCGCGAGCGGCAGCACGCCGAGGACGAACGTGAGCGAGGTCATGAGGATCGGCCGCAGCCGCAGGTGCGCTGCCTCGGCGACCGCCTCGACGGCGGACTTGCCTCGCGCCTGCAGCTCGCGCGCGAACTCGACGATCAGGATCGCGTTCTTCGCCGAAAGCCCGATCGTCACCAGCAACCCGATGTGAAAGAACACGTCGTTTTCCAGCCGCAGCGCGAGCGCCGCGGTGAGCGCCCCGAACACGCCGAGCGGCACGACCATGATCACCGAGATCGGAATCGTCCAGCTCTCGTACAGGGCGGCCAGGGCGAGGAAGACGACCAGGATGGAAAGCGCGTACAGCAGGGGCGCCTCGGCCCCCGCCTTTACTTCCTCGAGCGAGACACCCGTCCACTCGTAGCCGATGCCTTCGGGCAGCTTCTGCGCGAGCCGCTCCATCGCCGCCATGCCCTGGCCGCTCGACTTTCCCCAGCCGGCCTGGCCCTGCAGCTCGATGGACGAGACGCCGTTGTAGCGCTCGAGCTTGGGTGAACCCCAGTTCCAGTTGCCGGTCGCGAACGAGGTGAACGGCACCATCGTGGCGGCGCCGGTCGCCGGGCTGCTCGACGTGCGCAGGTAGAGAGCGCGCAGGTCCTCCGGGTTCATGCGGAAGGGCGCGTCGGCCTGGACGTACACCTTCTTGATGCGCCCGTCGATGTCGAGGAAGTTGTTGATGTACTTCGAGCCCCAGGCGATCGAGAAGGCGGTGTCGACGTCGGCGAGGCTCACGCCGAAGGCGGCGGCCTTCTCGCGATCCACCTTCACCTGGTAG
>DATIWX010000088.1:0-42675 GCA_035519135.1 Burkholderiales bacterium | reverse complement strand
CGCGCGGGCCCGAGCCAGGATTCTTCGCCGTGGACCAGGTGGTGGATGCGCCCCGGCCCGTCGTAGCGCGCCGCCTCGAACGAAACCCCGTGAGCGACGTCGCGGTTGCTGATGCGCATCAGCAGCTCCTCGTTGCCCATGCCGTTCTGGAACGTGACCAGCACCGGCCGCCGGTCGAGCACCGGGTGGATCGCATGGAACGCGGCCTCGGTCGCCTGCGACTTCACCAGGAAGATCACGGCATCGAAGGAGTGCGAGCCCAGCTCGGCCGCGTGCGTGAAAGCCGCGACCTTCGCCACGGAATCGCTCAGGCCGGTGAGCGTGAGGCCCTGCCTCCGGATCGCGTCGACATGCGCATGGTTCGTGTCCAGCACCGTCACCTCGGCGACCCTGGCGAGGAACGCCGCGTACAGCCCCCCGATCGCGCCGGCACCGACGATGAGAATGTGCTTCACGTCCTACCAGCGCTCCAGCTTGATGTCGTCGTACGACGCCGGCTGGGAGATCGGCTCGATGTGGCTGAGCGTGATCGCCTGTGGCACCAGCGAGCGGATGCGCTCCTCGATCTCCTCCGAGAGCGCGTGCGCGCGGTCGACCGGCCAGGCGTCGGGAACGAGCAGGTGAAAGGAGATGAAGCGCCGCGCGCCGGCCTGGCGGGTGAGCAGCGCGTGGAACTCCACGCCGTAGCGGCGCCGGTATTCCGCGAAGATCTTCTCGATGTCGGCGAGCTCCGCCGCGGGAATCGCCGCGTCGAGCAGCCCGGCGAAGGAGCGGCGCATGAGCCCGAAGCCGGTCCAGACGATGTGCATCGCCACCGCGAGCGCGATCAGCGGGTCGAGGATCAGCCAGCCGGTCGCCGCGACCAGCACCACGCCGGCGATGACGCCGGCGGAGGTCCAGACGTCGGTCATCAGGTGATGGCCGTCGGCTTCGAGGGCGATGCTGTGCATGCTCTTCCCCACGGAAATCAGCCTCAGCGCCACGCCCAGGTTGATCGCGGTGGCCGCGATCGACAGCGCGATTCCGAGCGCGGCCGCGTCCAGCGGCCGGGGCGCGGAGAGGCGCGGCACCGCCGCGAACGCAATGCTCACCGCGGCGAACACGATCAGCGCGCCTTCGGCGCCGCTCGAGAAGTACTCGGCCTTGAAGCGCCCGTAGGGATGCCGCGCGTCCGGAGGCGCCGCCGCCAGCCGCAGCATCGACAGGGTGAGCAGCGCCGCGGCGAGGTTGATGAGCGCCTCGAGCGCGTCCGAGAGCAGCCCGACCGAGCCCGTGACGTACCAGGCGAGCGTCTTCAGGGCGATGGTCGCGACCGCCGCGGCGAGCGACAGCCAGGCATAGCGCTCAAGCGTGCGATCCGCGGCCATGCGCGGATGATATCCGCTTCTCCGTGAACAGGGCCGCGTAGGCCGCGCGGCGCGCACCGGGCGAGCGCCCCAGCGAGTAGTAGTGCGGGTGGGGCGTGACCAGGGCGTCCTCCTCGCCGAGCGCGTTGCAGCGGTAGCTCGACCAACGCCAGGCGCCCGGGGAAGGCGCGAGCCCGGCGCGCACCGGGTTCTCCTCGACGTAGCGCATGCAGGCGAGCAGCTGCGCCCGCGTGCATACGGGCGTGGCGTCGTAGGGCTCCTCCCATACCGCGTCGGCGTGCCCGTACTCCGAGGCGAGATGACGCGCATAGCGCGCAGCCAGCGCCGGGACGAGGCGGGCCGCGCCGCGCTCGCGGACCGAGGTGAACAGCAAGTGCACGTGGTTGCCCATCAGCGCCCAGGCGTGGACCGAGCATTCGGCTTCGGGCGCACACTCGCGAAGCGACTCGAGATACGCGAGGCGGTCGCCGGCGCAGGAGAAGCAGGCGGCACGGGCGCGTCCGCGCTGCACCACGTGAAGCGGGATGCGGGCTTGCTCGGGGCAGGCGAGACGCGGCATGGCGGAGGCTCCGCCACGATCAACGCCACCGGTCGCGGCGGCGTTGACGGCCTCAGCAATCGATCAGGTCGTCGGCAAACAGCTGGTAGGTCTGGCGCTTGGGCTTGTCCGCATCCTCGGGCAATACGTAGCGGATCGAGGACTTCCCGCGCAGCCCGGCCGGAAGAATCATCACGCGGGCAAACGCCGTCGGCTCGCGCTCGGACGCGAGCGCCAGGACCGGATCGGGGCCCGCCTCGAACCACGCTTCTCCCGGCCGCACGAGGTGCTCCGTGCCGCACACCCGGATGCGGATCTCTCCGCTGAGCAGGCAGCGGATGCCCGGTCCCTGATGGGTGTGGGTATAGGCGATGCCGCCGGGCGGGAAATCCACGCGGTCGCAGCGCATGAGGTAGGCGCCCCCGGGATCCAGCGTCAACGCCGCGCGCAGCGCGCCCGCTGCGCCTGCCGTACCGGTCTCGCGCCGCAGCTCCCATCGGTAGATCTCCGCACCGGCCTTTCCCGCGACCGCCTCGCAGGGACGATCGCCGTGCCACGCGCTGTTCGGCGCCAGGGTCGTGACGACCGCGTTCGATCTCGCCGTGAGCGAGCCCGAGCGGAGGTACAGAACGCGCGGACAGGAGTCCGAAAGGGACAGGCCGGCGCCTGCAGTGATTTGATCGCGAAAGAATTCGAGTGCGTGAGTGCTCATCGGCGTGACCGAGCCATTTTCTCTCTGTACGAACGCCCAGAAACGATTTGGTCAGCTCCTACGTCCCTAGCGCAGCCATGCGATCGCCGCGTTCCACCCGTTCGCCAGGAGCTTCACGTCCTCATCGGGGACGAGGCGGACAAAGGTCTGAAATGCCTCTGGGTCGTAGATTTTCCAGGCCCAGCCGGCAAGGATCGCCGCACCGGCACCAAGCACGGCAACGCCGGCCAGCGTCTTCGGCACGACGAAGAGCACGGTCCCGAGAGGACCGACGTAGTCGCTTGAGCGGCGCACCAGCAGCAGGCCGGCGCCGATCAGCAGCAAGCCTAGCGGGATAAGCAAGGGCCACGGGTTCGCGAGGAGGGCATCCAGCCTAGCCTGCCACGCGTGAGTCGCAAGCGCATGCGCCGCCGCGACGGCAAGACCGCCTGCGATCAGCTGCATCATGCCCGCGATGAGCGCCGTCGCTCCAGCATAGCCGGCACGCAGGCTTCCGAAAAAGCGAAAACTCATGCGTTTCGTGACCATCGACCCCACCCCAGCGAGCAGAAGCGCGGCGCCGATGAGAACCATCCCCAGCGCCGTGTCCTGTTCAGACGCGGATTGTCGGCCCGTCACGACGACGAAAATGCCGGCGATGAGCGCACAGTATTCGACGACGGACAGAAGATTGAGCAGGCACAGTTGAACGAGGTAACGAAATCCGTGCAAGCCCGATCTCACGACAGAGCGAACGCGGCGCAAGCCCGAGCCAACGGCGGAGCGAATGCTGCGGGCCCGGCGACCGCTGCCCGATCGAGCCGCGGCGAAGTCGAGGTCGCCTGCGTCCTTGGAAACCGGAGCACTCCGCAGGGAGGCCGCCGCGAAAGGCTTGGGCGTCTCTACCCCGTGCCACGCCGGAGAATGATCGACGCCGCGCACGGGGTCCCGTCTCGCGTAAACAATCGCAGCGACGATCTGAAAAACCGCCAGCCCCGCGGCGACCGGCGCCGCGACGCGGACCAGCATCGCGGCGGGCAGCAGGAAAAATACCAGCGCGGGAATCCACGGCACCTGAGGAGGGGGTCCCATGTCGATGCGAAAGCGCCGCGCTACCCACCGGCCGATCGGTCCGCGGTCCCGAGCGCGGCGGTGCTCCTGCACCATCGCGAGCGAACGCCCCTCGAGCCACGAGAGGAGCACATGCATCTGCACCCAAACGCTCGCAACCAGCACGACCGGCGCGACGACTATCGCCGCCAGCACCACGAGCAAGGTGCCGGCGTGCATGATGAACATCATCGCAGCTCCGGACAACGCCAGACCAGCGAGCGCAACCCCCGCAACCAGCGGGAGCGCGTGCAATCTGCGCTCCCGCAGATAGCGCTGGAACATCTCGTTGCTCTGCAGCCGCCGAAGGATCCCGAGTGCGTCGTCGACCGGATCGAGCAGCGCGTATCGCAGAATGCGCAACGGCAGGGAGCCTTCCGCCATCACGGTCAAGCCCTTTTTCGGGAGGGCATCCAGCATAGCGAAACCCGGGCCCGAATTGGTGCGAACAATTGCGCAATTATCGATCCCGTGCCGCTACCCGACGGAGTTTCTTGGCGAAATCGATTCGTTCGGGCACACGATCGGGTGCGCGTGGGCCACGCGCGTCGACACCCGGGCGGCCGGTCAGCTATAGTACCGGAATCCGCACGTGCATCAGCGCCGAGCGGCCGCCGCGCACTTCCTTGAGGCAGCGCTGGATCGCCGCGGGCACGGCGTCGGGCTCGGTCACCTTCTCGCCGTAACCGCCCGCGGCCTCGCAGATCTTGGTGAATTCGACCTCGGGCGCGAGCAGCGCGTTGAACTCGTTGCTCGCCTTCGCTTCGCCTTCCGGATACACGCGCAGCGTCGCTTCCTTCACCGCGGACCAGCCGGAGTTGTCGAAGAGCACGGTGAAGATCGGCAGCTTGTACTGCTTCGACACCGCGTACACCGAAGAAGGATTGCCGAAGTAGAAGCCGCCGTCGCCGACCATCTGCACCACCGTCGCCTCGGGCCGGGCGAGCTTGATGCCGAGTGCGGTCCCCGAAGAGCTGCCCAGCCCCCCTCCGGCGAAGCCGATCGACGAGCCGGGCCGGGTGCGCATGATCTGGTTGTTGACGATGGGGCCGTTGCGTATGCCCTCGTTGACGACGACCGCGTCCTCGCCGATCGCCTTCGACAGCTCGGCGCAGAGGTAATGCGGGTTGATCGCGCCGCTCCTGCCCTTGTCCGCGGCCTGCTTCGCGATATTCGCGAGCCGCTCGCCGCTTTCGCGCTTCATCGCTTCCATGCGCTTCGCCGCGGCCTCGCGGAACCCCGGCGTCGCCCTCGCCTTGAGCGCATCGAGCAGCTGCCGCAGGATCAGCACGCTGTCGCCCTGAAGGCGGGCATTCGAGGCGAAGCCCCAGATGGGGAAGCATTCCTTCACCACGTCGACATCGATGTGCGCCCACCAGGTGTTGGGATTCTCCTTGGTGTGCTTGGGGATCCAGGGCACGTCCACGTCGACCAGCAGCCCGACGTCGGCCTCCGCGATGGCGGGCATCATCCCGGCGAAGCACGGCGACGCCCTCGAGATGTTGAGGTAGAGCGGGCTCGCCTCATAGACTCGGATGCCGGCGGTGCGCGCGAGCTCCTCGATCAGCGCCGGCGCCTGTGTGTTGCGCCCGGCGTAGGAGGTCACCATCACCGGGTGCTCGGCCGCGAGCAGTTTCTCCGCGATTGCCGCCACCGCGGCGGCGTCCGCGGCGCCCGAGCGCACCGCGCCGTAGCGCTCGGCGGGGAAGGCGCGCATCGCCGCCTCGTCCCAGGTCTGGGTGAGCGTCTCGCGCGGCAGCATCAGGTACACCGGCCCCATGGGATCGCTGTGCGCCACCGTATGGGCGCGCCGCAGCGTCTCCTTGGTCATCACGCCGGAGGGCAGCGTCCACTCCCACTTGGTGTAGGGCCGCACGATCCCGGACTGGTCGAAGGGCTCCTGGATGAAATGCACGTAGTTGTCGCGCGACCCGGGCAGCTCTCCCCGTACCGTGTAGGGCGCCTTGCCCGCCATCAGGACGAGGGGCAGCCGCCCGCGGCGCGCGTTGTGCATCGCCATCGCCGAATTCGCCGTGCCCGCGTCGACGTGCACCATCACCGCCTGCCCGCGCCCGGTCGCCATGGCGAAGCCCGCCGCCATGTGCATGGCGGTGTTCTCGTGCGGGCAGTTGAGCACCCTGGGATAGGCCTTGCCCGCCTTCTTCCAGCGCGCCATCTCCTCGATGAGGGGCGCGTGGTCGGTGCCGAAATTGGAGAACAGGTACTCGATGCCGATGTCGTTCAGGCCTTCGAGAAAATAATGCGCGGTGGAATTGAGCTTGACTTGCGGGGCCTTGTCCATGCGGAGTCCTTTGGCGTTTTCCGCGATGATAGCGAAGTTTCGGGCGTTCTATCTCATCGGCGCGGACCGGCCTTGAGGAACGCCGCGACCTCGGCCAGCGCTTCCCTGTGGTGTCCGACCCAGAGGTGGCCGCCGGTCGGGTAGCCGACGAAGCGCGCCCCCGGGATGTGCTCGGCGGTGTAGCGCGCGGGCTCGTAGGTCCCGTAGCGGTCGTCGGCCGTGCTGATGGCGAGCGTCGGCGCCTGTATGCGCTCGAGCTCGAAGCGCGGCAGCGTCGAGACCACCTTTGCGTCGTTCACCAACCCTTCGCGCCGCACGCTCACGGGCAGGATGTGCTCGAGCAGCTGCGCGACGCGCGCCTGCTCCCCCGCATCGGCCTTCTCGACCACCTCGGGCGGCGTGGCGAGTATCGACCCGATCATGGTCTCGCGCGCGAGCTTGATCGCCGCCCAGAAGAGGAAATCCGACCTGAGCGCCGTGTCGAACACGAATTCGGTCCAGGGCGGCGTTTTCAGGGACGGGGCGCCTCGCGGGCGCGGAACGAAGGCGGCGGGCACGAGGAGCACGAGCGCCGTGCAGCGCTCCGGGTGGCGCAGCGCGAACTGCATCGACGAAGGCGCGCCCGCGGAGATGCCGAAGACCGCGGCGCGGCGAATCCCGAGCGCGTCGAGCAGGCAGGCGTGGGCGTCGGCCTGCGCCGCCGCCGAAGCGTCGGCCGGAAGCGGCGTTCGCAGGTAGCCGAAGCGCGACATGGCGATCAGGCGGAATCCGGCCGCTGCCAGCTCGGTGCCGACCTGGTCGAACCCGCCGCCGGCGCCGTGCACCGCGAGCACCGGTTCGCCTTCGCCGGCGACCGTGTACTCGATCGGTCCGCAGGGCGTCTGCACGACCTGGCTGCCGGTCGAGACACGCTCGAACGACCGGTCGATATCGCGACGATAGACGACGTAGGTCGCCGCGACCGCGGCGGCGGCGAGGACGAGCGCGGCGCGCAGCAGAGATCTCACAATGGAAGATTCACCGCCGCCCCGCCCTCGCCCGGTACGCGGCGAAGGCGATGCCGATCGCCGCCAGCGCGGCGAAGGCCGCGCCGGCCATGAAGGTCGCCGGCGCGCCGAAGCGGCTCCACAGGACGCCCGCGATCACGCTCGCGAGCAGCAGCGCGCCGCCGCTCACCAGATTGAACAGGCCGAACGCGGTGCCGACCAGCTCGGCGGGCGCGTTGTCGGCGACGAGCTTGGAGAGCAGCCCCTGCGTGAGCCCCATGTGGACGCCCCACAGCGCCGCGCCGGCGAATACCGGCAGGGGCGAGGCGGCGGCGGCGAGCACGATGTCCGCCGCGACCAGCATGCCCAGACCGAAGACCAGCAGGGTGCGCGCGCTGAAGCGGTCGGCCGCGACGCCAGCCGGATAGGCGATCGCCGCGTACACGACGTTCATCGCGATCATCACCATGGGCACGAGAGCCAGGGCGAGTCCGACGTCCTGCGCGCGCAGCAGGAGGAAAGCCTCGCTGAAGCGCGCCAGGGTGAATACGGCGCCGACGAGCACGACCAGCCAGTAGCGAAGCGGCAGCCGCTTCGCGTCGGCGAGGGTGAGCGGCGGCCGCGCCGCCGAGTCGCCCCGCGAGCCCCTGGGCTCGCGCACGGCGACGACGAGAATCGCGACCGCGATGAACGCCGGCAGGACGGCGACCCACATCACCGCGACGATGTCGTTCGCGAGCCAGGCCATCAGCGCCACCGCCAGCAGCGGCCCGAGGAAAGCGCCCACCGAGTCGAGAGACTGGCGCAGCCCGTAGGCCGCGCCCCGCATCGCGGGCGGAGCGATGTCGGCGACCAGCGCGTCGCGCGGTGCGCCGCGTATTCCCTTGCCGATCCGGTCGATGAAGCGGGCGAGGAACACCCAGGTCATCGAGGTCGCGAGCGGGAACATCGGCTTGGTGAACGCGGCCAGCCCGTAGCCGAGGACGAGCAGGAACTTGCGCCGGCCGAGATAGTCGCTGAGCGCGCCGGAGAACACCTTGGTGATCGCCGCCGTGGCCTCGGCGACGCCCTCCACCACGCCGACGGTGACCATCGACGCTCCCAGCACACCGACCATGAACAGGGGAAGCAGGCTGTGCACCAGCTCCGAGGAAATATCCATGAACATCGAGCCCAAGCCGAGCGCCCATATGCCTGCGGGCATGGCGCGCAGCCGGTGCGCCGCAGCCGGGCTTGGGTTCATTCCACTGGGGTGTGAGCGAGCGGCCTTCGACCCGGCCACCCCGGCGCCTAGGCGGGCACCCGGTACACCACGTCGTGCTCGCGCGCGTGCTGTGTGACCTTCAACCCGATTTCGTCGCCGCCGATGGCTTCCTGCACCATTTCGTGTTCGATCTGCATGGAATCGACCCGCTGGCGGAAATCGCTGGTGTGACCGAGCACGCGGATCGTGTCACCGACCTTGAGCGCCACTTCCAGCTTCACCGCCGCCACGGACAGGTGGCCGTAGTAGTGGGTCACGACCCCGACGCGGACTTCGCCCGGCAGGGGGCCGCGAACCGGGGCCGGGGCGGGCTGCGGTCTGGCGGCGGGCTTGCGCGCCGGGCGGGCCGCCGCTTTCTTCTTCGGCGCCGGGGGCTTCTTCTTCGGCGCCGGCTTCTTCAGCGGGCTTTTCTTCGGCTTCTTCGCGGGAGACTTCTTCGCCGGGGATTTCTTCGCTTTGACTTTGGCCTTGCGCTTCTTCACTGCAGCCATGGCACCCTCCGTCGCATATGCAGATGGAATGCTTCAATCCTAGTCGCGCCGGAAAAACATATCAACGCGCGAGCAGCGGCGCGACCACGCCCGCCATCGCCTCGCCGAGCCTCATATGCTGGTCGGCGTCGAGGTGCACGCCGTCGACCCGGCTCGAGGGGGTGACCGTCGCGGCATCGAAGAAATGGCAGCCCAGCTCGGCGCTCACCTTGCGGTACTCCGACGCGAGGCCCGCGGACCCGGCCTCGCCGCCTGCGAACTTGGGCGCGATCGGTCCCCGCGGATCGTCGATGGGCGGCGGGGCCACGACGAGGATGGGCGGCACCGGCATGCCCGGCTCGATCGGCGCCGCGCGGATCGCGGCGACGAGCGCGGCGATCCCCTGCCCCGAGTGCCAGGCGTTGTATTGGTGCATCGACTGGAAGTCGTTGGTGCCGAGCGCCAGGATCACCAGTGCAAGCGGCGAGTGGATCTCTATCCGCTGCGCCAGGCCCTGAAGGCCGTTGCGCCCCGGCTTGAAGGGATCCTCCCACGCCGTGCGCCTCCCGTTCAGGCAGTCCTCGATGACCCGCACCTTCGCTCCCTGCGCGCTCAGGCGGCTCTCCATCACACCCGGCCAGCGCGCGTCGAAGGGCAGCCGCTTGCGCGTCAGCGGAACGATGCCCCAGGCAAGCGAATCGGCGTAGACCAGCAGCTGCCGCATCGGGTCCATTTTCCGGGTCAGGAAAGCAGCTCGGCCACCGCCCGCTCGACATGCAGGTGCGCGGTGTCGAGCAGCCCCACGCCGATGTCGATCGCGCCGCGCAGCAACAGCGGCAGCTCGGTCCCGCCGAGGATCAGCGCCTCGATCCCCTGCGCGGCCTTCATCCGCCGCGCGATGGCGATGTAGCGCCGGCGCGTTTCCGCGTGGACGATCCCGTTCACCAGCTCGTTCAGGTAGGTGTCGTGGATGAACTTCTGGTCGTCGGCCTCCGGAATCGCGACCTCGATCCCCTCGCGCGCGAACACCTTCTGGTAGAAACCGCCCTGCATGGTGAAGCGCGTTCCGAAGAGCCCGACGCGGCGGAGCTTGCGCTCGACGGCCGCGCGGCAGGCGGTCTCGACGATGCTGATGAGCGGGATGGGCGAGGCGCTCTCGATCTCGTCGAACACGATGTGCGGCGTGTTGGAGGCGAGCAGGCCGTGGGTCGCGCCCGCGCGCGCGAGGCGGTGGATCTCCTCGAGCATGTACGCGGCCAGGCCCTGCCGGTCGTCCGAGCTGACCAGCTTCAGCGCCCGGGCGAGGTCGATGCTGTTGATGAGCAGCGGCGGGTAGCCGCCGTCGGGCCGGTGCTCCCGGTAGATCGACACGAACAGGCGATAGTAGTCGATCGTCGACTCCGGGCCGATGCCGCCGACGATGCCGATGAGCTTGGTCTTCACCGCTCGAAGATGAAGAGCAGGTAAGCGAAGAACAGCAGCAGGTGCACCGCGCCGGCCAGCACGTTGGTGCGCGGCGCGGCGAAGGTGAGCATGCTGAGCGCGAGCGTGAGCAGAAGGAGATTGGTGTCGGTCGCGCCCAGGCCCAGGACGATCTCTTGCCCGGTCACGAAACCGACCGCGAGCACCGCGGGGATCGTCAGGCCGATGCTCGCGAGCACCGAGCCGAGCAGGACGTTCACCGAGCGCTGCAGCTGGTTGGCGAGCGCCGCGCGCACCGCGCTCAGCGATTCGGGCGACAGGATGAGTGCCGAGACGAGGAAGCCGGCGAGCTCGGGCGGCGCGCGCAGCACGCGGATCGCGTGATTGATCGGCACCCCGATCTGCTTGGAGAGAACCACGAGCGGCACGATGTAGGCGAAGAGCATTGCTGCATGGTAAGAGATCGAGCGGAGCGCATGGCCGGGCGAGTGGGGTTCCGGGCCTCCCGCAGGCGCACTGGGCGAAACGAAGTAATCGCGGTGACGCGAGGTCTGCATGCCGAGGAACACGCCGTAGAGCACTACCGACGTGACGATGAGGAAGGCCGCCTGCACCGGCGAGTACACCGGCCCCGGCGTGGTCACGGTGAAATTCGGCTGGACCAGGCCGAGCACCGCGAGCGGCAGGATCACCGCGAGAAACGCGTTCGCGCCCTGCAGGTTATAGGCCTGCTCGCGATAGCGCAGGCCGCCGAGGACGAGGCACAGTCCCACCATGCCGTTCAGCGCGATCATCACTACCGCCATCATCGCGTCGCGCGCGAGCGCCGAGTTGCCCTTGCCGGTATACATGACGGCGGCGATCATGATCACCTCGATGCCGGTGACGGCGAGAGTGAGGATCAGGGTGCCGTAGGGCTCGCCGAGCTTGACCGCGAGCGCCTCGGCGTGGCGCACCACTGCGAAGGCCGACTGGAACATCACCGCGAGCAGCCACAGCGAGACGAAGGCGAACCAGGCGGCCGCGGACAGGTCGGCGAGCCAGCCGGCGCCGAAGACGAGGAACAGCCCGGTCGTGGCGAGGTTGGCGGCGAGCGCCCATTCCGCGGCCAGGAATTTCGTCATTGAGGCCCTTCGTCCACGAGGTGAGCGATCGAGTTCGCATAGTAGCGCAGGAGCGGCAGGTCTTCCTCGCGCGCGGCGTAGGTCCCGTCCCTCTCTTCCACCAGGTGGCGCATGAGCAGCATGTGCAGGCCGGCGTCGAGCGCGTAGTCCAGATCGCGCCGCGGCACGTAGACGCGGGCGGCGGAGCGCTCCAGGCGCTCGACGATGCGCTCGACCTCGGTCTTGAGCTCGATCGCCGCCAGCCCGCGCCCGGTGTTGCGCACGAACACGGTCGCCATCAGAGGTACCGGCACGACCGGCACGATGCGCCCGACGGCGCGCATGAGATGCTCGCCCAGGGCCGCGGTCTCGCGCCTGCGCTCCTCGCCCGCAAGCCTCTGGAAGTCCACGCCGCGCGCGCGGCAGTAGGCGCGCATCGAGACCGGCGAGCCGAAGTTCACGCAGGCATAACCGAAGCGGTGCCACTCGCTCCTCCACATCAGCCTCAGGTTGCGCGCCGCGAAGGCGAGCGTGTTCCACAGCGCGACTGCGCGCCCCACGCGCCGCGCGTCCGGGTCGAGCGTGCGCAGCAGGCTGCGGTCCTCCAGCACGCGGTCGTAGTTGATGCCGAGCGGCACGAACACCAGGTCGTGCTCGCCGTCGGGCCTGAAGCCGCGCATCATGTAGTCGATCACGCCCAGCCGCGGCTCCCTGATGAGGCCGTCGCGCGTCAGGCCGCCCTCGGGAAAGAGCGCCTGGGGCACGCCGGCTTCGGTCGCCATCGCGATGTAGCGCTCG
This sequence comes from Burkholderiales bacterium, assembly GCA_035519135.1. Lineage (GTDB taxonomy): Bacteria > Pseudomonadota > Gammaproteobacteria > Burkholderiales > SG8-39 > VBDM01. The sequence goes on along the minus strand of DATIWX010000088.1, from coordinate 30,624 downwards.
AGCACGCGCCGGTACAGCTCGTCCTTGGAATTGCGGCGCACGAAGTACGCCCCCATGGCGCGGATCAGCGCCGACAGCGGCCAGATGCGCGCCCATTCACCCACCGCGTAGGAGAGCGCCGCCTGGTCGGCGGCGAGATAAGCGGCGAGAATGTAATCCATGTTCGAGCGGTGGTTCATCACGAACACCACGGTGGCGTCAGGGGCGATCTTCGCCAGGCCCTCCGCGTCGAGGTAGCCGAGCCGCACCCGGTACAGCGAGCGCGCGATCCACCGCCCGAGCAGGTAGCCGACGCGGAAGTAGAAGTAGGCATTGAACCTGGGGACGATCTCGCGCGCATAGCGCTCGACGCGGCGCAGCGCCGCCGGCACCGAGCTCCCGCTCTCTTTCGCGAAATGCTCCGCGGCGACCTGCACCCGCGGATCGGTCAGCAGCCGGTGGATGAGCGCCTGGCGCTGGGTGCGCTGGAAGGGCCGGATGCCGATGCGCAGGCGCTCGCCCAGCTCGTCGATCACCTGGTTCGCCGGGTGCGTGTAGAGAAAACGCAGGGCCGGCACCACGACGTGCTCGTACAGCGCCCAGGCGGCGAGTGCCGCCATCAGCACCAGCAGCCAGGCCGGGACCGCGACGCCGTCGCTCATCGCGGCCGTGCCGGGACGCTCAGGGTTCCTGCGAGTCGATCAGGATGAAGGCGACGCGGCAGGGCTTGCCGCTGCGGTTCACCCAGGCGTGGTTCGTCGCCTGCTGCACCAGGACATCCCCCGCCCTCAGGTGCACCTCGCCCTCGTCGAGCAGCATGTCGATCTCGCCCGAGAGGATGATCGCGTAGTCCAGGCTGCGCGTGCGGTGCATCATCGGATGCCGCGGCGGCAGTCCTTTCTTCGGCGCCTCTGCGCCGACGATCTTCATCATGTGGTTCATGTCGGTCGGCTGCTCGCCCTGGGACTCGGGCGCGAAATCGACGATGCGGAAGACCGTACCCGACTTCGGCGGCACCAGGCCTATCTTGGTCTTGCCGCGGTCCTCGGACGAAAAGTCCGGCAGGCTCTTGTCCGTCACCCAGATGTTGGCCGCGTAGTTAGGCGGTCGTGGCGCGGTCAGGCGCGCGCGCTCGTCGATCATCACCACCGCCTTGCCCGAAACATCGAGCTTGGTCACGACGCGGCGCACCTCGGGCGCCTGCTGAGCAACGGCGGCCGCCGCAAACAGCGCCGCCCCCAGGAACTCCCATCGCAGACTGGTCTTCATCGGTCTCTCCTTCTCAGCCGGGCTTCGCCCCTGCGCGGGTGCGGTCGAGCACCGTCATCGCGGACGCCACGACGCTCGCCACGTCCGAGAGATTGGTCGGGACGATCATGGTGTTGTTGGTCTTGGCGAGGTTGCCGAGCGCGCCGATGTAGAGCTCCGCCACCTTCAGGTTCGCGGCCTGCAGCCCGCCTTCCTTGCCGATCGCCTCGGCGACGACGTTCACCGCGGCCGCGGTCGCGTCCGCCACCACGCGCAGCGCCGTCGCCTCGCCCTGCGCCTTGTTGATCGCAGACTGCTTCTGTCCTTCGGAGGTGAGGATCGCCGCCTGCTTCTCGCCCTCGGCGAGATTGATCTCCTGCTGCTTCTCGCCCTCGGACTTGGCGATGAGCGCGCGCTTTTCTCTCTCGGCGGTGATCTGCGCCTGCATCGCGCGCAGGATCGCCTCGGGCGGCGTCAGGTTCTTCACCTCGTAGCGCAGCACCTTCACGCCCCAGGAGCGGCCGGCCTCGTCGAGCACCGCGACGATCTGGCGATTGATGACGTCGCGGCTCTGCAGCGACTGGTCGAGCTCCATCTTGCCGACCTCCGAGCGCAGGGTCGTCTGCGCGAGCTGGGTGATCGCGGTGACGTAGTCGGAGGTCCCGTAGGACGCGAGACGCGGATCCGTGACCTGGAAGTAGATCAGTCCGTCGACCGCGAGCTGGGTGTTGTCCTTGGTGATGCACACCTGCTCGGCGACGTCGAGCGGCACTTCCTTGAGCGAGTGCCGGTAGGCCACGCGGTCGACGAACGGGATGATGATGTTCAGGCCCGGCTGGAGCGTTTCCTTGAACTTGCCGAGCCGCTCCACCACCCAGGCGCTCTGCTGCGGCACCACGCGCACGCCCTCGATCACGAACACCACCGCCAGCGCGATGACGGCGAACGGGAGCCAGAAGGCATGCAGCGGCTGGTACCCGTAGATGAGGACCGTGGCGATGATGACCGCGATGATCTTGAACAGCATGCTGCCTCCCAGGGAGCGTGATATTTCGTCCGCGGCCTGCCCGAGGTCAGGCGGGCCGGGTCTTGGATACTTTGAGCGTGTTGCCATCGATCGAGACGACGTAGAGAATTTCGCCGGGCTGGCCCTCGGCGTCGCCCGAGACCTGCGCATCCCAGAGCGCGTCGCGGTACTTGACGCGCGCCTGGCCCACGCTCCTGTTCACCCAGGACTCGAACACAGCCGGCTGGCCGACGTCCAGACCGCGCATGGGACTCGAAACGGTGCGCTTCCTGTATTGATGCACCCAGACGACGCCGGCGACGGCGACCACCGCGGCGGCGACGGCCTGCCACAGCTGCCCGCCGCCCGCGTAGCCGATGCCCGATCCGACCAGCGCTGCGATGCCGAGGACGAGCAGATAGAACGTGCCCGTCACCAGCTCGGCGACGATGAGAGCGGCGCCCGCGACCAGCCAGGCGAGGGGAATGTCCACGAAGCGGGAGCCGGAGGTTGGGTGACGCCTATGCTAACTCAAACCGGGGACAGACCACGGTTTCCGACAGCGCTGCTCCGGGAAACCGTGGTCTGTCCCCGGTTTTCCTCCGACGAACGGGCTAGGAGCCGGGGCAGGCCGGCAGCATCAGGGCCTGCAGCACTTCGCTCGTCGACCGGTTCTGCACGAACGCGGCCACGCCGAGGTTCTTCGGGTCGGCACCGGGGAGGAGCGGCAGGGCGCGGCTCTCCTCGAGCTTCAGGCTCTCGCCGAAGGCGATGGGCCCGATCCACTCGCGCACCACGAAGTCGTGCTCGAGCCGCCTGCCGCGGTTCTCGCCGGCCTTCACCTCGCTGGCGAGCCGGTTCTCGTACGCCGCCAGATAAACGGCCGCGCTCTTCCGCTCGGCGGAGTCGAAGAGCATCGCCGACAGCTCCGCACGGATCGCCCTGGGTTCCACCGCGCGTATAGCGAGGGCAATCCTCGCTCGCGCGGCGTGGGAATTGATGCGCGCCACCTGCTCGGCGAAATCGTCGCCCGACCAGCGGCGGAAGTCCTGCCCTTGCAGCAGCACCTGCGGGGTGTACACGATCACCGGGCGCCGCATCGCCGCCAGCTTGCGCTGCCTCACGGAGAACTCGCCCTTGGCGTACGGGTCCTTCCAGCCGATGTAGTCCCAGTAGTCCACGTGAAGCGAAAGCGGAACCACCTGGTCGGGCCTGAAGCCCCGGGAGAAGAGCGAGGAAAGCCACTGGTCGGCGGGCGGACAGGTGTCGCAGCCTTCCGAGGTATACAACTCGACCAGCGCGGTGGTGTGCGGCCCGGTGTACGCGGAGCAGGCCGGATCGGCGGCGCGGGCGGCGCCCGCCAGCAGGATCGCGCTCAGGGCCAGTAGGGTTCCGATCTTCATGTTTCTTTCGTCGCGCGGCTGGCATTCTTCCTTACATTCCGCCGCGATGCAATTCCGGTAGACTGCGGCCTTCGGCGTCGCGGAGCAAGAGCCGTGAAGGATATCTTCAAGTGGATGGGGATCGTCTTCGCCATCGGCGTCGCGCTCATGGTGGTCGAGTACCGCTTCGCGAAGAAGAAGAAGGAAGGCTTCACGCCCATCGACAGGCAGCGCATCGTCGGCATCTTCTGGCTCACGATCTTCTTCAGCCTGCTGGTCGGCGGGATCGTCTGGTTCTCTGATTAGCCGATGCGCGTGCCTCTGGGGGTGCTCGACCAGTCCCCCGTCACCAGCGGACGCAGCCCGGCCGAGGCGATCGCAGAAACCGTCGAGCTGGCCCGTCTTGCCGAGGAGCTCGGCTATCACCGCTACTGGCTCGCCGAGCACCACGCGATCGCGGCGCTCGCCGATCCCTGCCCCGAGATCCTCGTCGCCCGCGTCGCTTCCGCGACTTCGCGCATCCGCGTCGGCACCGGGGGCGTGCTCCTCCCCTATTACAGCCCGCTGAAGATCGCCGAGCAGTTCCGCATGCTCGAGGCCCTGTTTCCGGGGCGGATCGACCTGGGCTTGGGCCGCGCGCCGGGCGGCGACCCGCGCACCGCGCTGGCGCTCAAGGACGGCGAATACCCCGGAGCCGAGCGCATGCCGCAGCAGGTGCAGGACCTGATCGGATTTCTCGACGGCACGCTGCCGGGCTCGCACCCCTACGCCAAGGTGCGAGCGCAACCCGCGGGCGCAGGCTCGCCGCAAATCTGGCTGCTCGGCTCCTCGGACTACGGCGGCGCGCTCGCCGCGCAGCTCGGCCTGCGCTTCGCCTTCGCGCACTTCATCACCGCCTTCGGCGGCGACGTCGTGTCGCGCGCTTACCGCCAGCATTTCGAGCCGACCGAGCGCGAGCCGCAGCCGCGCTCGCTGGTGTGCGCCTTCGTGATCTGCGCCAAGACCCGGGAACAAGCCGAGCGCCTCGCTGCGAGCGTGGACCTGCGGCGCCTGCACATGGCGAAGGGCATCGATGCGCCCGTGCCGAGCGTCGAGGAGGCCCTCGCCTATCGCTATTCGCGGGAGGAGCGCGTCTACGTCGAGCAGCAGCGGGCGCGCCTGGTGCACGGCGACCCCGGCGAAGTGCGCGAGAAGCTCCTCGCGCTGAAAGAGAAGTTCGAAGCCGACGAGCTGATGGCGGTCACCATCACCGGCGACCCCGAGAGCCGGCGGACCTCGTACCGCCTCGTCGCGGAGGCGTTCGCCTAGGCTTCTCGGGGTGCGCGTGCCGCCCCGGCCACTCGGTGCGGTTGCGGCCGGATTGTTTGGCCGCGTAGAGCGCCACGTCCGCTTGGGCGAGCAGCTCCTCCGAATTCACGCCCGGCTGCAGCTCGGCCAGCCCGAGCGAAACGGTCACCTGGGGCAGCGCGCGTCCGTCGTGATCGAAGGCCGTGCCGGCAATGGCCTCGCGCACCCGCTCGACGGCCTTGACCGCGCCCTTCAGGGCGGTCTGCGGGAGGATCAGCGCGAACTCCTCGCCGCCGATGCGGGCGGCGGAATCCGCGGGCCTCAGGTTGCCGCGCACCAGGTTCCCGACCTTCACCAGCACGGCGTCTCCGGCGGGGTGCCCGAAGCCGTCGTTGACGCGCTTGAAATGATCGATGTCCATGATGGCGAGGCACAGCGGCTCCGACACGTGGAGATGGCGCTGGATGATGCGCGGCAGCGTCTGGTCGAGCCAGCGCCGGTTGCGGAAGCCGGTGAGCGCGTCGCTGAGCGCCGCCTGCTCGAATTGCCTGCGCAGGGCGATGTTCACCTGCACCGCTTCGTTGTTCGAGCGCATCCGCTTCGCCAGGCGGATCAGCAGGCCGACGGCGAACTCGTGCGACGACTCGGCGAGCCACCAGAAGGTCTCCTCCTCCAGCACCAGGAGCTGCACCGGTTCTTCCGCCGCGACCGTCGCGGTCGTCGGGCTGCCCGCGAGCAGCGACAGCTCGCCGACGGTCTCACCCGGGTTGATGTACGCAAGCGGCGTGCTTTCGTCGTCCAGCTCCACGCGCAGGACGCCGGAGACGAGGACGTAGGCGCGCAGGTTCGGCTCGCCGCGCCGGAGCAGGCACTGGCCCGCCTCGAGCCGCTGCAGCCGCACGCGGGGCGCGAGGGCGTCGAGGATCTCGTCGCCGGTTCCCTGCAGCGCCTGGATCTCGCGCAGCATGGCGACGCTCACGCCCGACGCGGCGGACGGCCTGGCTCGCGGCGGTTTCCGCGGGGTCGACTTCACTTTGAAACTAGAACAGATGCACCGCGGTCGGCCCGAGCAGGCCGATCAGGCTGAAGAAAACACCGACCGCGCCGAGCGCGTAGGCGATCCACAGCAGCGCCGCGACGCCGGTGATGATCTCCGCCGAGGCGAGCACGATCGCGATCTGCACCGCGGCCGAGGCGATCTCGTAGTTGTGATAGGCGGCGGTGGCGCGGTCGCGCTTCGCCTCGCCTTCCTTCGCCCTCGCCATCAGTTCCTTGCGGCCCTCGTTGGTCTCGGGCTCGGACTGGTAGCGCTCGGCGGTCTTCTTCCAGGCGTCCACTTGCTTTCTCACCGCCTCGGGCGCCTTTGCGCCGAACGTCGCCTCCATTTCCTCGGCGGCGGTGCGGATGGTGGTCTGGCGAATGGTCTTCGCCTGGAAAAAGCTCCACAGATTCGAAGCTTCGATGTGGTTGGCGAGCGCGCTCGTCTGCGCCGCCTTGCCGAGCGTCTCGGAAAAGGCGAGCACCAGCGCGAGCACAGCGATGAGCAGCGCGACCTTCTTGTTGGCCGGATCGACGTGACCGGCGTGGCCTGCGGACATGTTTCCCCCTGGAGTGTTCTTGTAGTCTGGAAATTCTAGCCGGTTCCGCCGGCGAAGCGTATTTCAGCGCCGCACCCCCGGCGTCTCCACCGGCAAGCCCTGCGCCCGCCACGCGAGATAGAGCTCGAGGTCGAGGTACTCGGGCGATCCGTAGGGCAGCATCTCGGCGCGGATGCCCGAGAGGCAGGCGCGGAGGCGCCGCTGGAGCGAGCCCATGGTCTGCCACTCCATTCTGTATACAGGGTAGGCGTTGGGGTGCCCCTGGCTGATGGTCTCCGAGAGCAGGCGCTTGCCCCAGCTCGTCTCGTGGCAGTGGGCGCACGACAGGTTCATCTGGCCTCGGCGCAGGCGGTAGGCTCTCTCGCCCGCGTCGAAGCGCGCGCGCGCGGCGCCGGCGATGCTCGCTTCGACCGGCATGCCGCGCGACTGGCGCGCGAGGTAGGCGGTGAGGGAGAGCAGCTCGCCGGACTCGTAGCGCAAGGGCTCGGCCCCCATGCGCCTGCCGCGGCACAGGTTGATGCGTCCCTCCAGATTGAGGAGCTTGCCGCTCTCGGCGTCGATGCGCGGATAGCGCGCCGCGACGCCGCGCATGCTCGACTTCGCGTCCTGGTGGCAGTCTGCGCAGGACAGGTTCTTCCTCCCCGCCGGCTCGCTCCAGAGCTTTTCTCCGCGCTCCACCCACAGCATGCCGGGGTTGGCGAACTCGTCCTTCTGCAACGAGAGCAGGTCGGCGCCGAGGAACGCCGATCCGGACTTGAGCTGGTCGAGCGGAATCGCGCGCTCCTGCGCGAGAGCGGCGGCGGCGACAAGCACGAGAGCAAGCGCCGGCGCGGCGCGTCTCATGGAGCGACTTGGATGGATTGGCGCTCCGTGCCCTGCTGGCCGTCGTCGTCGATCCAGTAGAACTCGAGCTCGCCGCTCTGGTCGGCGACGGTGTAGAACTGGATGTAGGGATTGGCGGCGATGCCCGAGGAGAGGTCGGCGCGGAACACCTCCACGCCGTTGTAGCGGCAAGACAGGACGTTGATCACGTTGCGCTTGATCAGGTGGCCGACGTCGTCGTGGCGGTAGCCGGTCTCCATCGGGTGCTGGATCAGCACGCGGATCTCGATGATCTCGCCGCGCTTCGCCTGCGCGGGAACCTGGATGCGCGCGGCCATTTCAGCTCTCGCTCAGCTCTCGTCAAGACAGGCCGACAGCGTAACGACGATCGCGGCAGTGTCGTACCAGAACGAGCCGTCGGAGAGCTTCGCCACCGCGGTGACCTTCTGGCTGCCCGCGAGCCGCACGCGCGAGTCGATCTCGGCCCTGCCCGCGCGCGGGCCCAGGTAGAAATTCGCCATGTTGCGCACCGGGTTCTTCTCCGAGTACAGGTGGATGCTCTTCACGTGATCGGCCTCGGTCATGGGGCTGTCGACCGTGATCTTGATCGGCACCGAGTTGCCGTTGTCGGCGAGCTGCGGCAGCGTCACCGTTACCTTGCCCTTCTTCACCGGAGCGCCGTTGGTCACCACCCACACCAGCGGATCGAGCGGATCGACCTGGGCGAGCGCGGCACCCGGCAGCGCGACGAGGCCGGCAAGGAACCGGCGCCGCCTCACTTCGGTTCCTTCAAGGTCGCGAGAAAGGCGACCACGTCCTCGACCTGCTGGGCGGAAAGGATGGTCTTGCCGCGATAGGCGCCGGCGACCTGGACGAGGCCCTGGACGCGGTAGTAGGCGGGCATGGGCGTGGCGGGATTCACGCGGCTCGAGTCGGCGACGCGAAGGCGAAGCTGAGGCACCGACAGGCGCGCGCCCGCGCCCGAGAGCGTGGGCGCGACGTTGCCGAAGCGCGTCTCGCCCGGGACCTCGTGACAGAGCGTGCAGCCTCCCTGGTCGCGGTTCACCACGATGCTTCGACCGCGGACGGCGTCGCCGGGTTCGGCGGCGAGCGGCTGCGGGATCGCGTCGCCCACCGCCTCGAAATGTACCTGCGAGTCCTGCGCAATTGCACTAGCGGCCGCCGCGCTCACAACGAGCGACGCGAATAGCACTGCTGTCATTCTGAGGGCGCAGCCCGAAGAATCTGCTGTTACAAGGTCAAAAGCAGATTCTTCGCTCCGCTCAGAATGACAATCCGCCTGGGACTCTCGACTCAAGCCAGCGTGAGCCCGTGGTTCTTCAGCGGCAGCGAGCGGATGCGCTTGCCGGTCGCCGCGAAGATCGCGTTGCAGATCGCCGGCGCGATCGAGGCCTGGCCGGGCTCGCCGACCCCGCCCCAGAAACCGCCGCTGGGCGCGATCACCGTCTCGATCTTGGGCATCTCGCGCAGGCGCATCATGCGGTAGTCGTGGAAGTTCGACTGCTCCACGCGACCCTCGCGGATGGTGATCTCGCCCCAGAACATCGCCGTCAGCATGAACACCGCGCTCCCCTGCAGCTGCGCCTGGATGTTGTCCGGGTTGACCGCGTAGCCCGGATCGATGCCGAGGACCAGACGGTGGATCTTCACCTCGCCGTTCTTGTCGACCGAGAGCTCGGCGACCGCGGAGGTGTAGCTGCCGTAGCCCTCGGTCTCGGCGATGCCGCGGAACACCCCCGCGGGCAGCGGCTTGCCCCAGCCGGCGGCCTTGGCGGTCGCCTCGAGGATGCCGAGGTCCTTGGGCGATTTCGCGAGCAGGGCGCGCCGGTACTCCAGAGGATCCTTGCCCGCGGCGCTCGCCAGCTCGTCCAGGAAGCTCTCGCGCACGAACGGATTCTGCGAGTGCCCCACGGTGCGCCAGAAGCCGACCGGCACGAAGGCGTTGCGCTGCGCGTACTCGACGCGCACGTTCGGGATCGCATGCGGCAGGTCGAAGATCGACGCGACCGACTGCGGGTCGACTCCCTCGGCCGGCGCGAACGGCGGCTTGAGCGGCAGATGGACCAGCGTCGAGAAGATCGACGTCGAGGCGACGCGCGAATACCATGCGGTCGGGTTGCCCGAGCCGTCGAGCGCGGCCTTCATGCGGATCAGGCTCGCGGGACGGTAGAAGTCGTGCTGCGTATCCTCCTCGCGCGTCCACAGCATCTTCACCGGCGTGCCCTGCATGGCCTTGGCGATCGCCACGCCCTGGCGCACGAAGTCCTGCGCTCCGCCGCGCCGGCCGAAGCCCCCGCCGAGCTGCGTACGATGCACCTCGGCGTTCTCGAGCGGCACCCCGGCGGTCGCCGCCGCGACCGCCAGCGAGGCCTCCGCGTTCTGCGTCGAGGTCCACACGTCCACCTTCCCGTCCTTCACCACCGCGGTGCAGCCCATGGGCTCCATGCAGGAGTGCGCGAGGTAGGGCGTGTAGTACTCCGCCTCGACCTTCTTCGCCCCGGCGCCGAAGGCGGCATCGAAATCTCCGTCCTTGCGCGCCACCGCGATGTCCTCCGTGGCATTCAGGCCGCCGCGGTAGAACTCCATCAGGCTCGCCGAGGAGGCGTTGCCGTTCGCGCCGGTGTCCCAGTCGATGTGCACGTCGCGCAGCGCTTCCTTCGCGCGCCACCAGTTGTCGGCGACCACCGCGACGAAGCTCTCGAGGTTCAGCACCTTCACGATGCCGCGCCGCCCCTCGACCTTGGACGCGTCCATGGCCTTCACCTTGCCGCCGAACACCGGGCACTGCGCGATCGCGGCGTAGAGCATGCCGTCGAGCTGGGTGTCGATGCCGTAGCGCTGCCTGCCCATGACCGTGTCGGGGATGTCGATGCGCTTCACCGGCTTGCCGATCAGCTTCCAGTCCTTGGGATCCTTGAGCTTCACGTCCTTGGGCGGCTCGAGCTTCGAGGCGGCGTCGGCCACCTTGCCGTAGCTGAGCCGGCGCTTGGTCCTGGCGTGGGTGATGAAGCTGTTCTGCGCGGTGCACTCGGACGCGGGCACGCCCCACTGCTGCGCGGCGGCGGCGATCAGCATCTCGCGCGCGGTGGCACCGGCTTTGCGCAGGTACTCCTGCGAGTTGCGGATGGTGCGGCTGCCGACCGCCGCCATGTCGCCCCAGGCGCGCTTGCGCTTCACGTTCGCGTTCGCCGAGGCGTACTCGATTTTCACGCGGCGCCAGTCGCATTCCAGCTCCTCCGCGACCAGCATCGGGGCGGAGGTCATGCTGCCCTGCCCCATCTCCGAGCGGGCGTAGCGGATGACGATGCCGTCGTCGGGACGGACCACCACCCAGGCGTTGATCTCGACGCCTGTGTCGTTCTTCTGGGCGAACACGCCCAGCGGCCCGCAGCCGAGGGTAAGGCCGCCGCCGATCGCGGCGGATTGCTTGAGAAATTCCCTGCGCGAGACATTCTTCATGGTCGTCTCCTCAGGCCTTCGCCGGCTTCACGGACTTGGCCGCGGCGTGGATCGCGGTGCGGATGCGCGCGTAGGTGCCGCAGCGGCAGATATTGGTCATGGCCGCGTCGATGTCCGCGTCGCTGGGGTTGCCGTTCCTGGCGAGCAGCGCCGCCGCCGCCATGATCTGCCCCGACTGGCAGTAGCCGCATTGCGGCACCTCGTGGTCGATCCATGCCTTCTGCACCGGGTGCAGCTGGCCGCGCTGCGCCAGCCCCTCGATGGTGAGCACTTTCTGGCCGGCGGCCGCGGACACGGGCACCGAGCACGAGCGCACCGGCTCGCCGTTGAGGTGAACGGTGCAGGCGCCGCACTGGGCGATGCCGCAGCCGTACTTGGGACCCTTCACGTCGAGCACGTCCCGCAACACCCACAGCAGGGGCATTTCGGGCTCGACGTCGACGCTGTGCTTCTTGCCGTTGACGGTGAGTTCGATCATGTGGAAGCCTCCTTTTTCCTTGGCGCGTAGTCTACCCCGAGTCGCTCACGCGAGGCGCAGACCCTGCTTCGCGAGCGGCAGCGAGCGGATGCGCCTTCCCGTGGCCGCGAAGATCGCGTTGCACAGGGCGGGGGCGAGGGGCGCGAGCGGGGTCTCGCCCATCCCGCCCCAGAAGCCGCCGCTGGGGACGAGGACGGCTTCGATCTTTCGCGGCATCTCGGCGATGCGCATGACGCGGTAGTCGTCGAAATTGGTTTGCTCGACTCGCCCATCCTTGAGCGTGATCTCGCCCCACAGCACCGAGGTGAGCCCGTAGGCGACGCAGCTCTGCACCTGCGCCTCGGCCGAGTCCGGGTTCACGACGTGGCCCGGGTCGACCGCGACGACCACGCGGCGGATGTCGATCTGATTGCCTTCGCTCACCGCGATCTCGAACACCGCCGCCGCGTAGCTGCCGTGCGAATCCTGCACCGCGATGCCGCGGTGCACGCCCGCGGGCAGGGGCGCGCCCCAGGCCGAGGCCCGCGCCACCGCGTCGAGCACGCCGAGATCCTTGGGCCGGTCCGCGAGCAGCGGACGGCGGAACTCGTAGGGGTCCCTGCCAGCGGCGGCCGCCAGCTCGTCGATGAAGCACTCGCGCATGAAAGGGTTTTGCGAGTGGAACACCGTGCGCATGAAGCCCACCGGCACATGGCTGTTCCTCATCGCGAACTCGATGCGGAAGTTCGGCACCGCGTAGGGCGAGTCGATGATGCCGCCGAGCGCGTGGCGGTCGACGCCGTCCTTGATCTCCTGCGGCCGCACCGCGGCCATGATCGAGTGGCTCGCCTCGCGCACGCGCAGCGCCGTGAGCCCGCCGGAGGAATCGAGCCCCGCCTTGAAGCGCATCATGGTCATGGGGCGGTAGTAGTCGTGCTGCATGTCCTCCTCGCGCGACCACAGCAGCTTCACCGGCCGGCCCTGCACCTCCTTCGCGATCGCCACCGCCTGGCGCGTGTAGTCCTGGAAGCCGCGCCGGCCGAAGCCGCCGCCGAGATACGTGAGGTGGACCTCGACGTTCTCGAGCGCCACGCCCGCCGCCGCGGCCGCCGCCGCGTGCGTGGCTTCGGCGTTCTGCGTCGGCGCCCACACCTCGACCCGGTCGCCTTTCACCAGCGCGGTGCAGTTCATCGGCTCGAGCGGCGCGTGGTTGAGGAAGGGCGCGAAATACTCGGACTCGACGATTTTCGCCGAGGAGGCGAACGCCGCCTCGACGTCGCCGTCGTTGCGCGCCACCGGCACCGCGGAATCCTCCAGGCCGAAGCGCACGAACTCGCGGATGCTCGCGGTGGTGGCGGCGGCGTTGCCGCCCGTGTCCCATTCGATCGGCAAGAGCTTCAGCATCTTGCTCGCGCGCCACCAGTTGTCGGCGACCACGGCGACCGCATCCTCGAGCTTCACCACCTTGACCAGGCCGCGCAGGCCGAGGATGCGCTCGTCGGGGACGCTCTTCAGCTTGCCGCGGAACACCGGGCACTGCGCGATTGCCGCGTACACCATGCCGGGCAGCTGCACGTCGATGCCGAAGAGCGGCTTGCCCGTCACCTTGTCGTGGATGTCGAGGCGCGGCGCCGAGCGGCCGAGGAGATTCCAGTCCTTCGGGTCCTTCAGCTTCACCTCCGCCGGCGGCTCGAGCTTCGCGGCGGCGGCGGCCACCTGGCCGTAGCGCAGCTTCCGCCCCGAGGGCGTGTGCGTGATCACGCTGTTCTCGACGTCGCAGTCGGACGCCTGCACCTTCCAGCGCTGCGCCGCCGCGGCGATCAGCATCTCGCGCGCGGTCGCGCCCGCCTTGCGCAGATATTCCTGCGAAGCGCGGATCGACTGGCTGCCGCCGGTGGCCATCGAGCCCCAGGCGCGGCCGCGGCGCAGGTTCTCGGCGCTCGATACGAACTCGATCTTCACCTTGCGCCAGCTGCACTCCAGCTCCTCGGCGACCAGCATCGGCAGGCCGGTCGAGCTGCCCTGCCCCATCTCCGAGCGCGCGACGCGGATGAGGACCTCGTCGTTGGGGCGGATCACGATCCAGGCGGTGAGCTCGGGGCCTTTGGCTTCCGCGCCGAGCGCCGGCAGCGCCAGCTCGAGCGCCATGCCACCGCCGAGCGCGGTGGAGACCTTCAGGAAGTCACGGCGGGACGGGCGAAACGCGGACGGCATCGACTCTCGGTAAACGCGCGAGTGGCCGGGCTATTCTCCCCCCGGCCCCGGGCGAGCGCAACCTCCAGGACGCGCGCCGGCGGCCGCCGCCGGGCCAGGCTAGTCCGAGTCGTAGCTGCCGACGAGCTGCAGCGCGTCGAGCGTGAGCACCGTGATGGTCGAGCCCCAGACATCCATCGAGCGTCCGCTCACCAGCTCGAAGAACGTCGTGAAGTTGAAGCCGAAGAAGGTGCGCACGACCTGGATCCGCATGGTTCCGGAGCCGCCGTTGCCCGTTCCGTTGTTGGTGATGCGGTAGAGCCGGTTGCCGACGTTCTGCGCAATGACCTGGCTCGGTCCCGGGCTCCCTTGCGCCACGTTCAGGATGATCTTCCCATGCTCCATGTCTGCTCCTTCGCCGGACTACTTCGACCCGTGGCCTTCCTTCAGCTTCTCCATCACCTCGTCCAGGTTGAAGCTGGCCGCCTTCTGCCGCTGCGGGTATTCCTTGAAGGTCATCAGGAACTCGCCCACGTAGTCCTGCGCTCCGGCGAGCAGATAGACGTGATCCATCAGCCAGTCGTAGTAGGTGTTCGAGGTGATGTCCGCGCGCTCATACGGGTCGGTGCGGAGATTGAAGATCTTCGGCACCCGCAAAGTCACGAACGGCTCCGCCCAGATGCGGAGGGTGCCCGGGATCCGCTGCTCCATGAACACCATCTTCCAGTTGCTGTACCGGAGGGCGACCAATTGCTGGTCGTCGTTGATGTACAGGAACGATTCGCGGGGGCTCTTCGCTACCTGCCCGGTCAGGTAGGGCACGAGGTTGTCGCCGTCGAGGTGGACCTTGTAGGTCATGTTGCCAACCTTGTAGCCCTTGAGGAGCTTCTCCTTCACCTGCGTGTCGCCCGCGATGGCGGCGAGGGTCGGCAGCCAGTCGTGGTGCGCGATCATCTCGTTCGATATCTGGCCGGGCCTGATCTTGCCCGGCCAGCGCACCATCGCCGGCACCCGGTAGGCGCCTTCCCAGTTCGAGTTCTTCTCGTTGCGGAACGGCGTCATCCCGCCGTCGGGCCAGCTGTTCATGTGCGGGCCGTTGTCGGTGGAGTACATGACGAAGGTGTCGTCCGCGATGCCAAGGTCGTCCAGCGCCTTGAGCACGGTGCCGACGTTCTTGTCGTGGTCGATCATGGTGTCGTGGTACGGGCTCTGCCACTGCCCGGCCTGCCCGAGGCTCTCCGGCTTGGTGTGGGTCCGTAGGTGCATGTGGGTGAAATTGACCCAGACGAACATCGGCTTGCCGGCCTTGTGCTGACGCCGGATGAAGTCCACGGCCCGGTTGGCGATGTCGTCGTCGATCGTCTCCATCCGCTTCTTTGTCAGCGGGCCCGTGTCCTTGCACACCTGCCTGCCGATCCTCCCGAAGCGCGGTTCCTCGGTCGGATCGTCCTTGTTGGAGGCCTTGCAGTCCAGCACGCCGCGCGGGCCGAACTTCTCATGGAACGCCGCGCCCTTGGGGTAGTCCGGAAGCTCCGGCTCCTCCTCGGCGTTCAAGTGGTAAAGGTTTCCGTAGAACTCGTCGAAGCCGTGTACGGTGGGTAGGAACTCGTTGCGGTCTCCCAGATGGTTCTTGCCGAACTGCCCGGTCGCATAGCCCAGGGGCTTGAGCATCTCGGCGATCGTGGGATCTTCCTTCCGCAGCCCGAGCGTGGCGGCCGGCATGCCGACCTTGGTCAAGCCGGTGCGCAGGCCCGACTGGCCGGTGATGAACGACGCCCGGCCGGCGGTGCAGCTCTGCTCGGCGTAGTAGTCGGTGAACATCATGCCTTCCTTCGCGACGCGGTCGATGTTGGGCGTCTTGTAGCCCATGAGGCCGTGCGAATACGCGCTGATATTGGACTGGCCGATGTCGTCGCCCCAGATGATGACGATGTTGGGTTTCTTGGCCGCCGGTTTCTGCTGCGCCTGCGCGATGCTCGCGCAAGCCAGCCCGAGCATCGCGACAAGCAGGATGAACTTGTTCTTCATGGGTGCCTCCTTTACTTTTCGAACGCGAAAATTCTCTTCCAGTCCGATTTCATGCTGACGACGATCCAGTTGTTCGCCTTGGCCTCGTCCCAGGCCTTGTCGAGCTTGCCGATGTGCGATTGCCGGTCGTAGGCGAACTCGCGCTCGGCGTCGTCGTGGTGGACGATCAGCGCGAGGCGCCGGCCTTCGCCCGCGGCGGTAAACTGCAGCATCTGCAGGTCGCCGTCGGAGTTGCCGAAAGCGGCGACCGGCCGGCGGCCGATGGAGCGGTAGATGCCCACGGGCTTGCCCGGGCCGTCGTCGACGAAAGCGAACTTCGACTCTCGCACGAGCACCGGCTTGCCGTTGCGCACCTTGTACTCCACTTGCTGCTGGCTGCCGATGATCTGCTCGGCGGGGATGCCGTAGGCCTTCTCCGCCCAGGGGCGCATGAACTCGACCGAGCCACCCGAGACGATGAAGGTTTTGAAGCCGTTCTCGCGCAGGTAGGCGAGCAGTTCCTGCATCGGCTGGAAGACGAGGTCGGTGTAGGGGCGCTTGAACTTGGGATGCTGCGCGGTGGCGAGCCAGTCTCGGATCGCAAGGTCGTAGGCCTCGACGGTCGTGCCGCTGTTCGCGATCCCCACCAGCGCGAGCAGCGGCCGGTGGCTCATCTTCATCAGCTCTTTCTGGTCGTGCGCCATGAGCGCCTTGAACGCCGGGTTGTCCTGCCACTCGGGATGCTTCGGCGCCGCCGCCTTCACCTGCTCGAGCATGAAGACGAGCTGGAAGTAGAGCGGCTGCTCGGCCCACAGCGTGCCGTCGTTGTCGAACACGGCGATCCGCGCCGCGGGCGGAACGTAGTCCTTGCCCTTCTCGTCGGTGACGGCCTGCACGAACGCGACGACGCGCGTCTTGGCGTCGCCTTCGTTCCAGGACGGAAGGACCTGCGCCCACGCTGCGCTCGAAACCAGAAGGAGAACCGAAAGAAGGCACCTCATGGTTTCTTCTTCCATTTAGCATCGTCCATCACCAGTCTGAAGCCGAGATGCGACATCGGGTTGTACGGATCGGTGCCGCGGCGCGCGCTCGGGCGGTACGACAGGCAGTAGTCGACGTTGCACAGAAACGATCCGCCGCGGGTGACGCGCTTGGGCGCGTTCACCGGCACGCCGCGATCGGCCGGATCCCAGCTGTCGGCCGGCCCGCGCGGATCGGCTACGAGCTTGCTGTAGGAAAGCATCTTGAAGTAGTCGGCGCGGTACCAGTCGGCGACCCACTGCCAGGCGTTGCCGGTCATGTCGTACAGGCCGTAGCCGTTCGCGGGAAATGTTTCAACGGGCGAGGTGCCCACCGCGCCGCCCGCCTTGGGGCTCACCACCGGAAACGGCCGCTTCTGCGTATCCCAGAAATTCAGCATTTTCTTTCCGCCCGGCTCGAAGTCATCGCCCCAGGCGTAGGTCGCCTGCTCCAGCCCTCCGCGCGCGGCGAATTCCCACTCGGCCTCCGTCGGCAGGCGCTTTCCCGCCCACTTCGCGTAGGCGAGCGCGTCCGCGTAGGAGACCTGCACCACCGGATGATCGTCCTTGCCGCGGATCGAGCTCTTCGGCCCCCGCGGGTGCCTCCAGTTCGCGCCCGCCACGAAGCGCCACCACTGCGAGTAGTCGTCAAGCGGGACGGGATGATCAGTACCGACGAACACCATCGCGCCGGGCACGAGCGCGGAGTCGGGCGGCCGGAGCGTGCCCGGCGGCAGCTGCACCCTGAGCGTCTCCCAGTCCGGTTTCTTCTCGGCCGTGGTGACGTAGCCGGTCGCCTTCACGAACCTGCCAAACTCGGCGTTGGTGACGTGATGGCGGTCCATCCAGAAGGCCGCCACCTTCACGCGGTGCGCCGGCCGCTCGTTGCCCTGGGCGAGACGGTGATCGCTGCCCATGAGGAATTCGCCGCCGGGAACCCACACCATGCCCTTCGGTCCCTTGACGCCGTCGCCTTCGATGGCCTTCGGCGCACCGGACTCCGTGGCTGAGGACTCCCCTGCCGCCCCATAGCAGACCACCGCGCAGAGAAACGCCATCCCGGCTGCCGCAATGCATGACTTGCTACGCAACGATCACCCCGACTGACATGACGCCGGCATCACTCAGGCTTAGGCGGCCTAGGATACACGCGCCCCGAATCGGCAACTACCGCAATCCGCGATGCGGGTTTACCCCTACGGTGGCGGCGCGGACAGGGATTCGGCAAGGCTCGTCATATCCTGCGGATCCCCGAATCAGGCCAGCGCCCACTCCGAGTTCCTCACGTCCGTCACCAGCATGTGCCCCGGTGCGTGCGTGATGCAGAGCGGCGGCTTCGCCCGCAGCACCGCCGCCTGCGGGGTGATGCCGCAGGCCCAGAACACCGGCAGCTCGTCCGGCCTGACGTCGATGCGGTCCCCCGCGAACGGACGGTCGAGATCGTCGATGCCGATCAGCTCCGGCTTGCCGAGGTGCACCGGCGCGCCGTGCGCGCTGGGAAAGCGCGAGGTGATCTGGATGGCGCGGATCGCGTCGGCGGCCACGAGCGGCCGCATCGACACCGCCATCGGCCCGCGGAACGGTCCCGCGGGCGCCGTTTCTATGTTGGTGAGGTACATCGCGACGTTCTTTCCTTCCGCGACGTAGCGCAGCGGTACGCCCGCCTCGACGAGCGCCTCCTCGAAGGAAAACGAGCAGCCGATGACGAATGCGACCAGGTCGTCGCTCCACAGCTCGCGGATGTCGGCGACCTCGTCCGACAGCTTGCCGTCGCGGAACACGCGGTAGCGCGGCACGTCGGTCCGGATATCGAGGTCCTCGCCCAGCGACGGCAGGCGCGGATCGCCCGGCCGCGATTCGCCGATCAGCGGACAGGGTTTGGGATTGCGCTCGCAGTAGGCGCGGAAATCCGCGGCGAACTCCCGCGGCAGGATGCACACGTTGCCCTGCACGAAGCCGGGCGCGAGGCCCGCGGTCACGCCGGCAAAGACACCCGTGCGCGCCGCGAGCCGCACCGCGCGGGGGTCGCTGCGGTCGAAAACCATCGCTAGCGGATCGGCGAGAACGAAGCCGGCTTGAGGATGCGGTTCTCCTGCGTCATGAGGAGCGGCTGCACTTTCTTCAGGTACGCCTGCCACGCCGGATCCTTCGCCATCTTCTCGCGCCGCGCGGTGCGGTCGTCGAGGCTGTCGTAGCCCCACATGAACACGATCTGGTTGAGGTTGCCGGTCTCGGTGGTGAAGTATCCGATGAATTTCCCGAGGTAGGCCTGCTGCAGCGGCAGCCCCTCCTCCCCGTAGAGCTTCACCATCTCGGGCACCTTGCCGGCGTGCAATGTATAGATGCGCTCTTCGACGATCATGATGCCTCCTTCAACGCGACGCTGCCGCGGTCGATCACGTAGACGCGATCGACCAGGCGCTCGGAATGCTGCAGATCGGACTCGGAGAGGATCACCGACATGCCCTCCTTCTTCAGGCCCGCGACGACCTCGGCGAGCCGCCTCGCGAGCAGCGGCGCGACGCCCTCGAAGGGCTCGTCGAGCAGGAGCAGCCGGGTGCCGCAGACCAGCGCGCGCGCGAGGGCGACCAGCTTCTGCTGGCCGCCGGAGAGCTGCAGCCCCTTGCGCGCGGCGAACTCGCGCGCCTCGGGAACGAGCGCGTAGGCCTTCGCGAGGCGCGCGGCGGCGTCGGGCGCGCGCGCCGCCCACGCGGGCACGAGCGCGTTCTCCTCGGCGGTCAGCTCGGGCACGAGGCGCCGGTCCTCGGGCATGTAGCCGATCCCGAGGCGCGCCCGTGCGTGGGTAGGCAAGGAGAGCAGGTCGCAGTCGCCGAAGCGCACCGTCCCGCCTTCGACTTTCAGCAGGCCCATGAGGCTCTTCATCAGCGTGGTCTTTCCCGCGCCGTTGCGCCCGATCAGCCCCGCCATCGTCCGGTCGGGCAGCTCGAGCGAAACCTCGCGCAGGATGGGCACGCCGCCGATGGCGACGCTCAGTCCGCGGATGCTAAGCATGGACCCCGCCGACCACGTAGCGCCGCACCTCGGCGTCGTTGAGCGCGTCCTGCGGCGGCGCGTCGGCGATGATGCGCCCGTCGTAGAACGCGAGCACGCGCTGAGCGAAGCGGCTCACCACCTCCATGTCGTGCTCGACGAAGATCACGGTGGCGCCTTCGGCCTTCACCGCATGCATGATCGTTTCCATGATGCCGAATTTCTCCTGCGCGGAAACGCCGCTGGTCGGCTCGTCGAGCAGCAGCACCCGGGGCTTCGCCGCCATGGTGAGCGCGATATCCAGCAGCTTGCGCATCCCGCCGGGCAGCACCTGCGCGTTCCGCTCGCCGTACCCGGACAGGCCGAAGCGCCCGAGGATGCGGTCGGCGACCTCCTCGGCGGGCGCGTCGTGCCCGGGAACGTCGGGCCGGCCGAAGGAGAAGAACCCTCCCAGGTCGGCGTTGTGCAGCATGATCCCCAGCGCCATCAGCATGTTCTCGCGCACGCTGAGCGAGCGGTAGAGCTGCGGGATCTGGAACGAGCGGCAGATCCCGAGCCGCGCGATGTCGCGCGGCGCGAGCGCCGTGATGTCGCGTCCCTCGTAGCGGATGCTGCCGGAGTCCGGCTTGAGATAGCCGGTGATCATGTTGATGAAGGTGGTCTTGCCGGCGCCGTTGGTGCCGATCAGGCCCACCACGGAGTCCTTTTCGATCGCGGCGCTCACGCCTTCGGCGGCGGTGACCGCGCCGAAGCTCTTGCTCAGGCCCTGCGCCTCGAGGATCGCCGGCATCTCAGGCCGTCTTTCTCTTTGCGAACAGCGACCACAGCCCGTCCGGCAGGAACACGATCGCGGCGAGCAGCGCCAGTCCCATGCTCATCTGCCAGGTGTTCGGCGACACGTCGTAGGCGACGGTGTGGATCGCGCCGAACACCAGCGCGCCCAGGAACGGCGCGATCACGCTCCCCGTGCCGGAGAGGATCGCGATGAAGACGAATTCGCCCGAGGTGGTCCAGTAGGCCATCTCCGGATCGATGTGCCCGACCGTGGTCGCGGCCAGGGCCCCGCCCGCTCCGGCGAGCGTCGCCGCGATCACGTAGTTGACGTGGATCGCGTAGCGCACCGACGCGCCCATGTACTCGACGCGGATCTCGTTGTCCTTGATCGCGGGACTGAGCCGGCCGAGCGGCGTCCGGAGATAGCGGTGGGTGAGCCAGGCCGCGCCCAGCGCCACGCACGCGGCCGCCACCGCCATGGCGTAGCGCACCCAGGCGGCGTCCGGGCGCACGCCGAACAGCGTCGTCTTCACCAGGTTCATGCCGTCGGTCGAGCCGAGCGCCTCGCTCTTGACGATCAGGCCGTAGAAGATCATCGACAGCGCGAGGCTCAGGAGGCCGAAGAAAATGCCGCGGTAGCGCGCCAGCAGGAAGCCGAGCACGAAAGCGACCAGCGCCGCCGCCGCGGCGCCGGCTGCCATCTGCACGAAGAGGTCGCCGGTGCCGAAGGCGCGCGAGAGGCCGCCGGCGGTGTAGGCGCCGATGCAGTAGAAGAGCGCCTGGCCGAACGACACCAGCCCCGCGCGTTGCAGCAGCACCAGCCCGAGCACCACCAGCCCCTGGGCGCAGGCCAGGGTGAGGATGAACAGTGTCCACTGCGGAAGTAGGAGCCCGCCCGCGACCACCGCGGCGAGGATCGCCCCGAGCAGGGCCGGCGTGCGGTCCGGTTTCATATCTTGCGCGGCTCGGCGAGGCCGAAAAGGCCCCTGGGCCTGAAAGCGAGCACCAAAGCCATCACCGAGTAGATGACGAACAGCTCGACCTGCGGCATGTAGTGAACCGAGACCGAGCGCACCAGCCCGACGATCACGGCGCCGAGCGCGGCCCCGGGCAGGCTGCCCAGGCCGCCGATCACGACCACGGCGAAGGACAGCACGATCACGTCGACGCCCAGGCCGGGCACGACCGATACCGTGGGCGCGGTGAAGCTGCCGCCGAGGGCCGCGAGGAAGCAGGCGAGGGTGAACGTGACCAGGTAGTAGCGGTCGACGTTCACGCCCAGGGCGCGGCTCATTTCCGGATCGTGAATCACCGCGAGCAGCAGCTTGCCGACCCGCGTGCTGTGCAGCACCCAGGCGAGCCCGGCGGCGAGCGCGAGCGCGAGGCCGACGAGGATCAGGTTGTAGGTCGGGTATTTCAGGCCGCCGACCTCGAAGCTGCCGAGCAGCGCGTAGGGCTCGGCGACGAAATACGGATTCACGCCCCAGATGAGCTTGATCGTGTCCTCGAGAATGAGGAACAGCGCGTAGGTGACGAGCAGGATCACCACCTCGTCCTTGGCGTACATGAAACGCAGCAGGCCGCGCTCGATCGCCGGCGCGAACACCAGCGTCACCAGCAGCGCGCCGCCGAGCAGCACCGCGTAGGAGAGCGCCGGCGGATAGCCGCGCGCGAGCCAGGCGCCGGTGAGCGAGGCGCCCGCGTAGGCGCCGAGCGCGTAGAAGCTGCCGTGCGTCACGTTGAGGATCTTCATGACGCCGTAGACGAGCGTGAGCCCCACCGCCGCGATGAACAGCCACGCGGAGTAGATCACGCCGTCGACGAGGACCGGGCCGACCTGGTCCATAAAAAAACGGCCGCTCGAGTGGCGGCCGCTTGCGTTCGCCCCCCGCTTACTTCTTGAATCCGCCCTTGATCCAGTCGGCGCTCTTTGCGCCTTCGGGCGGGTTCACCATCTCGGCGGGATAGCGCTTGACGTTGACCATGGTGAGCTTGCCGCCGGCTCGCTTGGTCATGCCGTACGCGGTTTCCATGATCGCCTGGTGGCCCTTGCCGATCGCCATGCGCACGTGTCCGCCGGGTCCGTCGAAAGCGAGATGCTCGAGCGCGGCCCCGACCTGCTCGTTGGTCGGGCGCTTGCCGCCGTTGCCGGCCATCGCCTTCTCCCACGCGGCCTTCACTCCGAGGATCGCCTGCGCCATCTGGTAAGAGGCGTAGTTGGGCGGCGCCTGGAAGCGCGCCTCGTAGCCTTTCGAGAACCAGCGGTTGTAGGCGTTGTCCGGGGCGTAGGGGCCGAAGGGGCCGCGCGCGCCCAGCACCGTGCCGTCGGGAATCTGCGCGGCGAGCTTGTGCATGGCGGTCTCCCCGGTGGTGAGGACCATCATGCTCTTGTCCATCAGCCCGCGCGGGGACGCCTGCAGGATCAGCGCCTCGAGGTCGCCGTCCCAGAAGCTCGAGTGGATCACGTCGGCGCCCGCGCCGAGCAGCGCCGAGATCTCGGCGTTGTACTGGCCGGCGAAGAGCTTCGGCATCTGCGAGGTCTTCACCTCGATGCCCGGCATCAGCGTCTTCATCGACAGCTCGAAGTCGCCCCAGGAATCCTGGCCCCAGGCGTAGTTCTGGTTGAGGCCCGCGATCGATTTGATGCCCTTCCTCGCTTCCTTCACGAACAGCGCTGCTCCGACCGAGTCCATGGTCGCGGTGGGCGAGGTGCGGAACACGTACTTGTAGGACGCGTCCTCGAAGATGCGCGGCGTGCCGCAGTCGAAGAAATTGGTGAGCTTCTTCAGCTCCTCGGCGACCGGCGCGATCGCCAGGCAGCTGCCGCTCGAGATATAGCCGATCACCAGGTCGACGTTGCTGCGCTGGACCAGGTTGCGGTACTCGGTGACCACCGAGGTCGTCGGGCCGGCCTCGTCGATCGCCACCATCTCGATCTTCGACCCGCCGAAGCCGGCCTTGCCGTAGGGCGCCGGGCCCTTGCCGGCGTTCAGCTCGTCGACGACGAAATCCGCGGACTGCTTCGCCGGCACGCCGAAGGGCGACGCCGCGGGGCCGGAGAGGAACATGACAAAGCCGATCTTCACCGGCTGCTGGGCGAACGCCCAAACCGGGGCAAGAGCAGCGGCAACGAAAGCTAGGGTAGCGAGCTTCCTCAATGCTTGCATGATTTCTCCTTGGTGGGTTCGCGCGTTGGCACGCAGTGCGCCGCTCATTCCTCGAAGGCGGCGTCGGTTTTGCGGATCATATTGCAGCAGGAGCGCGCGAACGGTCAAGCCGGGGCCTCTTCTACTCGAGCTTGCTTTAGGGCGAATCCGAGCCATCTGTGGTTTCGTCGAAGTCCCTAACGCTGCTAGAGCGGCCGCCCCAGGCGCTTCTCCACCTGTTGGCGCTCCCACTGCGGCCCGAGGAACCAGCTGGGCCGGAAAACGAGGGAGCCCTGGATTAGGATCGCCAGCCCCCAGCCGATCATCACCCACAATGCCCACATTCGGTGCGGCGTCGCGACGAGATTGATCGCGAACAACGCCAGCACCACGACGACGTACACGTACAGGTGCATGTAGAAGCGGCGCAGCCTGCGCACGTATCTGAAAGCCTCCTCTTCCTGCTTTTCTGCTACTGAAGAAGTCATGGTCTGCTCCGGATTGAGAGTTGAAAAATCGATCTCGAATACCGCAGCGAGGGACTTGAGCGTTTCGACGCTGGCCGGATGGCCGGTCTCGATGCGCTGGATGGTCCTGACGCTCAGGCCGCTGGCCTCGGCCAGCTGTTGCTGCGACCAGCCGCGCTTGAGGCGCAATTTCTGAGTCAGCATTTCAGGCTCCCGTTGCTGCGGAGCGGTCAATGTGGCACGGTGCGACGCAATTCACCACGACAGCGGCACGACAGGAGCACGACAGCGGGGTCTCACGCCCCCGGCAGCTTGTAGTCCCTGAAGTCCTGCCGCAGCTTGGTCTTGAGGAGCTTGCCGGTCGCGGTGTGCGGCAGCTGGTCGACGAAGGCGACGTCGTCGGGCATGCACCACTTCGCGACCTTGCCCTGGTAGAACTCGAGCAGCTGCTCGCGCGTCACCTGCGCACCCGCCTTCTTCACCGCCACCACCAGCGGCCGCTCGTCCCACTTGGGGTGAGGCACGCCGATCACCGCGGCCTCGGCGATCCCCGGGTGCGCCACGGCGATGTTCTCCAGGTCGATCGAGCTGATCCACTCCCCGCCCGACTTGATCACGTCCTTGGAGCGGTCGGTGATCTGCATGAAGCCGTCTTCGTCGATGGTGGCGACGTCGCCCGTGGGGAACCAGCCGTCGCGCAGCGGGTCGCCGCCCTCGTGCTTGAAATAGCTGCTCAGGATGGTCGGCCCGCGAACCAGCAGGTCGCCGAAGGCCTTGCCGTCCCGCGGCAGCTCCTTTCCGTCGCCGTCGACGATCTTCATCTGCACGCCGTAGACCGCCCGCCCCTGCTTGCACTCGAGCTCGCGCTGCTTCTCGCGCGGCAGCGCGAGGTGCTTGCTCTTGAGCGTGCACATGCTGCCGAGCGGGCTCATCTCGGTCATGCCCCAGGCGTGCCGGCACTCGACGCCGTAGTCGTCGCGGAAGGTGTCGATCATCGCCGGCGGGCAGGCCGAGCCGCCGACGATCACCGTCTTCAGCGCGCTGAACCTGAGGCCGTTCTGCTTTACATACGCGAGGAGCGCGAGCCATACCGTGGGCACGCCCGCGGTCTGGGTGACTTTCTCCGACTCGAACAGCTCGTACAGGCTCTTGCCGTCGAGGGCCGCGCCGGGAAACACCAGCTTCGCCCCGTTCATCGGCGCGAAATAGGGAACGCCCCAGGCGTTGACGTGGAACATCGGCACCACCGGCAGGATCACCGAGCGCGCCGAGCAGTTGAAGATGTCGGGCAGCGACGCGGCGCAGGCGTGCAGGACGGTCGAGCGGTTGGAGTAGAGCACGCCCTTCGGGTTGCCGGTCGTCCCCGAGGTATAGCACAGGCCCGCGGCGGTCCACTCGTCCAGGCGCGGCCAGTCGTAGTCGCCGTCCTCGCGCTCAAGCAGCTCCTCGTAGCACAGCAGGTTCGGCACGGCGGCCTTGGGCATGTGGGCACGGTCGGTCATCGCCACCCAGCCCTTTACGCCCTTGCACCCGGGCGCGAGCTTCTCCGCGAGCGCGGCGAGATTGAGGTCGAAGAAGACGTAGCGGTCCTCGGCGTCGTTGACGATGAACTGGAGCTGCTCGGGGAACAGCCGCGGGTTGATGGTGTGGATCACCGCGCCCATGCCGGAGACGGCGTAGTACAGCTCGAAGTGGCGGTAGCCGTTCCAGGCGAGCGTGGCGACGCGCTCGCCTTGCCTCACGCCGAGCCGCGCGAGCGCCTGCGCCAGGCGCTTGGCGCGGGCGTGCGCCTGCGAGTAGGTGCTGCGGTGCACCGGTCCTTCCAGGCTGCGGGAGACGATCTCGACGTCGCCGTGGTTGCGGTCGGCGTGCTCGATCAGCGACGACACCAGCAGCGGCATGTCCATCATGAGGCCGCGCATGCTTCCCTCCTCCGGGCGCCCTGGGGCTCGACGAAAATTACTCTGTGCGAAAATCGGTGTCAATCCACGACTGGTCCGGACCCGCTCGATGCGCACATGACTGCGAACACCGTTCAGCGGCTGCGCGTCGGCGAATGGCTGCTCGACCCCGCGACCAACGAGATCTCGCGCGGTTCCGAGCGGGTGCATCTGGAACCCAAGACCGTCGACCTGCTCGTCGCGCTCGCCTCGCGCCCCAATCAGGTCGTAAGCCGGGAAGAGTTGCTCTCGCAGGTATGGAGCGGAGTGGTCGTGGGCGACGACGTCCTCACCCAGGGCGTGATCAAGCTGCGAAAGGCTCTGGGAGACGCTCTCATCCAGACCATACCCAAGCGCGGCTATCGCTTGACCGGAGAAGTGAGCTGGCACGACCGGGAGCCCGGCGCCGCCCGCGCAAAGGCGCCGCGGCGCGTCTACTGGATCGCCGGCGCCTGCGTCGTCGCCGTCGCGGCCCTGGCGGGACTCTGGCTGTACGTCGTCGAAAAGAGTTCCCCCCTGGCCATGGTGTCCGCCGACGCAATCAAGGCGGCCCGGATGGACGCGTCGCCGAAGATCACCGTGTACTCGTTCAAGGAGATCGCGGGCGACGCCCGGCAGTCCCTGCTCGCGCGTGGCTTCACTTCCCGGCTCATCACCGACCTGGGCCGGCTCCCCGACCTGCGCGTGATCACCTTGCCGCCTCAGAGCGTCCAGGCCGCGGCACAGGGCGAATCCGGTCGCGGAAGCTATGTCGTCACCGGCGAGGTACAGAGCAGCGCCGGGAAGATCCGCCTCTACGTCCGCCTCGTCGACGCCGCGTCGGGCGAATCCCTGTGGTCGGAGCAATACGACCGCCCGTACAGCGATCTCCTCGCCTTGCAGGACGAGCTCACGCAACGCGTGCTGGAAAGGCTCCGCATCAAGGTCGGCGACGCGGAGCTGCGCAGGCGCGCCCAGCCGTACACGCGCAATCTCCAGGCATACGAATACTTCCTGCGTGCGCGAGCCGCGCTGAACGTCAGGAGCAAGTCGGGCAACGAGGCCGCGCGAAATTTCTACCTGAAGGCGGTCGAGCTGGACCCTTCCTTTGCCCGTGCTCATGCCGGCCTCGCGCTCACCTACGCCGCGGACCGGAGAAACAACTGGACCCCGGACGCCAAGGCGGCCCTCGCCAAGGCGACCGGGCTCGCGAGGACTGCGCTTCAGCTCGATCCGAATGCGCCGGAAGTCCTCTTCGCGTGGGCCTTCGTCGCCATGGAACGCGGCGCGCTTTCGGACTCGATCGGCTACCTGCGCACGGCACTCCGGCTCAATCCCTCGTACGCGGACGCCTATGCGCTGATGGCCGGAATCCAGACCTACGACGGCCGGCCTGCCGAAACCATTCCCCTCATCCGGGTGGCCATGCGTCTTGCGCCCGACTCCGGCTATCTGTATTCCCTCATCCTGGGGCGCGCGTATTTTTTCCTGGGCAACACGGACTCGGCCCTGCTCAATCTCAGGCAAGCCGTCGAGCGGAACCACGAGAGCGTGGAAAGCCACCTCTATCTCGCCGCTGCGCTGGCCGCCGCGGGCCGGCGCGACGCCGCAGCCTGGGAGGCGGAGGAAATACGGCTACTCGATCCGGGATTCAGGAGCAAGGAGTGGCTGAGAAACTACCCCATGACCGATTCCGGCCAGATCAGGCGCCTGAGCGAGATCCTTCGGAGCCTTGATTTATAGGAATTTCCGGGTCTTCGGAAAACCGTAGGACAGGCTTAGCCCTTTCGTAGGGAGTTCCGGCAGCGCCGAAACTAGATTTGCATCGTCTCAATCCATTCGAAGGAGAGAACGATGACCGGAACGCTCGCTGCAGCAGCCCTCGTTTCCCTGCTTTTCGCCGCCGGACCCGGCTTCGCCCATGGCGGCAAGGACCAGCTCGGCACCGTGCATTTCCAGACTTCGTGCAACGCGGAGGCCCAAGCCGCGTTCGACCAGGCGATGCTCTTTCAGCACTCGTTCTGGTACAGCGCCTCGGGGCGCGCGTTCGGGGAGGTGCTGAAAGCCGACCCCGGCTGCGCCATCGCCTACTGGGGCTACGCGCAAAGCCTGCTCGCCAATCCCTTCAACCCCACGCCCCCGAAGAACCTCGCTCTCGGCCTGGAGACGGTCAGGAGGGGTCAGGCGGTCGGTGCCAAGACCCAGCGCGAGAACGACTTCATCGCCTCGATCGGCGCGTACTACGCCGACTACGACAAGCTCGACCAGCGAAAGCGCGCGCAGGTCTATCTGGCGGCGATGGAAAAGCTCGCGAAGAGCTATCCGCAGGACGACGAGGCGCAGATCTACTACGCGCTCGCGCTCAACATGGCGGCCTCGCCTTCCGACAAGACCTACGCCAACCAGCTCAAGGCCGCCGCGATACTGGAGCGGATCTTCAAGCGCCAGCCGCGCCATCCGGGCGCGGCGCACTACCTGCTCCACAGCTACGACTATCCGCCGATCGCGGGCAGGGGCCTCGAAGCGGCGAAACGCTACGCCGAGATCGCCGAGGCGGCGCCGCACGCGCAGCACATGCCTTCCCACATCTTCACTCGGGTCGGCTACTGGAAGGAGTCGATCGCGTCGAATGCCGAGGCGGCGCGGATCGCCAGGGCGGAGAAAGAGCCCGACGACCAGCTGCACGCCTCCGATTACATGGTCTACGCCTATCTGCAGCTGGGGCAGGCGTCCAGGGCGCGCGACGTCATCGAGGAGATGAATACCGTCACGGGATTCAACGCGGAGCGGAACACGGCCCCGTTCGCGCTGGCCGCGAGTCCCGCGCGTTATGCGGTGGAGCGCGGCGACTGGAAGGCCGCGGCGCGGCTCGAGGTGCGGCCGACCAAGTTCGCCTACGTGGAGGCGATGACCCGCTTCGCGCGTGCGCTCGGCGCCGCGCGCGGCGGAAATCCGGAATCGGCGAAGCCGGAGATCGCCAGGCTGGCCGACCTTCGCGACAAGCTGCTCCGGGCCAACGACGCCTACTGGGCCGACCAGGTGGACATCCAGCTGCAGGCCGCCACCGCCTGGACGCTGTACGCGGAAGGACGGCACGCCGAAGCGCTCGCCGGCATGACCAATGCGGCGGAGGCCGAGGACAAGACGGAGAAGGGCACGGTGACGCCGGGCCCGCTCGCGCCGGCTCGCGAGATGCTCGGCGCCATGCTGCTCGATCACGGCGCCTACGCCGACGCGCTCGCCGCCTTCGAGGCGACACTGAAGAAGGAGCCCAAGCGGCTGGGGGCCACGGCCGGCGCCGCAAAGGCCGCGGAGAAAGCCGGAGATGCGACGAAAGCGCGGGCCTATCGTGCGAAGTTGCCGAGCCTGGCCCAGGGCTCGACCATGACCGAGCTGTCGGCCGCGCAGAGGTGATCGCTCTGCGCGAAAACGCGCAGCCATCTACAATCATGGCGGAGTCCCTCCGCCATGAGCGTAAAGAAACTCTTCGACCTCACCGGAAAAATCGCGCTCGTCACCGGCGGATCGCGAGGCCTCGGCCTGCAGATCGCCGAGGCGCTCGGCGAGATGGGCGCGAAGCTCGCGCTCACCGCGCGCAAGGCCGAGGAGCTCGAGGAGGCGCGCGCGCATCTCGCGGCGCAGAGCATCGAGTCGGCCGTCCTCGCCTGCGACCTGTCGCGGCCGGAGGCGATCGCGCCCATGGTGTCGAAGGTGCTCGAGCGCTTCGGCAAGATCGACATCCTCGTCAACAACGCTGGCGCCACCTGGGGCGCGCCCGCCGAGGACCATCCGCTGGAGGCCTGGCAGAAGGTCGTGAACCTCAACCTCACCGGCACCTTCCTCGTCACCCAGGCGGTCGGCAAGCGCTCGATGATCCCGAACCGGTACGGCAGGATCATCAACCTCGCCTCGATCGCGGGGCTGCGCGGCAACCCGGTCGGCATGCTGAAGACGCTCGCCTACAACACCACCAAGGGAGGCCTGGTGAACTTCACGCGCGCGCTCGCGAGCGAGTGGGGCGAGCACGGCATCACCGTGAACGCCATCGCCCCGGGCTTCTTTCCCTCGAGGATGAGCCGCGGGGTGCTCGAGCGGATCGGCGAGAAGATCGTGGCGAGCTCCCCGCTGCATCGCTTGGGCACCGAGGAGGACCTGAAGGGCGTCGCGGCGCTGCTCGCCTCCGACGCGTCGCGCCACATCACCGGACAGATCATCGCCGTCGACGGAGGCGCGAGTGTCGCCTGAAGGAACGCCGATGGGTCAGATGAATCAATTTCCTCCCGGCATCAAGATCCCGTTTACCGAGCACCTCGGCGTCCAGCTCGTCGAGATGACGAAGGAACACGCCGTGGTGTCGCTGCAGAAGCGGCCCGAGCTTCTGAACAGCTGGGGCGCGACCCACGGCGGCGTGATCATGACCATGCTCGACCTGGTGATGAGCTGGGCGGTGCGCGGGCACTACGGCGTGGTGGGCGGCGTGCTGACGGTCGATATGAGCGTCGGATTCATGAGAGGCAGCTTCGGCGACAAGGTGACCGCCGAGGGGCACGTTCTGCACGGCGGCAAGTCGACCGCCTTCTGCGAGGCAGAGGCGCGCGACGACAAGGGCGCGCTGCTCGCCAAGGCGATCGGAACGTTCAAGCTGCTCGCCGACAGGGAAAAGAAAAGCGGATAGGGCCTCGTCGCATGGGTGCTGCTCAACGACTGCGCGTCGGCGAGTGGTCGGTCGATCCTGCGACGAACGAGATCTCGCGCGGCGCGGAGCGGGTGCACTTGGAGCCCAAGGCCGCAGACCTGCTCCTCGCGCTGGCGCGCCGAGCCGATGAGGTGGTGAGCCGCGAGGAGCTGC
>DATIWX010000087.1:0-5858 GCA_035519135.1 Burkholderiales bacterium | reverse complement strand
TAGCGCAGGAACGCCTTGTGCAGCCGGCGCACGCGCAGGCCCTTGGGGACCCGAACCCGTTCGCTGTCGCGCGTGACCTTGTGCAGCGGGTTGCGCCCGGTGTGATACATCGCGGTGGCGGTCGCCATCGGTCCCGGCAGGAAGGCCTGCACCTGGTCGGCGCGGTAGCCGTTCTTCTTGAGCCACAGCGCGAGCTCGAGCATGTCCTCGTCGCTCGTGCCCGGATGCGCGGCGATGAAGTAGGGGATGAGGTACTGCTCCTTGCCGGCCTCGGCGGAGAACTTGTCGAACAGCGCCTTGAAGCGCTCGTAGGCGCCGACGCCGGGCTTCATCATCATCGCGAGCGGTCCCTCGGAGATCGCCTCGGGGGCGATCTTGAGATAGCCGCCGACGTGATGCTGCACCAGCTCCTTCACGTACTCCGGCGACTTGATCGCGAGGTCGTAGCGCACGCCCGAGGCGATCAGCACTTTCTTGATGCCCGGCAGCTCGCGCGCGCGCCGGTAGAGGCGCACCAGCGGCGTGTGATCGGTGTTGAGGTTGCTGCAGACCCCGGGATAGACGCAGGAGGGCCGCCGGCACGCCGACTCGATCTCGCGGCTCTTGCAGGCGAGGCGGTACATGTTCGCCGTCGGGCCGCCGAGATCGGAGATCACGCCGGTGAAGCCGGGAACGGTATCGCGCACCGTCTCGATCTCGCGGATCACCGAGTCCTCCGAGCGGCTCTGGATGATGCGCCCCTCGTGCTCGGTGATCGAGCAGAAGGTGCAGCCGCCGAAGCATCCGCGCTGGATCGCGACCGAGAAGCGGATCATCTCGTACGCCGGAATCCTGGCGTCGCCGTACGCCGGATGCGGGACGCGCCGGTACGGCAGCTCGTAGACCGCGTCCATCTCCTTCGTCGTGAGCGGAATGGGCGGCGGGTTGAGCCACACGTCGCTGTCCCCGTGGCGCTGCACCAGCGCGCGCGCGTTGCCGGGATTCGACTCGACGTGCAGGATTCGCGAGGCGTGCGCGTAGAGCACCGGGTCGTCGCGCACGTCCTCCCACGAAGGCATGCGGACGACGCTCTTCTCGCGCATCGCGTTGGGCACCTGGCGCTCGAAGCGCACCACGCGCACGGGCGCGGAAGCGCCCGCCGCGGGAGACGCCGGTTTCGCGGGCTCCATTGCGTAGGGATCGACCGGCGGAGCGAGCGGGCCGGGCTCGTCGATCGAGGTGGAGTCGATCTCGATCCAGCCTTCGGGCGGCTCGCGGCGCACGAGCGCCGTGCCGCGCAGGTCGGTGATGCTTTCGACCGGCTCGCGCCGGGCGAGGCGGTGCGCGATCTCGACGATCGCCCGCTCGGCGTTGCCGTAGACCAGGAGGTCCGCGCGCGCGTCCAGGAGAATGGAGCGGCGCACCTTCTCCGACCAGTAGTCGAAGTGCGCGATGCGGCGCAGGCTCGCCTCGATGCCGCCGATGACGATGGTCGCGTCCCTGAACGCCTCGCGAGCGCGCTGCGCGTAGACGATCACCGAGCGGTCGGGGCGCCTGCCGCCCGCGCCGCCGGGCGTGTAGGCGTCGTCGGATCGGATGCGGCGGTCGGCGGTGTAGCGGTTGACCATCGAATCCATGTTGCCGGCGGTGATGCCGAAGAACAGGTTCGGCGCGCCGAGCTTCGCAAAATCGCCGGTCGAATTCCAGTCGGGCTGCGCGATCATGCCGACGCGGAACCCTTGAGCCTCGAGGAGGCGCCCGATGATCGCCATGCCGAAGCTGGGGTGGTCGACGTAGGCGTCGCCGGTGACGAGAATGATGTCGCAGCTGTCCCAGCCGAGCGCGTCCATCTCGGCGCGCGACATCGGCAGGAACGGCGCCGTGCCGAAGCGCGCGGCCCAGAACTTGCGGTGGGAGAAGAGGTCGGGCGCGGTCTGCATACCGAATTAGACCACTAAGGGAGGCGGCTTGGCATCCGGTAAGATCGCCCTGCTGGATCGCCAGCGACCCCCCACAGGAGAAACCGCCGATGAATACGCCGAAACCCGTCCGTTCCGCAATGACGCTCGCCGCGCTTGGTGCCGCCGCAATGATCCTGAGTCCGGGGGCCGTGGCGCAGAGCAAGCCCGTCGACACGACCCCGAGCAAGCACCTGGAGATCATCCACCATCCCAATTACGACAAAACGGTGTTCATGCCGTTCGTCCCGGCCATCAAGATCAAGAGCGGCAAGATCCTCTGGCTCGCGGGCGGGACGGCGCTGCCGGTCTACCACGACCATCCGCACAAGCGCGACCAGCTGCAGAAATACATGGTCAACGACCTCGAGCAGCAGGTCCGCCAGGCCATGGACGGCATCAAGCAGACCGTGGAGGCCGCGGGAGGCTCGATGAAGGACGTCGTGCACCTGTTCATCTTTCGCGCGCGGCCGCGCATGGGCGACATCGGCAAGGCGAGCTTTGTCGTCGCCGAGTACTTCAAGCCCTACAACGTCAAGCCGACCACGACCAACCTCGCGGTGCTGGAGCTGGGCGAGCCGGAGCAGCTGGTCGAGATCCAGGCGTTCGCGGTGATCGACTAGAGCCGTCTCGCAAGCGCGGCGGAGATTCCCGGTGGCTTCGGCAAAAGACCCCGGCAAACTGGACCGCATCGTCGCCGAAGCGCGTCGCGCCGCGGAGACGCGCGAACGGGGCTACCGGGAACGGGCGCTGAAGATCTACCCCTGGATCTGCGGGCGCTGCGCCCGCGAGTTCACGCGTGCCAACGTGCGCGAGCTGACCGTCCACCACCGCGACCACAATCACGACAACAACCCGCCCGACGGCAGCAACTGGGAGCTGCTGTGCCTGTACTGCCACGACAACGAACACCAGCGGCAGCTGGAGGCGGCCGGCGGGGGAAGCGGTTCCTCCGCCGGAGGCCGCGTCTCGACCTACTCTCCCTTCGCGGATCTCAAGGAGAGGCTGGCCAGGAAACCGCCGAAGTGAAACGCTAGTTGCACAGTCCCAGGATGCGCTCCTCCGCCGAGCATTGTCTCGCGGGCTTGGCGGGCGCTTTCGCCTTGGCCCTGCCGAGGCAGGCGCGGAGCTCCCGGGTCGTCGGCGGATAGTAGGTCCAGCCCGGACCCAGAGTCGGCAGGGTCAGGCTGACCTCGCGCCACTTGGGATGACCCTGCGCCTGCAGCGTGGAAAAATTCTGGCACAGCGATCGCGCGAACCGGGTCAGGTAGTCCACCGTGCCCTCCAGGTTGTAGTCGTAGGTGACCAGGAAGGCTCCGACCGAGACCGTGGTGAAGTCTTCCCGCAGGAGGTTGGGGTAGCTGCTCGCCTTGACGGTGGAGGAGGAGTAGACCGTCAGCGGCAGCTTGCTCGAGGGATGATCGGGATCGAACTTCAGCAGCTTGACGAACTTCTGCGCCTCGGGCTTCATGTTGGCGATCAGCGGAGCGGGCTGCCCCGCGGCGACGACGACGACATCGACCGACTTGTCGCCGATCAGCTTGACCAGCGCTTCCTCGTTCGAGAGGAAGCTCGCGTTCGCTTCCGGAACGGGGCCGTTGAACATCATCCGGTAAAGCGTATGCGTGATCAGGGCAGCGCCGCTGCCCAGGACGCCTCCGTTGATCTTGGCATCCCTGATGTCGTGGATATAGTTCAGCGGCGAGTCGGCCCTGGCGATGTAGTGGATCTCGGTGTTGTAGAGAGGCAGGATCACGCGCAGCGGACGGATGATGGCGCTCGCCTCCCTGTTGCCCGCAGCCGCCCTGTCGATGAAAGCCTGGTAGACATCGGCCTGGACGATCGCGAATTTCACGCCGAGGTCGTAGCGAAGATGCCTGACGTTCGCGGCCGAACCCGCGGTCGGCAGGACCTCCAGCCTGATCGCGGCATCGGGAGCGACGAACTTGGCGAGGTCGACGCCGATCGCGAAATAGGTGCCCTTTTCGTTGGCGGTCACGATCTTGTATTCGGCCGCCGCCAAGGCGGCTCCGCCGTGCAGGCAAAGCAGCCCCGCCGTGAACGTGGCCAAGAGTCTTCGCGACATGTCATTCCCCCCTTTGTGTGGTTCTCGGCGCGCACAATCCAAGGGCGGCGAGCCCTTCCGTGCAGGCTTCTCCGCGAGGCGGCACCGGCTCGACCGGCCTGCCCGCGCCGACCGGCTGGGACCGCGCGCTCGCCGCGCCAGCCGCCCTGCCTTGCTGCGATTCCACAGGCGGGCGGTCCGTGCGCGGCTCGTTTGTCGCGGCGCGGGCCGGAGTGGCAAGCGGGTTCGCGGATGCCGAGCTCGTGTCCTCGGCCGCCGGCCGAGGGACGTCGACCGGCGAATCCTGTCGGAAGCTGAAGTAGGCAATCGCACCGATCACCGCGAGGCCCACCGCGCCGGCGATCGCTCCGGAAATCCGGCCGGGCAGGAAAGAGACTTTGACGGGCGAGGCCGGGACGGGGGCGCCTGGCTTGTGCTCCGGCAACGGGCTGCGGCACCAGCTGCACTCGGTGGCCTTCACCGGATTCACCGTCCCGCAGCGCAGACACGAGGTCAGATGCGCCGGGAGATGCAATTTCCCCCCGCAGGCGTTGCAGAATTTCGCGTCCGCCGAGTTGGCGTGCCCGCAGTACTTGCATCGGATGAGGGATAGATGGATCTTCATGGCGACGGGTCGTTCCTCGCCGACGAGGAACCATTCTAGGGCAGTTTCATCCCAGAGGCCCCAAAAACGGCTCTCCCAAGAACGTATCGCTCCGTCCCTCCACCGCTTCCGGCCAGTTCGCGTTGTCGATCTTCGGCCGCTGCGACGCGGGGCGCGGCTTGCCGTCCCAGCCCACCTGCTCCATGTAGTAGTACAGCTGGAAGGCGAAGCCGTCGGGGTCGATGGCAAAGGCGCAATAGTCGATGCCGGGAAAGAGCTCGGGCGGCAGGTATTTGACGGTGACGCCGTTCGCCTTGAGGAAGGCGACCGCGTCCTTCAGCTGCTGGTAGCTGCCGAGCTGCAGGCCGAACGACATCAGGGTGGTATCGGGCCGCAGGCCCAGCTCCTCGCGCAGCCTGGCCGGATACAGCGCCATCGAATGGTGCTCGGTGTTGGCGCGCACGAACACGCAGCGGTGTCCCTTGTATTTCACCTCTTCGGTGACCGCGAAGCCGAGGTCGTCGCGGTAGAAGCCAAGCATCGCATCGATGTCCTCTGCGAACAATCGCACCGGACCGATGCGCGCGATCTTGAACGGACGCGCGAGGAGAATGCCGCCGACTTCGTATTTCTCCTCGCCGCCGGCATCGGCCGCGCGCGTGCCCTTCTCGATGGGGATGCCGTCCGCGGCCGCCTTGGCCACCTCCGCGTACTCGGACTGGTGCGGCAGCTGCGGCGGCTTGGCGTAGCGCACGCCGTACATGTCGCGCGGCTTCGAATACCCGTCCCAGCCGATCTGCTCGATGCCGTAGTACAGCTCGTTGGTATTGCCGTCGGGATCCGGCGGGTAGAAATGCCAGTTCGATCCCGGCAGGTCGCGGCCCGCGCGGCGGATCGGCCGCCCGCGCCGGGTGAACCAGTCGAACGCGTCCGACACTTCCCGCAGCGACCCGACCTGCCAGGTGATCTGGTTGACCGTGCCGCTGGGCGTGCGCGCGTGCGGATTGATCGTCTCGAGGATCTTGCGCGGAAAGAAAACAAACGAGTGGTGATCGGTACCGTGGCGCGAGAAATAGCCGACGCTCGGGCCGACCTTGTCGCGCTGCTCCGGCGGCACGCGCTCCGCGAAATCGAGCGGATCGGAGATCCGGAAGCCGAGCAGCCGGCAGTAGAAATCCTTGCTGCGCTCGGGATCGGCGACGTTCACGCCGAAGTGGCCGAGGCGGCGGATGCGGAACGGCCGCGGCAGCTT
>DATIWX010000086.1:0-35455 GCA_035519135.1 Burkholderiales bacterium | reverse complement strand
GCGTCACCATGAAGAAGACCTTGGCGAACAGCCACGCGAACGGCGGGATCGCGACGGTGAGCGCGCTGTCCACGGGCGGCGCCCATCCGCCGAGGAACATGATCGTGGCGAGCGTCGAGACCAGGATCATGTTGGCGTACTCGCCCAGGAAGAACAGGGCGAAGGTCATGCCGGAGTACTCGACGTGGAAGCCGGCAACGATCTCGGACTCGCCCTCCGCGACGTCGAAGGGCGCGCGGTTGGTCTCGGCGATGCCCGAGATGAAGTAGACGAGGAACATGGGAAACAGCGGCAGCCAGTTCCACGACAGGAAGTTGAGCCCCTTGTGAGCGAACCAGCCGCGGTTCTGGCCGGCGACGATATCGACGAGGTTGAGGCTCTGCGACACCATCAGCACGCACACCAGCGCGAACCCCATCGCGATCTCGTAGGCCACGATCTGCGCCGCCGAGCGCATCGCGCCGAGAAAAGCGTACTTGGAGTTCGACGCCCAGCCGGCGATGATCACCCCGTAGACGCCCATCGAGGTGATCGCCATCACGTACAGCAGCCCCGCGTTGACGTTCGCGAGCACCACCTCGGGCGCGAAGGGGATCACCGCCCACGCGGCCAGCGCCGGCATCAGCGTGAGCATGGGGGCGACGATGAAGAGGAACTTGCTCGCGCCGGCCGGAACGATCAGCTCCTTGAACATGAGCTTGACCGCATCCGCGATCGGCTGCAGCAACCCGAGCGGCCCGACGCGGTTCGGCCCGATGCGGATCTGCATCCAGCCGATCACCTTGCGCTCCCACAGCGTGAGGTAGGCGACCAGCCCGAACAGCGGCAGCACGATGCACAGGATCAGGATGGTGTTCTTCACCAGCATCCACACGGGCGGTCCCCACTCCGAGCCCAGCCATGCGGTCCACGCATCCCCCCAGAGGTCGAACGCGCTCTTCACCATGCTAGGCGCGCTCCAGCGAGATCGTGCCGAACATCGCACCCAGGCCCGCGGTGTGCCGGTGCGCGGCGGCGAGCCTCACGCAGCCGGCAGGAAGGCGCTCGTCGATGCCGACCTCGACGATCGCGGTGCCTTCGCCCTGGCGCACCCGCACCCGCTCGCCCTGCTTCACGCCGAGCTGGCCGGCAAGCGCGGGCCCGAGCCAGGCACGCGGCGGCAGCGCGTCGCGCGTCCGCTGCAGGGAGCCGGCGCGGCGCACGATCGGGTCGCCGAAGTAGATGGGGACGTCGGCGATGCGCTCGAGCACGTCGGCCGGCGGGGCCGGATCGAGCCTCAGGGTGATGCCGTCGACGCGGTTGGACAGCCTGCCGGCGACGGCGTCGGCGCGGCATACCTCGTCGCGTATCGCCTCGGTGGATTCGTGGTCGAAACCGGGAAGGCTCATCAGGTTGCCGAGCACGCGGAGCACCTTCCAGGCCGGGCGGGCTTCGCCGAGGGGTTTCACCGCGGCGTTGAAGCTCTGCATTCTCCCCTCGCAGTTGACGTAGGTGCCCGAGGTCTCGGTGAACGGCACCACCGGAAGCAGCACGTCGGCGTAGTCCGCCGCGAAGCTGCGGTACGCGGCCAGTGCCACGACCATGTCCGCGGCGGCCATCGCCTTGGTCGCCTCGCGCGGGTCGCAGCAGTCGAAATCGGGCTCCGTGTGGAGCAGCAGATAGGCGCGCCGCGGCTGCGACAGCATGCTCCTCGCGTTCATGCCGCCTTCCAAGGGGACGCAGCCCGCGAGATAGCCGCCGACGCTGTTCGCCGCCTCGCCCACGAAGCCGAACTTGCCTTCGACCAGGCCGGCGAGGTCCTGCGCGAGGCGCTGCAGCTGCGCGCCTTGAGGGTGCTGCGCGGCGAGGTTGCCGAGGAGCACCGCGACGGTCTTTCCCGACGCGAGGCTGGCGGCGATCGCCCTGGCTTCGTCGCCGACCGCCAGGGCGGCGAGCTCGGCCGGCGCGGCCTTCTGCTTCGCCTCGGCGACCGCCTTCACGACTTGGGCGAGCGTCGCGACCAAAGCCCCCGGCCGCGCGATCGCCTTGTTCGCCACGGGCATCAGCAGCTCGTCGTCGACGCAATGCAGGATGTTCAGCTGCATCTGGCGCTTGGCGAGCTGGCGCAGCCGCGAGGCGAGCAGCGGATGGTCCTTGCGCAGGAAGGAGCCGACCAGGAGCACGCGGTCGGCCTGCTCGAGCTCGGCGAGCTTCATCCCCAGCCACGGCGCGCCCGCGCGCTTGCCGTCGGCGGAGAAATCCGACTGGCGCAGTCGGTGATCGACGTTGTCCCCGCCCATGGCGCGCACCAGCTTTGCGAGCAGGGCCATCTCCTCCAGCGTGGAGTGCGGGCTCGCGAGCGCGCCGATCTCCCGGGGGTCGTACTTGAAGCGGGTCTCGGAGAGGCCCCGCGCGACGTGCTCGAGCGCGAGCTGCCAGTCGACCTCGCGCCAGTGGCCGTCCTCCTTGATCATCGGCTTGGTGAGCCGCTCCTCGGAGTTGAGGCCCTCGTAGGAGAACCGGTCGCGGTCGGAGAGCCAGCACTGGTTGAGGTCCTCGTTCTCCAGCGGCACCACCCGCATCACGCGGTTGTTCTTCACCTGCACGACGAGATTCGAGCCGAGGCTGTCGTGCGGGCTCACCGACCTGCGCCGCAACAGCTCCCAGGTGCGCGCCGTGTAGCGGAAAGGCTTGGAGGTGAGCGCGCCCACCGGGCACAGGTCGATCATGTTGCCGGAGAGCTCGGAGTCCACCGTCCTGCCGACGAAGCTGATGATCTCCGCGTGCTCGCCGCGGCCGATCATGCCGAGCTCCATGACGCCGGCGAACTCCTGGCCGTAGCGCACGCAGCGCGTGCAATGGATGCAGCGCGTCATGTCGGTCGCGATGAGCGGACCCAGGTTCTTGTTGAGCACCACGCGCTTGGGTTCGGTGTAGCGCGACGCGCTCTTGCCGTAGCCCACCGCGAGGTCCTGGAGCTGGCACTCGCCGCCCTGGTCGCAGATCGGGCAGTCGAGCGGATGGTTGATCAGGAGAAATTCCATCACGCCGTTCTGCGCCTGCTTCGCGTAGCTCGAGGTCGTCGACACCAGCATGCCGTCGGTGACCGGCGTCGCGCACGCGGGCATGGGCTTGGGCGCCTTCTCGACCTGCACCAGGCACATGCGGCAGTTGGCGGCGATCGAGAGCTGCTTGTGGTAGCAGAAATGCGGGATGTAGATGCCCAGGCCGTTGGCGGCCTCCATCACCGTCGCGCCGTTGCGGACTTCTGTCTCGATGCCGTCGATTGTGACCTTAGGCATGTTCAGGCGGCTTGCCGCTCGGGAAGGCTCGGCGAAGTCGAGTAGCCGGGTACCGTCACCATGCAGCGCTTGTGGTCGATGTGATGCTGGAACTCGCCGCGGAAGTGCTGGATGAAGCTCTTTACCGGCAGCGCCGCCGCGTCGCCGAGCGCGCAGATCGTGCGCCCGGCGATGTTGTCGGCGACATTGACCAGGAGGTCGAGGTCCTCGCTCCTGCCCTTGCCGTGCTCGATCCGGTTCACCATGCGGTAGAGCCAGCCGGTGCCCTCGCGGCAGGGCGTGCACTGTCCGCAGGACTCCTCGAAATAAAAGTAAGCGAGGCGTTCCAGCGCCTTGACCATGCAGGTAGTCTCGTCCATCACGATCACCGCGCCCGAGCCGAGCATCGAGCCTGCCTTGGCGATCGAGTCGTAGTCCATGTCGGTGCGCATCATGATCTCGGCCGGCAGCACCGGCATCGAGGAGCCGCCGGGAATCACGGCCTTCAGCCTCTTCCCGCCGCGCATGCCCCCGGCCATCTCGAGCAGCTTCGCGAACGGCGTCCCCAGCTTCACCTCGTAGTTCCCGGGACGCGCCACGTGCCCGGTCACCGAGAAGATCTTGGTGCCGCCGTTGTTCGGCCGCCCGAGCGCGAGGA
This sequence comes from Burkholderiales bacterium, assembly GCA_035519135.1. GTDB lineage: Bacteria > Pseudomonadota > Gammaproteobacteria > Burkholderiales > SG8-39 > VBDM01. The sequence goes on along the minus strand of DATIWX010000086.1, from coordinate 31,537 downwards.
AGGCGTCGGCGCCGTTGTTCACGATCCAGGGCACGGCGGCGAAGGTCTCGGTGTTGTTGATAGTGGTCGGCTTGCCGTAGAGGCCGTAGCTCGCCGGGAAAGGCGGCTTGAAGCGCGGCAGTCCCTTCTTGCCCTCCAGCGACTCGAGCAGCGCGGTCTCCTCGCCGCAGATGTAGGCGCCGTAGCCGTGATGGTTGTGGAGCTCGAAGGAGAACCCGCTGCCGAGGATGTTCTTGCCGATGAATCCCGCGGTGCGTGCCTCGGCGAGCGCCTCCTCGCAGCGCTCGTAGATGTCCCAGATCTCGCCGTGGACGTAGTTGTAGCCCGTGCCGATGCCCATCGCGTAGGCGCCGATCGCCATGCCCTCGATCACGGCGTGCGGGTTGTAGCGCAGGATGTCGCGGTCCTTGCAGGTCCCGGGCTCGCCCTCGTCGGAGTTGCACACCAGGTACTTCGCGCCGGGAAACTGGCGCGGCATGAAGCTCCACTTGAGGCCGGTCGGAAAGCCCGCCCCGCCCCGCCCGCGCAGCGCGGACTTCTTCATCTCGGCTATGAGGTTCTCCGGCGGAGTCTTCTCGGCGAGGATCTTCTTCAAGGCCGAGTAGCCGCCGCGCTTGAGGTAGTCGGCGAGGCGCCAGTTTTCGCCGTCCAGCCCCTTCATCAAGATCGCGTCGGGTCCGTAGTCCAGGTTCATTTCAGGTCTCTCAGCCAGCTGTCGAGCTTCTCGGGCGTCATGAACGACAGCATCGTCTTGTTGTTGCAGAGCATTACCGGCGCGTCAGCGCAGGCGCCGAAGCACTCGCCCTCTTTCAGCGTGAAGCGGCCGTCCGCGGTGGTCTCGTTCCAGTCGATGCCGAGCCTCTTCTTGAGATGCTCGGCGGCATCCTCGGCGCCCGACAGCGCGCACGGCAGGTTGGTGCAAATGCACAGCTTGTACTTCCCGGGCTTCTTCATGTCGTACATGGTGTAGAAGCTCGCCACCTCGTAGACCGCGATCGGCGGCATGCCGAGGTAGCCCGCGACGAAGTCCATCACCTCCGGCGACAGATGGCCCTTCTCGTCCTGCGCCACGGTGAGCGCCGCCATCACCGCCGACCGCTTCTGGTCGGGCGGGTACTTGGCGACCGCCTGGTCGATCCTCTTCAGAGCCTCAGCAGTGAGCATGGCAAGAACCGGGGACAGACCACGTTTTTCCGGGCAGACCATCGCCGGACCTCAGAATCGACAAAAAACGTGGTCTGTCCCCGGTTTTCATCGATCTATGTCCCCGAATACGATGTCGAGCGTGCTGACGATCGCCACTGCGTCGGCGAGCATGTGCCCGCGCATCATCTCGTTTGCCGCCCCGAGATGCGCGAACGCCGGCGAGCGCAGCTTCATGCGGTACGGCTTGTTCGCGCCGTCGGAAACGAAATAGACGCCGAACTCGCCCTTCGGGTGTTCCACTGCCGCGTAAGCCTCGCCCTCCGGAACGTGGATCCCTTCGGTGAATAGCTTGAAGTGATGGATCAGCTCTTCCATGTCGCTCTTCATCTCCACTCTCGATGGCGGCGCCACCTTGTGGTTGTCGGTGATCACCGGTCCCGGGTTCTTGCGCAACCAGTCGATGCACTGCCGGATGATGCGGTTGGATTGCCGCATTTCCTCGATGCGCACCAGGTAGCGATCGTAGGTATCGCCGTTCGTGCCGACCGGGATGTCGAATTCCAGCCGGTCGTACACCTCGTAGGGCTGCTTCTTGCGCAAGTCCCACTCGACGCCCGAGCCGCGCAGCATCGGTCCGGTAAACCCGAGAGCGAGCGCGCGCTCGGGCGGCACCACTCCGATACCGACGGTGCGCTGCTTCCAGATCCGGTTCTCCGTGAGCAGCGTCTCGTAGTCGTCGACGCATTTCGGGAAGCGCTCGGTGAAGTCCTCGATGAAGTCGAGCAGCGAACCCTGCCGGTTCGCGTTCATTGCGGCGAGCTCCCGCGAGCTGCGCGAGCGCTGCGCCAGGTGCTGCGGCATCGAGTCCGGAAGATCCCGATAGACGCCTCCCGGCCGGTAGTAGGCCGCGTGCATGCGCGCGCCGGAGACCGCCTCGTAGCAATCGAGCAGGTCCTCGCGCTCGCGGAAGCAGTACAGGAACACGGTCATGGCGCCGAGATCGAGCCCGAGTGCGCCCAGCCCGAAGCAGTGATTGAGGATCCGCGTGATCTCGTCGAACATGACGCGGATGTATTGCGCGCGGATCGGCACCTCGATGCCGAGCAGCTTCTCCATCGCCATGACATAGGCGTGCTCGCTGCACATCATGCAGATGTAGTCGAGCCGGTCCATGTACGGCAGCGACTGGATCCAGGTGCGCTGCTCGGCGAGCTTCTCGGTAGCGCGATGCAGGAGCCCGATGTGCGGGTCGGCGCGCTGCACCACCTCCCCGTCCATCTCGAGCACCAGGCGCAGCACGCCGTGCGCCGCCGGGTGCTGCGGGCCGAAATTGACCGTGTAGTTCCGGATTTCAGCCATGCTGAAATCCTGCGCGGTTGCGGATCCCGGCCACTATCCCCGCCCCTCGCCGTACTGCTCCTCGCGCACGATCCTCGGGACGATTTCGCGCGGTTCGATGGTGACGGGTTGATAGACGACGCGCTTCTGCTCGGGATCGTAGCGCATCTCGACGTTGCCGTAGATCGGAAAGTCCTTGCGGAACGGGTGGCCGATGAAGCCGTAGTCGGTGAGAATGCGCCGCAGGTCCGGGTGCCCGTTGAAAATGATGCCCAGCAGGTCGAACGCCTCCCGCTCGTACCAGTTCACGCTCGGCCAGGTTTCGATGACCGAGTCGAGCATGGGCATGGAGTCGTCCGGGCAGAACACGCGCAGGCGCAGGCGCCAGTTGTGGGAGATCGAAAGCAGATGCAACACCGCGGCAAAGCGCCTGCCTTCCCAGGGCCGATCCTTGTAAGTGGAGTAATCCAGGCCGCAGAGATCCAGCAGCTGCTCGAACCTGAGATCCGGGTGATCGCGCAGGCTTCGTGCCGCTTCGAGGTAGTCGGCTGCGCCGATTTCGAGCGTCAACTCGCCGGCCCGCTCGGCGAGGCTCGCGATCCTGGAACCGAGGACGCGGCGGAGCGCGTCATGGAGCCGCTGCAATCTTGGACTCATCTGGCGATGGTGTTGGTGCGCCTGATCTTGTTCTGCAGCTGGATGATTCCGTAGAGCAGCGCCTCGGCGGTGGGCGGGCAGCCCGGCACGTAGATATCGACCGGCACGATGCGGTCGCTCCCGCGCACCACCGAGTAGGCGTAGTGATAGTAGCCGCCGCCGTTGGCGCAGGAACCCATCGAAATCACCCAGCGCGGCTCGGCCATCTGGTCATAGACCTTGCGGAGCGCCGGCGCCATCTTGTTGCACAGGGTCCCGGCGATGATCATCACGTCCGCCTGGCGCGGGCTGGGGCGAAATACGATGCCGAAGCGGTCGAGGTCGTAGCGCGACGCGCCGGCATGCATCATCTCGATTGCGCAGCAGGCCAGGCCGAACGTCACCGGCCAAAGCGACCCGGTGCGCGTCCAGTTGATGAGTTTGTCCGCCGTGGTGGTGACGAAACCCTGCTGCAGGATGCCTTCAATGCTCATGGCTCACCGCCTTCGGCCACACCCATCGGTGGGAACTCGTTTCCGCGCAAAGATGAAGACCGGTCCGATTGTCCACACCGGGCCGCGGGCGTGCGCCTTACGGCCGCTTCAACGCGCTCAAATTTTACTGCCATCAGAGGGATACGGTCAACGCGCGCGCCTCTGTGCAGCTCGCAAAATCTCGCGAGCGGAGGCTCAGCCCGGAGGCGGCTTGACCGCGCGGTGAAAGCCGAGCATGCCGGCGAAGACGGTCTTCGCGGTGACGTCGCGGAAGCCCAGATCCTCCAGCACGTCGCAGAGCTCCTCGGCCGAGTAGAACATCTGCAGGGCGTTGATGAAGTACTTCTTGCAGTTCAGCGCCGCCTGCCCGCTGCGGAACACGAATCCCGTGAACCAGAGGCAGAAGCGCAAATAGGCGTAGTAGAGAACTTCGACCGTTCGATTTCCCGGCCGCAGCATGTCGGAGTGGTAGAAGCGGCCGCCGGGCTTGAGCACGCGGTAGATCTCGCTGAAGACGCGCCTGACGCGGAGGTGTCGCGAGGCGAACTGGAGCGTGACCACGTCGAAATGGTTGTCCGGGAACGGCAGCCTGTGCACGTCGTCCACCACGCTCTGGATGCGAAAGCCGAGCGCCGCGGCGCGGCGCTGCCCGACCTCCTGCATCTCCGCGCTGCGGTCGATGGCGTGCACCTCGAGCGTCGGCTCGCGCTCCAGCAGCGCGATGCCGACGGCGTTGGTGCCCGCGCACACGTCGAGCACGCGCTCGCGCGGCCGGATGTCGACTGTCGCCATGAACTTGCGCAGGAACCAGCCCCACAGGCCGAGGCTCGCCACGTAGTTCGCCCGGTCGTAGTAGGGTGCGACGTCCGCGAACACCTCGTTCAGCTCTTCCGTCCAGACGACGTTGAATTGGTCTTCGCGCGCGATCTCGCGTGTGGCAATGGGTGGCGGATTCATGCCCGGCAGGCTCCCCTCAGTGGTGACGTCGCTCAAGTTTAGGCGGTCGAGACGTCGTGTCAACAGTCAAAGCCGCATCAGGAAAAGCGCGGATGCGGCGGTTCCCATGAGCGCCGCAGCATAAACGACGGCGGCGACGAGCGTATCGGCCCGAACGCCGAGGTCGTAGCAGGTAATGCGCAGGCGGTGGGCCGCGCTCCACAGCGACAGGAACACGACCCCGACGACGAGGAGCTTCACGATTCCGTGACCGGCAAAGGCGCGCAGCCGCTCGTACGCGAGCAGCTCCGGGACATGCCCGAACGCCGCGAGCAGCGTCAGGACGATCAGCGCCGGCGTGAGGAAGGCCGTCAGCGTGCCGCCGGCGGCGAACGGGCCCCACACGATCGGCTTGTTCGATTTCGCCACGCTCAGAATGCTCCCGAGAGGTAGAGGACCGCGAGGGATAGCGCCGCCCACGCGGCGTAGTGCGCGCCGGAGATCACGCCGTCCGGCACGAATGTTCCTCCGATCTGCAGCGGCAGCGCCTTCGGCGTCAGCCTGAACCAGGTGATGCTGTGGTACGCGGCAAATCCCAGCGCGACCACATGCAGCGCGATGCTCATGGGGCTCTTCAGCCACTCCAGGAATGCATTCCAGGCGGCGGGCCCTTCGGCAAGCTGCTTCAGCCCCCAGACGAAGAGCAGCGTCCACGCCGCGATGAAGAGGCACGAGAACTCGCGCGCCATGTAGCGCAGGTAGCGCGGGTGCCGGAAAATCCAGCGCCAGGTCTCCTCGCGGACGTACGGCCTGCGGCTTATTTCTTCAGCCATGGCATCAGGTGCTCCTTGTACCAGTCCACCGTGCTCTTGATCTTCACCTGCTGCAGCGCCGCCGCCGGATCGACGTGCTCGGGACAGACCTCGGAGCACGCCCCGGTGAACGAGCATTCCCACACGCCCTCGGCGGCGGCGATCTCCTGCTGGCGCTGCTCGCGGCCGCCGTCGCGCGAATCCTGGTTGTAGCGGTGCGCCAGCGAGATCGCCGCGGGACCGATGAATTTCGGGATCAGCCCGTACTCCGGGCATGCGGCGTAGCACAGCATGCAGTTGATGCACAGCGTGTACTGCTTGTATCGCTTCAGCTCCGCGGGGGTCTGCAGGTACTCGCCCGCGCCGACCGGCTTTTCCTCCTTCGGGATGAGGTAGGGCTTCACCCGCTTCAGCTTGTCCATGAAATCGTCGATCACCGTCACCAGGTCGCGCTCGACCGGGAAGTGCGCCAGCGGCTCGACACGGATCGTGCCCGGGTATTCGCGCAGGAAGGCCTTGCAGGCGAGCCGGGGCTCGCCGTTGATCATCATGCCGCAGCTGCCGCACACCGCCATGTGGCAGGACCAGCGGTAGCTGAGCGTCGGGTCGACGCTTTCCTTGATGTGGTTGAGCGCATCGAGCACCACCCATTCCTCCGGGCAGTCGACCGCATAGCGCTGGAAATGCGGCTCGCGGTCCAGCTCCGGGTTGTAGCGCAGCACTTCCAGCTCGACCCGGCGCTCGCTCATTCGTGGCCTCCGGAATAGTCGCGCACGCCGGGCTGGGACCTGGTGATGACCACGTCGCGGAAGTCGATGCGCGGCGGCTCGCTCGGGTGATAGCGGGCGATCGAATGGCGCAGGAAGCTCCCGTCGTCGCGCTCGGCGAAATCGAGGCGCTGGTGCGCGCCGCGGGATTCCTTTCGCGCCAGGGCGCTCTGCACCACGGCCTCCGCGCAATCGAGCATGGAGCCGAGCTCCAGCGCCTGCAGAAGATCGGTGTTGTACACATTGGTCTTGTCGTGCAGCTCGATCGCACCGTAACGCCTGCGCAACTCGGCGAGCTTGGCGCAGGCCGCGGCGAGGCCCTCGCCGCTGCGGTATATGCCGGCATGCTCTTCCATGGCCTTCATCATCTCCTTGCGCAGCCCCGCGACGGTCTCCGTGCCGCCTGTCCTCTGCATCAACCCACGCATGCGTGCCTGCGCCGCCCCTGCCCTGGCGGCGAGCGCGGCTTCGCCGGCCGGGCGCGCGCCGGACTGCAGGTGCTCGATCGCGGAGAGCGCCGCGCGGCGCCCGAACACCAGCAGCTCCGTGAGGGAATTGGAGCCGAGACGGTTGGCGCCGTTGATGCTCACGCAGGCGCATTCGCCCGCGGCGTAGAGCCCGGGGAGCGTCGTCGCCGCCTTGATGTCGGTGTCGATGCCGCCCATCATGTAGTGGACCACCGGGCGCACCGGCACCGGATCCTTCACCGGGTCGACGCCCATGTAGCTGATCGACATGTCGCGCACCAGCGGCAGGCGCTCGTCGATCTTGGCTTCGCCCAGGTGGCGCAGGTCGAGCAGCATGGCGTCGCCCCACTGCGTCGACACCATGTTGCCCTTCTTCTGCTCTTGCCAGAACGCCTGGCTGACGCGGTCGCGAGGGCCCAATTCCATCGTCTTCAGCACCGGTTGCCCGAGCGGCGTTTCCGGCCCCATGCCGTAGTCCTGGAGAAAGCGCCGGCCGAGCCTGTTGAGGAGCACGCCGCCCTCGCCGCGGCAGGCCTCGGTAAGCAGGGTTCCGGTGCTCGGCAGTCCCGTCGGATGATATTGCACGAACTCCATGTCCTTGAGCGGCACGCCGGCGCGGTACGCGAGAGCCATGCCGTCGCCCGTCTTGATCGCGCCGTTGGTGGTGAAGGGGAACATGCGCCCGGCGCCGCCGCCGGCAATGATCACCGCGCGCGCGTCGAAGCACCGCATCTGGCCGCTGCGCATTTCGATGGCGGTCAGGCCCCGGCAGCGTCCGTCGTCGAGCAGAAGCTCGCTCACGTAGTACTCATCGAAGCGCTGGATCGACGGATACTTGAGAGAGGTCTGGAACAGCGTATGCAGGATGTGGAAACCCGACTTGTCCGCGGCAAACCAGGTTCTCTGCTTCTTCATGCCGCCGAAAGGCCGCACCGCGACCGAGCCGTCGGCTTCGCGGCTCCAGGGGCAGCCCCAGTGTTCCAGCTGGACGAGTTCCTTCGGCGCCTCGCGGATGAAGTAGTCGACCGCGTCCTGGTCGCACAGCCAGTCGCCACCGCCGACGGTATCGTTGAAATGGTGCTCAAGGCTGTCGTCGGGCTTGATGACCCCGGCGGCACCGCCTTCGGCGGCGCAGGTATGGCTGCGCATCGGGTACACCTTGGAGACCAGGGCGATGCGGAGCTTCGGGTCGGCGTCCGCGAGAGCGATGGCGGCGCGCAGCCCCGCGCCGCCCGCCCCGATGATCGCCACGTCAGTGTGAACTGTTTCCATCCCCTCTCGTCGCACGGGCACGTGAACCCGTGTGATCATGCCCCGGGCGGGCCTGCTAGCGGTTGATTTGGATCAAACCAGGGCCGGCCGGCTGGCGCGGCCCCGGCACGCTACTCCCACTCCAGCGCGCCCTTTTTCCACTCGTACAGGAACCCGACCACCAGAAGGGCGAGGAAAATCATCATCGACCAGAAGCCTAGGCCGCCGATCTCGTTGAGCGTCACCGCCCAGGGGAACAGGAACGCGATCTCCAGATCGAACAGGATGAACAGGATCGCCACCAGGTAATAGCGCACGTCGAATTTCATGCGCGCGTCCTCGAACGCCTCGAAGCCGCATTCGTAGGGGGACAGCTTCTCGCTGTCGGGGAGGTTCGGCCCGAGAACCGCGCCCAGAGCGACCATGATGCCGCCGAATGCGAGCGCGATCGCGATGAACAGCAGGACCGGGAAATAGTTTTCCAGCATTGTCTGGTGCCGACGGAGAGACTCGAACTCTCACGGCTTTCGCCACCGCCCCCTCAAGACGGCGTGTCTACCAATTTCACCACGTCGGCATGATTGGCTTGGATGCGTCGCCGCGTCGAAAACGAGCCCGCCTCAAGCCGCCCGATTTTACTACTTCGGAACCTCGTTTGCTTTCGATTTCTCGGCCTCAGGCGCCTTGGCCGCGTCGGGCGCCGCTTGGGGGACGGGAACCTGCTGTGCCGGCTGCTCCTTGACCGTGTCCATGACGCCGCCGCCCGCGCGCGGCTTGTGCGTCACGAGGTAGGCAAGAACGAAAGTCGTAAGAAAGAAGACGGCGGCCAGGATCGCCGTGGTGCGGGACAGAAAGTTGGCCGAGCCGCTCGCGCCGAACAGGCTCCCGGAAGCGCCGCTGCCGAAGGCGGCGCCGACGTCCGCGCCCTTGCCGTGCTGTAGCAGGACCAGACCGATGATGATGAGCGCGACGACGACGTCGACGACGAGAATCAGGGTGAACCAGAAATCCATGTGCCTTCCTTTCGAATCAACTTTCCCGGCGATCCTCTAGCGGCGCGCCGCCGCGCAGATCGCGATGAAATCCTCAGCCACCAGCGAGGCCCCGCCGATCAGGCCTCCGTCGATGTCGGGCATCGCGAAGAGATCCTTCGCATTCCCGGGCTTCACGCTGCCGCCGTAGAGGATCGTGAGTCCGGCCAGCGCCTTGTCGCGCGCCGCGAGGCGCGCGCGGGCGAAGGCGTGCACCTCCTGCGCCTGCTGCGGCGTGGCGTTCCTGCCGGTGCCGATGGCCCACACGGGCTCGTACGCGACCACCGCACCCGCAAGCGCGGCAGTTCCCGCCGCGCCCGCCACCGCGTCGAGCTGGCGCCCCACGACGCTCTCCGTCTCGCCCCGCTCGCGCTGCTCCAGGGTCTCTCCAACGCATACGATCGGCGTCAGGCCGGCGCGCCGCGCCGCGATGAACTTGGCCGCCACCCGAGCGTCGTCCTCGCCGTAGAGCGCGCGCCGCTCCGAATGGCCGACGATCGCGAAGCGGCAGCCGAACTCCCTGAGCATTGCGCCCGAGACCTCGCCGGTGTAGGCGCCCGCGTCGTGCTCGCTCAGGCTCTGCGCGCCCCAGGCGACGGCGCTGCCCGTGAGGGCGGCAGAAACTTGCGCGAGATAGGGAAACGGCACGCACACGGCGTATTCCAGATTCTCGGATTTCTTCAGGCCCGCCTTGAGCGCAGCGAGCAGACCCGTGTTGACGCGCAGGCTGCCGTTCATCTTCCAGTTGCCTGCTACGAACCGCGCGCGCATGCCGACCCAGACCCGCCGAAAGACGGCAATCTTAGCGGAAATTCATGATCTTGCCGATGTTTTTTCTATGCCGCTTTCTGCACCACATCGGCGATTTGTCTGGCCAGCCTGCGCACCGCCGCGTCGTCCTTGCCCTCGACCATGACGCGCAGCACCGGCTCGGTCCCCGAAGGGCGCAGCAGCACCCTCCCGTCCGCGCCGAGCGCGCGCTCGGCCTCCTGCTTCGCCTTGGCGACCTCCGGCCGCTTCTGCCATTCGAAGCCCGCCGGCACGCGCACGTTCACCAGCTGCTGCGGATAGAGCGTGAGGTCCTTGCACAACGTTTCCAAGGTCGCCGCGCTGGCGCGGATCGCCGAGAGCACCTGCAGGGCGGACACGATGCCGTCGCCGGTGGTGTGCTTGTCCAGGCAGATGATGTGCCCCGAGTTTTCGCCACCGAGCTGCCAGGACTTCTCCTGCAGCATTTCCAGCACGTAACGGTCGCCGACCTTGGCGCGCGCGAAAGGAACGCTCATCTTCTCCAGCGCGCGCTCCAGCGCGAGATTGGTCATGAGCGTGCCCGCGACCCCCTTCAGGCCGCCATCCTTCGCGCGCTCGCGCGCGATGACGTAGAGCAGCTCGTCGCCGTCGTAGAGCCTGCCTGCTCCGTCACACACCAGCACGCGATCGCCGTCGCCGTCGAGCGCGATGCCGAGGTCGGCCTTGTGCTCGGCCACGGCCTTCCTGAGGGCGTCCGGATGCACGGTTCCGGCCTTGTCGTTGATGTTGAAACCATCCGGGTCCACGCCGATGGCCTCGACGTCGGCGCCGAGCTCGTGGAACACATGGGGCGCGACCTGGTAGGTCGCGCCGTGGGCGCAGTCGACCACGATGGTCATCCCGCGCAGGTCGAGAGCGCCGGGAAAAGTGCTCTTGCAGAACTCGATATAGCGGCCCGCCGCGTCGTCGACGCGCCGCGCCTTGCCGAGGCTCGCCGACGCCTTGCACCGGATCGGGCTGTCGAGCCGTTCCTCGATGTCCGATTCGACCGCATCGGGGAGCTTGCTGCCGTCGGCCGAGAAGAACTTGATGCCGTTGTCCTCGTAGGGATTGTGGGACGCGCTGATGACGACCCCGGCCTGCAGCCGCAGGGCGCGCGTAAGATAGGCGATCGCCGGAGTCGGCAGCGGGCCGGTGAGCATCACGTCCACCCCGGCCGCTGCGAAACCCGCTTCCAGCGCGGCCTCGAGCATGTAGCCTGAGATGCGCGTGTCCTTGCCGATCAGGACCGCGGGATGCGCGCCCTTGGGCAGCGCCGAGCGCCGCACCAGGACCTCGCCCGCGGCGAAACCCAGGCGCATCACGAATTCCGGCGTGATCGGCGACTCGCCCACCCTGCCGCGTACGCCGTCGGTTCCGAAGTATCTTCTGCCCATGTCGCTAGCTTTTTCGTTCGAGCGCCGCGAGAACCTCAAGCGCGTCCCGCGTCGCGGCGACATCGTGGACCCGCAGGATTCTAGCGCCGCGCTGCGCGGCGAGCAAAGCCGCGGCGAGGCTCGCCGCGAGGCGATCGTCCGCCCCTCGTCCCGTGATCGCGCCCAGGGTCGATTTCCGCGACCAGCCCGCCAGCACCGGAAAGCCCAGCCCGGTGAACCGGTCCAGATTGCGCAACAGCTCGAAATTGTGTTCGACGCTCTTGCCGAATCCGAAGCCCGGGTCGATGACGATGCGCTCGCGGGCGATTCCCGCCGCCTCGGCTGCCGCGACGCGCTCGGCGAGAAACGCGCCGACCTCGGCGACCACGTCGTCGTAGCGCGGCTGCCGCTGCATGGTGCGCGGCTCACCCTGCATGTGCATCAGGCACACCGCGACATCGGCGGCCGCGACGGCCTCCAGCGCACCCGGCGCGCGCAGGGCGCCGATGTCGTTGACCATCGCCGCGCCCGCGGCGATCGCGGCACGCATCACCTCGGGCTTGACGGTGTCGATCGAGACGGGGATCGCGGACTCGCGCAGACCCTCGAGCACCGGCATCAGCCGCGACAACTCCTCTTCGGCGGACACCGGCAACGCCCCGGGGCGGCTCGATTCGGCACCGATGTCCAGCAGGTCGGCGCCCTCCGCTATCAGTGCGTTCGCGTGCTCGAGCGCGGCCTTGGGATCGAGAAAGCGCCCGCCGTCGGAAAAGGAGTCGGGCGTGACGTTGACCACGCCCATGACGAGCGGGCGCGCGAAATCGAGCCGGAAGCGGCCGCAGTGGAGCGTGGACTGGCGCTCGCGGATGGCTAGGCGGCGGGAGCCGGCTCGGGCGCGCCCGGCGTGCCCGCCTGGGGCGGTTGCTGCGGCGCCTGGGCGGGCTTGGGCGCACGCGGCGGCTTGCCTGCCATGATGTCGTTCAGCTGGTCGGCGTCGAGCGTTTCCCATTCGAGCAGCGCGTGCGCCATGGCCTCGACCTTGTCGCGATTCTCCTCGATCAGGCGGCGCGCGAGCCCGTATTGCTCGTCGATGATCCTGCGGATCTCCGCGTCTACGAGCCGCATCGTTTCCTCGGAAACGTTCTTGTGCGTGGTGATCGAGCGGCCGAGGAATACCTCTCCCTCGTTCTCGCCGTACACCATCGGCCCGAGTTTCTCCGACATGCCGAAGCGCGTGACCATGTCGCGCGCCATGCGCGTGGCGCGCTCGAAGTCGTTGGACGCGCCCGTCGTCATCTGATTCATGAAGATCTCCTCGGCGATGCGCCCGCCAAAGAGGATGGCGATCTCGGACAGCATCTGCACCTTGTCCTTGGTGTAGCGGTCGGCCTCCGGAAGCTGCCAGGTGACACCCAGCGCCCGGCCGCGCGGAATGATGGTCACCTTGTGCACCGGATCGGCCTTGGGCACGAGCTTCGCCACCACCGCATGGCCCGACTCGTGGAAGGCGGTATTGCGCAGCTCTTCCTTGGTCTGCACCATCGACTTGCGCTCGGCGCCCATGTAGATCTTGTCCTTGGCGCGCTCGAAGTCCTCCATGTCGACCAGGCGCTTGTTCTTGCGCGCCGCGAACAGGGCCGCTTCGTTCACCAGGTTGGACAGGTCCGCGCCGGAGAATCCCGGCGTGCCGCGCGCGAGAATATCCGCCTTGACGTCGGGCGCGACCGGAACCTTGCGCATGTGCACGAGAAGGATCTGCTCGCGGCCGCGGATGTCGGGAAGCGGCACCACCACCTGCCGGTCGAAGCGCCCGGGGCGCAGCAGCGCCGGGTCGAGCACGTCGGGCCGGTTGGTCGCGGCGATCACGATGACGCCGGTGGTACCCTCGAAGCCGTCGAGCTCGACCAGCAGCTGGTTGAGCGTCTGCTCACGCTCGTCGTTTCCGCCGCCCAGGCCCGCTCCGCGCTGGCGGCCGACCGCGTCGATTTCGTCGATGAACACGATGCACGGCGCGTGCTTCTTGGCCTGGTCGAACATGTCGCGAACGCGCGCCGCGCCCACGCCGACGAACATCTCGACGAAGTCCGATCCGGAGATCGAGAAGAAGGGCACCTTGGCCTCGCCCGCGATGGCGCGCGCGAGGAGCGTCTTGCCGGTGCCGGGGTTGCCGACCATCAGCACGCCTTTCGGGATGCGCCCGCCGAGCTTCTGGAACTTCGCGGGATCGCGCAGGAAGTCGACCAGCTCGCCGACTTCCTCCTTCGCTTCCTCGCATCCGGCGACGTCCGCGAAGGTAATGCTGTTGTTCGACTCGTCGATCATCCGCGCGCGCGACTTGCCGAACGAAAACGCGCCGCCGCGCCCGCCGCCCTGCATCTGGCGCATGAAGAAGATCCACACGCCGATCAGGAGCAGCATCGGGAACCAGGAAACGAAGATGTTCATGAGGAGCGACGGCTCTTCCTCGCGCTTCGCCTTGATCTTGACGCCGTACTTGAGCAGGTCGGAGACCAGCCAGATGTCTCCGGGCGAGTAGCTGTTGACGGGCTTGCCGTCGGTGGTCTTCGCCTTGAGGTCGCGCCCCTCGATGACCACCTCGGCGATACGGCCGGCCTTGACCTCCTCCATGAACTGCGAGTAATCCATGACCGACTGGGTCTGTTGGCGCGTGTTGAACTGATTGAACACGGTCATCAGGACGAGCCCGATGACGAGCCAAATGACTAGATTCTTGAACAAGTTATTCAAATTCCTTCCTTTCCTGCTCCCTGCGATCTGACAGCCATTCTATGCCCAAGCGGGCTCAAGGGACAGTGCCGTTCTTCAAGCCCTTGCCCAGCAGATACATCTCCTTCGACTCGCCTCGCGAAGCGCCCGGCTTGCGCGAGGCGACCGACACGAAAGCCCGCCTCATCGCCGCCAGCAACTCCGGATAGCCGGCACCCTGAAACGCTTTGACCAGCAAGGCACCGCGTGAATTCAAATGGCTCTTGGCAAAATCGAGGGCCAACTCACCTAGATGGATGCTCCGGGCCTGGTCGGCGGAGCGCACCCCGCTGATGTTGGGGGCGAGGTCGGAGACTACAAGGTCGGTTTTTCGCCCCCCAAGCGCGCCCTCCAGCGCCCTGAGCACTGCTTCTTCCCGAAAATCTCCTTGAATAACCGTGACTCCCGGGATCGGAGCGACCTCCAGCAGATCGACCGCGACGACCCTCCCGGCCTTTCCCACGCGCTCGGCGAGCACCTGCGACCAGCTCCCGGGGGCAGCGCCGAGATCGACCACGCAATCGCCCGGCCGCGCGAGCCCGTCGCTTCTCACGATCTCGAGCAGCTTGTAAGCCGAGCGCGCGCGGTAGCCCTGCGCTGCCGCCTTGCGCACATAGGGATCGTTGACGTGGCGCTTCAGCCACGCGTTGCTGGATTTGCTGCGAGCCATTGCTTAGACTTCCTCCGATGCGATTATCGCGTGAACTGATCCTCGCTACGTTCCTGCTCACGGCCTGCGTGCACGCGCAGGCCCAATACCCCGCGCTCGTCGGGACCAGTTGGCAGCTCGTCAGGTTCCAGGTCGGCGACGGCAGAACCTTGACGCCGGACGACAAGTCGAAATACACCTTCGCTTTCGGCACCGGCGGCGCGCTTAGCGCGCGCATCGACTGCAACCGCGGCAGCGGCACCTGGAAGTCGCCCGAGCCGGGGCTCCTTCAGATCGGCCCGCTCGCGATCACCCGCGCCTATTGCCCGCCCGGGTCGCTGTTCGACCAGGTCGTGAAGCAGCTTGGCGATGTCCGCACCTACGTCGTCAAGGACGGACGCCTGTACCTGTCCGCGATGGCGGCCGGCGGCATATACGAGCTCGAACCGATCGCATTTCCAGGGCCGAGATAGCCCCTCGATGAGCGGCCTGTCACCCGCCCGCCGCCGCGAGCTGAAGGCCCGCGCGCACCAGCTCGACCCGGTGGTCCTGATCGGCGGCTCGGGCCTGTCCACGCGGGTGCTCGAGGAGATCGACCGCAGCCTCAAGAGCCACGAGCTGATCAAAGTCCGCGTCGGCGGCGCCGACCGCGCCATGCGCGAGGCGATATTCGAGGAGATCTGCAGGCAGACCGGAGCGCAGGCGGTCCAGCACATCGGGAAGATCCTGGTGTTGTTTCGCGAGACGCCCGAGTCCTCCGATCCCGCGAAGGCTCGCGCGGTCCGACAAGCTACTCGTACCTGACCTCCAGCACCTCGTACTTCCTCAGCCCTCCCGGGGTCTGGACCTCGACCTGATCGCCCGCGTACTTGCCGATGATCGCGCGCGCGATCGGCGAGCTGACGGAAATCTTCCCTTTCTTGATGTCCGCCTCGTCGTCGCCGACGATCTGGTAGGTCACCGCCTCGCCGCCCTTCATTTCCTCCAGCTCGACGGTCGCGCCGAACACGCAACGCCCCTCGGCATCGAGCAGCTTCGGGTCGATGACCTGCGCGTTGGCGAGCTTCGACTCGATCTCCTTGATTCGGCCCTCGATGAAGCTCTGGCGCTCCTTGGCCGCGTCGTACTCGGCGTTCTCCGACAGGTCGCCGTGGGTGCGCGCTTCCGCTATAGCCGTGATCGCATTGGGGCGTTCGACGGTCTTCAGCCGCTGGAGCTCCTGCCGCAACAGTTCCGCTCCGGTCGTCGTCAGCGGTATCGTGCTCATCTCGAAAATAGGCGTCCCGGCGCCTTGGGCGCCAGGCAGCGGCATCGGTTATTCAAGGCGGAAAGAGGGTCGCGAAGTGCGCTTCAATGGGACCACTTTTCCAGCCATTTTGCAATAGGCCCGCGCGAGCGCATGCCGGCGTGCAGTCCCTGCAGGGGATACGGAACCAGGGCCTTCATGTGCCGCATGCCCTCGCAGGCGGCGCGGGCGCCGGCCACGGTGGTGTAGTAGGTGACGCGCCGCTGCACCGCGCTGGTCCGGATGGAGCGCGAGTCCGACACCGCCTTGCGCCCTTCCTCGACCGTGTTAACGATGAGGCTCACCTCACCGTTCTTGATCATGTCGACGATGTGCGGCCGGCCTTCGGCGACCTTGTTCACCACGGTCACCGCGATTCCGTGCGCGGACAGGACGCTGGCCGTGCCGCGCGTCGCGATCAGCCGGAATCCCAGGCCCAGCAGGTCACGTGCGACCGGCACCACGGCCAGCTTGTCGCCGTCGCGCACGCTGATGAAGGCGGTGCCGGCTTCGGGCAGCTTGGCGCTGGCGGCGAGCTGCGATTTCACGAAAGCCTCGCCGAAAGTCTTCCCCACACCCATCACCTCGCCGGTCGACTTCATCTCGGGCCCGAGAATGGTGTCCACGCCGGGGAATTTCACGAACGGAAAGACTGCTTCCTTCACCGAGAAATACCCCGGGACGACCTCGGTGCGCGCTCCCTGCTGATCGAGCGTCCGGCCGACCATGCAGCGGGCCGCGATCTTGGCGAGAGGCACGCCGGTCGCCTTGCCCACGAAGGGCACGGTGCGCGAGGCCCGCGGGTTCACCTCGAGGACGTAGATGACGCCCTTCTGGATCGCGAACTGCACGTTCATCAGGCCCACGACCCCGAGGCCGTGCGCGAGCTCCACCGTCTGCCGGCGCAGCTCGCGCTCGATCTGGGAGGTGAGGGAATGCGGCGGCAGGGAGCACGCCGAATCGCCCGAGTGCACCCCGGCCTGCTCGATGTGCTCCATGACCCCGCCGATGGTCACGTGCTTGCCGTCGCTGACGGCGTCGACGTCCACCTCGGTGGCATCGCTCAGGAACCGGTCCAGCAGCACCGGCGAGTCGTTCGACACCTTGACCGCCTCGCGCATATAGCGCTCCAGGTCCTTCTGCTCGTGCACGATCTCCATCGCGCGCCCTCCCAGCACGTAGCTCGGACGCACCACCAGCGGATAGCCGATCTGCCCCGCCAGAATCAGCGCGTCGGCTTCGGTGCGCGCAGAGCGGTTCGGCGGCTGCTTTAGCCCCAGGCGGTCGATCAGCTGCTGGAAGCGCTCGCGATCCTCGGCCATGTCGATCATGTCCGGCGTCGTGCCGATGATGGGGACACCGTTCGCTTCGAGGTCGCGTGCGAGCTTCAGGGGGGTCTGCCCGCCGAACTGCACGATCACGCCGTAGGGCTTTTCCTTGTCGACTATCTCGAGGACGTCCTCGAGGGTGAGCGGCTCGAAGTAGAGCCGGTCGGAGGTGTCGTAGTCGGTCGAGACCGTTTCGGGATTGCAGTTGACCATGATGGTCTCGAAACCGTCCTCGCGCAGCGCCAGCGCCGCGTGCACGCAGCAGTAGTCGAACTCGATCCCCTGGCCGATGCGGTTCGGCCCGCCGCCGAGCACGATCACCTTCTTGCGGTCGGTGGGCAGCGCCTCGCACTCCTCCTCGTAGGTGGAATACATGTAGGCGGTGCGCGTCGCGAATTCGGCGGCGCAGGTATCGACGCGCTTGTACACCGGTCGGATGCCGAAGCGGTGCCGGGCCGCGCGCACCTGCGCCTCGCTCGCGTTGAACAGGTATGCGAGCCGCCTGTCGGAGAAGCCCCTGCGCTTGAGTACGCGCAGGGTATCCGCGTCGATCTCCTCGAGCCGTTTGTCGTCGAGCTCCATTTCGAGGTCGACGATCTCCTTGATCTGCGCGAGGAACCAGGGGTCGATGCGGGTGAGCTGGTGCACCTCCTCCAGCGTGAACCCGTTCTCGAAGGCGTCGCCCACGTACCAGATGCGCTCCGGCCCCGGCTCGCCGAGCTCCTTCTTGAGCTTCTCGCGGTCCGTGGTCTTTTGGTTGAGCCCGTCGACGCCGACTTCCAGGCCGCGCAGGGCCTTCTGGAACGACTCCTGGAAGGTGCGGCCTATCGCCATGACCTCGCCCACCGACTTCATCTGCGTCGTCAGCCGGTCGTTCGCCTGAGGAAATTTCTCGAAGGCGAAGCGCGGCACCTTGGTGACGATGTAGTCGATCGAGGGCTCGAAGGACGCGGGCGTCGCGCCTCCGGTGATCTCGTTCTTCAGCTCGTCGAGCGTATAGCCGACCGCGAGCTTCGCCGCCACCTTGGCTATCGGGAATCCCGTCGCCTTGGACGCGAGCGCGGAGGAGCGCGACACCCTCGGATTCATCTCGATGACGAGCATGCGGCCGTCCGCAGGATTCACCGCGAACTGCACGTTCGAGCCGCCGGTATCGACGCCGATCTCCCGCAGCACCGCGATCGACGCGTCGCGCATGATCTGGTATTCCTTGTCGGTGAGCGTCTGGGCGGGAGCCACGGTGATCGAGTCGCCCGTGTGCACGCCCATCGGGTCCAGGTTCTCGATCGAGCACACGATGATGCAGTTGTCCTTGCGGTCGCGCACCACCTCCATCTCGAATTCCTTCCAGCCGATCACCGACTCCTCGATCAGCAGCTCGTGCGTCGGCGACGCGTCCAGCCCCCGCTCGCAGATCGCGACGAATTCCTCGCGGTTGTAGGCGATGCCGCCGCCGGAGCCCCCGAGCGTGAACGAGGGGCGGATCACGGCGGGAAAGCCGGTGTCCTGCTGGATCCTCAGCGCCTCCTCCATGGAGTGCGCGAGCGTCGACCTCGGGCAGGCGAGCCCGATCCGCGCCATCGCCTGCTTGAACTTCTCGCGGTCCTCGGCCTTGTCGATCGCATCGCTCGAGGCCCCGATCATCTCGACGCGGTACTTCTCCAGCACGCCGTTCCTCGCGAGGTCGAGCGCGCAATTCAGGCCGGTCTGCCCCCCCATGGTCGGAAGCAGCGCATCGGGGCGCTCGCGCGCGATGATGGTCTCGAGCATCTGCCAGTTCAGCGGCTCGATGTAGGTGACGTCGGCCATCTCCGGGTCGGTCATGATGGTCGCCGGATTGGAATTGACGAGGATCACCTTGTAGCCTTCCTCGCGCAGCGCCTTGCATGCCTGCGCCCCGGAGTAGTCGAACTCGCAGGCCTGGCCGATGACGATCGGTCCCGCGCCGATGATGAGGACGCTCCTGATGTCGCTGCGCTTAGGCACGAGCGCGCTCCTCCATCAGCTTGGCGAAGCGGTCGAACAGGTAGCCGATGTCGTGCGGACCGGGGCTCGCCTCGGGGTGTCCCTGGAAGCAGAACGCCGGCTGGTCGGTGCGCGCCAGGCCCTGCAGGCTGCCGTCGAACAGCGAAACGTGGGTCGGTCTCAGGTTCGCGGGGAGCGTGGCCGGATCGACCGCGAAGCCGTGATTCTGGCTGGTGATCACCACCGTGCCGGTGTCGAGGTCCTTCACCGGGTGATTGGCGCCGTGATGGCCGAACTTCATCTTCACGGTCCTCGCTCCCGAGGCGAGCCCCATGAGCTGATGGCCGAGGCAGATTCCGAACGTCGGAAGGCCCGCATCCATGATTTCGCGGATGGCGCGGATGGCGTAGTCGCAGGGCTCGGGGTCGCCGGGCCCGTTGGACAGGAACACGCCGTCGGGCCTGAGCGCGAGCGCCTCGGCCGAGCTCGCCTGCGCGGGAAGCACCGTCACCCGGCAGCCGCGCTCGACCAGCAGGCGCAGGATGTTGCGCTTCACGCCGTAGTCGTAGGCAACCACATGGAAACGCGCGGAGCCGGCCTTGCGGAATCCCTCGCCCAGGCGCCAGCGCCCTTCCGACCACTCGTAGGGTCTCGTGGTGCTGACTACCTTGGCGAGATCCATCCCAGCCAACCCGGGAAAGGCCCGCGCAGCCGCCAGCGCCCGCTCCACGTCGTCGGAACCCGCGAGCAGCGCGCCATTCTGGGCGCCCTTCTCGCGCAGGATCCGGGTGAGCCGGCGCGTGTCGATGCCGACGATCGCAGGCACACCGTTCCCTGCAAGAAAATCCGGCAGACTGCGTTGGGCGCGCCAGCTGGACATCCTCGCTGGGACATCCCGGACCACCAGCCCCGCGGCAAATACCTTCGCCGACTCCATGTCCTCGTCGTTGGTGCCGGTGTTGCCGATGTGCGGGTGCGTCAGGGTGACGATCTGGCGGCAATAGGAGGGGTCGCTGAGAATCTCCTGGTATCCGGTGATCGCCGTGTTGAAAACGACTTCCCCGGCGGCGAGGCCCGCCGCGCCGGCAGATCTGCCGCGAAAGACCGTTCCGTCGGCTAATACGAGCAGGGCGGGCGGGGTGACGGGCACGGCGGAAGACTCATTTGGGGGCCAGATGTGCAGAGCGGGACCGGCTCACACCGGTCCCGCTCTGGAACCCGGGAAGTATATCGTTATTTCACCGGCCCCACCAAACTTCACGCAACCGGACGCGGACCGCTCACCGGCGGCGCGCCATCGCCTGCCAAACCGTGCCAGAATTGATGGTTTGCAATTCGCCCATCCGACAGAAAACGTGGCCCCATCGCGACCCTCCATCACCGCCCTGTCATCGGCCGAATTCCTGCCCCAGCGCGTCTCGCTGCTCTACCGGCTGGCGGGGAGCGATGTGCCCGCGATATTCATCGTCTCCGCGATCGCCGGCTTCGCCTTGTGGGGTTATATCAGCGACGCGCTCCTCGCCGCCTGGCTCATCTGGCTGGTGTTGGCGAGTCTGGTACGCATCGCCCTCAATCGCGCCTATCGCCTGCGTCAGCCCGGCCCGGAAGGCGCGCAGCGCTGGGAGGGGATCTTCTGCCTGACCAGCGCCGCGGTGGGTGCGGCCTGGGGCCTGACGGTCATGCTGCTTTATCCCGCGAAGGCCCAGCTTCACGAGGTCCTCGTCCCGTTCCTCATCGGCAGCGTCGCGATGGGCCTGCCCCCCGCGCTCGCCCCCAGTCCCAAGGCCTTCGCCTGCCTGATCGTGCCGATCTTCGCGCCCATGATCGGCCTGCTGTTCTCGCAAGGCGGGTCCTTCAACACCTCGGCCGGGATCCTGATCCTGGTATTCGCCGCGGTGCTGCTGGCGCTCTACCTGTCCTCGAGTCGCGCGCTGACCGAGACGCTTCGCTTCGGCAGCGAGAACGAACGCCTGCTCGAGCAGGTCAAGGAAGCGAAGGAGCGCCTCGATCTGGCTCTGCAGGCGGCCAACATCCTCACCTGGGACTGGGACGTTCGCCGGCGCGACGTCCTCCTCGGCGGCAACTGGGCGATCATCCTGAGGGTGGGCAGGGAAACCACCGCCCTCACGCTGGACGAATTGGCGCAGATGCTCCATCCCGATGACCTTCCGAAAGTGAAGCAGGCCCTGGACCGATGCCTCAATGGAGGAGAAACCGAGTACATGGCCGAGCACCGCGTCAAGACCCTCGCCGGGGGTTGGGTGTGGAGTCTCTCCCGCGGCAGGGTGGTCGAGCGCGACGCGGACGGCAAGGCCAGGCGCATGACCGGCGTCAACGTCGACATCGACGACCGCAAGCGTGCAGAGGCCGAGCTGCTGGTCGCCGTGCAGCGCGAGAAGGAGCTGTCGGAGATGAAATCGAAATTCGTTTCCACGGCTTCGCACGAGTTCCGCACGCCCCTTGCCACGATGCTCTCCTCGGCTGAGCTGCTCGAGCACTACTCCGACAGCCTGGGCCAGGACGAGAAGCGCAACCTCCTGCAAACCATTCAGAGCAGCGCCAAGCGCATGAGCGAGATGATCGACGACGTCCTCACGCTGGGACGCGCCGAGTCGGGCGTGCTCAAGCTGAACCTCGGCCCCACGAATCTGCGCGAGCTTTGCAGCCGGGTCGTTTCCGAGTTTCGCATCGCGCAAGGCAAGGAGCACGTCATCACGCTGGACGATCGCTTCGATCGCCTCGAGGCGATGATGGATGAACGCCTGCTGCGCCATATCCTGAACAATCTGTTGTCGAACGCGGTGAAGTACTCGCCGCCGGGCAGCGAGGTGACCTTTTCGCTCGAGCGCCGCGACGACAAGGCTGCGATCGAGATCCAGGACCGGGGAATCGGCATCCCGCCCGAGGACCAGCCGCGGATGTTCGAGAGCTTCCACCGCGCGTCCAACGTCGAGAACCGCCCGGGTACGGGCCTGGGGCTGGCCATCGTCAAGAAGGCGGTGGAGCTCCACGGCGGCCAGATCAGCCTGGAGAGCACGGTCGGCGCCGGAACGCGGTTCAGGATCGTGCTTCCGCTGCAACCGGCGGGCCAGACCGCGAGGGCGGCCTGATGAACGCCGTGGCGCCGAAGAAAGTCCTCGTCATCGAGGACGAGCCCAGCATCCGCAACAACATCATGCTGATGCTCAAGGTCGAACGCTACGCGGCCGTCGGGGCCGAGAACGGCCGAGTCGGACTCGATCTCGCCCGCAGCGATCCGCCGGACCTGATCCTGTGCGACGTGATGATGCCGGAAATGGACGGGTTCGCCGTGCTGGAGGCCTTGCGCGCCGAACCTCGCTTCGCCGAGATTCCGTTCATCTTCCTCACGGCGCTCGACGACCGCTCCAGCATGCGCCGCGGCATGAATCTCGGCGCCGACGACTATCTCCCGAAGCCGTTCACGCGCAACGAGCTTCTGGAAGCGGTGAACAGCCGCCTGAAGAAATTCGAGACGCTGACCCAGGCGCTCGCCGCCCGGCTCGTCCCGCAGCAGGACCGCCTGACGCAGAAATTCCGCGAGAAGATCTCGGGAGGGGACGGCAGCGCAGCCCTCGAGGAAGCCGACGCGGCCAGCCTGACCGGGAAGATCACCAACGCCACCGTCCTCTTCTCGGACATCCGCAACTTCACCACCTATTCGGAGCGGCTCACCAGCGACGAGATCGCGGAGCTGCTCAACGCCTATCTCGCGGCCGCGTGCGCGCCCGTCATCCGCTACCGCGGGGTGGTGATGAAGTTCATCGGGGACGGAGTCATGGCGCTGTTCGAGGGGCTCCCGAACGAGAAAGGCGGGGATCACGCCCACCGCGCGGTGCGCGCCGGCCTCGCCATGCAACTCGCCGCGCTCGATTTCCGCAAGTGGATCGCGCAGCGCCACGCCTCCCAGAGCCTGCCCGAATTCTCCATCGGCGTCGGCATACACACCGGCGAAGTCCTGCTGTGCCACGTCGGAGCGCCGGGCCGGGGCGAGCTCACGGTGGTCGGCGACACCGTGAATATCGCCTCCCGGCTGGAAGGGCAGACCAAGCAGCTGGGCTGGGCGGTTGTCGCCAGCGACGCCACGTTCAATCTGGCGCGCTCGGTGATCGCCGTGGGCGCGCACCAGGAGGTGCTGCTGCGCGGGCGCAGCGCGCCCGTCCAGGCGTACGAAGTCATCGGCATCGCGGCCGGAGACACCGACGACGTCTCGGTGAACATCCCCGAGGAGATGCGCCAGGCGCTCGCGGAGAACGCGAGAATCGCCGCCGAGGCGGCGAAGGCGGCGCTGGGCATCACCCTGAGCATCATGACCGGCGACCTCGGCGACAAGCTGCTCTCGGTCCATGGCTACCGGGTGCTCTCCAAGATCGGACGCGGCGGTTCCTCGGTCGTCTACCTTGCCGAGCGGGAAAGCGACCAGCAGCAGGTCGTCCTCAAGATCCTCGACGCCAAGGCCGGACTGGACGAGATCCTGCTGCAGCGCTTCGTGCAGGAATTCGACATCATCTCCTCGATCGATCACCCGAACGTGGTCAAGATCTACGACCGCGGCTTCAGCGATCGCCATGCGTATATCGCGATGGAGTACTTCCCCAACGGCAGCCTGGTCGAAGTCATCCGCCAGGGCCTGAGCGCACGGCAGGCCCTTTCGCTGCTCGCCCAGGCCGCGAGCGCCCTGCGCGAGGTACACAATCGCGGAGTGATCCACCGCGATATCAAGCCGGGAAACCTCATGTCGCGCGGCGACGGCAGCATCGTGCTCGCCGACTTCGGCATCGCCAAGCGCCTCGACGACGATCTGGGCCGCACGCGGCAGGGCGAGCTGTACGGAACGCCGTATTACGTTTCCCCGGAGCAGATCGAGGGCAATCCGGCGACGGCGCAGTCGGACATCTATTCCCTGGGAATCATCTTTCACGAGATGCTGACGGGCCAGCGCCCCTTCGAGGCGGAATCGGTGTCCGGCCTGATCGCGCTGCACGTCGGTGCGCCGCGGCCGAAGCTTCCGGAAGCGCTCGCCGAGTACCAGACGCTCCTCGACCGGATGATCGCCATCGACCCGCGCAAGCGCTACAAGACGGCGGAGGAGCTTCTCGAGGGCATCGACCAGGTGTGGACGGACCAGGCGCTGCGCACGATGAAGCAGACCAGCTAGCGGGGCTCCCTCAGTCCCAGCACGTCCTGCATGTCATACAAGCCGTTCCGCTTG
Source organism: Burkholderiales bacterium (assembly GCA_035519135.1). Lineage (GTDB taxonomy): Bacteria > Pseudomonadota > Gammaproteobacteria > Burkholderiales > SG8-39 > VBDM01. The sequence continues at coordinate 7,271 of DATIWX010000086.1, read as the reverse complement.
TCCGCGAGAAAGCGCGCGGCTCTCAGCGCCCCCGTGGCGTAGGTGGCGCGACTGCTCGAGCGCACGGTGATCTCGAGGCGCTCGCCCTCACCGGCGAACATGACCGTGTGCTCGCCGACGATATCGCCTCCACGAACAGCGTGAAACCCGATCTCCCTGGGGTCGCGCTCGCCGACCTCTCCTCTGCGCCCATAAACGGCGTCGCGCGCGAGATCCCTGCCCAGGGCCGCTGCGATCACCGCGCCGAACCTGAGCGCAGTCCCCGAAGGGGCGTCCACCTTGTGCCGATGGTGCGCCTCGATGATCTCGACGTCGTAGCTCTCGCCCAGCGTACGCGCCGCCGTTTCCGCGAGGGTGAACGCCAGGTTGACCCCCGCGGACATGTTCGGTGCCTGCACGATCGCGATGCGTCGTGCCGCTGACGCGATGCGCTCGCTCTGCAGCTCGGAGAAGCCGGTTGTCCCGATGACCATGCGCATTCCCTTGGCCAGGCACTGCTCGAGATGCGCGAGCGCGCCCTCAGGGCGGGTGAAATCGATCAGGCAGTCTCCGTTCGCGGCCTCGGTGGAGATCTTCACGCCGCAAGGCAGCCCGACGAGCTCCCCTGCTTCCTTGCCAATCAGGGGGCTGCCGGGCACCTCCACCGCTCCGGCAAGCTCGAGATCGCCCGATCGCAGCACCGATTCGATCAGGGCCCGTCCCATGCGCCCGCCCGCACCTGCGATGACGAGCCTCATCCCCCGGCCTTCCCGGGGGCGGCGGCCACGATGTCTCCGTCCACGCGCTTCAGCTTCCCGTCCTCGAAGAATACGGCGACGCGGCGATGCTCGACCTCCCTGCTGTTGGCGCGCTGCCGCACGAAAACGTAATCCCAGCGCTCTTCATGGAAGATGTCGCTCACCAGCGGCGTGCCCATGACGAACCGCACCTGATCGCGGGTCAGGCCGGGCTTGAGCTGCGCCGCCATCTCCTGGGTGACGTAATTGCCCTGCTGGATCTCGATGCGGTAGGGCGTGAGCGCGCCGCAGGCCGCGGAGAGGAGCGACAAAAGGACGACCAGAATGCGCGGCACGGACTTTCCACGACGGCAAAACGCTATATCATAGCGGAAACGGCCCCCCTCCCCGAAGCATCCCGGTGACGAACGTCCACGACCTCAAGACCAGCGGGCTGAAGGCAACCGGCCCGCGGCTGCGCATCCTCAAGCTGTTCGAAACCAGCAAGGTCCGGCACCTGTCCGCCGAGGATGTCTATCGGATGCTCATCGGCGAAGGATTGGATATCGGGCTCGCCACGGTATACCGGGTGCTGACCCAGTTCGAACAGGCCGGCATCCTCAAGCGCCATCACTTCGAGTCGGGTAAGGCGGTGTTCGAGCTGAACGAGGGCAGCCACCACGACCACCTCGTGTGCCTCACCTGCGGTCGCGTCGAGGAGTTCTACGACGCCGAAATCGAAAAGCGCCAGACCAAGGTCGCGAAGGAGCGCGGCTTCGCGATCCGGGACCATTCGCTGCAGCTCTACGCCGACTGCGTCAAGCCTGCCTGTCCCTACAAGGGCGGTCCGCGGAGCTAGGCAGGGCGTGCCCGCGGTTCCCGCGGACTTTTTTTCATCCCAGGCGGAATATTTCAGGCCGGTGCCCCGTCTAATCCCCACCCTGAGGTGGCGCCCTTGAGGTTCAGAGCGCAACACTATCTGTCTATAATGGAACCTGCCCTCGCGGCGAACCCTGAGGGGAATTAGGGAGGAATCATGGGCTTGAGACTGAAGTTCAATCTGGTGCTGCTCTTCGTCTTCATCCTGGGGCTGGGCGTCTCCGGGTACGTCTCCTACGACCTGCTTCACAAGACCGCGCGCGACGAAGTGCTGCGCAACGCGGGGGTGATGATGGAAGCGGCGCTGTCGATGCGCCAGTACACCGTCAGCCAGGTGCGCGACAAGCTGGCGCAGAAGGAAGGCGAATTCCTGCCGCAGAGCGTTCCCGCGTTCGCGGCCACCGAGATCATGAACCAGCTGCGCAGGAAGTACCCCGATTACGCGTACAAGGAGGCCGCGCTCAACCCCACCAACCCGCGCGACCGCGCGGTCGAGTGGGAGGCGGACATCGTGAACGCCTTCCGCAACGACCCCTCCCGCGGCGAGATCTCCGGCACGCGGGATACGCCCACCGGCATGTCGATGTTTCTCGCGCGCCCCTTCCAGATCAAGGATCCCGCGTGCCTCGCCTGCCACACGACCGCCGAGATCGCGCCCGCGTCGATGGTGAAGCTCTACGGGACCAACAACGGTTTCGGCTGGAAGCTCAACGAGGTCATCGGCGCACAGGTCGTCTCGGTGCCGATGTCCCTGCCGATCCAGAACGCGAACCGCGCCTTCTACACGTTCATGGCTTCTCTGACCGGCGTGTTCGTGGTGCTGTTCGTCATCCTGAACGTCATGCTGTCGGTGATGATCGTTGCTCCGATCACGGTGATGTCGGATGCCGCGGACCGCATGAGCACCGGAGACCTGGAGATTCCGGAATTCGATGAATCGGGCCGGGACGAGGTGTCGCTGCTGGCGAAATCGTTCAACCGCATGCGCCGCAGCCTCGAAAAGGCGATCAGCCTGATCGACCAGAAGTAGCAGATGGCCGCCGAGATCGCTCTCCCCAGAGGCTATGCGCTGCTCGAATATCAGATCGAGCAGACCCTGGGGATCGGCGGATTCGGGCTGACCTACCTGGCGACCGACTCGAACCTCAAGCTCAAGGTCGCGATCAAGGAATACCTGCCCGGCGATCTCGCGCAACGGGGTGAGGATCAGTCGGTCCGGCCCAAAGCGGAAACGTCTTTCGAGTCGTTCAAGTGGGGCCTTGCGCGCTTCCTGGACGAGTCGCGCACCCTCGCCTCGTTCCGCCATCCGAACATCGTCCGGGTCCTGCGCTTCTTCGAGGCCAACCGCACCGCCTACATGGTGATGGAATTCGTCTCGGGCCAGCCCCTAGGCGAGTGGATTCGCAGCCGCAGGCCGCTCGAACAAGGCGCCGTGCTCGGAATCGCCGGCCCGCTGCTCGACGGCCTTGAGGTCGTGCACCGCTCCGGCTACCTGCACCGCGACATCAAGCCCAGCAACATCTTCATCCGCGAAGACGGATCGCCGGTGCTGCTCGACTTCGGCTCGGCGCGCTCGACTTCCTCCGCCGGCGAGCTCACCGCGATCGTCACCCCCGGATACGCGCCGATCGAGCAATATCACGCGCAGGGCCAGCAGGGGCCGTGGAGCGATCTCTATGCCTTCGGCGGCGTTCTGTACTGGATGATCACCGGCAAGCGGCCGGTCGAAGCCGTGGCGCGAGTGCGCCAGGACATGCTGCCCCCGGCGGCGCAGGCCGCGGACCGCAGCCGCTACAGCGCGGAGCTGCTGGCGGCCATCGACTGGGCCCTGACGCCGCACGAGGAGCGCCGGCCGCAATCCGTGCCGGACCTGAGGTCCGCGCTGCCGGGGCTCGCCACCACCGAGCAGAAGACCGTGAAAGTCGAGACCTCGACCCCGGTCTCCGCCCCCCTGACCACCCTGCCGACGGGAGTGGCATTCGACCGGGAGACCCTGAAAAAGGTCGAAGTCGAGCTTGCCAAGCACATCGGCCCGATCGCGCCGGTCGTGATCAGGGCCGCCGCGAAGAGAACCTATACGGTCTCGGGCCTTGCGGAAATCGTCTCGGCGGACATCAGCGACGACAAGGAGCGCGCCGCGTTCGTCAAGAAATTCTCGGGGGAGAAATCGGTACCGATGGGCGATTCCACTATGGCGCGTGCCACGCAGTCCGCGCCGTCGGTCATCGATCCGCAGACCCTCGCCAAGGCCGAGGCGGCGCTCGCCAAGTACATCGGCGCGGTCGCCAGGATCGTCGTGAAGCGTGCCGCGGCCAAGGCGCGCGATCCCGGAGAGCTCTATCTCCTGATCGCCGAGGAGATCGAGGACAAGAACGAGCGGAAGGCTTTCATCCGCAAGGCCATCTCCGCATCCGGCAAGGAATAACCGGCAGCGAGGAAGCTACTTCTCGTACTTGAACGACAGCAGCACGCGCGTGCGGTAGGCCGCGACCTTGCCGTTCTCGATCTTCATGTCCTGCTTCACCACCTCTGCGACGCGGAGGTCACGCAAGGTCTTGGATGCCGTCTCCACGGCTCGTTTCGCCGCGTCCTCCCACGAGGTCGTGCTGGTGCCGATTACCTCGGTGATCCGGTAGACTCCCTCAGTCTTGGCCATCGATCGCCTCCTTCGGTAGGTGTCGCCCTGTTCAGACGAGAGCGTTCCCGGATAATACTCCAATGGATTTGATTCTCTGGCGGCACGCGGAAGCCGAGGACGGCAGCCCCGACTCGGCGCGAAAGCTGACCAAGCACGGCCGTGACCAGGCGCGACGCATCGCGGCCTGGCTGAAGCCGCGTCTGCCGAAGCGCTGCGAGGTTCTGGTGAGCCCCGCTGCGCGCGCCCAGGAGACGGCCTCCGCGCTCGGCGTCCGGTTCGAAACCAGCGCCGCGGTAGGCACGAACGCGAACGCCTCGGAAATCATCGCGGTGATCGATTGGCCGGCGCGCCCGAAGGCGGTATTGATCGTCGGGCACCAGCCCACGCTGGGCCGCGTCGCCGCGGCGCTGCTCTCGGGCGGGGAGGCCGACTGGCACGTCGCCAAGGGCGCGGTGTGGTGGCTGCGGCATGTCGACGGCGAGACCAGGCTGTTTGCCGTCATGCACCCGAAGCTGGCCTGAGTGGCTAGAAGCCGTAGTGAAACCGGGCGGACACCACGCTGACCGGACCGCGGTCGGCGTTGTAGGCCGGATTGAAGATGCGCTGGAAGTCCGCCGACAGCCAGACCTCCTTTACGATGCCCACGCTGTAGAAGGTCTCGAAGATGTTCTCCGTGTCGTAGCGCAGCTGGCCGTCACCAATGAAGAACCCGAGCCCGCCTGCGGACAGGTACTCGCGATGCGGGCCCGAAATGCCGTTCTTCACCAGCGCGATGCCGAACGAATCCGACGCGCGGTTCCAGGGTGCGCCCTTGACCAGCAATCCCGCCGAAAGCGAGCGGTCGATTTCGGTGAACGCGAATTCTTCGGCTTCGCCGTTGTTCCAGCTCGCCCTGGCGAATACGCCTGCTGCCGATGAGATGCTCTGCTCGAGGTTGATGCCGAATCCGTACTTCACGCGCTTCTTGCGTGACGTCGCGAGGTCGGGCGTGCTGCCGCTCGCGCTCGCGTCGTCGATGGCGTCGCGGTATCCGCCCATATCGGCCTGATTGCGGTACGCGAGCAGCCGTACCTTGCCCGCCTGGCCCCCGAGCACGTGCGTGTGCTCCAGCTCGATCTGGTCCCCGAAACTCGCGAAGATGTGCGGGTTGAGCGCCAGGCCGTTCGACTCCTTGGGCATCGTGAACCGCCCGGCACGCAGCGCCCAGGCCTCGTCGAAATACTCTAGGGCGAAGCCCCAGGAATAGCCGCGCGAGTCGGCCGCATAGTCGTACGCGCCATAGGTCATCAGCGACCAGTTCAGGAATTGCGATCGCGGGTCGTGGCTGTAGGCGTTGTCGTCGAAGACGTCCTGGACGGAGAGCTTGCCCACGGTGAGGACCAGCCGGCGCCGCTCGACGCTTCCCGCGAGCTGATTGGCGTCCGATTCGACCGCTTCCCGCTCGCCGCCCAGGCCCCAGGTCTGGCGCACGAACAGGCGGGCCGCATAAAAGCTAGGGGTGGGCCCCGACGTGCGTGCGATTTCCCCGTTGGTAAACCCGCCCAGGCCCGTGAGACGAGACAGCGGCACGCCCTGCGCGACTTCAGGATCGAAATAGACCTCGCCTCCGCGCCAAGTCCGCGCGCCCAGCGCGGCAGTCGCGGTAAACGAATAGCTCTTCTCGATATCCGGGTTTAGGCTGTTCGTTCCCGTGTAAGCGGCGCCGAAGGGGTATTTCCGCTGCCACACGTAGGTGGTCTGGAATTTCGCGCCGTACGACTCCTCCTGGACGTCCTGCGCCAGGCTCGCGGCGGCAAGCCCGACGCCAATTCCCGCGAAGAGAAAACGCAATATTCCGTTCGGTCGCACCGGCGGCATGCTATCAGTTACCATCGACGACAGGAGACCGTCCATGAAATTGCAGGGCAGGACCGCAATCGTGACCGGCGCGGGACGGGGCATAGGCAGGGCGATGGCGGCGCGCCTGGCCGCCGACGGAGCGAACGTGGCGATCGCCGACATCGCGGGCTACGACGTCGCCGCGGCCGAGCTGGCGAAGGGCGGGGCGCGCACGCTCGGGCTCAAGGTCGACGTCTCCTCGGAATCCGACGCGGCTTCGATGGCCGAAGAGACACTGAGCGCATTCGGGCGCATCGACATCCTGGTGAATTGCGCGGCGATGTTCGCCTCGGTCAAGCTGGGGCCGTTCGAGGAGATCCCGGCGAGCGAATGGAAGCGCCTGCTCGAGATCAACGTCCTGGGCGTCGCCCTGTGCTGCAAGGCCGTGACGCCGCAGATGCGGCGTCAGAAGAGCGGGCGCATCATCAACCTCGCTTCCGGCGCGCCGCTGAAGGGGGTGCCCCACTTCCTGCACTACATCGCGAGCAAGGGCGCCGTGATCGCGATGACCCGCGGCCTGGCGCGCGAGCTCGGCCGGGACGGCATCACCGTCAACGCCATCGCTCCGGGCCTGACCGTGTCCGACGCGACCGCCGGAAGGCCCGAGCACCTGCGCAATCACGCCGAGAGCATCCGCTCCCGCGCCATTCAGCGCGAGGAGGTCCCCGGGGATCTGGTGGGCGCGGCGAGCTTCCTGGCGGGAGACGATGCGGCCTTCATGACCGGCCAGACCCTGGTGGTCGACGGTGGCTCGGCGATGCTCTAGCGAAGGCCGCTATGCCCGCACCAGGTCGCCGACCAGCCAGATCAGGCCGACGCCGAGCGAGATCAGCGACACCTGCTGCGCGGTCGCGCCCAGCTCGGGGCGCCGGTGCAGTCCCGGGATGAGATCCGCGACGGCGACGTAGATCATGCTGGCGGCGGCCAGCGCGAGCACCGTGGCGATCCATCCCTGCGCCGCCTGCAGCGTGAAGTACGCGAGCAGCGCGCCCGCCAGCATCGCGAGGCTGGACAGCAGATTGAGCGCGAGCGCGGCGGCCTTGCCGTAGCCGGAGTGCAGCAGGATCACGAAGTCGCCGATCTCCTGCGGGATCTCGTGAGCAATGATCGCGGCCGCGGTAACCACGCCGAGCTCGACGCTCTGCAGAAACGCCGCCGCG
>DATIWX010000085.1:0-11429 GCA_035519135.1 Burkholderiales bacterium | reverse complement strand
TCGGCGCGCTCATGCGCCTGGGCGGCATGCAGCCGGGCGCCCTGCCGCAGTCGCTCGCTTCCGCCGGCGTCGCCGGCTCTCCCGGCTGGGGAGCCCTGTTCGCGAGCCACCCGCCGATCGAAGCGCGCATCGCCGCCCTGCAAGGGCGAGGCTGAGGAGCCCTTATCCGGGAGGCCGCAAGGCATAGCGGCCGTCCTTCTCCCGCGCAAGTCGCCCCGCCTCGCGCAGCGCTTCCAGCGCGAGCACCACCTCGCGGCCGTCGCGGCTCGCGAGCGCCGCCATCAGCGCTTCGAAAGTCTTCGGCCCGTCGGCGAGCGCCGCCTCGACCGAAGCAAAGCGTTTGCCTTCGAAGCGAGGCGGCTCAGGAATGGTGGCCTCGATTCCACTCGAACCGCCGAAGGGAAGCGTCAGGTCGAACCCGGCTTTGGCGCCGGTCCTGGCGCCGCGCAGCGAGGGATCGAGCGGCAAGGTGCGGAACCCGCTCTGCACCACGAGATCGCGGTCGGCCTGGAAGCGCGTCGCGAGCGCCCAGTCCATCTGCTCGTCGGAAAAAACGTCGATATCCGGGTCGACGACGAACACGTGCTTGACGTTGGCGAGGCAGCCGAACGCCGCCGCGATGGCGTTGCGCGCCTCGCCCGGCACGCGCTGGCGCAGGGCGATGCGCAGCGTGTACATGCCGCCGCTCGAAGGCGTCACGTAGACGGCCCTGACCTCGCGCACCGCGGTCTCGAGCGCGCGCCACACCATCACCTCGGTGCGCAGCGCGTTCAGCTGCGCGGTGTCGGTACGGCCCAGCGCGCGGCCGCCTATGGTCGCGGTCTGGAACAGCGCGTCGCGGCGCCGCGTGACCGCGGTGAGGTGGAACACCGGGTTTTGCTTCACCGCGCCGTAATAGCCGAGGAATTCGCCGTAGGGGCCTTCGGCCTCGACGTGGCCACGCTCGTCCAGGTAGCCTTCGAGCACCCATTCGGCGTCTGCGGGCACGCGGATGTCGCAGCTGACGCACTTCACCACCGGCAGCGGCGCGTCGCGCAGGCTTGCGACCAGACCTAGCTCGTCGACCGGCAGGCGCATGACCGCGGCGACATAGTCGACCGGATGCGATCCGACGACGAAGGCGACCGGCAGCCGCTCGCCCCGCTTCGCCGCAGCTTCGTAGAGAGCGCGCAGGTCGGAAGGCGAGTTGAGATCGACCCCGGCTTCGCGGCGGCCGCGCAGCATCAGGCGGCGCACGCCCACGTTGGTCCAGCCGTTCGACGCGTCCACGGTGAAATCGATCGCGGCGGAAATGTACGGCCCGCCGTCCATGCCGTGCTGGAGATGGACGGGCAGCGCGGTGAGATCCGCCTGATCGGCCGTGAGCACGACCGCCTGCGCGGGCGCCGCCTCGCGCGGCACTTCGACGGTCTGGGGCGCCGAGCGCAGCCGGCGCAAGACCTCGGCGAGGAGCTTCTCCGGCGCGACGCCGAAGGCGCGCGCCAGCCGCGACCGGCCGCCCATGACGTTGCCGGCGAGCTCCGCGCCTTCCTTGCCGACGCGCTCGAAGAGCACCGCCTTGGCGTTGCCGTCGAGCACCTCGGCGACGCCGGCGAGCTCGGTGGCGGCAGGCCTCACTTCGAGCTCGTCCGCCTGCCGCAGCTCCTCGACGAAACGTCTCAGCCTGAACCGCTCGAGGTCGATGCCGGTCTCACGAGCGCTGGCCTTCACCGATTTCCTCCTCGCCGAATCAAGGGGTAATCGTACCACCGCGGGACGCGGCGCCCCGCGCATTGCGGCGCCCTGGCCCGCGGTCTACACTAGTCCGCACAACGACGGCCCGGTTCACGCGGCTGCACACCCCAAAGGAGGCTCCATGGCACGCATCAAGTTCGCCGTCGACGGCAAGGCGGTGACGGTCAATGCCGATCCCAGCATGCCGCTGCTCTACGCGCTGCGCAACGATCTCAAGATGAGCAATCCGCATTTCGGCTGCGGCCTGGCGCAGTGCGGGGCGTGCACCGTGCACCTCGACGGCGAGGCGGTGCGCTCCTGCGTCATGCCCGTCTCGGCTGTAGCGGGCAAGAAGGTGACCACGCTCCAGGGACTGGGCACGCCGGAGAAGCCGCATCCGCTGCAGGCCGCCTACGTCCAGGAGCAGGTACCGCAGTGCGGCTACTGCATCAACGGCTGGATCATGACCGCCGCCGCCTATCTCAAGAAGAACCCCAGGGCGAGCGACGCCGAGCTGCGCAATGCGCTCGCGGGGCTGAAATGCCGTTGCGGCACGCACGTGTCGATCCTGCGCGCGATCAAGCGCGCCCAGACGCAGCTGGCGTGAAGGAGACGACCATGAACGCACCGCTTTCCCGCCGCGAATTCCTCAAGGCCTCCGGCGCGCTGATCGTCACCGCGGCCGGGCCCACGTTCGTCGGTGAAGCATTGGCACAGACCGCTTCCGTCTCGGCCAAGCCGGCGCTGCTGCCGACTGAGCTCGACTCCTGGGTGGCGATCGGCGCCGACGGACGCGTCACCGCCTTCTTCGGCAAGATGGACATGGGCCAGTCCCTCGACATCGCCATCGCGCAGATCGTCGCGGACGAGCTCGATGTCTCGGTCGACAAGGTGGACGTCGTCATGGGAGACACGGCCCTCACCTGCAACCAAGGCGGGGCCTCGGGCAGCACCGGCATCTTCCAGGGCGGGCGCCCCCTGCGCAACGCCTCGGCCGAGGCGCGGCGCCTGCTGGTGCAGGCGGCCTCCGGGAAACTCGGCGTGCCCGCGGGCGAGCTGCGGGTCGACGACGGCGTGGTGAGCGCGGTCTCGGATGCGTCGAAAAAAGTGAGCTATTCCGAGCTGATCGGCGGGCGCTACTTCAACCATCAAGTCGAGTGGAACAAGCAGACCGGCAACCCGATGGACATCAAGGTGCAGGCGAAGCCGAAGGCGCCCTCGGAATACCGCGTGGTGGGCAAGTCCTTCACGCGCCGCGACCTGCCGGGCAAGGTCTACCGTACCGAGAAGTACGTCACCGACGTCTCGCTGCCGAAGATGCTGCACGCGCGCGTCATCCGTCCGACCCGCGCCGCCTGCACCGTGGCGAGCGTCGACGAGGCCTCGATCAAGAAGGTGAAGGGCGCACGCGTGGTACGCGACAAGGATTTCGTCGCGGTGCTCGCCGAGCACGAATGGGACGCGGTGCGCGCATCGCGCATGCTCAAGGTCGACTGGAACCACGCCAAGGAGGCTCCTTTCCCGGAGATGGCCGCGCTGCACGACCACATCCGCAAGGCGCCGGTGGTCAAGCGCGAGGAAGGGACCAAGAAGGGCAATCTCGACGCGGCATTCAAGACCGCGGCGCGCGTGATCGAAGCCGAGTACGAGTGGCCCTTCCAGTCGCACGCGAGCATGGGGCCGGCGTGCGCGGTGGCCGACGTGCGCTCGGACGGCGTCACGGTGTGGTCGGGCACGCAGAAGCCGCACTTCACCCAGCTCGGCGTCGCGAGGCTGCTCGGCCTCCCGCCCGAGAAGGTCCACGTGATCTGGGTCTACGGTCCCGGCTCATACGGGCGCAACGACGCAGGCGACGCGGCGCTCGACGCCGCCATGCTTTCGAAGCTCGCCGGGCGCCCGGTGCGGGTGCAGGGCATGCGCAACGACGGCATCGCCTGGGATCCGAAGGGACCGGCGTGCGTGCACCGCGCGCGCGCCGCGCTCGACGCCTCGGGCAAGGTCGTCGGCTACGAGTTTGTCTCGAAGGGCTTCTCGCGCATCAACATCCAGACGAACGAATCCGACCCCAGCCACAGCCTGGTGGGCATGTCGACCGGCTTTCCGCCGAAGCCGAACGAGGGGTTCGGCACGCCCGCGGAGACCTACGCGTTCGAGAACAAGCTGCTTGCGTGGGAGACGATACCGCCGCTGCTCGACTCGTGCTCGCCGCTGCGCACCGCGCACTTGCGCGACCCGGTCGGGCCCGAGATCCATTTCGGCAGCGAGCAGTTTATCGACGAGCTCGCCTTTGCGGCGAACGAGGACCCGGTCGCGTTCCGGCTCAAGTATGTCGCCGCACCGCGCGACGCTGCCGTGATCAAGGCGGCGGCCGAGAAGGCGCTGTGGCAGCCGCGCTCGGGCGCGCGCGAGCGCTCGGGCGAGGTGCTGCAGGGGCGCGGCATCGCCTACGCGCTGCGCGGCGGCACCATCGTCGCGGCGGTCGCCGAGATCGAGGTCGAGAGGAAGACCGGCCGGATCCGCGCAAAGAAAGTCACCGTCGCGCACGACTGCGGGCTGATCATCAATCCGGAGGGGCTGCGCTACACCATCGAGGGCAACGTGGTGCACGGCTTGTCGCGCACCCTGTTCGAAGAAGTGCGCTTCGATCGCGACAAGGTCACCAGCGTCGACTGGATGAGCTACCCGATTCTCGACATCAAGGACACGCCGGAAGCGATCGAGGTGGTGCTGATCAACCACCCCGAGATCGCGCCTACCGGGGCGGGCGAGCCGACGATCCGCGTGATTCCGGCGGCGGTCGCGAACGCCTTCTTCGACGCGACCGGCGTGCGCATGCGCAAGGTGCCGCTCACGCCGGAGCGGGTCAAGGCGGCGCTGGCGCGGGCGTAGGCGTCTACTTCGGCGAAATTCCGAAGACCCTCTCGAATCGCTTCGAGAAGCGCGGCCACGCGTCGGGGTTGATCAGCCGCGGCGGGCGCTCGCCCCGCAGGATGCCGAGCACCTGCTCGGCGTTCCAGTCGCGCATGTTGTCGCGCGAGTCGTGCGTGATGCCGGCGGTATGGTGCGTGGCGATGACGTTGTCCAGCGCGAGCAGCGGGTGCGACGGCGGCGGCGGCTCTTCGTTCCAGACGTCCACTCCCGCGCCGGCGAGATGCCCCGACCTGAGCGCCGCGGCGAGGGCCTGCTCGTCCACGATCCCGCCGCGCGCCGTGGTGATGAGGTAGGAGCCGGGCTGCATCGCGGCGAGCTCGCGCTCGCCGATCATATTCCGGGTCTCGTCGTTGTGCGGACAGTGGATCGAGACGAAACGCGACTGCGCGAGCAGCGTCGCGAGATCCACCTTCCTCGCCCCGCGTTCGCGGATTTCCTCGGCATTGAGGTAAGGGTCGTACGCCAGCACCTTCATCTGCAGCCCCGGGCTGCACAGGCGCGCGAGGCGGCGGCCGGTGTTGCCGATGCCGATGACGCCGAGCGTGCGGCCGCGGGTGTTCCAGCCCTTGAAGTCCTCGCGCGGAACGCCCCGCCCGGCGCGCAGGGAGCGGTCGGTCTGCGGGATGTTCTTGGCGAGCGAGAGCATCATCGCCAGCGCGTGCTCCGCCACGGCGTCGGCATTGGCGCCCGACTGGTTGACCACGAGCACGCCTGCCGGCGTGCACGCCGCCACGTCCACCGTGTCGTAGCCCGCGCCGGTCGTCGACACCGCGAGAAGCTCGGGGCAGCGCGCGAGCAGCGCCGCGCTGCAGCGGTACTCCTCGGGCAGCTCCTGGCGCGTCGAGGTGATGCAGTACACGTGCGCGGCGGACAAAGCTTTCCAGTTGTCCGCCTCGGGCACGTCGTAGGACAGGCGGTGGAAGGAAATCCCGGGCTCCTTCTCGAGGCGGTCGGCGACGTTGGGACGCTTGCCGTCTTCGAACCAGACGACGGTCTTGGGGGGTCGGGAGTTGGGCACGGACGCTATGATAGTGCACTGATGCAGCCGTACAGAGCCCTATCCGCCGCGACGCCACGGGTGCTCGGCCTCGTCCCGCCGATGACCCAGCTCAACACGCCCTATCCGTCCATCGCCTACCTGACCGGCTTCCTGCGCTCGCGCGGGTTCGATGCGCGCCAGGAGGATCTGGCACTCGCCCTGGTGCTTCGGATCTTTTCGCGCGAGGGCCTGGCCGCGCTGCGCGGCGCGGCCGAGGCGCAGCCGCCGGCGCGGCGCTCGGCGCCGGTGCGCCATTTCCTGGGAGAGTACCCGCGCTACGCGGCCACCGTCGATTCCGCGATCGCCTTCCTCCAGGGGCGCGATCCGACGCTCGCGCACCGCATCAACACCCGTGAGTTCCTGCCCGAAGGCGCTCGCTTCGATCCGCTCAAGGCCTACGTCGCGCGCGAGAAGGGCGGGGACCCGCTCGCCTGGGCGTTCGGCGCGCTGGGCCTCCAGGACCGCGCGCGCCACCTGGCGACGCTCTACCTGGACGACATCGCCGACGTGTTGCGCGACGCGGTCGACGAGCGCTTCGAGTTCGTCCGCTATGCCGAGAAGCTTGCCGCAAGCCAGCCCACTTTCGAGCCGCTCGCGCGTGCGCTCGCGGCCGCGCCCAATCTGGTGGACGGGATGCTGGCGACGCTCGCGCAGGAGTCGCTGGCGCGCCATGCACCGGACGTGGTTCTGCTCTCGGTTCCATTTCCCGGCTCGGTCTACGCGGCGCTGCGCATCGCGCAGGCGGTCAAGCGCAAGGACCCGCGTGTCGTCACCGTGCTGGGCGGCGGCTTCGTCAACACGGAGCTGCGCGGGCTGCGCGAGCCGCGGGTTTTCGACACCATCGACTACGTGACCCTCGACGCGGGCGAGCGGCCGCTGCTCGCGCTCCTCGAGCACCTGCAGGGCCGGCGCTCGCGCGAGCGCCTGGTGCGCTGCTTCCTGCGGGTAGACGGGAAGGTGCGCTACGTCAATTTTCCCGAGCCCGACATCCCCTTCGACGAGACCGGCACGCCCACCTGGGACGGCCTGCCGCTGGACCGCTATCTCTCGCTGCTCGACATGCTGAATCCGATGCATCGCCTGTGGAGCGACGGGCGCTGGAACAAGCTGACTGCGGCGCTCGGCTGTTACTGGAAGAAATGCACTTTCTGCGACGTGGGCCTGGACTACATCTCGCGCTACGAGGCGGCCTCGGCGAAGGTGCTGGTCGACCGCATCGAGGCTGTCGTCGCCGAGACCGGCCAGACCGGATTTCACTTCGTCGACGAGGCCGCGCCTCCCAAGGCCCTGAAGGCGCTCGCCGCCGAGCTGCTGGAGCGCGGCGTCTCGATCTCCTGGTGGGGCAATGTGCGCTTCGAGAAGACCTTCACGCCCGAGCTCTGCCGGCAGCTGGCCAGGAGCGGCTGCATCGCGATCTCCGGGGGCCTCGAGGTGGCCTCGGACCGGCTGCTGAAGCTCATGAAGAAGGGCGTTACGGTGGACCAGGTGGCGCGCGTCACCCGCGCCTTTGCCGACGCCGGGGTGCTCGTGCACGCGTACCTGATGTACGGCTTCCCCACGCAGACGGTGCAGGACACGGTGGACGCGCTCGAAAACGTCCGCCAGCTGTTTGCGAACGGCTGCATTCACAGCGGGTTCTTCCATCGCTTCGCCTGCACTGTGCACTCGCCCGTGGGCAAGCGCCCGCAGGACTTCGGCGTCACGCTCCTGCCGCTGCCCGAGAGCCCTTTCGCGAGGAACGACGTCGCCTTCATCGACCCCGCCGGCGTGGACCACGACCGGCTCGGCCGCGCGCTGAGGAAGGCGCTCTACAACTTCATGCACGGCGTGGGGCTGGAAGAGGACGTGCGCCGCTGGTTCGAGGACGAGTTCGAAGGCAAGCGCCTGCCCAGGCCCACCGTCGGGCGGCAGCGGATCGCGAGAGCTCTGTCAGGACGGAAACTCCGCGTCCGCGCTTAGCCCCCCGTTTCGGCCCCGGCATATTGCACTAGAATCCTACGTTCGCCTGGAGAACCTCCTATGACGAAACAACTCCTCGCCTTCGCCCTTGCCGCGCTGAGCGGGCTCGCCGCGGCGCAGTCCTTCCCGTCGAAGCCGATCCGCATCCTGGTGCCCTCGCCGCCGGGCAGTTCGCCCGACATCCGCGCGCGCCAGATCGGCGCCCACATCACGCAGTCCCTCGGACAGCCGGTGATCGTGGAGAACCGGCCTGGCGCGAACGGCATGATCGCCGCGCGCGAGACGGCGCGCGCCGCGCCGGATGGGTACACGCTGTTCCTCGCCCTCATCAACAACGCCATCGGCGACGCGCTCAAGCCCGATCCCTGCTGCCGGCTGAACCAGGAGCTCGTTCCCATATCGCGATTCACGATGACGCCCCTGGTGATGGTGGTAAACCCTTCCGTGCCGGCGCGCTCGGCGAAGGAATTCATCGAGCTGGCGAAGGCCAAGCCTGGCGCGCTCACCTACGCCTCCGGCGGTCCGGGCAGCATCAGCCAGCTGGTGGGCGAGTGGGTCAAGTCCGATGCGCAGATCAAGGTGCTGGAGGTGCCCTACAAGGCGGTGAACGCGGAGATCCCCGATCTCCTCGCCGGCGTCGTGCAGACCGCATACGTGGTGCCGCAGGTGATCGTCGCGCACGTCAAGTCCGGCAAGCTGCGCGCCCTGGCCGTGGCCGGTCCCTCGCGCCTCGCGCTGCTGCCCGGCGTGCCGACCACCGCGGAAGCGGGGCTCCCCGGCATCGAGGCTATCGTGTGGAACGGGATCTTCGCCCCGGCCGGCACCCCGCAGCCGGTTCTGCGGATCCTGCACCGCGAGATCGTGAAGGCCTACAACGCCCCGGACGTCAAGAAGCAGGTGCTCGATACCGGCTCGGAAGTCGTCGCCGACACGCCGGAGGAGTTCGCCGCGTTCGTGCGCTCCGAGGGCGCGAAGTGGACCAAGGTCATCCGCGACGCCAGCATCAAGCCGGAGTGAAGGCGCACGCCGCCGAATTCCGCGCCGAGCCCTACTTCCACACCAGCTTGCTGACGTCGACCGGCGCCCGCAGCTTGCCGAGCTCGCGCTGGACCCTCTCGAAGAACTCGAGATCGGAGAGCTTCACCTCGACACCGTAGTCCGGCAGCACCGGCGAGGCGAAGCCGATGTACTTGGCGAGGATCTTCTTCGACTCGTCTGCGTTTTTCGCGCACCACTCGATCGCCTCGGCGTAGGCCGCCCGGAACGCCTGCACCGCCTTGGGGTTGGCGGCCGCCCAGTCGTTCCTCGACAACCACAGCACCGCGAGCAGGTCCGGGTTCACCTCGCCGACGTAGTCGGCGATGGTGAAGGCGGTTCCGTCGGAGAGCATGCGCGAGCGGAACGGCTCGATGGTGATCACCGCGTCGATGTTGCCGCTTTTCAGCATGTCGCGCTGCTGCGGGAACACTACCTCGACCAGCGTCACCTGGTCGCGGGTGATCTTGTTGTCGTGCAGCCATTTCTCCAGCATCTCGGTGAGCATGGTGTTCAGTCCCGGGCTCCCGATCTTCTTGCCGCGCAGGTCGGCGGGGGTCTTGATCGAGAGGCCGGAGCGCCCCAGCAGCCCGGCGATGGGATTGCTCTTCTTCATGCGCGAGGCGCCCGCGATGGCGACAAGCGGCAGGCCGCCCTCGGCGGCGTGCAGCAGGTTGGGGCCGGTTCCCATGCCGATCTGCAGATCTCCCGAGATGATCGCCGGGGCGACGTTGGGTGCGATCTGAATGCGCGTGAGCGTCGCGTCCAGCCCGTGCTTGTCGAAGAAGCCCTTGTCCTTGGCGACGAACAGCGGCGTGAAGTCGGCCGCGCCGATGTAGCCTATGTTGGCCTTGGGCTGCTGGGCCGATGCGGGGAACGCCGCCAGCGCGGCGATCAGCGAAGCGGCGAGAACGATGCGATTCATGTCGAGACCCTCCTCAAGATTTGTCGGTCACCCTGTTGTTACGCGGGCGCGCCGCGCCAGCGCAGCAGCCGCCGCTCGAGCAGCACGATCCCGTGATTGATCGCGAAGCCCATGACCCCCAGTGTCACCACTCCGGCGTACAGCTCCGGGCTGCGAAAGGAGCGCTGCGCGAGCAGTATATTCTGGCCCAGCCCGGTCTGCGAAGCCTGCATTTCCGTGACGACGGCGAGAATGAGCGCGATCGCCAGGCTCACCCTCGCCCCGGCCAGGATGTCGGGGAGCGCGTTGGGCACGGCGATCTTCACGAAGGACTGCAGACGGGAGAGCCGCAAGGCCGCGGACACATCCGCCAGCTGCGGCTCGATCGACACGAATCCGTGCAGGCTGCCGAGCAGCACCGGCCACACCGCGCCGAAGGCGATGACGGCGACCGTCATGGCGTTGCTGAGGCCGAAGAACAGTATCGCCGCGGGGATCACCGCGGAGGCGGGAAGCGGCCGCATGAATTCCAGCAGCGGCTCGAGGTAATCGCGCGCGGCGCGCGAGAATCCGATTGCCGCCCCGAGGACCACGCCCGCGAGCGATGCGAGCGCCCAGCCGTAGAACATGCGGTAGGCGGTCGCCTCGAGCGGTCTCCACAGGTCGCCCTGGACGAGCTGCCGCCAGAGCTCAGCCAGGGTGCGCGAGGGCGAGGGAAAGAAAGCCTGGGAAATGAACTGACGGTCGGCGAGCAGCTGCCACAGGACGAGCAGCGCCGCCGCGAAGAGCACCGCGCCGGACAGCCGCGCCAAGCGCTTCATGGCTGCACCCCGGGCCCGAAAGCGCCGTGCCATCCGCCGAGGGCGCGCGTCAGGAGGGCGTTCAATCCCCAGCCGAGCAGGCCCAGCCACAGGAGCTGCGCGTACATGAGATCGGGCTTCAGGGACTGCTGCGCGATGATCATGCCGTAGCCCAGTCCGTACGGGTTCATGACGATCTCGACCGTGACGGCGACGATCAGGGAGATGCTCACCGCCACGCGCAGCCCCACGACGATCCGGCCGAGGGCGGCCGGCAGGATGATCTTGCGCAGCCGCGCAGCGAAGCCGAGACGCAGCGTCTGCGCCACCTCGAGGAGGCGCGGCTCGATGCCGCGCACCGCGGCGACCGTTACCAGCAGGATCGGCCATATGCAGGCAAAGGCGACGACGCCGGCCTCCATGCGCAGCCCGAAACCGAAGAACAGCAGCGTCAGGGGCATGAGGGCCACGGCGGGAATCGGCCGCAGCGCCTCGATCGAGGGGCCGACCGTGCGCTCGATCGGCGGCGAGAGCCCGAGGATCGCACCGACCAGAATCCCCGCGGCGGCCGCGACTGCGAATCCGGAAAGCGCGGCCTGGACGGTCTGCCAGGTCGCGAGCAGGATCGTGCCGTCGACCAGGCCCCCGGCCAGGGCTTGCGCGATGTCCGACGGCCGCGAGAACGTGTCGATCGGCAGCAGGCCCGCGCGGCTTCCCGTTTCCCAGAGGAAGAACCCCAGGGCGGGGAGCAGAGCGCCGCGCAGGATGCGCTTCACGCGCGGTGCCCCTGCAGCAGGCCGAAGAGGCGGTGGCGGTGCGCGAGGAAGCGCCGGTCTTCCCGCGTCTCGAGCTGGTCGCGGGGCCGCGGGATCCCCACTTCGATCATTTCGGCGATCCGGCCGGGATTGCTGCCGAGCACGATGACGCGATCGCCGAGGTAGATCGCCTCCTCGAGGTCGTGGGTGATGAAGACCACGGTGGTGCGAGTCTCGGCGACGAGGCGCGCGATCTCGTCCTGCAGCTCCTGGCGCGTGATGGCATCGAGCGC
>DATIWX010000084.1:0-8448 GCA_035519135.1 Burkholderiales bacterium | reverse complement strand
ACGGTGGCGAGAGCGGACGGTACAGGACTCAACGAGTACTACACCTACGTTGTAGGCGCACTTGCTGATTCAAAGAGATTGATCAGTTTGCGCGAAAGACAGGACAGGAGCAACTGAGCACATGATTCGAAGTTGGCAGCTAACCGCACGGTGGAAACCGACGCGCGCAAGAGCTGCGTGCGCGGTTCACCGTGGACGTTAGACGACGTACTCGAAAGCTCAAGATGCCCAGCGAGCAACTCGTGGAACTGACAATCCAGATCAACGGTGCGCTTAGACTCGGCCACCACGTCATCCCCGTTGTCCTGGCAGCATTGTTGTTCCTCTCATGGGGTAGACAGCAACCTTCGTCACGTGCGCTAGCGGCAACCCTGGTAGTCATTTGCTACGGCCTCACCGGTGTAGCGGGTCTTGTCACCTACGTCGCCACGCTTCTGGTTATGCGGGCGCTCTTCCTCACGCCCGCCCTCTGGATTGTGTTCGGGATAGACGCACTGACTCTTCTGCTTTCCTTCGTTGGGTCCATATGGGTTGTGCGATGGGTCGTGCGGGATTTCTGGCCTCTGGTGACGTCGTCTAACCCCACGCCGGTGAGGAATCGTGGCCAGCCACGCTGACAAATTGAGGGCCAGGTTGCGCGCCTTCGACAATCGAAAGCTGCCTGAACCATGGTCTAAGAAACATGTCGCAATCGTCGGCGGTCTCTTCGCGGTTGGTTACGCAGAAGGCTCGGACACACTGCTCGTCGTATCGCACGATGGTCGCGGCGTCTTCGATGCCTTGTCGGGTGAGCGGTTGGCGCGTGAATCGAACCCACCGCATGTGTCTTGGTTTTCGGAAATTCCGTACAGAGCTCAGGGCATCGGTCCGTTGTCGGGCCGGAGTATCCAACTCAGCGGACTGCATGGCGGAGGTTTGCCAACCGTTACCCGTGATGGGTGGTCTGTCGAAGTGCTGCCTATTGATTGGCCAGATCGCATTGTTTTTCTGCAGCCGCCGCTCATGTCCGTCATGATTGAAGGCCGCGGTGCTGGTTGTGCGCGAATAGATGTGACGGAGGAAATGCGCGCGGCCGGCTTTTCCGAGACTGGCCAGTCATTCGTAATCGCCACAAGCAATGACATCAGTTTCTACGTGCGCGCTGAGCCCTGACATATCGCGCTCAACCGTCGGCGTCATCATGCTCGTCCAGCGATCATGATCGCTCCGCTCGCACCTCGGCCATGAGCTCTCCGGCCCGGAAGCGAAGGGGAAGTTCGATGGAAAATGCGAAGAGGCCAGCTTGAAGCCCCAGCAAAACCCGCACAAGTCGGTCGCCGACATCGAGAGCTTCATCACCATGCTGCGGGTGGCCTGCGAGGACCGCAGCGTCAGCGAACGGCTGGAGCGGCTCCTTTGCCTTCCCGACGCGAAGCGCCAGGCCGTCGTCCACTCCTGGGTCTCGGACCTCCTCATTGCCGGGGCACCCAGGGATTTCATCGCCGCCGTCGCCTGCCTGTCCGACGACAGGATCGCCGAAAAGGCCTATGAGACAATCTACCGGTGCAAGAGGGAACCCCGGCAAGGCCATACGGAGGGAAACGCATGAAAGCCCTGCACATCGCCCAAGTCAACATCGGAAGGATGAAGGCGGCGCTCGAAGATCCGGTGATGGCGGGCTTCGTCGCCCGCCTGGACGAGATCAACGCCCTCGCCGACCGCAGCCCCGGCTTCGTGTGGCGGCTGCAGACCCCGGCGGGCAACGCCACCTACCTGCGCCCCTACGACGACGACCGCATCCTGTTCAACATGTCGGTATGGGAATCGGTCGAGCACCTCAAGCGCTACGTGTACTACACCGCCCACGTGGAAGTGCTGCGGCAGCGGCACGCCTGGTTCGAGAAATTCTCCGGAGCGTATACGGCGCTCTGGTGGGTTCCGCAGGGGCACCAGCCCGGCGTCGACGAAGCCAAGAAGCGCCTGGCGCACCTCGACGCCCACGGCCCGACGCCGTTTGCGTTCACCTTCAAGGTGACCTTCCCCGCCGACGAGGAGTTCGCGAGGAGCACCGACTGGTCGTCGTTCAAGCCCTGCCCTGCGACCTGAGGCATTCGCCCAAGACCCCGGGTAGCCGCCGGGGACCCATCCACCACCGGGAGGACTCTCCATGTCGATCGAACTCTATTCCTGGCCCCGAAGCTCGGGGACGCGTATCTGCTGGGCGCTCGAGGAGCTGGGCGTGCCGTACAAGTACATCGAGCTCGACGCGAAGAAGAAGGAGCAACTCGCGCCGAAGTATCTGGCGATCAACCCGCACGGGAAGGTGCCGGCGCTCATCGACGGCGATCAGCGCTTCTTCGAATCGCTCGCCATTCTGATCCACCTCGCGCACCGGTACGGCATCGACAGGAAACTCTGGCCCGGCGCGGGCGGCCAGGACCGCGCCGACGCGCTGTGCTGGACCGTGTGGGCGATGACCGAGCTCGGGCCGTACCTGATGCAGTACCTGTACCACGGCATGGACACGCCCGTCTCCTACAAGCCCGAAGACCGCAGCAAGGCGACCGCCGCCTACAACAAGGCACAACTCGACCGCATCCTCGACGCGCTCGAAGCGCGCCTCGGCGGCGGCGAGTACCTGCTCGGGACGTTCTCGCTCGTCGATGTCGCGGCGGCAAGCTGGCTCGCGCTGGGCACGATGTTCGGCCTGCCGCTCGACCGCTGGCCGCGGACAGCGGCCTGGTGCAAGCGCTGCGCCGAGCGCCCGGCGTTCAAGCGCGCGCGCTAGGAAACTAGCGCGCGGGCACCGTCCACAGGAAGAGCACGCTCGCTCCCGCCTCGACGGTCTTCTCGGGCGGCCAATCCTCGCCGAATCCGTAGCGGTGCGCGACGATGCGCGTGCCGGGCTTGAGCTCCCTGCGCAGCTTCGGCAGCAGCCTGCGGTTGAGCGACTCGAACAGGAACAGCGTCACCACCGTCGCCTCGCCGATGTCGGCCTCGAGCAGGTCGCCGCGGACGAAGCGCACGCGCTCCTCGACGCCGGCGCGCTTGGCGTTGTACACCGCCATGCGCAGCGGCGCCGGGTCGATCTCGACGCCGACGCCGCGCGCGCCGAATTCCTTCGCCGCCGCGATGACGATACGCCCGTCGCCGCAGCCGAGGTCGTAGACCACGTCGTTCGGACCCGTTCCGGCCAGCCTGAGCAGGCCGAGCACCGCCTCGTCGGTGCTGGGGAAATACGGCACCTGGGGATCGGGCCCCGTCGCGGGACCGTCGGTCAGCTTGGTGTCGCCGAGCTGATCGAGCGCGGCGCACCCGGCCGCGAAGAGGGCGATACCGGCCAGGATCGCGGCCGCGGGACGCATCAGGCGCGGGGCTTCAGGCGCGCGAAAGGCAGGATCAGCGCTCCGACCGCGAGCACCGCCAGCCCCACGAGCGCGTGCGTGCGGTGGTAGGCGAGGCTCGCGTACAGGAGATAGGCGCACATGGCGACGAAAAGCGCGGGCACGACCGGGTAGCCGGGGACGCGAAACGGCCGCAGCGCATCCGGCTCCTTCCTCCGCAGCACGAAGAGCGCGACGCCGACGAGCATGAAAAATCCCCAGAACACCGGCAGCGAGTATTCGACCAGCCCCTTGAAGCCGGCGTTCTGGATCGCGCCGAAAACCACCAGCGCGAAGGCGATCGCGCCCTGCGCCAGCATGGCGTTGCGCGGCGAGCCGCTCGCCTCGTCCCAGCGCGCGAGGATCCGGAACAGCGGCCAATCGCGGCCGAGCGCGTAGTTGGAGCGCGCACCGACGATCATCGAGCCGTTGACCGACGTGAGCGCGGCGATCGCGATCATGATCGAGATGAGCTTCTCCCCGCCCGGGCCCCAGACGCGCTTCAGCAGATCGGCGGCGACGGCGTCGGAGCGCGTCATCGCCGCGTAGCCGAGCCCCTGCATGTAGGCGACGTTGACGAGCACGTAGAGCGCCGTCACGATGCCGATCGACAGCAGCAGCGCCCTCGCCATGTTGCGCTCGCGCGCGCGCACCTCGGCCGAGATGTAGGCGGCGTCGTTCCAGCCGCCGTAGGTGAACAGCACGAACACCATCGCCGAGCCGATGCCGGCGCCGAAATACCAGGGCTGCCCGCCGTCCGCCGCGGCCGGCGCCGGGGCGGCAACGGGCGCGAGCACCAGGCCGGCGACGACAATGAGCACCAGGCCGCCGCATTCGAGGAAGGTAAAGATATTCTGCGTGAGCTTGCCTTCCCTGATGCCGAGATAGTTCACGGCGGTGAGCGCGACCACCACCAGGCCCGCCCAGATCGCCGAGGAGTATGCGCCGAAGCTGTAGACGCGCGACATGTAGTCGCCGAAGAGGTAGGCGAACACCGCGATCGAGCCGGCGACCACGACCGTCATGCGCGCCCAACCGTAGAGGAAGGCGAGCGCGCTGCCGAATGCCCTCCCCAGGAAGTGATACTCGCCGCCCGCGGACGGGTAGGCGGTGGCGAGCTCCGCGTAGCACAGCGCCCCGATCACGGAGAAGACACCGCCCGCGATCCACGCCGCGACCATGAGCATGGGCGACTGCAGCGCGCCGGCGACGATGGCGGGCGTGCCGAAAATGCCGGCGCCGATGATCAGGCCGACGATGATCGCGGTGGCGTCGCCGAGGGAGAGGACCTGCGCCGGACCGGCACCGGCCTGTGGCAGGGGATCGTTCGAGGCCATTCAGGGCTCCAGGTAGCGGGCGGTGCCCGAGTTGCGGTCTTTGAGAGAAGCCAGGGATTCCTCGAAGCGCAGCCCGAAGCGCGACCCCGCCCGGCGCGCGCGAGCCCTGAGCTGCGTCCAGGCGAAACGCGAGGGACCGCCCCGGAAAGCGAAGGCGATCAGGTTGTCCTGCTCCTCGGCGAGGAGCAGCGCCGGGGGCCGCCCGAAGGCGGCTTCGATCCGCGCACAGTGGCGCTCGAGCTTGCCGTCGTCGGCCATGAAATTCGCCACCATCACCCCCTGCGGACGCAGCGCGGCGAAAGCGGCCCGGTAGAAGGCCGGCGTGCACAGGCTGGAGGCGACCTTGCCGTTGACGAATCCGTCCACGACCAGCACGTCGCAGCTCGCCGGATGCTCCGCGACCGCCGCGGCGCCTTCGCCGATGACGATCCGCAGGCGCTCGTCCTCGTCGGGGAGCCGGAAGTACTTGCGCGCGACCGTCACCACGCCCGGATTGATCTCCACGACCGTGACGCGCGCTTCGGGCATGCGCTCGTGGACGAACCGCGCCATCGAGCCTCCGCCCAGGCCGAGCATGAGGATATGGCGCGGCTCCGGGCGGAACAGCAGGAACGCCATCATCGCGCGCACGTAGTCGAGCTCGATCGTGTCGGGCGCGTCCAGGCGCATCGCGCTCTGGATCGCCTTGCCGCCGATCTGCAGAACGCGCACCCCGTCTTCCTCGACGATCTCGATCGCCTTGCGGGAGGCAATCCAGTTGCGCAGGCGGTTCATCCGGTCGGCTTCAATGAAAATCGGCAGCGCGCGGCGCGCGCTGCCGATTTGTCGGGAGCAAGGCCTACTTGACCAGTGACGCCACCGGTTTGCCTTTTTCGACGACGTACGTCGCGAGCACGACCGCCTTGCCCTTGCCGGTGTTCTTTCCGGCATGGACCACGCCGGCCGGAATGAAGAACGACTCCCCGGCCTTGATCGTACGCGGCGGCTGGCCGTCGACTTCGAGCAGCAGCGTGCCCGACAGCACGACGCTCAGCTCCTCGCCGGGATGGGTGTGCCGGCCGATCGCCCCGCCCGGCTCGAACTCGGCGCGCGCCTGCACCGCGTGGCGGCCGGGAACGCTCAGGTCGCGGTCCTGCAGCTCCACGCGCTTGAAGCCGGGCGCCTGCGCGTAGAGCGCGCCCGCGCCCAGCGCGGCGGCGAGACCGGCGATTGCCAGCAGCTTCGTTTTTCTCATCTGACTCCTCCTTGGGGGTTCACTACGCAAACCGGATATTACCGGACTCAGGTGCCCGGGGGCGGCGTTTCGCCGGGGGCGAAATCCAGATCCACCTCGTTGAAGTGGTTCATTCCGTGGATCGCCATTGAAACCGCTCGCTCAGTCGAGGTCGCCGGACTGGACCCGCGCCACGCCGGCCTTCTTCATCCTATCCCAGGCCGCCGCCAGCGACCCCTGCATGTCGATCGCGCGGCAAGCGTCCTCGATCACCACGCTTTCGAACTTGAACCTGAGCGCATCGAGCGCAGTCCATGCCACGCAGAAGTCGGTCGCGAGCCCGCAGACGAACACGCGCTTGATGCCGCGCTCGTCGAGATAGCCCTCCAGGCCGGTGCGGCTCTTGCGATCGGCTTCGAGGAAGGCCGAGTAGCTGTCCACCTCCCTGCGCCAGCCCTTGCGGACGACGAGCTGCGCGTGCGGCACGGCGAGGTCCTTGTGCAGCGCGGCGCCGTCGCTGCCCTGGAGGCAATGATCCGGCCAGAGCACCTGCTCGCCGTATGCGAGCCTGATCGAGTCGAAGGGCTTGGTGCCGGGGTGCGAGGTCGCGAACGACCGGTGCCCGGCCGGATGCCAGTCCTGGGTGAGCACCACGTTCTCGAAGCGCTTCGCAAGCTCGTTGACGGCCGGCACCACCTCGTCGCCCTTCTGCACCGCCAGGCGTCCGCCGGGGCAGAAGTCGTTCTGCACGTCGACGACGATGAGGGCGTCCTTCGCGCCGGGCTTCAGCTTGGAGCCGTCCGCCATCCTAGCTTGCGATGCGCTCTACTTCGACCAGGCAATCGTAGAAGGTCGCGCCGCGGCCGATGTCGGTGAGCGCCTGCGAAGTCACTTCGTTCGCGTTGCGGCGGTCGCCGGCGAGCTTCTTCCACCATACCGAGAGCGCCACCACCACGCCCTCGCGCACCTTGTCGCCGACGCGCGCGCGGGCGGTGAAGGAGCCGCGGTCGTTGAAGATGCGGACCGGTTCGCCGTCCCTGATCCCGCGCGCCGCCGCGTCCGCCGCATGCATGTCCAGGCTGGGCTCCTTCGCCTCGGCGATCGCGAACGGCATGTTGGCGAAGGACGAGTTGAGGAAATGCCGGTTGGGCGGGGAGATCATCGCGAGCGGATATCTGTTCGCGAGCGCTGGATTGGACTGCGCCGACTCACGCGGCGGGATGTAGGCCGGTAACGGATCCATCCCCATCCTCCTTGCGGTCTCGCTGTAGAACTCGCATTTTCCCGAAGGCGTGGCGAAGCCGCCCTGCGCGAAGGGCGCGAAGCGCTCCGCAACGTTGAGGCGCTGCCAGCCCTTCTTCTTGAGCGATTCCCACTCCATGCCCTGCATCGACGGCTTGGAGGATTCGAGCGCCTGGCGACAGATGTCCTCGTCGGAATCCCTGAAGCATTCTTCCGAGAATCCCATTCGCGCGGCGAGGCGCCTGAACGCTTCGCTGTTCGGCAGCGATTCCCCGAGCGGGGCGATCGCCGGACTGTTCGCCATCACGTTGAGATGCCCGTAGGCGGTGTGCACGTCGTAGTGCTCGAGCTGCGTGGTCGCCGGCAAAACGATGTCCGCGTAGTCGCAGGTGTCGGTGAAGAACTGCTCGTGCACCACCGTGAACAGGTCCTCGCGCGAGAAGCCCTTCACCACCTTGCCCGAGTCGGGGGCGACCGCCACCGGGTTGGAGTTGTACACGTAGAGCGCGCGGATCGGGGGCTGCGCGCCCAGCAGCGCGTCGCCGATCTCCACCATGTTGACGGTGCGCGGGTTGGCGTTCTTCGACAGTTTCAGCAGGTCCGGCCGCTCGAGCTTCGCGTCGTTCATCCCGAAGAATCCCGCGGTGCCGAGCACCGCGCCGCCCGCGGGGTGGCGCCAGTCGCCGGTGAGCGCCGGCAGGCACATCACCGCCCTCACCGCCATGCCGCCGCCCGAGTGCCTCTGCAAGCCGTAGTTGAGCCGGATCGCCGCGGGGCGCGTCCCCGCGTACTCGCGCGCGAGCGCGACAATCCTCTCGGCGGGGAGCCCCGTGACCCGTGCAACCGCCTCCGGCGGGTACTCCTCGACGCGTTCCTTCAGCTGCTCGAAGCCGAGCGTGTACTTCCCGACGTAGTCGGCGTCGTAGCGCTTCTCCCCGATGATGACGTGCATCATCGCGAGCGCGAGCGCCGCGTCGCTGCCCGGCAGGGGCGCGAGGTGCTCGTGGCACTTCTCGGCGGTAAGGCTGCGGTAGGGGTCGATCGCGATCAGCTTCGCGCCGCGCCGCTTCGCCTCCTGCGCGCGCGACCACATGTGCAGGTTGGAGACGATCGGGTTGGAGCCCCAGATGAGGATCAGCCGCGCCTCGTCGAAGCGCTCCGGGTCCATGCCGAGCGACCCGCCCACGGTGATCTGCATTCCCGCCTTGCCGGCCGAGGAGCAGATGGTGCGGTCCAGGCGGGAGGCGCCCAGGCGGTTGAAGAAGCGCCGCCCCATCGAGTGCCACTGCACGTA
>DATIWX010000083.1:0-10383 GCA_035519135.1 Burkholderiales bacterium | reverse complement strand
AGTGTTCTCATGGCCGTCTCCCTAGAAGCGCACGAGATACGCGAGCGAGTACTGGTTCACGGTGTAGGCGAAATCCGATTTCGTCGCCGGCGCGACCGCGCTTTGCGAGAGCGACGACGTGGCGCGGCGCCAGGACAGGTCGAGCGACTGCCCGCTGCTGAAGGCGCGGTTGTAGCCCAGCGTCGCGACGATGATATTGGCCTTGAGGCGGTAGGCGTCGCGCACGACGTCGGTGAAGGCGTCGTCCTCGATGATGTTCGGCGTCGCGGTATTCACCAGGCCGAGCGTCTTGTTGGGGTCGCAGGTACGGCAGGCCGTGGAGACGAAGTCGCCCTTGCGGTACTCCGCTCCGAAGTAGAAGGTGTTCCAGGTGCTGAGGCTCCAGTCGAAGTTGGCGCGCAGCGCCGTGTTCTGCGTATCGAACACGGTGCTCTTGCCGTCGCTGATGTTCTGCTGCAGCGCCCCGAGGAAGGTGACGCGGTCGGTGAGGGGCTTGAGGACCGTGACCCCGTAGGCGTGGCGGTAGCCGTCGCGCAGGGTCGACTGGTAGTACTCGGCCTGGGTGCGGAGGAACGCGGAATAGGTCGCCGAGCCGAAATCGCCGGAGGAGCGGAACTGGATGTCCGCCTGCGCGCCGATGAAATTGTGCGACAGGCCGTCGTACTTCTGGAATTTTTCCCCGCCCAGGAAACCCTGCACGATGGCGCGCGTGCGCTGCGTCACCGGCAGCAGCAGTCCCTTGCTCGCGCGCACGCCGAAGATCGTGTCGCGCAGGGCGTCGCTGCCGCCCGCGCGGGTGACGTTGTCGTCCGAGGTCAGGCTCGCTTCCACGCGCGCCGGGGTGAAATCGAAGTCCAGCGCGCGCGCCGTCCCGGGCGCGACGGCGGGGACCAGGGCCGCGGCGGTCGCCAGGATCGCCCTGCGCCTCCTACGGGTAGTCGCGCCGCGGCGCATTGTAGTTTTCCATCGGGAACACGAACGGCGGCGTGCGCCCGACCAGCGATTCGATCAGCATCAGCTCCTGGTCGGTGTGGTTGATGAAGGGCGCCTTGCGGATGGCCGCGCCTTCCTTGCCCTTCGCCAGGATGTAGAGCGGATTGTCGTGATGGGTCGCCACCACCGTCTGCTTGCTGGTGGGATCGTTGGTCGCGGTGACGTCCGCCACGCCGTAGCAGGTGCAGAAATAGGTCTGCTCGGGATCGGTCTCGGCGTACACCCCGGTGCCGCGGATGCCGATGGTCGAGGTCGCGGTGAGTATGCGCGTCGGCCTGCCCTTGCCGAACACCGACAGCACCTTGCCGGTCACCAGCCGCATGGCGGTCACCAGCCCCGACCGCGGCGGCGGCGTCTCGATCACCATGCGGCTGCCGCCGCGCAGCAGGAAGGCCTCCTCCGCGACGGCGAAAACGACCTCCCCGTTGGGCGCGGTCTCGACGGTATCGCCGGGCTTGATGCGGGTCTGCAGAGTCGCCGGCTGGCTGTTGACGCTCACCGTGCCGGAAACGCGGTAGATCGATTGTCCGGCGGGGAGCGGCCCGGGCGAGCGGCCGAAGATCTGCGCGGCGGCGCTTCCGGCCGAGGAGAAGAACCCTGCGGCGAGCGCCTGGATGAGAATGCGACGGCGCGGGTCGTCCAGTACACCAAACGGTCTCACAGCGGCATACCTCCCAATGTGCCCCTGCAAACCGCGACCCGCCAGCGCGCGAATCGCGGTTGCCTGCAACTGCCGGCGGAAACGCTTTTCCGCCGTGAATTTCGTGCTTGGCCGACGATGCTAACACATAATGTCGGGGACACGGCCGGGCGGGACGCCCAGGATATGAGACTTTTCTCACAGTGCGAGGGCCCATGAAACAAACGAAACAGTCGATCCTGCTGCGCATCGCGTCGGGGCTGACGCTGGTGTTCTGCGCCGGGCATACCTACAAGGCACTCGACCCCTCGTCTCGGGGCCCCGAGGAAGCGGCCGTGTTCATGGCGATGCAGGCCTACCCGTTCAGCATCATGGGATTTCGCCGGACGCACTGGGATTTCTACCGCGGCTTCAGCCTGCTGTTCAGCGTGACGCTGCTGCTGCTCGCAGTGCTGCTGTGGCAGCTCGGGACCATGGCGCGCAGCGACCCGGCCCGCACGCGCCCGCTGGTCGCGACGCTGTTCGCCGGCTACCTCGCGTTCACCGTGCTGTGCGGCCTGTACTTCTTCACCGCGCCCGCCGCGGTGTCGGCCGCGGCGGCGATCTGCCTCGCGCTCGCGTTCGCGCCCGGGGCCGGGCAACCCGGCAAACCCGGGCCGGCGGGAGGCGTGCGGTAAAATCGCGGCAAATCCGAACACGGTCGCACGATGTCCTCTCCCGCCAGGAAGCAGCAGGAAGCCTCGCACTCCAACTTCATCCGCCAGATCGTCGAGGCCGACCTGATGGCGGGCAAGTTCGCCAGGCGCAGGTGGAGCGGCAAGCCCGGCTCCGCGCTCTCGGCGGAGCTCGCGCCGCCCGACACGGCGAAGATCCGCACGCGCTTTCCGCCCGAGCCGAACGGCTACCTGCACTACGGCCACGCCAAGTCGATCTGCCTCAACTTCGGCCTGGCGCGCGACTACGGCGGCGCCTGCCACCTGCGCTTCGACGACACCAACCCGACGAAGGAGGAGACCGAGTACGTCGACTCGATCCGCGACGCGGTGCAATGGCTCGGCTTCTCCTGGGAGCCGAACGAGTACTACGCGTCGGACTACTTCGAGTACCTGTACGAGTTCGCCGAGGAGCTGGTGCGCCGCGGCCACGCCTACGTCGACAGCCTTTCGGCCGACCAGATGCGCGCGCTGCGCGGCACGCTCACCGACCCCGGCAAGGAGAGCCCCTACCGCACGCGCACGGTCGACGAGAGCCTGAAGCTGCTGCGCGAAATGCGCGAGGGCAAGTACGCCGAGGGCGAGCACGTGCTGCGCGCCCGCATCGACATGGCCTCGCCCAACATGAACATGCGCGACCCGGCCATGTACCGCATCCGCCACGCGCACCATCACCGCACCGGAGACGCGTGGTGCATCTACCCGACCTACGACTGGGCTCACGGCGTGTCGGACGCGCTCGAGAACATCACCCACTCGATCTGCACGCTCGAGTTCGAGGACCACCGGCCGCTGTACAACTGGTTCAACGAGCGGCTCGCCGAGGACTGGACCGGCTACGACGGCGTGCGCCGGCCGGGCCTGCTGCAGCGGCCGCTGCCCCAGCAGATCGAGTTCGCCCGGCTCAACCTGACCTACGTGGTGCTGTCGAAGAGGAAGCTCATCCAGCTGGTCGAGGAGAAACACGTCGACGGCTGGGACGACCCGCGCATGCCGACGCTCGTCGGCGCGCGCCGGCGCGGCTTCACCCCCGAGGGCTTCCGCCTCTTCGCCGAGCGCATCGGCGTCGCCAAGGCCGACTCCTGGATCGAATTCTCCGTGCTCGAGGACTGCATGCGCGAGCACCTGAACGACGTCGCCCCGCGGCGCATCGCCGTGCTCGACCCGGTGAAGCTGGTGATCGAGAACTATCCGCAGGACAGGGAAGAGCTGTGCGAGGCGCCCAACCACCCGCACAAGCCCGAGTGGGGAAAGCGCGCCCTGCCGTTCTCGCGCGAGCTGTGGATCGAGCGCGAGGACTTCAGCGAGTCGCCGCCCAAGGGCTACTTCCGCCTGTTCCCCGGCAACAAGGTGCGGCTGCGCTACGGCTACGTGGTCGAGTGCCTGGGCTACGACAAGGCCACCGACACCGTGCGCTGCAGGTACGACCCCGACACGCGCTCGGGCACGCCGGGCGCGGAACAGGTGAAGGTGAAGGGCGCCATCCACTGGTTGAGCGCGAAACATGCCCACCCGGCGGAAGTGCGCCTCTACGACCGCCTGTTCCGGGTCCCCCACCCCGGCGCCGGGGACACGGATTTCCTGAAGGACCTCAATCCCGAGTCGAAGAAGGTGGTCGCCGCCCAGCTCGAGCCCGCGCTGAAGGGCGCCAAGAGCGAAGAGCGCTTCCAGTTCGAGCGCCACGGCTACTTCGTGGCAGACCGCGACACCCCTTCCACTTTCAACCGTGCGGTTTCGCTGCGAGATTCGTGGGCCGCCCCAAAATAGACTTGATCCAGATCAAGTCTCCGACAATATCCCGGGGGATTCGCGGCGCAACACGGACTATTTCCTCGGGAAAAACGGCCGCGGTCCGTATAGTGCGGCGACCACTACCAGGGAGACCCACATGAAGAGCCCCTTTGCGCTGACCTTGCTGGCAGCGGCCCTCGCCGCTGCTCCCGCCCTCTCCCGGGCCGACGAATCCCGTTGGGAGAGCATGCACGTATACACGCTGTCCGCCGGCAACCCCGTGGCTGTCGTCATCCCGTCCGAGTGGACGCCGCTCAGCGTGGGCAGCTACCTCGGCGACGCGCCGGCGCTGCGCTTCCGCGACGCGGCGGGCGCCGAGATCGCCATCCCGGTCGCCGCGCTCGAGCGCGCCTCGGCCGACAAGCGCGTGTTCCGCCCGGACCTCGCCAAGAGGGTCGCGCGCAACGAGCGCTGAGCCAGACCAGGGTTCCAAAAGAAAAGGGCCGGCGATCGCCGGCCCTTTTTATTCGACTGCGTATTACTCGGTAGCGACCGATTCCAGGCGCAACCGATCTTCGTCCCGCAATCGGCGCCGGTGGTCGCCCAGTGGGCGGTCGCGTCGAACGACGGCCGCATCGAGCTCGAGAGCGGGGAATCCAGGGGCAGCCTTTTCCGCATCGTCCTGCCCGGTAGATAATGGCGCCCGCCCTCCAACTCCACGGAAACGGATAACCATGATCGACCTTTACGCCGCCGGCACCGCCAACGGCATGCGCGCCCGCATCGCGCTCGAGGAATGCGGCCTCGCCTACGCGTTCCATCCCGTCGATCTCGCCAAGGGCGAGCAGAAAACGC
The DNA here is from genome assembly GCA_035519135.1 of Burkholderiales bacterium. Taxonomy (GTDB): domain Bacteria; phylum Pseudomonadota; class Gammaproteobacteria; order Burkholderiales; family SG8-39; genus VBDM01. The sequence goes on along the minus strand of DATIWX010000083.1, from coordinate 5,451 downwards.
CCTCGTTCCTCGCGATCAACCCGAACGGGCAGATCCCGGTGATCGTCGACACCGAAGGCCCCGGCGGCAAGCCGGTCACGATCTCGCAGTCGGTCGCGGTGCTCCTGTATTGCGCCGAGAAGTCGGGCAAGTTCCTGCCGAAGGACCCCGCCACGCGGCCGGCGTTCTGGCAGGCGCTGATGAGCGCGGCGAGCGACATGAGCGCGATGGTCACGGCGATCCTGGTGCTGTCGCGCAACAAGGATCAGCACGCGCCCGCGATCGAGGTCTTCAAGACGATGTGGAAGAACTACGTCACGGTCTGGGACAGCCGGCTCGGCAAGCAGCGCTATGCCGCCGGCAACGAGGTCACGATCGCGGATTTCGCGCTCTACGGCGCGCTCGGCCGGATGAGGAGCGTGCAGCCCGCGCTGGTCGAGGGCTTCGCCAACGTTGCGCGCTGGCTGGACGACATGGCCGCGCGGCCGGCGCTTCAGCGGGCGATGAAGTTCTAGAGCAGCACGACGTTGAGCGAAAGCATCGCCTACGCGCTCGGCGCGCTGCTGCTCTATGGCCTCGCCGATTTCGTCTACAAGCGCGGCGCCGCGGCGGGCGCGCAGGCGCACCAGTTCCTCATGGTGCAGACCTGGTTCTTCAGCTCGCTCGCGCTTCTCTACGGCCTCGCCTCCGGGACGCTCGCGTTCGGCGCCGGAGCCCTGTGGGGCGCGCTGGCGGGCGTGCTCGTCACGGTCGGCTACTACAACTTCGCCTGGAGCCTGAAGCACGGCTCGGTGAGCACCAACGCGACGATCTTCCGGCTGAGCTTCGCCGTTACCGCGGCGCTCGCCGTGCTCATCCTGCGCGAGCCGGTGACCGCGGCCAAGATCGCGGGACTGGCCTTCGCCCTCCTCGCGGTCTGGCTGCTGCTCTCTGCGCCGGGCGCCGGGAGCCGTCGCGCCGATCCGGAAGACCGGGCGTCCCTGTTGCGCGTGCTGGTCGCGACCGTCGCGGTGGGGATCGCGAGCTTCACCTACAAGCTCGGATTGCTCGCCGGTGCCGCGCCGATCGCGCTGGTGGTCACGCAAGGCGGGGTCGCGGTGACGCTCGCGACCGCGTTTGCCGCCCGCCTCGACGGCGGCATCCGTCCCTCGCGCGCAGCCCTGAGCCATGCGCCGGTCGCCGCGGTGCTGCTCGTCTGCGCTTTTGTCTTCCTCGCAAAAGGCCTGCAAGGCGGCGAGGCGAGCGTGATCGTGCCGATCGCGCAGATGGGCTTCGTCGTCACCGCCGTGCTCGGCTTCGCTCTGCTGCGCGAGCCGTTCACCCCGCGCAAGGGCGCGGGGCTGCTCGCCGCTCTCGCCGCGCTGGCGAGCCTGGCGCGCTGACCCGCTATGCGCGCGTCATATTTTTGGCCCGGCTGTCGTCGCGCCCCGACACCAGGACTCGTTTCATAATCAATGTATTAGAGAAGACGCTCGCTCGTAGCCGTCGCCGGCAGGCGACGAAACGGCAAGAGGTGTGCCGCTTAACTCTTTGATTAATATAAACGCCAAGGATTGGCACGGAGGTTGCGGACTTATTGCTCGCCTTACGGAAAATCCCTCTCGGAGAGCATCTTTGATAGACCGCAGGCTGACCAAGGAAGACATCGACTGGCTGCGGAAACTTCGCAACGCGAGAGCGGCGAACCAGCTTTCAGCCGACATTCCGACGAGCGTGGTGCGCAGGCTGACCCAGCTCGCCTGCGCCGAAGTGAAGGGCGGCAAGTACGCGATCACGTACAGGGGCCGCGACGAGCTGATCGAGAGGGAACGCGAACTGAACTGAGCCGCGGGCTCGCAAGGACATACGATCGGGGCGCTCAGGCGCCCCGATTTGTTTCGGGCGTCTTCAGCGCGTCAGCCAGCCGCGCGCGCGCACGGTGAGCACCGCGTAGGGAAAGATCCAGGTGAGAGCGAAGAAAGAGAAGTAGGCGTAGAGAATGCCGAACACGAAATCCCAGGAGCGCTCGCTCCTGAGGTAGTAGAGCACGTAGACCAGCGACACCACCATGATCGCGAGCAGCATGCGCACCACCGAGCCCGGGTCCTTCATCGCGTTCATCGCCCACAGCGCGATGGAGGCGTAGCCCACCGGATAGCGCAGATTGGTGATCGCGCTCTCGTAGAACGCGAGCGCGCGCGACCACGGGGGCCGCGACCACACGATCCTGGCGAAGCGGAATTCCTCGCGGATATAGCTCCGGTCCCAGCGCAGGAACATCCTGCACAGCTTGGAATAGGTCTCGGGGACGACGGTGTGCACGACGGCGCTGCGCTGGTATACGGTGTCGTATCCCGCGGCCAGGATGTCGTTGGTGAGGGCGCGGTCCTCTCCGTAGGTGCACGGCGCGCCAAGAAACCGCTGGCGTTCCCATTCGGGGAGCACCCGCCGCACGACCGCGGCGCGATACGCGGCGAGCGCGCCCGGACAGCAGTAGACCGTCCGGAACACGGACTGGGCGCTGCGCAGGTAGTCGAACGACAGGATGAAGCGCACGTGCAGCATCCGCGGGATGAGGCCGGCCCTGCGATTGTGGACGGCGACTTTTCCCGCGACCGCGCCGACGCGGGCATCGCGGAAAGGGCCGGCGATCGCGAGGAGCGCGCCGCGCTCGATGATGCTGTCCGAGTCGACGGTGACGATGACTTCGCCGGTCGAGCGCCGGAATCCTTCGGCGAGGGCGCCGCGCTTGCCCTGATTGGCGGGAAGGCGCACCGGCGTGACCAGCGACGGGAACCGCAGCGCCGCGTGGCGGATGTGGTGCCAGGTATCGTCGGTGCTGCCGTCGTCGATGGCGATGATCTGCAGGCGCTCGCGGGGATAGCGCGCGGCCGCGACCGAAGCGATGGTTTCCTCGACCATGGCTCCCTCGTTGTACGCGGGGATGAGCACGGTCAGGCGGGGGGCGTCCTCCTCACCGGCGGCCTCGAAGGGGCGATAGCCGAGCCACAGAACGGTGCGCATCAGGAGCAGCAGCAGCCCCATGCTGATCCAGATGATCGTCGGGCGCACCCACAGCATGCTCCAGTGCTCGCGGCGCGCGACGTCCACCAGGGGCTGCAGCAGCGGCGTCGCGAGCGCCGCGTAGGCGAGCGCGCCGATGCCGGCGAAGATCGCCAGGATCAGGAGCGCGTCCCAGCGATCTCGCGGCGGCGCGGCGGCGCTGGCGGCCAGGGATTCGAGGGTTGCTGATTCGGACTGCGTCTTCATGCCGGATTCCGGGAAACAGGCGGTGGCGCGGCGACTTCGAGGACGCCATTCTACCTTCCGAAGTTGACGCTTTTCTGAAACAAATCGTTGCAGCGCGCCGTCGTCGCTCCCGTCGGAGAGCCGAGGGGCAGCGCGCTTCAGGCGCCCGGCCGCGCCACGCCCAGCGCCTTGCCCATCTGCGCGGCACGCTCCAGGGCGTCGCGGATCACGGCGGACAGCCGCTCGGGCGGAGCGTCGTAGGCTGCCGCGAGCACGGGCCTGATCTTCGCCTGCAGCCCGGAATCGGACAGCCCGCGCCAGTCCTCGGGGCGCGCCAGGGTGCAGGCGAGCCCGTCCGCGTCGCGGAGCAGATCGATGATCTGCCGGTCTTCCACCGGAATCCTCGCGCCCGGCGGTGGCGCGGAATGGTGATAGCGCACGACCCAGGCGAGCTCCGCTGGCAGCTTCCATTTTTCCAACGCAAGGTAGCCGAGCTCGGCGTGGGTGAACCCGCAGAGCCCGAGCTCCGCGTCGACGAGCGCCTGGGGAGAATTCCACTCGGTTTCGCCGATGGTGCGCAGTTCCTCCGGCGCCTCCAGGTAGAGAACGAAGCGGCCGATGTCATGCAGCAGCCCAAACAGGTGGGCCTTGTCCGGACTGACCTGCGATCCGCGGAGGTGCGACGCCAGGGCGCGCATCAGGGAGGCGACGGCGAGGGAGTGGCTCCACAGATCGCGCTCCCAGTCGTGATGCGGGAGGAATACCCAGGCGCAAGAATGAGCGAGGATCAGGTCGACCGCGTTCTGTGCCCCCACTAGTACAAGCGCATCGCGAAGCGAGGTGACCGGATGCGAAGCCGCCACGGACGCCGAGTTGGCGTAGAGCAGGAGCTTGGTGGCGAACGTCGGATCGCCGCTCGCCAGCGAGAGCACGCGCTCGAAGTAGTCCTCGGCGCGCGAATCGAGCCTGAGCAGCTCGACGACGACGTTGGGGAGCAGCGGCAGGTCGTCGATGCGTTGCCGCAGATGCTGCACGGTGACCTTCTGCGTTGCTTCCATCGGCGGTCCCAGCAGGAAGTGTCAACCGGATCAACGGCCCCCTTGCTCCGGAAGTAAAGCGATCGCCGGATCCGGCCGTTATCGTTGATTGAGCGGACTCTCGGCCAGCCGGATGCAAGCGCACGCCACTTCACGCCACGCCCCGCAATTCGTCCCGGGAGGCAGCTTCGTGTTCTTCGAACGCGGCTCGGCGCGCTTCTGCGCGCCGGTGGACGAAGTCCAGGCGATCGCGCAGGTCGGCGAGGTGCACGCCCTGCCGTTTCTCCGCAAGGGCATCGCGGGGGTCTTCATGTTCCGCGGCCGCATGGCGCTCCTGTGCGATCCGGGCGCCGCGCTCGGGCTCGAAACGGGGAACGGGCCTGCCGCGGCAACGCTCGCCATCGTGGTCGCGTTCCCCGAGGGCACGGTCGCGTTTCGCGTCGACCGCGTGACTGAGATCGTCCCCGCCGCAAGCCTGCAAAGGCCCGCCGGCGAGCACAACGCCCTCACCGGCTGGATGGACGGCTACGCCATGCAGGGACCGGAGATCGCCTTCCTCACCACCTTCGACAAGCTGATGCGCCTGCTGATCGAGGCGGACCTGGAGGGCGGGCTGGCCGCGGTGCTCGGGGCGGCCGCGTCGGCTGCGACCGCGCCCGCCGCCCCGCCCGAACCCGCGCGGATCGCGAGGCCGGAGGAAAGCGCAAAGGCCGCGGACGCACGCGCTCCCGCGAAGCCGCAGGACAGAGCGATTCGCCCTCCATCCCCCCTTGCGCCGCCGCCGGTCCGGTCCGCCGCCAGGCCGGCACGCGCACCGGCGATGCGGCAACGGCCCGTGCGCACGGCGTCGATCCGGCCGCCCGTTCCGGTCGCGCATCGGAGAATCGAACTGCCGCAGGCCGAGCCACCCGAAGCGGAGACGCACGACGCGCTGCCGGTCGAACCTGACTACGCGCCTGAACCCGAGAGCGCCGCGCCGGAGCAGCGAGCCTGGCAAACGCCCGTCCCCGCGCCCGACGCCGCGAGGGCGCGCGTATCTCCGCCGCAGACGACTTCGCAGGTCGTCGCGGTTCCCGTGGCCGCCGCCGGGCCTGCGGCTGCCGCGCGCGTCGACCCGCGGCCGGCTACGGTGGCGCAAGGGGACGATCGCGCGCCGCCCGCGCGACGGCCTTTCGCCCCGGCCGTCGCCGCGGGCGCCCTGCTCGCG
>DATIWX010000082.1:0-3727 GCA_035519135.1 Burkholderiales bacterium | reverse complement strand
GTGATGTCCTGCATTACGCCGAACTGGCGAACAGCACGGCCGGACTCGTCCCGTATGACGTCCCCTTGGCTGTGCACCACGCGAACCGCGCCGTCCGGCCTCACCACTCGGTATTCGACGTCGTAGCGCGGACCGCCGGCGAGCGCGATTTCACTCGCCGCGGCGGTCTTCTCGCGGTCCTCCGGGTGAATGAGACTCACCCAGCGCCCCTGCCATTGCGGGAGATCGAGCGGCTGCACGCCGAAAATGCGGCACGCCTCGTCGGAAAGCGAGACGTGGCGGCTGAGATAGTCGCGCTCCCACCAGCCGACACGCGCGACCCGCTGTGCCGCGTCTAACCGGCGCTCGCTCTCCTGCAGGCTACGGAAGGCGATGAGGCTGCTCAGCGCCTCGGTAAGCCGGTGACCGATCTCCTCGAAAAGACGTTGCTCCTCCTTTGTCCAGGTGCGAGGGCGCGCGCATTGGTGCAGCCCGAACAGGTAAGGCCGATCGCCTTTCGGATGGAGCGCGATCAGTATCTCCGAGCGGACGCCGGAGTGCTCGGCGATCTCCGGCTTCACCGCGCGCTCGTGACCCGGCCCGGCCGGCAGGGCGCCCCGGGAACCGAGCGCGACGCGCGCTACTTCGGCAAAGTCGGCCGTCATGGGCAAATCGCGCCCCGGGGCAGCCGCCGCGCCCGGAAACTCCGGGACTGCGCGCTCCATGACGACGCGCCAGGAAGGAGCATCCGGGTCGCAGGGATAGAGGATCCAAGCCCGGTCACTGGCGAAGGTCTCCAGCACCGCGTCCAGCACGTCGCTCATCATCCGCTCTAGGTCGTTCGTGCCCTGCATGACACGGTGGATGCGGTCCATGCTCTCCAGGAACTTCAGGTAGCTCTGGTGCTCCGCCTCGGCGCGCTTGCGCTCGGTGATATGGCGGCCGACACCCCGGTAGCCCACGAAGCGCCCGGTTTCATCGAACACCGGAATCCCCGAGGCGGCGAGATATCGCACGCCTCCGTTTGCAGTCGGGCGCGCCAGTTCGAAGTCGCGGTAGGGGAGATGTGCGTCGACTGTAGCCCGATACATGCGCCAACCTTCGTTGTCGGGCTCGACGTACGGGATCTCCCAGGGCGTCTTGCCGATCTGAGCTTCGCGTTCCGGCGCGTCGGTCAGCCGTTCGGAAAATTCCTGGCGCGTGAAGCGATGCTCGGCGTCGGTCTCCCAGTACACGTCGAAGGAGAACTGCACGAGAGTGCGAAAGCGCTCCTCGCTCGCGCGCAGCGCCTGCGCGGCACGCCGGTGCTTCGCACTGAACTCGCTCAGCAACAGGCACAGAACGACGAAGATGGAGAAGGGCAGCGCGTGATCCGGCGATGTCGCGAACGAATTCACCGGTGGGACGAACCAATACGAGCTTCCCGTTATGCAGATCAGCGAAGCGAACAAGCCAGGCCCCCTTCCGCCGTACCAGGCGCTCAGGACCACGGCCGCGATCGGAAGCTGGTAGATGGCGGTGCCCTCCTTGAAGGGAAGTACGCCGCGAATGAGCAGCGCGAGCCCCGCCAAGGCCAGGGCAAGGCCATAGCGCTTGAGCATATCCCGCATCCTCACCGGGAGGTGCATCGCGAGACCGGCGCCGGTCCACGAGGAATGTTCTCCATCTTGTCCTGCGGACGGGCCGGAAATTCCCTCTCGCGCGTGCCGTTCTTGCGCCGGCAGGCTCGCCGAGGCCGGCATCGAAGTCGCGCGACGAAGGTGCGGAAGCGGCGTCTCGGCTTCCGGTTCCTGCTCCAAGCGCTTGCGCTCCATGACTCCCCCCTGCATGCGCCGCAAAGTCTAACGTAGGGACGGACGGTTCTGGCGTGGTCACCGAACGGTCAGCGTTTGGTCAGCTTTGAGGGTGCCGACCGAGGGGCCGGTAGCACGGTCGAGGCCCCGCCTGCGCCGGGGCCGGTATCGCAAACGTCCCGTTCCGCGTCTCGATGGACACGTTCTTCGACTGCGATGGAGCGACGCTGCGTCCAGAAGGCAAGGCCACTCTGGCGCTCGTCGAATCGTTCGCAAATCGTGGCCCTTCAGTCCGATTTGATTCTGAAGCTGCTGAGCCGTACCAAACCGCTACGCAAGTTCGACGTTTTCCCGACCCTAAACGGAAGGCTGCGGGCTACGCTTGCTCCCACACATCCTGAAAGCGGTCAGCGAAAAGGAGCGGTCATGGTTCAGAAGCTCGATGGCAAGGTGGCGCTGGTGACGGGCTCGACGAGCGGCATCGGCCTTGGCATCGCGCGCGCCCTCGCCGCCGCGGGAACGCACATGGTGCTGAACGGCTTTGGCGACAAGGCGCAGATCGACAAGCTCGTCGCCGAGTTCAGGTCCCAGTACAAGGTGAAGGTCGACTACAACGCGGCCGACATGTCGAAGCCCGCCGAGATCGCGGCCATGGTGGCGCAGGCCGCGCGTGAGCTAGGCGGGGTAGACATCCTAGTGAACAATGCCGGCATCCAGCACGTCGCGCCGGTCGAAGAGTTTCCGGTCGAGAAGTGGGATGCGGTGATCGCGATCAACCTTTCGGCCGCGTTTCACGCCATCCGCGCCGCCCTGCCGAACATGAAGGCGCGCAATTGGGGACGGATCATCAACATCGCCTCGACGCACGGCCTGGTGGCGTCGGCGCAGAAAGCAGCCTACGTCGCGGCGAAGCACGGCATCCTCGGCCTGACGAAGGTCGTGGCGCTCGAGACCGCGACCACCGGAATCACCTGCAACGCGATCTGCCCCGGCTGGGTGCTGACGCCGCTCGTGCAGAAGCAGATCGACGCTATCGCTGCCCGGGAGAAGCTCGCGCCCGATGCCGCAAGGATGAAACTGCTCGGCGAAAAGCAGCCCTCGCTCGAGTTCGCGACGCCGGACGAGATCGGTGCGGCGGCGCTTTTCCTGTGCTCGCAAGCCGCGGCCCAGATCCGCGGCATCGCGCTGCCGGTCGACGGAGGCTGGACCGCCCAATGAAGACCATCTTACTGAAGGACGCCGTGGCGCTGATACCCGACGGCGCGAGCGTGATGATCGGCGGGTTCATGGGCGTGGGCACGCCGGGGCGCCTGGTGGACGAGCTCGTGCGCCAGGGCAAGCGCAACCTGACGGTGATCGCCAACGACAGCGCGGCCCCCGGCATCGGCATCGGCAAGCTGATCAGCGCCGGCGCGGTGAAGAAGACGATCGCAAGCCATATCGGCCTCAACCCCGAGACGCAGAAAAAGATGCTCGCCGGCGAGCTCGAGGTGGACCTCGTGCCGCAGGGCACGCTGATCGAGCGCATCCGCGCCGGCGGCTTCGGCCTCGGCGGCGTGCTGACGCCCACGGGCGTGGGCACCGTCGTGGAGAAAGGAAAGCAGCGCATCGAGGTCGAGGGCAAACCCTATCTCCTCGAGACCGCGCTGCGCGCCGATTTCGCGCTGGTGCAGGCGTTCTTGGCCGACTACATCGGCAACCTCTATTACGCGCTGACCGCGCGCAACTTCAACCCGGTGATGGCCATGGCCGCCGACACGGTGATCGTGGAAGCCGACAACATCGTGCCGGTGGGCGTGATCGCCCCCGACCACGTCGTGACGCCGGCGCCGGTCGTCGACTACATCATCTCGCACGCCTGACCCATGGACGCCCAGACAATCATCGCGAAGCGAATCGCGCAGGAGCTGCGCGACGGCATGCTCGTCAACCTCGGCATCGGCATCCCGACGCTC
>DATIWX010000081.1:0-19952 GCA_035519135.1 Burkholderiales bacterium | reverse complement strand
CGCTGGTCCACGTGCTCTACTACCTGGGCGGCATGATCGCGATCGGCGCGATGTCGCTGTTCATGACGCTCGGCTGGAACGCGCTCGGCGGCTGGGGCGGCTTCTTCATCTCGGTGGGCTACGGCGTGCTCGCGCTCACGCTCACGCACTGGCTGCTCGAGCGCAAGCGCCTGTTCCTGCCCGCGGGGATCCTCGCGACGCTGGCGGTGGTGATGGTGCCGCTCGCGATCTTCTTCGCGCAGATGGCGCTCGGCTACTGGGGCGACAACAAGCCCTACCGCGATTACCACGCCTTCATCGACTGGCGCTGGATCATGATGGAATTCGGCACGCTCGCCATCGGCTCGATCCTGCTGTGGCGCTACCGCTTTCCCTTCATGCTGATGCCGATCGCGGTGACGCTGTGGTACATGAGCATGGATTTGGTCCCGTTTCTCATGGGCCAGGAGCGCGTCTACGACTGGGAGATCCGCAAATTCATCTCGGTGTGGTTCGGCCTGGCGATGACGCTCCTCGCGTTCTGGGTGGACCTGCGCTCGCGCTTCTCGCGCGACTACGCCTTCTGGCTGTACCTGTTCGGCGTGCTCACCTTCTGGGGCGGGCTGTCGCTCATGAACTCGGGCAGCGAGCTCGGCAAGCTCGCCTACTGCGGCATCAACGTCCTCATGATCCTGGCGGGCGCGGTGCTCGGGCGGCGCGTGTTCGCGGTGTTCGGCGGCCTGGGCGTGGCCGGCTATCTCGGCCATCTCTCGTGGCGCGTGTTCCAGAACAGCATGATCTTTCCCCTCGCGCTCTCGGTGCTGGGGCTGGGGATCATCGCGCTCGGCGTTCTGTGGCAGCGCCGGGAAGCGCAGTGGTCCGCGACCTTGCGCGGTTTCCTGCCGGCGCCGTTGCGCGAGCTGATCGAGGCGCGCGCGGCGCGCTAGGCGCGCTACAGAGCGTCGCCGCGGAGCTCGAGCACCATCGCCTGCAAGCTCTCGGGCGTGACCTCCTTCGCCGGCACCGCCGGTGCCGCGACCAGGCCGATGCGCGAGTAGATCCGCTTGGCGATGCGGCCCCATTTCGTCATCGCTGCACCGCCCCGCCGCGAGAAGAAGCTGCCCCACAGCCCGCGCAGCGCGAGCGGCACCACCGGCACGGGCGTGCGCTGGACGATGCGCGTGATCCCGGGACGGAAGGGATTGAGGTTGCCGTCGTGGGTGATCTTGCCCTCCGGGAAGATGCCGACGAGGTCGCCTTCCTCGAGGGCCCTGGCGATGTCGTCGTAGGCGCGCTCCAGGGCCTGGGGATCCTCCTTGGCGGGCGCGATCGGTATCGCGCGGCCGGTGCGGAATACGAAGGAGAGGACCGGGATCTTGAAGATCTGGTGGTCCATGACGAAGCGCACCGGGCGCGGGCAGGCCGCGGCGATGACCAGGCCGTCGACGAAGCTCACGTGGTTGCAGACCAGGACGGCGGGCCCGGTCGCCGGGATGTTCTCCAGTCCGGATTTCTCCAGCCGGTACACCGTGTGCACCAGCAGCCAGATCAGGAAGCGCATCAGGAACTCGGGCACCAGCGTATAGATATAGATGGCCACGGCCGCGTTGAGCACGGCGGCGGCGAGGAACAGCTGCGGGATGGTCAGGCCCAGGTCGAGCAGGGCGATCGCGAGAAGGGCGGCGGCGACCACGAACAGCGCGTTCAGGATGTTGTTGCCGGCGATGATGCGCGAGCGCTCGCTCGCCTCGGAGCGCGTCTGGATGAGCGCGTACAGCGGCACGATGTAGAAGCCGCCGAACACCCCGACCAGGGCGAGGTCGGCGAGGATGCGCCAGTGCGTCGGCTCGCGCAGGAATTCCGCCGCGCCGAAAGGCGGGTGCGCGGCCAGCCCGCCGCTCGCGAAATACAGGTCGATGCCGAACAGCGTGAGCCCGATCGAGCCGAACGGCACCAGGCCGAGCTCGATGCGGCGGCCCGAGAGCCGCTCGCACAGGAGCGAGCCGAGGCCGATCCCCACCGAGAAAATGGCGAGCAGCATGCTCACCACTTCCTCCCGCCCGGAAAGCACGTCTTTGGTGTAGACGGGAAACTGCGAGAGATAGACCGCGCCGAGGAACCAGAACCAGGAAATGCCGAGCACCGAGAGAAACACCACGCGGTTGCGCCGCATGAATGTCAGGATCCGCCAGGTCTCCGAGACAGGGTTCCAGTTGATCACCAGGTCGGGCGCGGCCGCGGGAGAGCGCGGTATGCCGCGGCTCGCGAGGTAGCCCAGCCCGGCCAGCACCAGCACCGTCACCGCCACCGGGCCCGCCGATCCCCCGGCGATCAGGAAGCCGCCCAGCAGCGTTCCGACCAGGATCGCCAGGAAGGTGCCCATCTCCACCAGCCCGTTGCCGCCGATGATCTCCTCCTGGGCCAGGTGCTGCGGCAGGTAGGAGTACTTGACCGGGCCGAACACCGTGGAATGCAATCCCATGAGGAACAGCGCGGCCAGGAGCAGCGACAGGTCGCGCCGGACCAGGCCCGCGGCGCCGAGCGCCATGATCGCGATCTCGGCGAGCTTGACCCACCGGATGAGGCGCGATTTTTCGAGCTTGTCGGCGATCTGCCCCGCCGTCGCCGAGAACAGGAAGAACGGCAGGATGAAAAGCGCCTGCGCCAGGTTGGAGAGCGTGGGCGCGGACAGGGTGGAGAGGCTCGCCGCGTGGAACGCGACCAGGATCACCAGCGCGTTCTTGTAGACGTTGTCGTTGAACGCGCCGAGAAACTGCGTCAGGAAGAAGGGAAGGAAGCGCCTTTGCTTGAGCAGTTCGTACTGGTTGTGTTGGCTCATGGCGGCGGACGGGTCGAAGCGGGTGCGCGCAGTATATGATGTCTCATGGCCAGGGAACTCACCCGCCTTTCCGCCGTCGAGCTCGCCCGCCTCATCCGCACGCGCAAGCTCGGCCCGGTCGAGGTGGTCGAGGCGCATCTGGCCGCAATCGCCCGCGTCAATCCCGCGGTGAACGCGTTCTGTACCGTGGTCCCGGAAAAAGCGCTGGCCTGGGCGCGGCAGGCGGAGGCGGCGGTGAAGAAGCGCGGCAAGCTCGGGATCCTGCACGGCGTGCCGCTGGCGATCAAGGACCTCACCGCGACCGCCGACATCCGCACGACTTTCGGCTCGACGCTGTTCCGCGACCACGTTCCCATCGAGGACGCCGAGGTGGTGCGCAAGCTCAAGGCCGCGGGCGCGATCGTCCTCGGCAAGACCAACACGCCCGAGTTCGGCGCCGGCGCGAACACGTTCAACAAGGTGTTCGGCGCGACCCGCAACCCCTGGAACACCGCGCTCTCGGCCTCGGGCTCGACCGGCGGCGGCGCAGCGGCGCTCGCTGCCCGCCTGACACCGCTCGCCGAGGGCACCGACTTCGGCGGGTCGCTGCGCACGCCGGCCGCGTTCTGCGGCGTCGTCGGGCTGCGCACCACCGCGGGCCTGGTGACCAAGCATCCCGCGGCGCTGCCCTGGCACGACCAGAGCGTGACCGGTCCGATGGCGCGCTCGGCGGAGGATTGCGCGCTGCTCCTCGACGCCATGACCGGGTTCTCGCTCAAGTCGCCGCTGTCCTCCGCCGCTCCGTGGAGGAGCGCGCGCGAGGCCGTCGCCAAGGCGAGGAGCCTGCGGGGGCTGCGCCTCGCCTACGCACCCGACATCGCCGGAATCGGCGTGGACCGCGAGATCGAGAGCATCTGCCGCGCCGCGGCGCTCGGTCTGCGCGACGCGCGCGCGACGCTCGACGAGATCGAGATCAACATGTCGGACGGGCGCGACGCGTTTCTCGCATTGCGCGGCGAAGCGATGGTCGGCAACCACCTCGACAAGCTCGAGCAGATCGGCGAGCTCGGCGACAACCTCGCCGGCAACATCCGCGCCGGCCTCGCGCTCACGGTGACGGAAATGGCGCGCGCCGAGCGCAAGCGCGCCGAGATCTGGCACCGCTGGCGCGCCCTGTTCGAGCGCTACGATCTGATTCTTACGCCGGTCGCGCCGGTTCCGCCTTTCCCGGTGGAGAAGAACTACCCGGACGTGGTCGAAGGCCGGAAGCTGCAGAACTACATCGACTGGATCGGCCCGACCTTCCTGGTGTCGCTCGCGACCCTGCCCGCGGCGAGCGTGCCCGCTGGCCTCACCGCGGCGAAGCTCCCCGTGGGCCTGCAGATCGTCGGCCCGAGGTTCTCGGAGCCGGCGATTCTCTCAGCGGCGAAATTCGTCGAAGAGGCGCACCCGGTCGGGCTGCCGCCGAACTGCGCGTAGTCCGGCCTGACTTCTTCGCGCTGTAACAGAAGAGCGCGGGCGTCGCCGCGAAGCGACGCTTGACGATCTCCGCCGAGCTGCCCTTACGGCAACGGAATACTCCCGGTAAGGCGATGTTTACGATCTTGCGTCGCCCTCGGGCGGCGCGGCGAATGTTTCAAATGTTTCGCCTGTCATCGCGCCGGGTCTGCAGCGGATAACCACATCCCACCAATGCCCCGACCTCGTCCGGCGCCACACGAACATCTCATAGGAGAGGTCCATGACGAACATCAGAAGCGTCTTGATCGGATCGGCCGCATCCGCTCTCGCGGCCGGAATCATCGTGTCCTGCGGCGGTGGCATGGGCGGCTACGGCGGCGGCGGGGGTGGCGGCGGAGCGGCGCCGGCCTACTCGGTCGGAGGAACGCTCTCGGGAGCTACCGGCACAGTGGTGCTGAAGCTGAACGGCGGCAGCGACATGTCCGTGTCCAACGGCCCCTTCACTTTCGGCACGATGGTCGCATACGGCAGCACCTTCAACGTGCAGGCGGTGGATGCGAACGATCGCTGCACGGTCGCGAACGGCGCCGGAACGATGGGCGTATCGAACGTCACCAACGTCGCGGTCACCTGCGCTGCGCAGGCAGCCCAGATGGTCGTTCGCTCGGCGCTGCTCGACGGCGCCCAGGAAGTCCCGCCCACCGGGGCGGCGGGCATAGGTGTCGGCGGCGTTATCGTCGATCCCGCGGCGACCCACGCGATCACCGGTGGCATTACCTTCACGGGTTTGACCGGCAATCCGGTCGGAGCAAATATTCACCGGGCAGACACCAACATCGTCGTAGGCCTTTCCCTCGCGTCCGACAATGCCACGGCCATCGTGCCCGCTGGCTCCACACTCTCGAACGCCGACTACGCCGAGCTGCTTGCGGGGACGCTCTACTTCAACGTCCATACCACGGCGAACCCGAACGGCGAGATTCGCGGACCGATCAATCTGCAAGGAGGCGTTCTTGCCGGTATGTCGAGCATGAACTTTGCGCAGGAAGTGGCGCCGGATGTGACTTGCACGGGAATCACGACGACCGGGCGGGGCACGGTGATCGCGGATCAGGCCACAGGCAAAATCCTGATTGCGTACATGACGCACAACGTGATCAACGCCAGTGCGGGGCATATTCATACTTCACCCTCGGGCCCCGGGTCGAACGGCCTCGTCATCGTCCCATTCAACAATGTCGGACCGACTCTCATCTACCCGGGCGCAGGAGCGCAGATGACCGCGCAGAATCTGCTGGATTTCCAAGCGAACTATCTGTACTTCAACATTCACAGTACGACAGACGGCTGCCCGAGCGGCGAGATTCGCGGCGATATCGCGGTGCTCCAGTAGAAGAATTTACGAAACCGTCACGCACCGGGTCCGCGAAAACAGCGATAATCTCCGCAGAACATCTCGAAGGAGAGGTCCTTGGCGAAAGTCCTGGGCGTCTTGGCGGGTCCGGTCGTGGCTGCGTCCGTACTCGCCGCCTGCCACGGCACCGAGGCGACCTATTCCATCGGCGGGAGCATCTCGGGCACGACCGTCGCCGTGGTGCTGAAGCTCAACGGCGGCAACGACATCGCCATGGGCGGCGACGGCAGCTTCAAGTTCGACCAGAAGCTCCTGAAGGGCGACACCTTCAACGTGCAGGTCGTGGACACGAACGACCAGTGCACGGTCGTGAACGGCGCCGGCACGGTGAACATGTCGAACATCACGGACGTTAGCATCAGCTGCATCGCGCAGGCGTCGCAGACTCCGCAGCTGACGATCATCCGCGTCGCCAACCTCGGCGGCTCGCAGGAGAATCCGCCGGTCGCGAGCAATGCCAGCGGCGTCGGCGGCATCGTCGTCTTCCCCAGCACGACGCAGTCGATGCCCATCACCGGGGGCATCACCTTTTCCGGGCTGACGCCCCTTGCAGGCCAGCTCAACATCCACCTCGCGCCCAGCGGCAACCCCTCTGGAAACGGTTCGGCGATCGTCCCTCTGATCCTCGCCTCCGACGGCTCGACCGCCGTCGTGCCTCCGGGCACGACCCTCAACCCCGCGCTGCTTGGCCCCCTGCTTCGCGGAGAGCTCTACTTCAACGTCGGCACGGCCGCCAACCCCAACGGCGAGATCCGCGGCGCGATCCAGCTGCAGGGAGGCGTGGCCGCGAGCATCACGGCACTAGACCAGTCCCAGGTGGTGCCGCCCACGGGCTCGGGCGCGAGCGGCTTGGGAACGATGCTGACGGACCGGGCGACCGGCAGGGTCCTCATCGCCTACCTCACCCACACGGTCGCGGGCGCAAGCACCGCGACGCTGCGCACCAGCGCCGCCGGCGTCGTCGTCGCCTTTGCGAACCAGCGGACCAACATCGACGGGGCCGGGACCAACCTGGCCAACCCGCCCGCGGCCACCACACTGAGCGCGCAGAGCCTCGCGGACTTCGACGGCAGCTTCCTCTACTTCAACGTCACCAGCGCGGCCAATCCGAACGGCGACATCCGCGGGAACATCTCGCCGCTGCCGCAATAGCGCAGGGCCTCAACCCCAGGGCCCGAGGTAGGGTTCGCCTGTATACGTATCGGACTTCGGCTCGACCGCCTTGGGCCACTCGGCGATGCGCGTCGGCGTGCGCCTTCTCCCGAGCCGCGGGCGCCCGTCCCAGCCGATCTGCTCCATGTAGTAATAGAGCTGGATCGCGTGGCCGGCCGGATCGAGCACGTGGGCGCTGTAGTCGATCCCGGGGGAAAGCGCGCTCGGGATCTCGACGAACTTGCCGCCGCGCCCTCTCAGGAAATCGATCGCGGCGCGCAGCTGACGGTAGGTGGCGACCTGCACGCCGAAGCTCATCACCGTGGTGCGCGGCGACAAGCCCAGCTTTTCCCGCAGCGCGATCGGATAGAGCGCGAGCGAGTGATGCTCGGTGCCGCAGCGGAAGAACACGCAGCGATGCCCTTTCCAGCCGATCGCCTCGGTGCGCGTGAAGCCCATGATCTCGGTGTAGAAGGCCTCCATCTTCTTCATGTCGCGGCAGAAAAGGCGGATCGGTCCGTGGCGCACGATCTTGAACGGCCGCGGCAGCATGATGCCGTCGACGTCGTATTTCGCCGGCATCGTCTCCGGATGGCTGAATCCCGAGCTGAAGTCGACGCCCTTGGCCGCGCTTTGCTTCACCTCCTCGTATTCCGGTATCTGCGGCAGCGGCGGGCGCTCGCGGAAGCCGCGCTCGTGCATCGCCTTCGGCTTGGACAGCCCGGTCCAGCCGATTTGCTCCATGCCGTAGTAGAGCTCGTTGCGGTGTCCCTCGATGTCGTAGGGATAGCAGTGCCAGTTCGACCCGGGCATGTCGCGGCCCGCGCGGCTGATGCGCACGCCCTTGGAGTTGAACCAGTCGATGGCGCCCGAGATTTCGGCCAGGCTCGAAACCTGCCAGGTCATCTGGTTCACGGTGACGTCGGCGGGAACGTCGCCGCCGCGGCCGGCGGCGTTGTAGATGGCGCCGTTGGCGAGCACGATCGAGTGATGATCCGTGCCGTGGCGCAGGAAGTACATGTTGGTGTCGCCCATCCTCTTCAGCTCGTCGCGCCTGGGATGGTGCTCGGCGATATCGAGCGGATCGGAGATGCGGAAGCCCAGCCCCTCGCAATAGAAATCGAGGCACGCGGCGGGATCCGGAACGTTCAGGCCGAAATGGCCCAGGCGCCGGATCTTGAAGGGTTGCGGCAGCAGTACGCCGCCGACGTCGAAGCGACCGTTCTTTTTCTTCGCCATGTGGCTACTCCTTGTACTCGGGGAAGAGCTTCTCGGCGAGCGCCATACTCGCCACCCAGTCGCGGCTGTGGTGGTCGTACTGGCCGATGCGGCCGAATTTCTTCGCGCGCTCCTCGCACACGGCGGGCGCGGGCACGATCAGCTCGGCGCCGCCTGCGAGCGCGCCCACCTGGGCGCGGCAGGCCAGCTCGAAGAAGTGGTGATAGATGTAGGCCTCGGCGAGCGAGGTCCCGCACACCAGCGCGCCGTGGTTCTCGAGGATCATCGTCCACTTGTCGCCGAGCGCTCTCGCCAGAGCTGCCGTGCCCTCGGCGGTAGTGTCGTCGACCTCGTTGGGATAGTAGGCGATGCGGTTGTAGAAGCGCATCGCCTGCTGCGTGACGGGGCGCAGCCCGCCCGCTTGAGCGGACACGGCGAGATTCGCGGGCGAATGCGTGTGCACCGCCGCCACGATGTCGGGCCGCGCCTTCAGCACTGCCGCGTGCAGGTTGTAGGCGGCGGCGCTCGCCTTGCGGCCGGAGGCCATCACCTGATTGCCGTCGACGTCGTACTTGACGAGGTTCGAGGCGGTGACCTGCTCCATGAAGACGTTGTCCGCCTTGACGAGGAAATGCCGCGGCTCGCCCGGGACGCGCGCCGAGATGTGGTTGTAGGTGAGATCGACCGACACGAAGTGGGCGACGAGGCGGTGCGCGGCGGCGAGCTCCTGGCGCAGGCGCCACTCCTCCGCGCTCACGCGCCCGCGTACGGAATCCCCGGGTTTCTCGATTTCGGCGGAGTCGCGCTTCATGGAATGCCCTCGGCAATTCTAGCAGCGCCGCCTGATAGAATGGGCGCCTGGACCGCCCCGTAGCTCATTCCCTCCCCGGATCCGCATGGCCTACGAAAACATCCTGGTCGAGACGCGCGGCCGAGTCGGCCTGATCAGGCTCAACCGCCCCAAGGCGCTGAACGCGCTCAACGACGCGCTGATGGACGAGCTGGGCGAGGCGCTCGCCCGGCTCGACGGCGACGAGGGCATCGGCGCGATCGTGCTCACCGGGAACGGCAAGGCCTTCGCCGCGGGCGCCGACATCGGCGCGATGAAGGACTGGGGCTACATGGACGTCTACAAGAGCGGCTACATCACGCGCAACTGGGAAGGCCTGAAATCGGTGCGCAAGCCGGTGATCGCCGCGGTCGCGGGCTACGCCCTGGGCGGCGGCTGCGAGCTCGCGCTGATGTGCGACATCATCGTCGCCGCGGAGGGCGCGAGGTTCGGGCAGCCGGAGATCAAGCTCGGCATCATCCCGGGCGCCGGCGGCACGCAGCGCCTGCCGCGCGCGGTGGGCAAGGCCAAGGCGATGGACCTGGTGCTCACCGGGCGCATGATGGAGGCGCCGGAAGCCGAGCGCGCGGGCCTGGTCTCGCGCGTGGTCGCGGCCGACAAGCTGCTCGAGGAGGCGCTCGCCATCGCGGCGCAGATCGCCGAGTACTCGCTGCCCTCCGTGATGATGGCGAAGGAGGCGGTGAACCGCGCCTACGAAGTGCCGCTCTCCGAGGGCATGCTCTTCGAGCGGCGGCTGTTCCACGCGCTGTTCGCGACCGAGGACCAGAAGGAAGGCATGGCGGCCTTCATCGAGAAGCGCAAGCCGAAGTTCGGGCACAAGTGAATGGCGCGCTCAAGATCGCGGCGCTCGCGACCGCGCTGCTGGTCGCGGGGAGCCTGTCGGCCGCGTTCTCGCCTCCCGCGCAGCTCACCGTCGTGACCGACATCAACTACCCGCCCTACCTTTTCCGCACGGAAGACGGCAAGGTGCAGGGGATTCTCAAGGACAAGTGGGCACTGTGGTCCGAGAGGACCGGCATCCCGGTGCTTGTCGAGGGTATGGAGTGGTCGGCCGCGCAGCAGAGCGTGCAGAGCGGCGCCGCCGACGTGATCGAGGCGCTTTCCTACACCGAGGCGCGCACGCGGCTGTACGAGTTCTCCCCGCCGTACGCCCCCATGGAGGCACGGGTCTATTTTCACCGGACCATCAGCGGCATCAACGACGTGGCCAGCATGAGCGGCTTCGCCATCGGTGCAAAGCAGGGCAGCGCATGCGCAGCCTGGCTGGAGGAACGCGGCATCAAGACGCTCCGCGGCTATGCGACCTCCGAAGAGCTGATCCGCGCCGCCGGAGACGGAGAGGTGCGCCTTTTCTGCATGGATACGACCGCGGCGGAGTATTTCCTGTTCAAGCACGGCCTGGCCGACGAGTTCCGCCAGACTCCGCCGCTGTATACCACGCGATTCCACTGGGCGGTGCGCAAGGGACGCACCGAGCTCCGCGATTTCATCCAGAGGGGATTCGACCGCATACGTCCGGAAGAGCTGCGGGAGATCGACGCCCGCTGGATCGGCAATCCGCTGAAGTTTCCCCTCGACCCGCGATACTTGTATTACCTCGCCGTCGCGATCGCGACCGTGCTCGGCGCGGGGGCCTTTCTCGCTCTCTGGAACCGCGCCCTGCGCCTGCGCGTCGCCGCCAGGACCGCCGAGGTTCTCCGCTTGAACGCCGAGCTCGAGCGGCGCATCGCGGAGCGCACCGCGCAGCTCACGCTCGCCAACGCGGAGCTGCGGGCGGCGAACGAGCAGCTCGAGTCGTTCTCGTATTCGGTATCGCACGACCTGCGCGCTCCGCTGCGCCACATCGACGGGTTCGCGCAGCTGCTGCGGGAGCAGGCGCAGGGCCTGGACGCCAAGTCGCGGGAGTATCTGGAGACGATCTCGAAATCGGCGAGCTGGATGGGCCGCCTGATCGACGATCTGCTGATGTTCGCGAGGACCACGCGGGCGCAATTCCATCCGGCGAGGGTGGAGCTGTCTCCGCTGGTGCAGAGCGCGCGCGATCAATGCCTGCGGGACGCCGGGGACCGGCGCATCGAGTGGCATATCGCGCCGCTGCCGGCTGTGGAAGGAGATCGCTCGCTGCTGCTGGTGGCGTTCGTCAATCTGCTCAGCAACGCGATCAAGTTCACGGCGCGGCGCGAAAACGCCGTGGTTGAAGTCGGATCGTGGGAAACCAAGACAGGCGAGGTGGTGGTTTTCGTCAAGGACAACGGCGCCGGTTTCGACATGCGCTACGCCCACAAGCTGTTCGGGGTCTTTCAGCGCATACATGCACAGGAGGAGTTCGAGGGCACCGGCGTGGGACTGGCGACGGTGCAGCGGATCGTGACGCGCCACGGCGGGCGGATCTGGGCGGAGTCCGCGCCGGACGCCGGCGCCACTTTCTACGTGGCCCTGAAAGCGGCTCGCGAAGCAAGCGGGCAGCCGTCGTAGTGGAGCGCGCCTGGAAATGAGCGCGCCGCGGCGGACCGCGCTGCGGGTGATCGCCTGGATGTGCCTCGCGCACGTCGCGAGCATGACCGGCTTTTCCACCTACGCGACCCTGCTGCCGGGCCTGCAGGACGAGTGGAGTATGAACAACGCGCAGGCCGGGTTCATCAGCGGGATGTTCTTCGCCGGCTACATGGCGGCGGTGCCGGTGCTCACCAGCCTCACCGATCGCGTGGACGCGCGGCGCATCTACCTGGGATCGAGCCTGGTCGCCGCCGCGGCCCTGGCCGGGTTCGCGCTCCTCGTCGAAGGCGTGAAATCGGCGGCGCTGCTGCAGCTCGCTGCGGGCGCGGGCATCGCCGGCACCTACATGCCGGGCCTGCGCGCGCTCACCGACAACGTCGAAGGCACCCGGGCACAGAGCCGCGCCGTCGCCTTCTATACCGCGGTGTTCGGCCTCGGCACCAGCCTCTCCATCCTGCTCGCGGGGAGCATCGCGAACGCGGTCGGCTGGCGCTGGGCGTTCGCGCTGACCTCCGCGGGCCCGGTGGTCGCGGGGCTGATGGTGCTGCGCGGCCTCCCGCCGCGGCGGCCGGAGCGCACCCACGGGCCGCACGTGCTCGATTTCAGGCCGGTGCTCGCGAGCCGCGAAGTGCGGCCCTACATCTTCGGTTACGCGGTGCACTGCTGGGAGCTGTTCGGCTCGCGCTCCTGGCTGGTCGCTTTCGTGGTGTTCGCGCAGGGGCTGCAGGTCGCCGGCGGGGCGGCATCGCCCGCGTGGTCGGCGGTCACCATCGCCGCGGTGGCGAATCTGTTCGGACCGGCGGCGAGCATCTACGGCAACGAGCTCGCGATGCGCCACGGCCGCGAGCGGCTGATCTGGAAGGCCATGCTCGCCTCGGGCGTGCTGACGTGCACGCTCGGCTTCGTGTCCTTCCTGCCTGCTTACGCGCTCGCCGGGCTCGTCATGCTCCACATGTGTCTCATCATGGGCGATTCCTCGGCGCTCACCGCGGGAGTGGTGACGCGGGCGAACGAGCGCATCCGCGGCGCGACCATGGCGGTGCACTCGATGCTCGGATTCGGCGCGGGCTTCGTCGCGCCGCTGGTCTTCGGCGTGGTGCTCGATCTCGCCGGGGGCAAGGCGAGCCCATCCGCCTGGGGCTTCGCCTTCATCACCCTGGGGGCCGGGGCGATCCTCACGGCGGGCCTGATCCGCGCGCGCGCGCGCAGCGACGCGGGCCCGGAATCATGAGCGCGCCGCAGGCGGGACGCCGCGAATGGCCGGTGCTGCTGGTGCTGTCGGGCATCCAGTTCAGCCAGATGGTCGATTTCATGGTGCTGATGCCGCTCGGCACGCAGCTGATGCGGGACTTCGGCATCACGCCGACGCAGCTCGGCTTCTTCGTCTCCATCTACACCATAGCGGCGGCGCTCTCCGGCTTCTTCTCGGCGCTTTTCATCGACCGCTTCGACCGCAGGACGGTGGTGCTGGTCCTGTACGGCTGCTTCGCCGCCACCATGGCGGCCTGCGCTCTCGCGCCGGGCTACGCGGCGCTGCTGGCGGCGCGCACCGCGGCGGGCGCGTTCGGGGGAGTGGTCGCGGCAAACATCTTCACGATCGTCACCGACCTGGTCCCGGAGAGCCGTCGCGGGCGCGCCTTCGGCGTGGTGATGTCGGCGTTCTCGCTCGCGTCGATACTGGGCGTGCCGATCAGCCTCGCCCTGGCGCTGCACTTCACCTGGCGCGCGCCCTATGTCTTCCTTGCCGCGCTGTGCGCCGGCGTTCTGGTGGCGGCCTGGTTCGTGATCCCGCCGGTGCGCGCGCACCTCGCGGGCGGACGCGAGCGCAACCCGCTCGCCCAGATCCGGCGCGTGTTCGGCGAGCCCAATCACCTGAGGATCTTCGCGTTCTCCTCGACGCTGGTGTTCTCGGGGTTCCTGGTGTTCCCGTTCATCGCGCCTTACCTGGTGGCCAATGCCGGCGTGAGCGAGTCCGAGCTTCCGTTCGTGTACCTGATCGCCGGGATCGCGGCGCTGGTGACGGCGCGCCTCGCGGGCGGATGGAGCGACAGCGTGGGCAGGCGCACGGTGTTCGCCGCGTGCGCCGTGGGCACGGCGGTCGCCGCTCTTTCGATCACGACGCTGCCGCGCTCCCCGCTGTTCGTGTCGGTGCTGGTCTCGATGCTGATGTTCGCCGCGTCGTCCGCGCGCATGGTCCCGGCGGTGGCGCTGATCACCGCCGGCGCCGAGTCCCGGCTGCGCGGCAGCGTGATGAGCTTCAACGCCTCGATCCAGCAGCTCGCCGCAGGCGCGGCTTCCTTCGTGTCCAGCCTGGTGGTGGGCCGGTCGGCGGAAGGGGAGCTGACCCGCTACTGGATGATCGGCATCCTCTCGGCGGCGGGGACGCTCGCGTGCATCGCGCTTTCGCGCCGGGTGCGCGCGGCGGAAGCCTCGCCTTGAGGCTGCAGGCAGGCCTTGCGTGCCTTGCCCTCGCGAGCGCCGCTCACGGCACCGGGCTCGCGCCGGGAGACCACCCCTTCTCGATCGCGTCGGGAGGCGCGGAGCGCAGCTATATCGTTCACGTTCCGCCTGCCGCGCCCGCCGAACCCGCGGTGGTGCTCAATTTCCACGGCGGTGGCGGCAATGCGCTTTCTCATCAGAAATACGCGCGCATGGACGCGGTCGCCGACCTCGCGGGCATCGTCGTCGTCTATCCCTACGGCACCGGCGCGATGCGCTCGAAGCTGCTCACCTGGAACGCGGGGTTCTGCTGCGGCTCGGCGGCGCGCGACCGGGTGAACGACGTCGGTTTCGTAGCCGATCTTCTCGACGATCTCGCAAAGCGGATCTCCTACGACCGCGCGCGGGTCTACGCGACCGGGCACTCGAACGGGGCCATGATGTCGTACAGATTGGCGGCCGAGTTGCCGGAGCGGATCGCCGCGATCGCGCCCGTGGCGGGCATGATGGTCCCCGAAAGGATAGTCGCGGGGCGCGCCGTGCCGATCATGCACATTCACAGCACGGATGATCCGCGTGCGCCGTACCTGGGCGGGCTGGGGCCGCCGTTCCCCTTCACCAGCTCCCGGGTGATGCATCTTCCGGTCGAGGCCACGCTGTCCAGATGGGCCGATTCCGGCGGCTGCAGAGCGGTACCCGAGGAAACCGAGCGGCGCGAATGGCGGGCGCCCGATGGAGGAGTGCATACCGCCACGCGCCTCCTGTTCGGGGGCTGCCGCGGCGGCGCCGAGATCGTCCTGTGGAAGCTCACCGGTTCCGGACACGTATGGCCGGGCGGCACGCGCGACCATCTGACGCACTGGCTGGGGCCTTCCACCCGGGTCATCGACGCGAACGAGGAGATCATTCGGTTCTTTGTGCGATTCGAGATTCCCCGGACGCGCTAGAATTGCGCGCGATCCCAGAACGACAATCCAGAAATGAAGAAGAACCCGCAAGTGATCGTCGCCGGCGCCGGACCGGTCGGGCTGCTCACGGCGCTCGCGCTGGCGAAGCAGGACGTCAGCGTGCTGCTGCTCGAAGCCGAGCCCGCGCTGACCCTGGACCTGCGCGCCGGAACCTATCATCCGCCCTCGCTCGAGATGATGGCACCCTATGGCATCACCGAAGAGATGCACAAGACCGCCATCAAGGTGCCGCGCTGGCAGATCCGCGACCGGCGCCAGGGCGTCATCGTCGAGTGGGACCTGAGTGAGATCGCGGATCTGACTCCGTATCCCTATCGACTGCACCTGGAGCAGCACCGGCTCACCCCCATCATTCTGTCGAAGCTCAGGGCGTACCCGAACGCCGATGTGCGCTTCTCGCACAAGGTGGTCGACGTCACCCAGACCGGGGACGAGGTGATGGTCAACGCGGAAACGCCGGGAGGGACCGAAATCTTCCAGGCGGAATGGCTGGTGGGCGCCGACGGCGGCCGCAGCACCGTGCGCAGGTGCACCGACGTGGGCTTCGACGGTTTCACCTGGGACGAGCGCTTCGTCGTGGCGAGCACCACCTACGATTACGCACCCCACGGATTCGCGCTGAACGCCTACCTCGCCGACCCGGAGGAATGGGCCGCGATATTCAAGATGCCGGACGAAGGGCCCCCCGGAATCTGGCGCGTGATCTTCCCGGTCCCGCCCGAGGAGGAGGAGGCGGTGACCCTCTCCGAGGAGATGGTCGAGCGCCGCATGCAGAGGTTTCTTCCGCGAAAGGAGCGCTACCAGATCAAGTACAAGAGCATCTACAGGGTGCACCAGCGCGTCGCCAAGGAATTCCGCCTGGGACGGATCCTGCTGGCGGGCGACGCCGCCCACCTCAACAATCCCATGGGCGCCTTCGGCCTGAACGGAGGAATCCACGATTCGTTCAACCTGACCGAGAAGCTGGGCAAGGTGTGCCGCGGGGAAGCCGACGCGTCCCTGCTCGATGTCTACGTGCGCCAGCGCCGTACCGTGAATCTCGAGTACGTCCAGGAGCACTCCATCAGGAACCTGAGACGGCTCAACGAGAAATCCGAGGACAAGCGCAGGCAGAATTTCGAGGACCTCCGCCGCCAGGCGTCCAGCCTCGAGGGCAGGCGCGAGTTCCTGCAAGTGAGCAGCATGATCGCGAGCGTGCGGCGCGCAAACGCGATAAGGTAGCGACCGGCCCTGGCGGAGCACCAATTCAGGGTCGAGCACGCGCCCACAGAAGGCGCGTGAGAGGAGGGTGCGATGGAAAAGATCTGGCTGAAGCACTACCCGCCGGGCGTTCCGACCGACGTCGACTACGGGCAGTACCGCTCCACGGGCGAGCTGTTCGAGAGCGCCACCGCCAAGTACCGCGACCGCCCGGCCTACACCAACATGGGCCGGACGATCTCCTTCGGTGACCTCGAGCGCATGTCGCGCGCCTTCGGGGCCTGGCTTCAGGCAAACGGCCTCGCGAAGGGCGCCCGGGTCGCGGTGATGATGCCGAATTGCCTGCAGTACCCCGTGTGCGTGTTCGGCGTCCTGCGGGCCGGCTGCGTCGTGGTCAACGTCAATCCGCTGTACACCCCGCGCGAGCTCGAGCATCAGCTGAGGGACTCCGGCGCCGAGGCGATCGTGATCCTGGAGAATTTCGCTCACGTGCTGCAGGAGGTGATCGCGAGGACCGCCGTGAAGCACGTCGTCGTCGCCGCGCTCGGCGACCTGCTCGGGGCGAAGGGAATGCTCGTGAACTTCGTCGTGCGCCGCGTGAAGAAGATGGTCCCGTCCTGGGAAATCGCCGGCGCGGCCAGGTTCAACGCCGTGATCGAGGAGGGGAAGAGGCTCGAGCTCGTTCGTGTCGCGGTCGGTCACGAGGACGTGGCCTTCCTCCAATACACGGGGGGCACGACCGGAGTGTCCAAGGGCGCGGTGCTCTTGCACCGGAACATCCTCGCCAACCTCGAGCAGTCGGCCGCCTGGCTGAAACCGTGGATGAAGGAGGACGAGCCGCAGGCGATCATCACTGCGCTCCCCCTCTATCACATCTTCTCGCTCACCGCGAACTGCCTGCTCATGATGAAGGCCGGGGGATGCAATATTCTCATCACCAATCCCCGCGACATTCCCGGCTTCGTCAAGGAGCTGCGCAAGCACAGGTTCACGATGTTCACCGGGGTGAACACCCTGTTCAACGCGCTGATGAATCACCCGGATTTCGCGAAGATCGATTTCTCCCGGCTCAGGGTCGCCCTGGGCGGCGGCATGGCGGTGCAGAAAGCGGTGGCGGACCGGTGGAAGAAAACGACGGGCTGCACCCTGGTCGAGGCCTACGGCCTGTCGGAGACTTCGCCCGCGGTGACCATCAACCCCCTGGACCTGAAGGATTACAACGGGTCGATAGGGCTGCCGATTCCGTCGACCGAAGTCATGCTCCGCGACGAGGACGGGAAGGAGGTGCCGCTCGGACAGCCCGGGGAGCTGTGCGTGCGCGGGCCGCAGGTGATGAGGGGCTATTGGAACAACCCGGCCGAGACCGCCAAGGTGCTCGGTGCGGACGGATTCTTCGCCACCGGCGACATCGGCGTGATGGACGAGAAGGGCTACGTGCGCATCGTCGATCGCAAGAAGGACATGCTGCTGGTGTCGGGGTTCAACGTGTATCCCAACGAAATCGAGGCGGTCGTCGCGATGCATCCCGGCGTGCTCGAATGCGCGGTGATCGGAGTGCCCGACGAGCACTCGGGCGAAGTACCCAAGCTGTTCGTGGTCAAACGGGACCCTGCGCTTACCGAGGAGGAAGTCCGGAAGCATTGCGCCGCCAACCTCACCGGCTACAAGCGGCCCAGGTTCATCGAGTTCAGGCAGGAGCTGCCCAAGACGAACGTGGGAAAGATCCTGAGGCGGGCCCTTCGGGAGGAGAGACGCTGACGTCGCGAGCCGCGCGGCTCAGCCTTGTTTCTTGCTCCTGGCGCGCTTCTTGGGAGCCTTGAGCTGCGTCTCGATCGCCCTGATCAGCACGTCCCGTTCGACCGGCTTGGTCAGGAAATGGGAGGCGCCGAGCTTGCGCGCCTGTGCGAACGTCTCGTCGTCCTTGAGCCCGGTGAGCACCACCACCGGAATGGCCTTCGTCGCAGGATCGTTGCGCAGCGCCTTGATCATCTCGAATCCGTCGAGGTAAGGGATGGTCAGGTCGAGAAGGATCAGGTCCGGCGCCTCGGTGATGATCGCGCGCAGGCCCAGCGCCGCGTCCTCGGCGGTCAGCACCTCGTGCCCCGCGCTTGCCAGATGCACGCGTAGCAGGTCGAGAAAAGTGACGTCGTCTTCTATGACTACGATCTTGGCCAAGCTTGCTCCCTCGCGCGGGCGAGGCTGAACGAAAGGTGTCGCGGGATGCAGGTGAGCCTGAATTCTAACACCTGAGCCGGCCGGGCTATTCCGGTCGGCTTGTCAGCGGCGTGTCAGCGCGTCCGCGAAGGCATGATCTCCGGGTGCATGGCGAGCACGCGCTTGCGCAGCTCGAGCAGGTACGGGTCGCGCACGCCGTGCTCGACCAGTCCGTGCACCGTCTCGAGAAGGTACTCGGCCGGCGTCCCCAGCTGGCCGCGCGCGCTCACCAGCGTCTTGATCACCGTCTCGAGCGGGAGCCTCCCCGCGTAATTCGCGTGACGGCGGTTCACGAAGAAGGCGATCGCCCTGAGGCTTTCGCTGCCGCAGTCCACGCTGGCCCAGCGCGGCGAGTAGGCGCCGAGGACCATCTCGCGCCGCCACAGCAGGCGCAGCTCCTCGACGGCGTGGCGGCCGGCGATGCGGAAGGCGACGCCGCGGCAGCTGCCGCCGGCGTCCAGGCCGAGCACCAGGCCCGGCTTCTGCAGCGAGCCGCGGTTGACGTGCGACCACAGGCAGAAGCTGCGGTGAAATCCGTGCAGGCGCGCGACGCGCCGCTCCTCGTGATGCACGATGGGGTTCCAGACGAGCGAACCGTACCCGAACAGCCACACATCGGCGCCCGGCCGGTGCTCGTCGAGAATCGCGCGCAGCGAGGCTTCCTGCTCGGCGTCGGACAGGACCGGCGCCCCCGGATGGGCCTTGCGAAAGGTCTCTCGCAGGAGATCCTTCTCCAGATCGGAACGGGTGAGCGACATGCTAGGCGGCTTTCGCCGCGGGCCGCGGCGCGCGCAATGCAGCGAGCAGCTCGGCTTCCTTTCTCTTCGCCTCCTCGAGGTGGCGGCGCTTGACGTGGCCGTAGCCGCGGATGCGATCGGGAATGCTTGCGATTTCCACCGCCAGCCCGTGGTTGCCGGGGGCGAGCCGCTGCAGCAGCTCGTCTACGGTGGCCTCGTACTCTCGCACCAGGCGCCGCTCGGTCCTGCGCTCCTCGGTCATCCCGAAGATGTCGAACCGCGTGCCGCGCAGGCGCTTGAGCTTCGCGAGCGCGCGGAACGCCGTCATCATCCAGGGTCCGAACTCGGACTTGGCCGCCTGGCCTGTGCGCGGATCGGGCTTGTTGAAAATCGGCGGCGCGAGATGAAATCTGAGGGTGTAGTGGCCCTCGAACATCCCCTCGATCTTGTTCCTGAACGCCGGGTCGCTGTGTAGGCGTGCGACCTCGTACTCGTCCTTGTACGACATCAGCTTGAAGTAGTGACGAGCGACCGCTTCCGTGAGCTCGACGCTCCCGGTCTTGCGCGCCTCGGTTTCGCGCACGCGCTCGACCAGGCGGCGGTAGCGCTCGGCGTACGCGGCATCCTGATAGCCCGTGAGGAATTCCACGCGGCAGGCGACCCGTTCCTCCAGATTGCGCGAGAAGGCCTGCGAGATCGAAACGACTTCCGCCGGCGTCGCCAGCCGCTCGACGCGTTCGAGATCGACGGCCGCGCGACGCCCCCAGAGGAGCGCCTTCTGGTTGAATTCGACCGCGACGCCGTTCAGCTCGATCGCCCGGAGCAGCGAGGTTTCGGCGAGCGGCACCCAGCCCTTCTGGAACGCGTAGCCGAGCATGAACATGTTGGTGGCGATGGCATCGCCCATCAGGGCTGTCGCGAGCTTGCCCGCCGCTACGAAATCGACGTTCTTCGGTCCGGCGGCATCGACGAGGTCGGCCTCCAGGCGGCTTCCGGGAAGCTGCCA
>DATIWX010000080.1:0-7463 GCA_035519135.1 Burkholderiales bacterium | reverse complement strand
GCCTATAGCGCGCGAGCGCGCGCGCCGCCATGATGCGGCGTCCAAATCGCATGGCGGCGATCGCCACGCTGCGATCCTCGTCGGTGGACAGGTAGTTGAGCTGGATGGCGGGGTGGGCCATCGGATCGGGGCTCTTAATGTGCACGTGCCCGCGGCTGGTCGGGCGAAGATTGCATACCGAGGGCGTAATCGCCGGATAAGGGTGCAGGGGATCGCCGAACTTGTCGAGCGAGAGCGGCTGCACGTGCCATTCGATGTTGGCCGAAGGCTGCGAGGGATCGCTCTTGGCGAAGGCGCCGAGTTGCGACGGCGGCATCGTGAGCGGCCCGGTGCGAAACACCAGGTACTCGAGCCCCATCGCGATCCTGCCCGCCAGGCTGTTGGCGCGCTGATTGAGCGTCACCACGTTGCTCACTCTGTAGACCATGCGGATCTGCAGGTGGTCGTGCAGGTTCTCGCCCACGCCCGGCAGCTCGTGGGTCACTGCAATCCCGTGTTGGCGCAGCAGCGCGGGAGGCCCGACACCGGATAGCTGAAGGATCTGCGGCGAACCGATGGCGCCTGCCGCCAGGATGACCTCGCGCCGCGCCGCGACCGCACCCGATCCCGTCTCGCGCCCGACCAGCTCGACCGCGGTCGCCCGCTTGCCGCCATCGCGCATCTCGATCCGAACCCGCAGCACATGCGTGCCGGTCATCACACGAAGGTTGGGCCTGTGCATCACGGGGCGCAGGAACGCTTTGGTCGCGCTCCAGCGCACGCCGCGGCGCTGGTTCATCTGGAAGTACGCATTGCCGAAGTTGTCGCCGCGGTTGAACTCGGCGATCTTGGGAATGCCGCACTCCTGCGCGGCGTCGCGCCAGGCATCCAGGATTTCCCAGTTCACGCGCCGCTCTTCGACGCGCAGCTCGCCGCCGGCCCCGTGCAGTTCGTCCGCGCCGTGGGCGTAGTCCTCGGAGCGTTTGAAGTAGGGCAGCACTTCGTCCCACGACCAGCCGCGGTTGCCCAGACCAGCCCAGTGGTCGTAATCGCTCTTCTGGCCGCGCATATACACCATCGCGTTGATCGAGGAGCAGCCCCCGAGCACCTTGCCGCGGGCATAACCGATCGAGCGCCCGTTGAGCCCCGCTTCGGGTTCCGTCTTGAAGCACCAGTCGGTGCGCGGGTTGCCGATGGTGTACAGATACCCCACCGGAATGTGGATCCAGAAGTAGTCGTCTTTGCCGCCCGCCTCCACCAGCAGCACGTTCACTTCGGGGTCGGCGGACAGCCGGTTGGCCAGCACGCAGCCCGCGGTGCCCGCGCCGACGATCACATAATCGAAGGTGCCCAGCTCTCTGGGGAGCATTTCTCCTCCTCGTCGTACCCGCCGGCGCGAGCAGCCGCCGCGCCGTGCCTCGGATCTTAGCGCGGCGGGCCGCCAGGCGTATCGGGAGCGGCCGCTTCCGAGCACGGAAAATGCATCAAGACCCTCATTTCTCGGCCGGAACCCGACCCGATGGGCCATTCTTCGCACCAGAACGCACTGCCCCTGGGCTCGAAGCTCATGGAGTATCGGCTCGACTCCGTGCTGGGCGCCGGCGGCTTCGGCATCACTTACCTCGCCTTCGATACCAATCTCGAGAAGAAGGTCGCCATCAAGGAGTTCCTGCCCTCGTCGGTGGCGGTACGCAGCGGCAACAGCGTGGTGCCTACGAGCGACGGCCACGAACACGATTACCGCTGGGGCCTGGAGCGCTTCATCCAGGAAGCCCGCACACTTGCCCGCTTCACGCACGGACACATCGTGCGGGTGAACCGCTTCTTCGAAGCCAACGGCACCGGCTACATGGTGATGGACTATGAGGACGGCGAGCCGCTCAAAGCGTATCTCAAGCGCAATCCCTTCCCGACCGAGGCGGCGCTGAAGGCGCTGCTCACGCCGCTGCTCGATGGACTGGAAAAAGTCCACAACGCCGGGTTCCTGCACCGGGATATCAAGCCCGACAACATCTTCGTGCGCAAGGATGGCGGCGCGGTGCTGATCGACTTCGGCTCCGCGCGCCAAGCGGTCGGCGGGACGATGCAAGCGCTGACCACGATCGTGTCCCCCGGCTACGCGCCTTTCGAACAGTACACGACGAGCACGGAGCAGGGCGCCTGGTCCGACATCTATGCGCTCGCCGGCGTGCTGTACTTCGCGGTGACAGGGCAGAACCCGCCGGACGCGATCTCGCGGATGAAGTCGGACACGCTCGTGCAGGGTCTAGGCGCGGCACGCACGCGCTACAGCGGGCCGTTCATCGATGCGATAGCCTGGGGACTGGCTCTCGAGGAGGCGAAGCGGCCGCGCAACATCGGCCAATGGCGCGAGGCACTGTTCGGCCAGCGCAACGCGCCGCTGCCGGCCGCCAAACCGCAAACTGCGCAAGCAGCGCCCAAACCGGGGCCGGCTGTCTCGGCCGCGCAGCCTCGTGCGACTCAGGCGTCGGCCGTGGATTCGGCCGCGCGCGCCGCCGCGATCGCCGCCGCCTTCGCGGAGTCACAGCAGGGAAAGAGGCGCGAACGCTCTCCCCTGAGATGGGCGGTGCCGGCAGCGCTGCTGCTGTGTCTCGCCATCTTCGGTACCCGCACCATGTACAGCCGGACACCGAAGGCTCCGCTGGTTCGGCAGGGCCCGACGATCATCGTCACCCGCCCCTTCCCTGCGCCCGCGCCGGTGACGACGCCGGAGGCGCCCGCGGCGTCGGCGGCGGGACAACCTGTCCCGCAACCAGCTGCCACCAGCGATGCAACGCCGGCGGCAGGCGATTCCCATGCGGCTGGCATGGCGCCGGTTGCGCCAGCAACCGAGACGACCGCTACCGCGCCGGGCCTTGCGCCCGAGTCCGGCTCCTCACAAACGGCCAACCCGCGTCCCGCCTCGCCGCTGGATGCGCACACGCCCGCTGTGGACGAGGAAGCTCTGGGCCTCACGCGAGAACAGCTCGCGAACATGTTTCCGCGCATGGCGCAGCATTTCGACGAGATCGACACCGACCATGACGGCCGGGTGAGCAACGAAGAGCTCACGGCCGCCTGGCAGCGATTCAGGCTCAACCGCCTGCGCGACGCCCAGTAGCGCGCTCTCCGGCGGGCCGCTCGCCGCGCGGGATCGGCGCGCAGTTCCCACTTGCCCGTTCGCCGGCAAGCGTCAACAATACCGGGTATGTCTGCCCCATCCGCAACGCTCTGCGAGCGTCTTGTCGGGATGCGCGTAATCCCGGTGCTGCGCCTTGCCACGCGCGATGCGGCGCAGCGGGCGATCGACGCCCTGGTCGAAGCGGGGTTCCGCACGGTCGAAGTGACGCTCACGACGCCGGACGCGGTCGCGCTCATCGCCGAGCTCCGCACACGCATGGACGCGGCGTTCCTGGTCGGGGCCGGCACGGTGCTGGATCTGGAGTCCGCCAGCCGTTGCGTCGACGCCGGCGCCGACTACCTCGTCTCGCCCTGCCTGGTACCGGGCATGGCCAAGCTCGCGCGCGATGCCGGCAAGGCGGCGCTGATCGGCGGCCTCACTCCCGGAGAGATCCTCGCCGCCTGGCGCGACGGCGCGGAAATCGTGAAGCTCTTCCCCGCGTCCACTGGCGGTCCCTCGTACCTGCAGACCATCCACGCGGTCTATCCCGACATCCCGCTCTGCCCCACGGGCGGAGTGTCCACGAGCAACATGCTCGAATACTTCAAGGCCGGGGCATCGGTGGTCGGCGTGGGCAACAACATCATCGACCAGAAAGCGCTCGCCGCCGGCGACCGCGCGCAGGTGGTGAGACACGCGCGGGGGTTCTTGGAGTTGGCGGCGAAGGCGGTCAAGGAGTGAAGGAGGTGAAGGAGGTGAAGGAGGTGACGGTGTCGCTAGGTGAAAAGTTGAAGAGGTGAAAAGGTGATCCCCCTCGCCCCGACGCTCTCCCCCGTCGGGGGAGAGGGGGCTGACCGGTCTCGCTTTCACAAGGGGCACAGCTAAGCACGGGGCATTCACTTTTCACCTCTTCACCTCTCACCTCGTCATGTCCTCCCCGCCCGCTCCACCTCTCGATCTCGTCTCGCTAGGCGAGCCGCTGTACGAGTTCGCGCAGATCCCGGGCGAGGAGCGCAAGTATCTGCAGGGCTTCGGCGGCGACACGATGAACGCCGCGATCGCCGCCGCTCGCCAAGGGGCGAGGGTCGGCTACATCACGCGTCTGGGCAACGACGAGTTCGGCAGGCAGCTCCTCGACCTGTGGCGTATGGAAGCGCTGGATACCTCCGGAGTAGCCATCGACCCGGATGCGCATACCGGCGTGTACTTCATTCACTATGGCCCGCAAGGCCATGTGTTCAGTTACTTGCGCAGCGGTTCTGCGGCAAGCCGCATGCAGCCCGAACATCTGCCGCTAGATCTGATCCGTCGCACCCGCTGTCTGCTCAGCTCGGCGATCTCGCAGGCCATCAGCGCGTGTGCGTGCGACGCTGTGTTCGCCGCGATCGACGCGGTGAAATCCGCGGGCGCTCGCTTCGCATACGACTCGAACTTGCGTTTGCGTCTGTGGCCGCTTGCCCGCGCCAAAGCGGTCATCCGCGCGACCATCGCGCTGGCGGACGATTTCCTGCCCAGCCTCGACGATGCCAAGGTGCTGTCGGGTCTCGAGCAGCCCGACGCGATCGTGGATTGGGCGCATCGACTCGGTGCCACGCGCGTGGCACTGAAGCTCGGCGCGGACGGCGTGCTGGCGAGTGACGGGACGCGACGCGAGCATGTCCGCGCGCATCGAGTCGAATGCGTAGATGCGACCGGAGCCGGCGATTGTTTCGCCGGCTCCTATCTGGCGCGGCTGGCGCAGGGCGACGACTTCTGGCAAGCGACGCGCTATGCCAACGCCGCCGCCGCGCTCACGACCACGGGATATGGTGCGGTCGCGCCGCTGCCGCGCCCCGAGCAGGTGCGCAGGCTGCTCGCTCAGAGCTTGACCGGCGACCAGTATCCGGTCAGCTCGAGATAGCCGCGCCCGAGCTCCTTCCCACCGCTGCGCACCCGCACCGCGCCCTCCCAGTACACCGTACCCGTACTCCCCCGCGCATCCAGCTCCTGGTCGTCCATGAGCGGTTCGAGATCGAAGGCGAGATCACCCGCCGTGACTCGCATCGCGATCGGATATTCGACGCCGGTGCGCGGCGAGCGCCACCGCCGGAGCGGCTGGAACTCCACCTCCCCCGGCGGGAAAGATCGCGCCGCGCCGCCCGCACTGCGCCACGTCGCACCGGCCCAGACGTCTTCCCCGTCCTTGCCTCGAATGCGGAACGCCATGAGCGCACCTCCGCCGGCCAGATTGAGCCCGACCCAGTCCCAGCCGGCCGCTTCCTTCGCCAGGTACTCGCTCGACCATTCGTGATCGAGCCAAGCCACACCGGTGACATCCCGCGCCCTCCCCGGCTCGGAGACCCTCCCGCTCACCGCGAGATGGGGCCGGCTGTAGTAGTAACTGGCCTGGCCCGGCCGCGGCCCCTTGCGGCTGAAGCCCGCAGCGCCCTCCGGCAGCACGGGCACCGTCGGCACAAAGCGCAGGTCGAAGGTGAAGTCGCGTGCGGCGATGCGCGCGCGGTAGCCGCCACCCGTCAGCTCGAGCGACCAGTCCTCGATGTGGACGCGGGTGTTGCCGCGCGCAGCTTCCGCGAGCCCGAAGCCCTCGCGCGCGGCGCGCTGATCGTGGCGCAGCCTGCCGTACTCGGGATCCGACAGCGCCGCGTGCGCGAACAGCAGTTGCTTCGGCGCGAAAGCGCTCGGGTTGTCCTCCTGCACCTGCGGCCGGTTGCGGAAAAAGGTGACCTGCACTCCGATGTCATGGTCGTCGCGATCCTTCAGCCAGCCCGTGATGTACCACCATTCCGTGCGATAGTCGGGATGGCTGCCGTGATCCGCCGGAAATCTCAGCACACGACCAGGCTGCACCACCGGGTACTCGTTGGCCGCGCGACCTGACACTGCCACTGCGACCATCCCGAGCAGGAATCGCCGTCGGTCCTCGCTCGGAAGAATCGGGGCGCGCCCGCGCCCTTTCACCTCATTCACCTCCTTCACCTCTTCACCTTTTCACCCTTAACCCTTCACGCTTCACTCACCGCGTACCGGTAAAC
Source organism: Burkholderiales bacterium (assembly GCA_035519135.1). Lineage (GTDB taxonomy): Bacteria > Pseudomonadota > Gammaproteobacteria > Burkholderiales > SG8-39 > VBDM01. Next base: position 1,331 of record DATIWX010000080.1, on the reverse strand, counting down.
TTAGCCGCAGCCGGCATTGCATCTCACACCCCATCGACCCGAGGAGCCAAGCCATGATCAAACCCTATACCGCCGTGGGCCTCGTCCCCACTGTCCGCGGCATCCGTACGCGCAAGGACATCATGCTGAATCTGGAGCACCTGTCCCATTTGGTCAAGGCCGCCGCCTGGCTGTCGAGCCTGGACCTGCCGGTGCGGCTGATCGCGTTCCCGGAGGGCGCGCTGCAAGGCTTCAACGACGAAGTGCTGGACCTGGATCACGTGCAGTTCGCGCGCGAGGGCGCGATCGACATCCCGGGCGAGGAGACGGAATTTCTCGGCAAGATCGCCCGCGACTACGACTGCTTCATCGTGGCGCAGGCCAAGGCGCGGCACCCGGAGCTCAAGGACCGCTTCTTCAATGTCGGGTTCATCCTGAATCCGAAGGGCGAGGTGATCCTACAGCACTATAAGGTGTCGCCGCTGTTTCCCGTCGAGCATTCCGTCTGTCCTCACGACGTCTACGACTGGTGGATCGAGAAATACGGGCGCAACCTGCAAGCGTTCTGGCCGGTCGTGGACACCGACATCGGGCGTCTGGGCATCATGATGGCGAACGAAGGCTCGTACCCGGAGAATGCGCGGGCGCTGGCGATGAACGGGGCCGAGGTTGTCTACCGCGCCTCCTATCCGCATCCGGGGACCGGCAACGAGCTGTTCGAGATCCAGAGCCGCGCGCGCGCGCTGGACAACAACATGTACGTCGTCGCGCCCAACATGGGTACCTACTATCTGTTTCCCGAGGAGAGCACGCCGATCGACACCTTCGGCGGGCGCTCGTTCATCATCAACTACAAGGGCCAGATCGTCGGACGGCAGGACTACGGGGCGGGCTCGACCTACGTGGGGGGCGTCATCGACATCGAGGCGCTGCGCGACCATCGCGCCCGCGCCCAATGGGACAACTGGATGAAGGACCTGCGCACCGAGCTGTACCAGATCGTGTACGAGCAGCCGATCTACCCGAAGAACCTGTACCTGAAGCGCGAGCCCATGAAGCACGCCGAGTACCGGCAGAAGGTGATCAAGAAACAGATCGAGCTCATGCACCAGCGCGGGATCTGGAAGAAGCCGGAGCGGTGACCGGGCACCCGGCGCCTGCGCCGCAACACACTGGACCCGCTTCGCACGACACAGAGCAATCACGAACCCGGAGGGAAACGATGGACCGCAACGACGTCACCCGAAAGATCCTGCAAGTGAAGGTGCGCAAGGGATTGAAGTGGCGCGACGTGGCCCGTTCCGTGGGGCAGAGCAAAGAGTGGACGACCGCGGCATGCCTGGGGCAGATGA
>DATIWX010000079.1:0-2647 GCA_035519135.1 Burkholderiales bacterium | reverse complement strand
GGCGGGCAACCTGAAGCGCGCGGAGGAGGAGAATCTCCAATGCCGATCTGGCAATTCCCTACGGAACCTCAGCGGTCGCAGCGGCGGCAAGCCGAGTGAGCGCGCTACGAAGGCAAGGCGCGTTTCCGCGCGGTGATCATGCGGTAGACGCGCGAAGACGCGCTTGCACGGCCGGGTGGTCAAGGCAGTGACCGTCGACGCCATCGCTCTCCTGTACACCAACCTCTAGGGCACGACGGTCGATGAATCGGGACGCACGATCGAGCTCCACCACGAGGCGATCGAGGTCCTGCTTACCCAGCCAGATGGTCAATGGAAGCTCGTGGATGAGCCGAAATCCGCGGACGACGCTCCGATGAACCTGGACGACATCGACATCGCGAGCCCCGACTCGTACCAGCGAGGCGTTCCACACGAGCAGTTCGCGCTGCTGCGCCGGGAGGCGCCGGTGTTCAGGCACCGGGAGGCGAACGGGCCCGGGTTCTGGGCGCTCGCGCGCCACGAGGACATCGTGCGGGTCGCGCGCGACCCGGACACGTTCAGGCAGTCGCCCGCACTCTTCATCGAGGACCTGCCGGCGGGCAACCTCCGAGACTCGCCCGACGTGATGATCAACATGGATCCACCCCGCCACGCGCGGTTTCGCGCGCTCGTGAGCCGGGGCTTCACGCCCCGGATCATCCGGCGGCTCGAGGACCGCGTTCGCGAGGTGGTGACCGAGCTCATCGACGCGATCGCCGCCCGGGGCCGCGCGGATTTCGGCCGCGAGTTCGCGAGCGAGCTGCCGATGCGGATCATCCTCGACCTGATGGGCGTGCCCCGCGAAGAGCAGCCCGCGGTGCTCGACTTCTCGCTGCGCTTCTTCGGCGCCCTCGACCCCGAGTACCAGGGCGCGCCGCAGGACCTCGATGCACTGCTCCGAGACATGGAGGCGGTGGCCCACCGTCTCGCCGGAGAGCGGCGTCGCGACCCGAAGGACGACATGCTGACTCAGCTGGTGAGCGCCGAAGTGGACGGGGAGAAGCTCAGCGATTCGCAGATCGGCGGCTTCTTCCGGCTCCTGCTGAGTGCGGGCCACGACACGACGAAGAATCTGCTCTGCAACGGGATGCAGACCTTGATCGAGAACCCGGCCGAGCGCCGCCTCCTGCGGGAGGACCCGCGGCTGATCCCGAGCGGTGTCGAAGAGATGCTGCGCTTCACCCCCTCCGTGCTCTACTTCCGCCGCAACGCCAGTCGCGACACCGAGATCCATGGGCAGCAGATCGTTGCGGGGGACAAGGTCGTGCTCCAGTACGTCTCGGGCAACCGCGACGAGGCGGTCTTTCCGGATCCGGACCGGTTCGACGTGCGGCGCACTCCCAATGATCACCTCTCGTTCGGCCAGGGCGCTCATTTCTGCCTGGGTGCATCGCTCGCGCGCCTGGAGGCGCGCGTGGCCTTCGAGGAGATCTTGCGGCGCCTTCCCGACCTGGAGCTCGCGGGCCCCGTCGCTCGCATACGATCGAATTGGATCCTGGGGTTCAAGTCGATGCCCGTGGGGTTCACCCGCAGGCGTAGCTCCGCAAGCGGAGTCGCGGCCCGGCGATCCGCGGCAGCCGCCGACGCCATGAGGACGGCGGGGCTCTCCGGGATCTGGATCCCGCGCGCTTACAGGGAACTCGAATCGCCTTTCACGGCGTGGCTTCCTGGCCGGCGCGAGCAACGCGGTCCTCAGCGCTCCACGAGCGCGGTGTTGCGCGCGCTCACGAGACCTTCCGTTCAGCGTTTCTGGTACGGATGAAAGATGAAGTCCTTCGACGCCACTTTCTGGTGGCACTCGTGGCCGCAGCCGGTACCGCTGCCGTCGGGGGCGAACGCGTCGCTCTCGGGGGCCGTAGTTGAACAGGGCGTACCCCCAGCCGCCGGTGGCCGGGAATCGCTAGCCGCATCGGGGTTTGCCGCGATGCTCGGAAAAGGCGCCGGATCGTTCGACATGCGAGGTGCTCGATGGCTTTCCCCGGCCTCAAGCCCTCGCCAATACAAAGTCGCAGACCGTCTCCAATAAGGACCGCCGAAGCCCGCGCGCGCGATCTCGGCAGGATGGTCGACCTTGTGGAACTCGACGATCAGGCTTTCCTTCACGCCGAACACCGCATCGGTCGCCAGATACGGATCATCGGGGTCGAAGACGTGAGTGGTGATCGGCCTGAAACCTTCCGCGCCGACGATGAAATGGATATGCGCCGGACGGAACGGATGCCGCCCCAATGCCGCGAGCAGCTGGCCGACGGGCCCGTCGTCGGGGACCGGGTAGAAGCGAAGCTTGACCGACTTGAACCAATAGCTGCCGTCAGCGTCGGTTTCGAAGATGCCGCGCAGATTCATGTCCGGCTGTACGTCCTTCTGCTGGACGTCATAGAAGCCTTCGTCATTGGCCTGCCACACGTCGAGCCGCGCGCCCTTGATCGGGCGGCCGTCAATATCGGTGACCCGGCCGCGCACCAGCAACGGCTCACCCTTGCCATCTGATGCCTATCCGACTGTCTCAGCTCGTGACAGGGTTTGTCACGCCGTAGGGTGACGCTGCCTCCTGCGGCTTCACAGGAGGCAACGAGACCGGAGCGGAGCTTGCGCAGCAGCGCCCAGGCCGTCTGATCGCTGCCAA
>DATIWX010000078.1:0-14808 GCA_035519135.1 Burkholderiales bacterium | reverse complement strand
CTTCCTGGATGATCTTGAGCTGGGCAAGGCTGAACTGGGTGAAGCCGATGCGGTTTGCCGGGACCTGCAGCAGGTATTCGAAGAGGGCCACTCCCCAGGAAACGAGCGCGGCGATGAACCAGGGCTTGGCCGAAAGCTCCTTCAGGTGCGCGTACCAGGCAAAGGTCATGAACACGTTCGAAAGTGCGAGCAGCCCAACGGTCTGTGCCAGGACGGTCGTATTCATCGCTTCCGCCATTCTTCCTGTTCCGATCTCTTTCGCGATCATACCTGCTCGCGTCGCCACCGTGACGCCCGGCGCCCTTGCGGGCAGGTGCAAGGCGGTGCATCCTCACGCCCGGAGAGCGGGCCGTCCGAGGATGCCATGACAACCGGGTCGTACTTGAAGGAGGTTCGCGAGCAGTACGAAATCTATCCCTATCCGCATCGGGACCCGGAGGACGAGAAAAGGCGACTCCTCTACACCTGGCAGGACAATCTCGCGCAGATCAATCACTATTGCTACCGGGGGAAAAACGCCTTCAGGGCTCCCCTGCGAGTGCTCGTTGCGGGCGGCGGTACCGGAGACGCCGTCATCTTCCTTGCCGAGCAGCTGAGGAAATCCGATGCCGAGGTCGTGTATCTGGACATCAGCCGGAGCAGCATGGAGATCGCCCGAAAACGGGCCGAGGTCCGCAAGCTGGGCAATATCACCTGGATCCATGGCTCTCTGCTGGACATACCCGCGCTCGATCTCGGCGAATTCGAATACATCAGCTGCACGGGTGTCTTGCATCATCTCGAGGACCCGGAGGACGGATTGAACAAGCTCCGGTCGGTGCTTGCTCCCGGCGGTGTTCTCGGCATCATGGTGTACGGCAAGTACGGGCGGACGGGCATCTATCAGATCCAGGAGGTGATGCGGATCATCAACCGGGAATCGTCCGGGATGCGGGAGAGCCTGGCGAATACCAAGGCTCTTCTGGCGTGCCTCCCCCCGTCGAACCAATGGAAAAAGAACGAGGGCGCTTCGCCTGATTTGAAGATACCGGACGCCGAGCTCTACGACTTCTTCCTGCATTCACAGGATCGCGCCTACACCGTTCCCGAACTCTACGACTGGGTGGAGCGAAGATGTGGCTTGCACATGCAGCTTTCCCGCGTGGACTACGGCAGGATGCCGTACACGCCCGAATGCTACATAAGAGACCCCGCGCTTCTGAAGATCGTCAAGGCGTTGCCGGTGCCGGAGCAGCAAGCCGTAGCCGAGCTGATCGCCGGCAACATCGACCGTCACTGCTTCTATGCCATGCAGTCGGCGGGTAGCGTGGCGACCCTGGACGAGCTCGACAACGTGCCGTTTTTCTTCCTGGGGTACGCTTCTTTCGAGGGCAGGGACATCGCCGAGCATATCCGCAAGAACCCGGGAAAACGGTTGATGGTCAAGGAGCCGGTTACGACCATTACCCTCGTCCTAGCCCCGGGAAAGTATTCCGAGCAGATCCTGAGGTATCTCGACGGCGAACGAAGCTTGCGCGAGATATTCGAGCTGGCCAGAAAGGACATGCCTTCGGGAGGCGCCGGCGTCACGGACGACCAGCTCCTCGAGGACTTCCGGCCGATATACGATCTGTTCAACGCGGCCGAAGGGATGCTGTTGAGGCACAAGAGCGTCGGCCGATTCCCGGGTATCGCGGAGCTGCACTCCCTGAGTCGCTTGTCTTGAGCTTCGCATCGCCGGCTATCCGATTTTCTGCACTTGCTGACCGGCGCAAGCCTTGAGGAGCGCCGCCGCGGCGCCTCTTCCCGGGATCACGGTACCCGCGGCGATCTCCGCCAGGGGCGCGAGCACGAACGCCCGCTCGTGCATGCGCGGATGGGGCACGGCGAGGCCCGGCTCGGCGATGACCTGGTCGCCGTAGAGGAGCAGATCGAGATCGAGCGTGCGCGGCGCGCCCGGGGAAGGGCGCTCGCGGCCGAAGCGCGCCTCGATCGCCAAGAGCTCGTCGAGCAACTGCTGCGCGCCGAGGGTGGTCTCGATCCTTGCGACGGCGTTGATGAAATCGGGCTGTTCGCCGACGCCGAGCGGCGCGCTGCGGTAGAGGGAGGACGCCGCGAGAAGGCGCGTGCGGGGGAGGGCTCCGAGCGCCCGGATCGCGCGGCGGAGCTGGGATTCGGGATCGCCGAGGTTGGCCCCCAGGCCGATGAAGGCCTGGACCTTCAAGCCGGCGCCGCGTCGGGAGGCAGCGCCGGCCCCTTGCGTCCCCGGCGCCGGCGCCGGCGCCGCTTGTGCTCGCCGGGCTGCGGCGCGAGCAGCATGGCCGCCCGCTCGCTCTCGCCCGCGTTCTGGAACTTCTCCCACCACTGCGCGAGCTCCGCGGGAGCTTCGCCGCTTGCGCAGCGAAGCACGACGAAGTCGTACGCCGCCCGGAACCGCTCGTGCACGACGAGCCCGAAGGGCCGACGCCCGCTCCTCTGCTCGAAGCGCGGCTGCAGCGCCCAGATCTCCTTCATCACCGCGGTGAAGCGCCGCGGGATGGCAAGCTTGTCGGTCTGGATGTCGAGCACCGTGTCCATCGCCTTGAACAGGGCCGGGATCGGTTTCAGCCCCGCGCCCTGTGCCTTCTTCCAGGCCGCCAGGACCTCGTGCCACAGGAGCGCGGCGAACAGGAAGGCGGGCGAGACGCCCTTGCCGGCGCGCACGCGGTCGTCGGTTTCCTTGAGCGCGAGCTGGACGAAGCGCTCGCCCATGGGCTGCTCGAAGATGACGTCCAGCAGGGGCAGCAGGCCGTGGTGCAGGCCCTCGCTCCGCAGCTGGCGCAGGGCCGCCGCGGCGTGGCCCGAGAGCAGCAGCTTCTGCATCTCCTCATAGACGCGCGACGGCGGGACGTTGCCGAGCAGGGGCGCGAGCTCGCGGATCGGCTTGCGCGTGCGCTCGTCGATGGTGAAGCCGGCCTTGGCGGCGAAGCGCGCGGCGCGCAGCATGCGGATGGGGTCCTCGCGGTAGCGGGCGCGCGCGTCGCCGACGATGCGCACCGACTTGCGCTGCAGGTCGCGCATGCCGTTGTGATAGTCGAGGATGGTCTCGGCGGACGGGTCGTAGTACAGCGCATTGATGGTGAAATCGCGGCGGATGGCGTCGTCCTCGAGCGTGCCGTAGATGTTGTCGCGCAGCACGCGTCCGTGCTCGTCGGTTTCGGAGGCGGTGCGTGCGCGGAAGGTCGAGACCTCCACGGTTTCCTCGCCGAAGAGCACGTGCACCAGCTTGAAGCGCCTTCCGATCAGGCGCGAGCGCCGGAAGATCCTGTGCACGTCCTCGGGGGACGCATCGGTGGCGACGTCGAAGTCCTTGGGCCGAAGGCCGAGGAGCAGATCGCGCACGGCGCCGCCGACCACGTAGGCCGCGAAGCCGCGCTCCTGCAGCGTCTCGCACACCTTCCGGGAGCCGTAGGAGATCGCTTCGCGGCCGATGCCGTGGTTCTGCCTGGGGATGATCCTCGGCCCGGACGGGGGTCCGAGCCGGAGAACACGCCGGATGAATTTTCTGATCAAGAGGGAAGAAAGCTCCACGCGCCGGCGGCTTCAAGCCGGCACTGGTACAGGGCTTCGAGGTTGGCTTGGGTCAGCATGTCGCTTGAGCGCCCCAGGCTCGCGCGGCCCGCATCATACAGTAAAACCGAAAAGCCGCAGTGCCGCGCGGCGTGCCCGGGCTCGTGCAGCGCCGTGAGCACGGTTTTTCCCTCGGCGGCGCGCGCGGCGAGCGTGCGCATCACGCCGGCCTGGTGGCGCAGGTCGAGGTGCTGCAGCGGCTCGTCGAGCAGCAGGACGTCCGTGTCCTGCAGCAGCAGCTGGGCGACGCGCGCCCGCTGGCGCTCTCCGCCTGAGAGCGTGCGGTAGGGCTGGGCCTCGCGGTCGGAGAGATCGAGCTCGGCGAGCCAGCGGCGCGCGCCCCGCAGGCCCTCCTCGTCGCGGCCGAAGGCGCTGCGCGAGTTCGGAAACCGGCCGAGCATCACGTAGTCGAGCACGCTCCCCCAGAAATCGGAGTCTTCGTCCTGCAGCAGGACCGAGACCCGCCGGGCGAGATCCCGGCGCCGCATGGCGGCCAGCGGAACGCCCTCGAGCGCGACCGCGCCGGATTGCGGCGCGCGCAGTCCGGCGAGGGCGAGGATCAGGCTGGTCTTGCCCGCGCCGTTGCGGCCGAGCAGCGCCCAGCACTGGCCGGGGGCGAGCGAAAGGTCGAGCGCTCGAACCAGCTCGTGCCCGCCCGCCGACAGTCCGAGGCCGGCCGCCGCGAGCATCAGCGCAACCTCGCCAGCAGCACCAGCAGCACCGGCACTCCGATCATCGCGGTGAGCACGCCGACCGGCAGCTCCGCCGGCGCCGCTACCGTCCGCGCCAGCGCATCGGCGAGCGCGAGCAGGCTCCCTCCCAGGCAAGCGGCGAGCGGAAGCAGGGCGCGGTGGCGGTGCACGCCCGAAAGTCGCAGCAGGTGCGGCACGACCAGGCCGACGAACCCGATCGTGCCGCCGAGCAGGACCGCGGCGACGGTGGCGAGCGTCGCGCAGCCGAAGGCGATCGCCTGCAGGCGCGTTACCGCCACCCCGAGCGAGCGAGCCTTGTCCTCGCCGAGGATGAGCACGTCGAGCGCGGCGGACTGGGAGAAGGCGAGCGCGGCGCAGGCCGCCAGGACGGCGAGCGCCGCGGTCGGGTCGCCCGCCGGCGAGAGATCGCCGAGCAGCCAGAAGAGCATCCCCTGCACCTGCGCGGAGGGTGCGACCGCGAGCATCAGCCCGACCAGCGCGCCGAACCCGGAGGCGAGCGCGACCCCGGTGAGCAGCACGCGGTAGGGATTCCAGCCCGAGCGTCCCAGCGAAAAGGAGAAGACCGCCGCCGCGGCGATCGCGGCGCCGGCAAGCGCGCAGAGATTCACTCCGGTCGCCGCCGCGCCGAACAGCATGGCCGCGAGCGCGCCGGCGGCCGCTCCGCCCGAGACCCCGAGGATCGCCGGATCGGCGAGCGGATTTCTCAGCAGCACCTGAAGGAGGGCGCCCGCGAGCGCGAGCAGTCCGCCGCAGGCGAAGGCGGCCAACGCCCGCGGAGCGCGCACGCCCCACACGATCTCGCGCGCGATCTCGTCGCCGCGTCCGAGGAGCGCGTCGCCCAGCCGGCCGGGACCCAGATCGACGCTGCCGAAGGCGATCGCGAGCGCCAGGCTCGCCGGTACCAGCGCGAGGACGACGGCGGGGGCGGCCTTCATTCCAGGCTGATGATCTGCCAGCCGCGCGCGAGAGCCTCGCCGTGCAGGACCTCGTCGGGGTCAACGGCGACCGGGTGCGTTACGCGCTCGAGGAGCGGCAGGTCGTTGTGCGAATCGCTGTAGAACCAGCTTGCGTCGAAGGAAGCCAGGGTCTGCCCGCGCTCCCCCAGCCACTCCGCGAGCCGCGTCACCTTGCCGAGGCGGAACGAGGGCGTTCCGGAGGGCTTGCCGGTGAATCTTCCGCCGCGCGTCTCGAGCTCGGTCGCGAGCAGGTGCTCGATGCCGAGCTCGCGCGCGATCGGCGCGGTGATGAACGCGTTGGTGGAGGTGACGATCGCGCACAGGTGCTTGTCCGCGAGGTGCCGCCGCACCAGATCTCTTCCCTTCGGCCGGATGATGGGCCTCACGCGCGTGCGCATGAATTCGGCGTGCCACCGCTCGAGCTCATCGCGCGGGTGGCGCGCCAGGGGCGCGAGCTGGAAATCGAGGAATTCATGGATGTCCAGCCTGCCCTGCTTGTACTGGCTGAAGAAACGGTCGTTCTTCGCCTGGTACTCGGAACGGTCGAGCACTCCGCGCTCGATCAGGAACTGCGCCCACTCGTAGTCGCTGTCGCCGGACAGCAGCGTATTGTCCAGGTCGAACAGCGCGATCCCGGTCGCCGCGGCCATCAGTGCCGCGCCTCGGACTCGGCCAGCGAGCGCAGCGCCTCCTTCAGCAGCGGCAGGGTGACCGGGCGCTTGCGCTGCAGCGAGTGGCGGTCGAGCGCGTCGAGCAGCGCGATCTGCGTGCCCATATCGCGGTCGAAATGGCTGAGCAGATACGCGATCAGCTCGTCATCGAGCGCCATGCCTCGCCCGGCGGCGTGCGCCGAAAGCGCCGCCGCCTTGTCCGCGTCGCTCAAGGGATGCAGCTGCAGCACGATTCCCGACGCCAGCCGCGAGCGCAGGTCGGCCCGCAAGGGCAGCTGCGCGGGCGGCGCGTTGCCGCTCGCGGCGAGCGCCCCGCCCGAGGCGCGCAGCCGGTTGCACAGGTCGAACAGCGCGATCTGCTCCGCTTCGCCGAGGCGCGCGACGTCGTCGGCCGCCGCGGCCTCGCGTTTCGCGGCTGCCGCTGCCGCGGTGAAGGCGCGCAGGAGGTGGGTCTTGCCGCTCCCGCCAGGACCCCAGAGGAAGACGAAGCGCTCGCCGCCGGCGAGCGCTTCGCGCAAGGCCTTGAGGGCCGCGATGTTCCGCCCCGGAGAGAAATTCTCCAGCGTCGGAAGGGGAGGAGGGGCGAGCTCGAGGAGCAGCTGTTGCATCAATCCGAGCCGGCGAGGCGGTGGCGGGGCATTTCGATTAAACTTCGAAGGCCAGCACGTAACTCTAACCGCAAGCCCAAGTCTTGACCAGCAAGAAGCCGATCACCTACCGCGACGCAGGGGTGGACATCGACGCGGGGGACGCGCTGGTCGAGGCCATCAAGCCCTTCGCGAAGAGGACCATGAGGCCCGAGGTGCTGGCCGGCATCGGCGGCTTTGGCGCGCTCGCCGAGATTCCCGAGAAATACCGCGAGCCGGTGCTGGTCTCGGGCACCGACGGCGTCGGCACCAAGCTCAAGCTCGCCTTCCAGCTCGGGCGCCACGACACCGTCGGCATCGATCTCGTGGCGATGAGCGTCAACGACATTCTCACGCAGGGCGCGGAGCCGCTTTTCTTCCTCGATTATTTCGCCTGTGGCAGGCTCGAGGTCGCGGTCGCGACCGAGGTCGTCAAGGGCATCGCGCGCGGCTGCGAGATGGCCGGGTGTGCGCTGATCGGCGGGGAGACCGCCGAGATGCCTGGCATGTACGCGGACGGCGAATACGACCTCGCCGGATTCGCGGTCGGCGTGGTCGAGAAGAGCGCAATCATCGACGGACGCGACATCGTACCGGGCGACGTCGTGCTGGGCCTCGCCTCGAGCGGCGCGCATTCCAACGGCTACTCGCTGGTGCGCCGCATCCTCGAGCGCGCGAAACCCGACCTGCGCGCCGACTTTCACGGCCGGCCCCTGGGCGAGGCGCTGCTCGAGCCGACGCGCATCTACGCGAAGCCGCTGCTGGCGCTGATGAAACAGGTGCGCGTCAAAGGCTTGGCCCACATCACCGGCGGCGGCCTGGTCGAGAATCTCCCGCGCATGCTTCCGGAGAGCCTCGTGGCGGCGATCGAGCGCTCGGCCTGGGCGCTCCCGCCGCTGTTCCAGTGGCTGCAACGCGAGGGCCAGGTCGCCGACGCGGAGATGCTGCGCGTCTTCAACTGCGGAATCGGCATGGCGATCGTCGTCGGCGCCGAGCACGCGGGTGCGGCGGAACGTGCGCTCGCGGAAAGCGGCGAAACCGTGTTCCGCCTCGGGCGCATCGAGCCGCGCAATGCAGGAGAGCCGCAGTGCCGTCTCTCCTGAAGATGACAAAAATGTAATTCGCCGGTCACCTTCCCGATACGGCCCGGGATCTACAGTGGCGGCACATTCAGAGCGCGGAAGCTCTCGCGCACTGTCTGTTTTCGCCAACTTTGGAAATGGAGAACATCGTGAAAGTCCTTGCCCCTGCTTTTGCCGCATTGGCCCTTTCCGCGGCCAGCCTGTCGGCCAACGCGCTGACCACCGGTGACAGGTACGGCGAGCCCGCGAACGCCTCGTACGCCGAGCGCACCATCGTGGTGACCCCGCAAACCAAGTTCATCAATGTCACCCACGGCGAGGTCGTGAAGGTCAAAGCCGGCTCCCAGGAATTCGCCTGGAACTTCGACGGACTGGCGCAGCCCTTCGAGCTGAACAAGATCGCCCCCGAAGGCGCCCTGGATCACAGCGTCCGCGTCTACGTCGGGGCCTCCGCGCAAGACGGCGGTTTCGGCGACTAGCCCCGGCGTACTCCGGCGCGCTGAACTTTTCGGCGCGGCCGGCCTCAAAAAAAGGCGCTGCGGTCCGGCGCCTTTTCCGCCTCCAAGCTCCCTTGCGCATCCTCATCGTCGAAGACGAGCCCAAGACGGCGGCCTACGCGCGCAAAGGCTTGGCCGAGCACGGATTCGTCGTCGACATCGCCAGCAACGGCGTCGACGGTCTGCACCTCGCCCTGACCTCCGACTACGACCTGGTCGTCCTCGACGTGATGCTGCCCGGCGCGGACGGCTGGACCGTGCTGCGCGAGATCCGCGACAGGAAACAGACCCCCGTCCTCTATCTCACGGCGCGGGACGACGTCGCGGACAAGGTGAAAGGCCTGGAACTGGGCGCCGACGACTACCTGGTGAAGCCCTTCGCGTTCTCGGAGCTGCTCGCCCGGGTGCGCTCGGTTCTGCGGCGCGGCGGCAAGGCGCCCGCCGGACGCCTGGCGGTCGGCGATCTGGAGATCGACCCGCGCAGGCGCAGGGTATACCGCGGCGACAGGAAGATCGATCTCACCACCAAGGAATTTGCGCTGCTCGACTATCTCGTGCGCAATTGCGGCGAGGTACTCTCCCGGACGCTCATCGCCGAGCAGGTCTGGGACATGAACTTCGACAGCGACACCAACGTCGTGGACGTCGCCATGAGACGGCTGCGGGCCAAGGTCGACGATCCCTTCGAGGTGAAGCTCATCCGCACCGTGCGCGGCGTCGGCTACGTCATCGAGGAGCCTTTTGCGTGAGTGCCCGGCGCAAGTCGCTCACCTGGCAGATCAGCCTGCTGTTCGCCCTGATCTCGTTCCTGGTGATAGCGGCCATGGGATTCAGCATCGATCGCATGCTGGCGAACGAGCTGCTCGAGGCCAACGACGTCCTTCTGCTCGGCAACATGAGCCTGCTGCGCAACCGGCTCGCGCGCATGGGCTCGATGGAATCCATTCTCGCCAGTCCGCGCTTCGTCGAGGAGACGGCGATGGGCTACCGCAAGCTCGGCCTGGCGGTGCTCGACGAGAACCGGCGCATCCTGGCCGCATCGGAAGGCTTCAGCGTCCCCGTCGAGGGCCTGCCCGAGCGGGTGATACCGCTGGAAGCGCTGCCGGACCGCATCGACAACGCGGCGGAGCGGGAGCTGCGCGGCCGCTTCGGCGGGCTGAGCCGTCAGTGGACCGCTCCCGACGGGCGCTGGTACCAGGTGCTGCTCGCGCGCGTTTCCCTGCCCGCGGCGGAGAACCGGCCGCCGCGGACGGCGCTGGTCGCGCTCTCCTACGACCGCTCCCTGCCGCGGGAGCTGCTCGCCCGGTATCGGAAGGGGCTGATCGAAACCCTGATCGTGAGCGTGCTCGTCGCCGCGGCGCTCGGCGTCTGGGCCGCGCGCCTGGTGCTCGCGCGCGTCAGGCGCATCGCGGCCACGGCGGGCCGCATCAGCGCCCGCGCCCTGAACGAGCGCCTATCGCTGGAGGACACGCCCGAGGAATTCCTCGAGTCAACGCTCGCCTTCAACCACATGCTCGACCGGCTGGAAGACTCCTTCAGGCGCCTCTCGGAATTCTCCTCCGACCTGGCACACGACTTGCGCACGCCGATCAACAACCTGCTGGGCGAGGCGCAGGTGGCGCTGTCGCGCCCGCGCGACGCGGCGGAGTACCGCGCCGTGCTCGAGTCCGCGGTCGAGGAGTACGAGCGCCTGTCGCGGATGATCGAGAACATGCTGTTCCTGGCGCGCGCGGACAACGCGCAGGCGCGCATCGCGCCGCAGCGGATCGACCTGCGCGAGGCGCTGGGCAAGATCCTCTCCTACTACGAGCTGCTGGCGGAGGAGCGCAACGTCCGCCTTGAGCTCGAGGTGCGCTCCGAGAAGGGCGCAAAGGCCCGGGCCTGGGCGGACGAGCTGATGCTCAACCGCGCGGTGGGGAACCTGCTCTCCAATGCGCTGCGCCATGGCCCGAGGGACTGCACCGTCAGCGTCAGGGCGATCGCGCGCGCCGACGGCTCGGCCGATGTCGAAGTGGCGAACCCCGGCGCGGGGATCGCGCGCGAGCATCTGCCGCGTATCTTCGACCGGTTCTATCGCCCCTGCAGCTCGCGCGAAGGCTCCTCGGCCGGGTCGGGTCTGGGGCTGGCGATCGTGAAGTCGATCGCCGAGCTGCACGGCGGGAAAGTCGGCGTGAAAAGCGAGCCCGGCCTCGAAACCGCTTTCACCCTGAGCTTCCCGGCCGCGTCCCGCGTCTGAATTACTCGCGGACCTCGTTTCGCTGGCGGTAGGCTTCGTCGAGCTCGGCGCGCGCCGCATCCACCGCTGCCGCCGCCGCCCGCTGGCGCGCGAAGTAAGCCTCGGTGAGGCGGCTGGTGCTTCCACCTACGTTGCCCAGACGCTCGCCGGGCAGCGGCTCGAACGCCTGCTGCTGTCGCTCCAAAGCGTCCTTGAGCGCCTGGTCGGCGGCCTTGATCCGGGCATCGGCGGCTTCGAGCGCCAGCCCTCTGCGGTCGGAGCCTGCGCCGGCTGCGGCCGGGCGCGGCGGCGCCTCCCCGCGTCCGGCTTCGGTCTCGGCAGGTGCCGGGACGAGCTCGAATCGCCCGATCAGCTTCGCCCCCTGCACGGGCGAGTCCGAATAGATCACCTTGCCGTCGGGACGCTGGTACTTGTATACGGTCTCGGCCGCCGCGGAGGCGAGGCCGGTCGCGAGCGCCAGTGCAACTATGCCTTTGATCGTGGTCATGAAATCTCTTCGGGACCCTCGGGTTTGCCGATTAGAGCACGAAAACCTCCCACAACACTTTGATCGCATCGGGCCTGCGGCGTTCTCGCCCGACTCCGGGTGGTAGAATTTTCGCCTCGCGAGTCTGTGCCAAGCTGATGCCGAATCCCGCCTTCGTTCACCTTCGGCTGCACAGCGAGTTCTCCATCACCGACGGGATCGTGCGCATCGACGAGGCCGTCGAACGCGCCGCCGCGGACGGCATGCCGGCCCTGGCGATCACCGATCTCGCCAACGTCTTCGGCATGGTCAAGTTCTACAAGGCGGCGCGCTCCGCGGGCGTGAAGCCGATCATCGGCTGCGATGCCTGGATCACCAACGAATCCGAGCGCGACAAGCCGCACCGGCTGCTGCTGCTCGCGCAGTCGCGCAGCGGATATCTCAGGCTGTCGGAGCTGCTTTCGCGCGCATGGCTGGAGAACCAGCACCGCGGCCGGGCGGAGATGAGGAAGAGCTGGTTCGCGGACGGGAGCGAAGGCCTGATCGCGCTCTCGGGCGCGATCCAGGGCGAAGTCGGCGGCGCTCTTCTCCAGGACAGGGGCCGCGCGCGGCACGCCGCATCCGAGTGGATGCGGCTCTTCCCCGGCCGCTATTACCTCGAGCTGCAGCGCGCAGGCAGCCCGCAGACCGAGCACTATATCGAGGCCGCGCTGCGGCTCGCCGGCGAGTGCTCGCTGCCGGTGGTCGCAACCCACCCGGTGCAGTTCCTGCGCCAGGAGGATTTCGCGGCGCACGAGGCACGCGTGTGCATCGCAGAGGGTTACGTGCTCGGAGACCGCCGCCGTCCGCGAGCTTTCACGCGCGACAGCTGGTTCCTCGGCCAGGCCGAGATGGGAAAGCTCTTCGCCGATCTGCCCGAGGCGCTCGCCAACTCCGTCGAGATCGCGCGGCGCTGCAATCTGGTGCTCGAGCTGGGCAAGAGCCGCCTGCCGAGGTTTCCGACCCCGGGCGGGGTGAGCCTCGAGGACTACCTCGGGCAGATGGCGGCGCAGGGCCTGGAGCGGCGCCTCGCGGCGCTCTATCCCGAGGCGGCCCGGCGCGAGAAGGAGGAGCCGCGCTACCGCGCGCGCCTGGAGCTGGAGACCAGGACCATCGTGCAGATGGGTTTCGCAGGCTATTTCCTCATCGTCGCCGACTTCATCAACTGGGCGAAGGCGAACGGAGTGCCGGTCGGCCCGGGACGCGGCTCGGGCGCGGGGTCGCTCGTCGCGTACTCGCTCGGCATCACCGATCTCGATCCCTTGCGCTACGACCTGCTGTTCGAGCGCTTCCTCAATCCCGAGCGGGTGTCGATGCCCGACTTCGACATCGATTTCTGCGAGCGCGGGCGCGACCGCGTCATCGAGTACGTGAAGCAGAAATACGGGGCGCAGTCGGTGTCGCAGATCGCCACCTTCGGCACCATGGCGGCGCGCGCGGTGGTGCGCGACGTGGGCCGCGTCATGGAGTGGAGCTACACGCGCACCGACGAGCTCGCCAAGCTCATCCCGTTCCAGCCCGGCAAGCGCATCACGCTCCAGGACGCGCGCGTCATGGAGCCGCGCCTGGCCGAGCGCGAGAAGAGCGAGGAGGAGACGCGCGAGCTGCTGGCCCTCGCCGAGCAGCTCGAGGGCTTGGCGCGCAACGTCGGCATGCATGCGGGCGGCGTGCTGATCGCGCCGGGGAAGCTCACCGATTTCTGCCCGCTGTACGCGGCGCAGGGGACCGAGAGCACGATCTCGCAGTTCGACATGAAGGACGTCGAGCGCATCGGGCTGGTGAAGTTCGATTTCCTCGGCCTGACCACGCTAACCGTTCTCGACTGGGCGGCGCAGTCGATCCGCGCGATGGGCAAGCCCGACTTCGCGCTGGAGAAGATCCCGCTCGACGACCCCGCCGCCTACCAGGTGTTCGCCAACGCCAACACCACCGCGATATTCCAGTTCGAGTCGCGCGGCATGCGCGACCTGGTGAAGCGCGCGCGCCCCGACCGCTTCGAGGACATCATCGCCCTCGTCGCCCTCTACCGCCCGGGGCCGATGGAGCTGATACCGGAGTTCGTCGAGCGCAAGAACGGCAAGCGCGTCGAATACCTCGATCCGCGCCTGGAGCCGATCCTCAAGCCCACCTACGGGATCATGGTGTACCAGGAGCAGGTGATGCAGATCGCGCAGGTGATCGGCGGCTACTCGCTCGGCGGCGCGGATCTCCTGCGGCGCGCCATGGGCAAGAAGGACGCGAAGGAAATGGCGCAGCAGCGCGACATCTTCGTCGCCGGGGCGGAGAAGAACAAGCTGCCGCGCGCCAAGGCGATACTGCTCTTCGACCTGATGGAGAAGTTCGCGGGCTACGGCTTCAACAAATCGCACGCGGCCGCCTACGCGCTCATCGCCTACCAGACCGCGTACCTCAAGGCGCACTACTCCGCGGCGTTCATGGCGGCCAACCTGTCCGCGGTGATGGACGACACCGACAAGGTGCACCAGTTCCACGAGGACGCGCTCGCGAACGGCCTGAAGGTGCTGGCGCCCGACGCGAACTCGGGCGAGTACCGCTTCGTGCCGGTGGACGCGAAGACGATCCGCTACGGCCTGGGCGCGGTGAAGGGCACGGGCGAGTCCGCCATCTCCGCGATCCTCGCGGCGCGGAAAGAGGGTCCGTTCCACGACCTGTTCGATTTCTGCTCGCGTGTCGACAAGCGCGCGGTCAACCGGCGCGTGGTCGAGGCGCTGGTGCGCGCCGGCGCCTTCGATTTTCTGGACGACGGCGCGGGCGTGCACCGTGCGAGCCTGCTCGCCTCGGTGGGGGTCGCGCTCGAGGCGGCGGGGCAGGCCGAGCGCAACGCCATGCAGACGAGCCTGTTCGGCGGAGACGCGGGGGCGCAGCACCGGCCGGCGCTGGTCGCGGCGCCGCGCTGGACCGACGCCCAGCGCCTGCGCGAGGAGAAGACCGCGCTGGGGTTCTACCTCTCGGGACACCCTTTCACCGAGCATCGCGCCGAGATCGGGAAGTTCGTGAAGATGAACCTGAAGAGCGTCGCGGCCTCGGCGGAGGCCGAAGGCATGCGCACCCAGCTGATGGCGGGCGTGGTCGAATCGATACGTTTCCAGAGGACGCAGCAGGGGCGCATGGTGGTGGTCAACCTCTCGGACGGGACCGCCACGCAGGAGCTCACTGTATACAACGAGGTGTTCGACCACTACCGCGACCTCGTCAAGGAAGACGCGATCATCGTGGTCGAGGCCAAGGTGCGCAGCGTGCGCCGCTCCGTCGGCGAAGAGGGCGAGACCGTGTTCACGCGTATCACCGCCGAGCGCATCTACGACCTCGCCGGCGCGCGCGGCCGCTTCGCGCGCGCGGTGCGCCTCTCCATGAACGGCCAGGCCTCGAGCGCCGGCGCCGCATCGTCGGCGAAACTGAAGACCCTGCTGGAGCCCTATCGCAACGGCCACTGCTCGGTCGAAGTCCGCTACCGCAACGGCGGCGCGAGCGTGGAAATGCAACTCGGGGACAACTGGCGGGTCAACCTGGATGATGCGCTATTGCAGTCGCTGAACGAGTGGTTGAAGCCGGAGAATGTGGAAGTGGTGTATCCGTAAGCCTATCTGTCGGGCTCCCACAGCCGCTTCTTGAAATAGTCTCTCCAGCCGTCCGGAAGGCCTGCAAGACGGGTCGCGCGCAGGAGCATTTCCTGGTTTTCCGAGTCCGCAGCGTAGAGCCGCACGATGTCGGCGACGCTGAGGCTCTCTCCGGGACGAGCATTCAGGTGTATCTCGTCGCCTGCCGTCACTTCGCCTTCGCGGGTCACCGAGAGGTAGAATCCTGTCCGGCCGCTCCTCATGAACTTCTTCACCATGTCCGCGCGCCCGAAGCGGACCGCGAGCTTGAAGCAGGGCATGCGCGGCTGGGTGACGGCGAATTCCGCGGAGCCGAT
>DATIWX010000077.1:0-34317 GCA_035519135.1 Burkholderiales bacterium | reverse complement strand
CCACACGCGTTGAGGCAGCCCGCCGCGATCAGAGCCAGCAGGCGCAGTCGAATCCTCATTCCCTCGCTCCTGTACCGCAGATGCCGGAGTACGGATATTTCAAGGCAACGCCACGTGCGTCAAGCAGTTTCCGCAAGGCGCGTCGGCGTCGCAGGAACATCTAGAACGTCATCTGCCACGCGAACGGCCGCGAGGTGCCCGTCCCCCCTCCCGCCAGCAGAACAAGCAGCGGCTCGAGCTCGGCGCGCCCGGAAGAAATTTCCGCCACGCCGCGCATCTGCACCACCCGCGCCTGGGCCGCGCGCCACTCGCCGTTGCCGTTTACGCGCAAGTCGCCACGCAGCGTCGACAGCCTCACGTCCGCGCGCTCTCCGCTCCCCGTGATCTGCAGCCGGTAGTCGCCGATGCGCGAGACGCCGCTGAGCCCCGCCTCGGCCCAGTCGAGCGTGGCCGCGCCGTTGACGCTCGCCGGACCGATCTCGAAGGACTCCGCCGCGACGCGCAGGCGTCCTTCCGGCTTCACGAAAGCGGCGCCGGGAACGGCCGGCGCGACGAGCGCGACCGGTGCGCTCGCCTCGACGTTCTGCAGGCGCACGCTCCTCGGACCGAGGCTCAGGGTCGCCCGCAGGTTCGTGCCCGACAGCGCCATGCTCGGCCGCCCGCTGAAAACCGAAAGCAGATTGCAGCGCCACTCGATGTCCGCGATGCCGCGATAGGCGTCGCTCGACCGGACCGCGAGCGTGCCCTTGCCCTTCCACACCGTGCCGCGGGGATCGCTCAGCGCGACTTTGCCGCCGCTCGAGCGCTCGAGCGCGTAGCCGAACCAGGCGGCGGGCAGGGTCGCGACGAGAAAGACGAGATACGCGACGGCCCCGAGGATGGCGAAGCGCACGCCGGTCTTGCGAAGCGCCTCGATCATGTGCCCTGCGCCTGCAGCAGCAGGCGCGCGTTCACCGTGCCCGGCTTGGGGTTTCTCTCGATGGTCGCGTTTTCCACGCGCAGGCCGGCGTGCTGCAGCTCGACCAGCAGCGACATCAGCGCGGGAAAAGGCGCCGCCTCGACCTGCACCCGCACGCTGAGCGCGCCGTCGGCGTCGACCCGCTTCACCTGCTCGCTCAAGCCGTTGCGCTTCGCCTTTTCCTGAACCGCGGAAGCCGCGTCGGCGGGAGGCTCGGCGCGCGGCGTCGCGCGCAGGCTCGCGACGAACGCCGCCTGCGACTGGACCTGCGCGAGTTGCGACTGGACCGACGCCAGGCGCGCCTGGGATCGGGTAAGGCCGCTCTCGACGGGCAGCCAGATCAGCAGCCAGAACAACACGACGCCGAGAAACGCGGCGAGCGCCGACGCCGTGCGGCGCTCGCGCATGCCGAGCGCGCTCCACCGGGCCTTCCACGGCTCGAATCGGCTCTTCAAGGGCTCGATCCAGGCGAGCTTCACGGCCGGCCTCCCTTGGACGAGCCGGCCGCGCGCAGCTGCAGCCGCGCCTCGCCGCCGGCGCGATCCACCGTCACCTCGAGCGAGCGTTCGCGCAGCGCGCGCGCCAGGGAATCGGCGTCGGCCTGCGTCGCCGCCAGGCGCACGCCGAGCGTCCTGTCGGAGTACTCGAGAGCCTGCACGCGCAGTCGCGCCTCGCGCTCGAAAGCGGGCGATGCCCGCGCGAGCAGGTACAGCATGTCGCCCGGGGACGCCGCACCGCTCTTCGCGCCCAGATCCTCCAGGCCGCGGCGCATCTGCTCGGCGGGATCCACGATCACCCGGGTATCGGGAAAGCTCTTCACCAGCAGCGACCGCATCTCCTCCTCCGCCGCGCGCACGCGGTAGGCCGCCCGTCCCCACTCGATCGCGTCGAAGACCAGCGTAAACACCAGCCAGGCCGCGAGCAGCCCCGCCGCGGGCAGGTAGGCGCGCTGCAAGGCGGCCGCTCCCCGCCCGCGCTGGGTGTAGCGCTGCTGCAGCAGGTCGAGCGGCGCATCCGGAATCGCCGGCCCCGGGGACGGCGGCGCTTCCAGGGGCAGCCCCAGCGCGCCGCGCCAGGCTCCGACGTCGATCTCGGCCGGGGCATCGACCAGGAGAATGCGCTCGGGCGCCTTCGCTTCGGCGCGCGCCTCGGCGAGCGCGGTGTGCAGCCAGCCCGGGGGATGCGGTTCGCGCGGCCCCCCGAATCCCGCGTGCAGGCCGCAGCGCAGCACCATCTCGCCGTCGCAGAACGCGAGCGTCCAGGCGCGATCGGCTAGAGGCAGGGAAAGCGTCACCGGAGCGAGGCGCGTCGGCGGGAGCCCGGCGGCGGCGAGCGCCGCGAGCCAGCCTTCCATGCGCTCCTTGCGCGTCACGGCGACGGCGAGCGAGCCGTCGGCTTCGCGGACGAAGGCGAAGTGCAGCTTCTCCGGAGCATCGACCAGCTGATCCTCGAGCGCGAACGGAAGCGCCTGGGCGATCTTGGCGGCCGAGCGGGTCGGCAGGCGGGCGCGCAGCAGCAGCGTTTCCGCGGCCGGGGTCCAGACGACGATTTCGTCGGCGGAAGCCAGGCCCTCGAGGCCGCGCTGGCTGCCCCGGCGCGCCGTCCCGTCCGCCGCGGTGCGGCGCCAGCGCAGCTCGGCGTCGGCGCCCGGCCAGTCGCGCGGCAGCCACAACTCCAGCCGATCGCCGCCGGCGGGGCGCCATGCGCCGGCAGCGTCGAGCCAGCGCAGGCTACCTAAGCTCGGTACTTTCATCGTTTCCGGTCGAGGATTGCGCCGATACGGCGTCGATCAGGGGCTCCGGCCTGTGCCAGATCCAGTTGGTGGACTTGCTGCCCGCGGAGCGCTGCAGCAGCGCCAGGGTGCGGCGCTGGTGGCGTCCGATCGAGGTGTCGAGCGTGATCAGGAAAAAATCCGTCTTGACGTCCGCGACACCGGATTTGACCGCGGCGGTCCCGGCCGGCAGCTGCTTGGTGAAGTCGGCGACGTTCTGCATCGGCGTCGCGGCCCGGTTGTCGGCGATGCGCTTGGCGCTCGCCGGGTCCATGCCGGTGAGCGCGGCCAGCACCTCGGGGGAAGCGGTGTTGACGTTGATCGCGGAGTGGGTTCCCGCGGGCAGGACGGTGACGAAAGGCAGGAGCATAAGCACGGTCTTGGCGTCGAACCCGCGCACCAGCCTCAGCTCCTCGATGCTCGTGAGCGGCTGGTTGGCGGCGCGGTAGGGCGTCTTGAGGGCGAGGTAGTCGACGTCTTCCGCGCCGCCGGGCGAGGTCACGTTGCTGTCCGGGTCGATCCAGTCGAGGAGCGCGTTGGCGAGCAGCGGATCGAGCTTGAGCTCGACCAGCAGGCGCTGGAAGATCGCAACGTCCGCCGGGCTGGGCTGTCCGCTGCTCTGCAGGAGATTGTTGAGATTGAACCGCCCCTGGGCGTCTTCGACCGAGACGTGGATGGCGCCTCCGTCGACGGGCAAAGTCGGCAGCCCCTGTGCCCAGGGCTCGCCGAGATGGTCGATCGAGTTCTGCGCGGCATCCTCGAGCAGCGCCACGCTCGCCCAGTGCAGGGCGCCGCGCCGCAGCAGGTCGGTCGCGCCGCGATCGGCGACGTTCTCCATCTGCCTGAACCAGAGCTGGTGCGCGAACGCGATCTTCGCCGCCACGGCCGCGGCGATGGCGACGATCATCACGGCCGTGATCAGGGCCACTCCGCGCTGGGCTCGGGCGGGAACCCTCATCGGTTCACCAGGAACAGGCGCTTGAAGCTGCCGGCGCCCTTGACCGCGAGGGTCACCTCGATCGCCGGGGGCAGCGTGTTGGGATTGGCGCCGCCGGCGGGCCAGGTGTTCACCGTGTTTCCTGCGGTGTCGCCGAAACGTACCTCGAAGGTCTCGACGTTGCCTATCAGCGGAGCCTCGAGCGGCTTGGTCGCCGGCGCGCGGTCGAGCACCGGCCAGGTGATGCGGTACAGCTGCCCCTCCTTGAGGCGGTAGGCGACGCGGCGCAGATCCGATTCCGCCGCGACGCCGTATTTCAGCTCGCCTCCGCGCGTGAACTCCATGCTCGGCTCGCCCAGCGCGCGCGAGTCGTAGGGCCGCCCCAAGAACGGCGGAAGAAGGCTGACGCCGGCCTCGTCGCGCGCCCCGCGCGGGCGCGCGTGCGCGGCGTCGTCCGCGATGCGCATGAAGACCTGCGACAGCTGCCGCCACACCCGCTGCTCGTCTTCCAGGCGCGCGCGGCCGTCGAGAAGGCGGCCCAAGCCCGAGTAGGCGAGCGCGGAGAACACGCCGAAGATGAGGAGCGTCACCAGCAGCTCGAGCAGCGTGAAGCCCCGCGCGCGCCGCGCCGCAGCCGTCATCTCTGGCTCTCCGTCTGCGACGAGGGCGGCGTCGGGGTGCTGCCCATCTGCGACAGGTCTCCCGTCTGGGACGCGGTCGACGACGTTATCGACGTCCCCGTCTGCTCGACGAATCCGGTCAGGTGCGCGAGCGCCACCTTCGCCCCGGGAAGCATCACGCTCACCTCGACGCGGCGCAGGCGCGTCACCGGCGTCACGCCGGTCTCCTGGACCCAGTGAAACCTGCGCCCGCCCATGGTCGCGTCGCCCTCCTTCGTGTCCAGGGCGGGCCATTCGTTCTTCAGCTCCAGCTCGGTGAGCCGGTCCTCGGCGACCCAGCGCGCGAGCATCCTTTCACGCAAGGCGCCGGTGGTATCGACCGCGCTGCCGAGGGCGTGCGCGGTCGCCGTGAGCGCGATCGCCAGCACCGCGAGCGCGATCAGAATCTCAACCAGCGTGAAGCCCGAGGTCCGGTCGCGGCCGCCGGTCATGAACCCGCCTGCGCGCGTATCGTCCCGTCGGGAGCGCC
The DNA here is from genome assembly GCA_035519135.1 of Burkholderiales bacterium. Lineage (GTDB taxonomy): Bacteria > Pseudomonadota > Gammaproteobacteria > Burkholderiales > SG8-39 > VBDM01. The sequence continues at coordinate 29,502 of DATIWX010000077.1, read as the reverse complement.
GATCACACTCCAGCGGGCGCCCCCGCCGGCGAGAAGAATGCGAAATGCCGGCAGGTCTCCGCTCGGCAGCAGCACCACGCCTTGCGGCTGCGAGCCCTCGCCCGCGCCTTCCACCTGCAGCGACTCGATCGAGACTCCGGACGGGAGCTGCCGCGGGCGCAGCAGCTCGTCGACCGCGATCTTGAGCTTGCCGTCGCGCTCGAGGCGCAGGAAGCGGTACGACTCGTGCCCCGCGCCGAACGCGAACACGCGCCCCTGCAGGATCGCCTCGTCGCGGGCCGCCTGGAGAAGCAAGGCGAGCCGCTCGCTCTCGTCGCGCACGATCTCGCCGGGGCTGCGCATCAGCTGGACCCCGGCGAGGCCGACCATGACGCCGATGATCAACACCACCACCAGCAGCTCGAGCAGCGTGAAACCGCGCGCCCGGCCCGGCGCTGGGCGCGATCGCATCACTGCCACGACCCGATGTCGGCGTCGTAGCCCTCGCCGCCGGGCTTGCGATCGGCGCCCAGGGAGAACACGTCGACCTCGCCGCGAATCCCGGGGTTGATGTACTGGTAGTCGCTTCCCCAGGGATCCCCGGGCAATTTCTCCAGGTAGCCGCCCGGCTTCCAGTTGCGCGGAATGTCGCCCCGATCGGGCTTCTTCACCAGCGCCTGCAATCCCTGCTCGTTGGTCGGGTAGCTGCCGTTGTCGAGCTTGTAGAGCTTCAGCGCGCTCATGATCGCGTTCACGTCCGCGCGCGCCGCGGTGGCGCGCGCCTGGTCGGGCCGGTCCATGATGCGCGGCACGATCAGCGCGGCGAGGATGCCGATGATGGTGATCACCACCAGAATCTCGATCAGCGTAAAGCCCCGCAAGCGGCGGGTCGGTTCGGAAGATCTCGGCATGACGGCCCCAGAGATGTCTCGTAGTCCGGTATTGTGCGCGATTCCGGCGCGGGCGGAAACCTCGCGCCGCCTTCAGCGCACCATCGTGTTCATGTCGAAGATCGGCAGCAGGATCGCGACCACCACGAACAGGACGACGAATCCCATCACGATGATCAGCACGGGCTCCAGCAGCGCCGTGAGCCGGCGCACCCAGTTTTCCAGCTCGCGTGACTGCGCCTCGGCCGCCCGGGCGAGCATGGTGTCCAGGCGGCCCGTCGCCTCTCCGCTCGCGATCAGGTGGATGATGAGAGGCGGAAACAGCTTCGCCGCGCCGAGCGAGGACGCGAGCGCGGCGCCCTCGCGCACCCGCCGCACGGCCTCCTCCACGGCGCCTTTCATCGGCAGGTTCGTGACCACCGCCGCCGCGGATTGCAGCGACGAGAGCAGCGGCACGCCGGCGGCCGTCAGGATCCCCAGCGTGTCGGCGAAGCGCGCGGCGTTGACGCCCCGGGTAAGCCGGCCCACCAGCGGAAGGCGCAGCACCAGTCCGTGCCATCGCGTCCTGCGCCCCTCGTCGCGCAGCAGCAGCCGTGCGGCGATGAATGCGGCGATCAGCGCGGCGAGCGTCGCCAGACCGCTCGCGCGCGCGAAGTCGCTGATCGCGATCAGGACACGCGTCGCCAGAGGCAGGGCCTGGCCGATGTTGGTGAACACCCGCGTCACCTGCGGCACGACGTACACGAGAAGCCCGCCGACCACGAGCAGCGCGACCACGGTAACCAGCGCCGGATAGATGAACGCGGTCAGCATCGTGTTGCGCAGGGCCTCGCGGTTCTCGGTGAAATCGGCGAGCCGCTCGAGCACGTCGCCCAGTTTTCCGGAGTGCTCGCCCGCCTCGATCATGGCACGGTAGATCTGCGGAAACGCGGAGGGAAACGCCGCGAGGCCGCGCGACAGCGACTGGCCCTCCAGCACGCGGGCGCGGACCTCGGCGAGCAGCCTGCGGGCACCCGCCGACTCGGTCTGCTCGATGAGCACGTTCAGGCATTCCTCGATGGTGAGACCCGCGCGCTCCAGGGTGGCGAACTGGCGCGTGACGAGCGCCAGTTCGGCGCGCGACAGCCCGGGGCGCGAGAAGCGCTCGCGCAGCCCGGTTTTCTCCGCCGATTCGCGGGTGGACTGCACCGTGAGAGGCGCGAGGCCGCGCTCGCGCAGGAGCGTCCTCGCGTGGCGCTCCGTGTCCGCCTCGATGACGCCGCTCTTTTCGCGCCCGGCAGGGTCCAGCGCGCTGTACTCGAAGCCCGACATCGCCTACCCGCGACTCATTCTCGACTTACGCGCAGCACTTCCTCGAGGCTGGTTTCGCCGGCGCGCACCCAGCGCATCCCGTCCTCGCGCAGGCCTTTCATCCCCCGCTCCCGTGCGTGATCGCGCAGGTCGGCCTCCGCGGCCCGGTCGTGGATCAGCCGGCGCGACTCGTCGTCGATCAGGAGCAGCTCGAAGATGCCGCTGCGGCCCTGATAGCCGGTGAACGCGCACGCCTCGCAGCCGGGCGCGGTGAACAAGGGAGTGTCGCCGCCGCCGTTGCCGTTCGCCAGCAGCGCCCGCTCGGCGGCGTCGGGGGCGTGCGCGCGCCGGCACGCCGGGCACAGCCTGCGCACCAGGCGCTGGGCGAGCACCCCGAGCAGGCTCGACGCGACCAGGAAGGGCTCGATGCCCATGTCGACGAGGCGCACCACCGCGCCCGCCGCGTCGTTGGTGTGCAGCGTGGCCAGCACCAGGTGCCCGGTGAGGCTCGCCTGCACGGCGATCTGCGCCGTCTCCAGGTCGCGGATCTCGCCGATCATCACCACGTCCGGATCCTGGCGCAGGATCGCGCGCAGCGCGCGCGCGAAGGTCAGGTCGATGCGCGGGTTGACCTGCGTTTGTCCGACGCCGTCGAGGTCGTACTCGATCGGGTCCTCCACCGTGACGATGTTGGTGTGCTTCGAGTCGAGCTGGGAGAGCGCCGCATACAGCGTGGTGGTTTTCCCCGATCCGGTCGGGCCGGTCACGAGAATGATGCCGTGCGGCTGCCGCACCAGCTCACGCAGGGTCGCGAGCGTCGTATCCGCCATCCCCAGGCCCGTGAGGTCGAGTCTTCCCGCCTGCTTGTCGAGCAGGCGCAGCACCACGCGCTCGCCGTGCACCGTCGGCAGAATGGAGACGCGCACGTCGACCGAGCGGCCCGCGATGCGCAGCGCGATGCGTCCGTCCTGCGGCTGGCGCTTCTCGGCGATATCCAGCCGCGCCATGATCTTGATGCGCGACACGATCACCCCGTGCGCAGCCTGCGGCGGCTCGAGCACGTCGCGCAGCATGCCGTCCCTGCGGAAGCGCACCACCGAGCGCCGGTCGAAGGCCTCGATATGGATGTCCGATGCGCCTTCGCGCACCGCCTGGGAGAACAGCGCGTTGATGAGGCGCACGATGGGCGCGTCGTCCTCGCTCTCGAGCAGGTCGGCGACCTTGGGGAGGTTCTCCGCGAGCGCGGCGAGGTCCGGGCTCGCGTCGAGATCGGTGACGATGTCCGCGGCCTGCGAGGTGCCGCGCTCGTACGCGCGGGCGAGGGCGGCGTCGAACGCCTCCTTGGCGAGCTCGCGCAGCGCGAGCGGGCCGCCCAGGACCCGCTGCACCTCGGCGAGCACGCTCGCCTTCACGCCGGGACGCACCCACAATTCGATGCCCTCCTCCAGCTGCCGGGCGCTGATCACGCCGTGGCGCTTGGCGAAAGCGTAGGGCAGCCGCTCGACGCAGCGCGCGTCGGCCGAGAGGGTGTTGGATGACATGTCCATGCGCTTTACTGCGCCGCGGGCGGGGCCGCTTGCGGCCCGGGCTGCGTGGCGGGCGGCAGGGCCGCGCCGGGCGCAGCGGGATGCGACGGCGGCGCCGGAGCCGGACCCGGTTGTGCCGGCTCGAGACGGTCGTAGATGTTCTCGCGCTCGGGCCCTTCGCCGCGCGTGTAGCCGCGCAGGTATTCGTAGCGATCGACCGTGACCCGGTAGCTGTCCTCGGGCGAGCGGATGATCACCGGTCGCAGGAAGATCATCAGGTTGGTGCGCTTGCGCTCCTCGCTCTTGAAGCGGAACAGGGCCCCGAGGAAGGGAATTTCGCTCAGCCAGGGAACGCCCTGCGTCGTCTCGTTGAGGGTGTTCTGGATCAGGCCGCCGAGCACGATGGTGCTGCCGTCGTCCACGACCACCTTGGTCTCGATCGAGCGCTTGTTGGTGATGAGGTCGCTCGCACCGCGCGTCGTAGTGGTGGCGACGTCCGAGACCTCCTGGAATATCTCCAGGCGCACCGTCGACCCTTCCGAAATCTGCGGCTTGATGCGCAGGGTGATGCCCACGTCCTTGCGCTCGATCGTCTGGAAGGGGTTGACCGCTCCGGTCGTCGGCGCAGCGACGGTCGCCGTCGTGGTGAAGCTGCCGGTGATGAAGGGCACGTTCTGGCCGACGACGATCTTCGCCTGATAGTTGTCGAGCGTGAGAAGGGTGGGCGTGGAGAGAATGTTGCCGAGCTGGTTCGCCGTCAGTGCCCGGGCGAGCCCCCCGATGCTCCTCACCGTGGTTCCGTCGGGCAGCGTGATCGACTTGCCGAGCACCGCCAGAGTCAGGCCCGACGACGCGGCCGCGGCAGCAGCCGGAGCGGCGACGGCGCCGGCGATGCTGGGATTGGCCGCGGGAAAATTCGTGAAGGCTCCGACCGAGGCCTGGTTCACGCCGGTGACCCCTGCCCACTGGAAACCGAGCTCATCGGTGCGGTCGGCGTTCATTTCCGCGATGAGCGCCTCCACGTAGACCTGGGCGCGGCGAACGTCGAGCTGCTCGATCACCGTGCGCAGGTTGTTGTACACCGTGTCCGAAGCGTTGATGATGATCGAATTGGTCGCCTCGTCGGCCTGGATCAGCGACGCGGAGGCGGCCCCGGGAGCGCCTGGAGGGCGCCCGGGCACGCCGGTGGCCGGAGCCCCCGGCGCACCGGCAGCCGTCGCCGCCAGCATTCCGCGCAGCACCTCCACCAGCTTGATCGCTTCGGCGTGCTTCAGGTAGATCACGCGGCTGCTGCCCATGGCGCGCGCGGGCACGTCGAGCTTGGTGATGAGCGTGCGCAGCTGCTCGATGCGCCCCGGGTTGTCGGAGCGCAGCAGGATGCTGTTGGTGCGCGTGTCGGCCACCACGGAGAAACGGTCCCCGCCCGCGGCGATCTGCGAAGGCGGCGCGCCCGGCACGCCGCCGGGCGTGGTGACACCGGTTCCCGAAAGACGGATCACCAATTCGGAGAGATCGACGGCGGAGGCGTGCTGCACCGGGACTACGGTGACGTCGGTGCTCGTCGGCAGATCGACCCGCTCGACGATGCGCAGCAGCCGCCGCACGTTGTCGGCGTAGTCGGTGATGATGAGGGCGTTCCCCGGCTCGTAGACCGACAGCTGGCTGGTCGGCGACATCAGCGGCCGCAGCACGGCCTGCAGCTGGGCGACGGCGACGTGCTGCCCGATCACGACCTGCGTGACGATCTGCTCGCCGCCGCGCGGCGGTCCCGCCTGCTCGTTCACCGGGGCGGCGGCCTTGGCTTCGGCCACCGGGACGATGCGCACCGTGTCGCCCGGCCCTTCGACCGCGGTGAACCCCTGCGCCTTCAGCGCGGAAAGAAATACCTGGTAGGCCGCGGCGACCGGCATGGCGCGCGCCGATACGATAGTCACCTGGCCGCGCACCCGCGGATCGACCAGCATGTTGCGGCCGGTCATCTGCGCCATCGCCTTGACCACGGCCTGGAGGTCCGCCGCCTGAAAATTCAGCAGCACCTCGCCCGCTCGCGGGACGACCGCGGCCGTTCCGGTCCCCCGGGGCGCGGGCGCCGCCACGGGCGGTGCGCCCGGAGCGATCCCCGGAACCGGCAAGGCCGGCGTCCCCGGCGGTGGCGTCGGTGCCGTATTCTCGCCGGACTCGGCCGCCGTATCCGCGGTCTGTGCCGCTGCCAGCTGCAGGCCGAATGCAAGCGCCCCGACGAGGATTCGCGCGGCGATCGAATAGTTGTTCTTCATGACGGTCGTCTTGGAGCTCCGGGTACCGGTTCAGCGCATGTCGTAGTAGAGGGTCTCGTTGCGGCCCTGGCGCTGCACCTCCACCAGCACGCGCTGGGCGGTGCCGAACTGCTGATAGAGCCGCATGACGTCCTCCATGCTGGTCAGCGCCTGGCCGTTGACGTTCCGGATCACGTCGCCGGGGCGCAGGCCGAGCTTCTCGTAGAGGCTGCCGGGCTGGATCTGGCGCACCAGAAAGCCGCCGTCGGCATTGGGAACGATCAGGGCCTGGCTGAGAAACTCCGGACGACCAAGTTGCTGTTGCAGCTGCCTGCGGTCGACCACGGATCCGCCGGTTGCGCCCGGCTGCACGATGGGTGGCGGGGGCGGAGGCACGGCCAGCGAGAGCGCCTTGTCGTTGTCCTTCAGGGGTACCGCCTCGCGCGCGCCGTTGCGCAGGATCACGATGCGGTCGCGCTCCACCGCGTCGAGACGCACACCCGGAGTCAGCTCCTCGCCGGCGCAAAACGCCGATTCGGGCTGGCCCTGCACGATCACCAGCGCGCACCCGCCCGTGGGGCGCACCGCGACACCGGTCAGGGTGAGGTTCAGATTGGTCGGAGCGAGGCTGGCTTCTTCGGGGCCCCTCGAAGCCGCCACCGGCCCGAACAGTTGCGCGCGGGTCAGCGCGCTGAGATCGACCGCCTCGGCGCTGCTGCGAGCCAGCGCGGGCGACCCGGGCTGGATCAGGCGCCAGGTCCCTTGCGCCAGCGCCCAGCACAGCCAGAGAAGCGCCGCGGCCGCCGCCGCGGCCGGCACGGCGCGGTGCGTCAGTGCGGCCTGGATGCGCCCGGCCGAGGGGATGAAACGCTGTGCAACCGATAGTGCTGCTGTCATGGGCTGGGCTCGAGAACCTGATGAAGCAGTGCCGGTTTCCCCTATAAACCCTTCATCTTACACGAGAAGAAGCTCATTCCGTCACTCCTGCGATAATCAGCAAGCGTCCATCTCCAAGAGGCAAGTCATGATCACCCCGCAATCCGCGCGCATGCTCACGCGCTACAACCGCTGGGCCAACCGGCTCATTTTCGAGGCCGTCGCGGCGCTGCCCGAGGGCGAGGCGACCAAACAGCGCCCCACCCTGTTCAAGAACATGGTCCATACGCTCAATCACAACTACGTCATCGACCTCATCTGGCAGGCGCACCTCGAAGGCCGCGAGCACGGGTTCAAGGCCCGCAACACGCCCGAGCACCCTCCGCTCGAGGAGTTGCGCCGCAAACAGCATACCCTCGACGACTGGTACATCGCGTGGAGCGACGGCCTGTCGGAGGCCGCGCTCGCCGAGGCCGTACACTTCACCCTGATCGGCGGCAACCGCGGGGTCATGACCCGCGGCGAGATCCTCCTGCACATCGTCAACCACACCAGCTATCACCGCGGCTTCGTCGCCGACTTGTTCTACCAGGTGCCCGGCGCCCATCCGCCGACAACCGACCTCCCGGTCTATCTCCGGGAAGCCGTACCGCCTTCCTAAGGCTGCGCGTTCGGCGACTTGGTGAGGTCCACGGCCGGCCAGCGCTTCGACGCCTCCGGCAACGGGGTTTCCTTCCCGCTCAGCCGCTCGATGGCGATGGCGTAGAGCGTGATCTGTTCGATGCGTGGAAAAAAGCCTTTCGGGCGCTCCCAGTCCTGCCTGGCGTACTTTGCCATCAACGCATTAAAGAAACGTTGCCGCGCCTCCAGCTCCTCCACCACGCGTATCCTGCCGAACGCTACCACGCTCGCGTAGGCCAGGGTCGAGTCGCATTCGAAGCGGCCGTAGGGAAATACCTCGCCCGCCTCATCCACCTCGAAGCACACGCGCGGCTCGTGGTCGACATTGGCGCGCAAGTGGCCCTTGGCGCGCGTGTTGTGCACCAGAATATCCCCTTCCGTGCAGACGTAGAGAAGCGGAACGCAGTAGGGCCAGCCGTCCTCGCCAACGGTCGCCAGCCGACCGCAGAATCCCCGCTCGAGCACCTCGCGGGCACGCCCTTCCGCCATCAGTCTGTCCGCGCGCCTCACCTGAGGCAGGCCGCTCATCGGGACCTCCGCCGCTGGACGAAAGACCGCATTAGAGCACGGGAGTTCGATGCGGACGCGCGTCGACAGCTTACAACTGTGACACCTTCGTGGTTCGTTCGGCCGGCCTACCCTAGAGCGCAAATACTCGACGGGGCGGGAAGCGCCGCGTAGACCTTGCCTGTCATCTCTCGGACCGGTGGGCGTCGTGGCCCGTCCACACGTGCTTCTTCATGGTCTCGGCGTCGGCGACCCTGGCGAGCAGCCGGCGATGCTTCCAGTTCTCATAGGCTCGCGTGAGCCGGCCCAGGACCCACCACGCGAGCAGCAGCGCGAGGAGCGCGGCCGCCCCGAGCGCCCACCACTTGACGTCCTGGCAGAAGGACTTGCCGATATTCTTTCCCGCGCAGTATCGCGCGAGGAAGGTCAGCCACTCCCAGTCCTTCGTAAGCTCATCGATCAGCCTGCCGAGATCCAAAGCGTCTCACTTCCCGTCGCGTGTATAGGGTTCGCGCAGCTCGACCGGCGCGCCGTGCTTCTTTCTCATGCGGATGTTGAGGGCCTCGACCGCGACCGAGAAGGCCATCGCGAAGTAGACGTAGCCCTTGGGGATATGGTGGTCGAAGCCGTCGGCGATCAGCACCACCCCGACGACGAACAGGAACGCGAGCGCCAGCATCTTCACCGTCGGGTGCGCCGAGACGAAGCGCCCGACGCCGCCGGCGAAGGCCATCATCAGCGCGACCGACGCCACCACGGCGGCGACCATCACCGCGAGATGATCGACCATGCCGACGGCGGTGACGATCGAGTCGAGCGAGAAGACGATATCGATGACGATGATCTGCAGGACGACGGCGGCGAACGTCGCGCCCGACGCCGCCGAGGCCTCGCCCCGCTCGCCTTCGAGCAGCTGATGGATCTCCGCGGTGCTCTTCCACAGCAGGAACAGGCCGCCGGCGATGAGGATCAGGTCGCGGCCGGAGATTTCCTGCGCGAGCAGCGTGAACAGCGGCGCGGTCAGCCCGGCGATCCACGCGAGCAGGAACAGCAGGCCGATGCGCATGAACATGGCGAGGAAAAGGCCCAGTCTCCGCGCGACCTCGCGCCGTGCCGGCTCGAGCTTGTCGACCAGGATGGAAATGAAGATCACGTTGTCGATGCCGAGCACCAGCTCGAGCACGGTCAGCGTGGCGAACGCGATCCAGGCTTGAGGATCGGCGAGCAGCTCCATCGTGCCGCCAGCTCCGCGCCGCGGGTTCAGACCACTTCGGCGGTGCGGGTGATCTCGCCCATGCGGCCGCTCTGGTAGTCGCGCACCGCCTGGACGATCTCGGCCTGCGTGTTCATGACGAAGGGGCCGTAACGCGCCACCGGCTCCTTGATCGGCACGCCGGCGAGGAGCAGCAGGCGCCCTCCCCCGGCTGCTCCGCGAAGGCGGACCGCGTCGCCCGCCGCGAACATCGCGAGCTGCCCGTCGCGGATTTCCCCGCCTTCGTTGCCGACGAGCGCGGAGCCCTGGAAGACGTAAGCCAGTGCCTGCTGCTCGCGCGGCAGCGCGACGGTGACGTCGGCGCCCGCGTCCAGCGTCCAATCCTGGTAGACGATCGGGATGTAAGTGTCGATCACCGCCTTGACTCCGAGCGCCTCACCGGCGACCACGCGCACGCGGGCACGCCCGTCGGCGCTCGCCGCCTGGGGAATCTTGCCGCCGGAGACCTCCTGGTAGCGCGGCCGCGTCATCTTGAGCTTCGCCGGCAGGTTCACCCAGATCTGAAAGCCGTGCACGCGCCCGCCCTTCTCGCGGATCTCGCGCGAGGGCATCTCGGAGTGGACGATGCCGGCGCCGGCGGTCATCCACTGCACGTCGCCCGGCCGGAGCACGCCCTTGTGGCCGGCCGAGTCCTCGTGCTCGAACTGCCCCTCGAGCATGTAGGTGATGGTCTCGAAGCCGCGGTGCGGGTGGTCGGGCGCGCCGACCGCTTCGCCCGGGCGGTAGTCGACCGGCCCCATCTCGTCCAGGAGAAGGAAGGGGTCGGCCAGGTCGAACCCCTGGGTGGGAAAGGGACGGCGCACGATGAAGCCGGCGCCCTCGCGCTGGCGGTGGGCGGTGACGACGCGGGCGGCTTCGCGGATTGCTGGGTTTTCGACTGTCATGATCTTTCGCTCCGGTCCTGCGGAATATGGGGACGCCGGTCTAGCTTGCTGCTTCCGAAGACTCGTCCGCAAAACGGCTCATTATGCCGAGGATCTCGCGGTCCTGCGACAGCAGCACCTCCACGCATCGCGGATCGAACTGGGTGCCGGCGCTCTCGCGGAGGAACCGGGCGGCCTTCTCCAGGCTCCACGCTTGCTTGTAGCAACGCCTGGAAGTGAGCGCGTCGAACGCGTCCGCGACCTTGATGATCCGGGCCTCGGGTGGGATGCGCTCGCCGGAGAGACCGTCGGGGTAGCCCGTCCCGTCCCAGCGCTCGTGATGATGGCGGGCGATATGCAGCAGGCTCTCGATGTAGGGAACCTGTTCCAGCGACAGGTTCTCGATCAGGGCCATCAGGATTTCAGCGCCCTTTGCGGTGTGCTGCTTCATCACCTCGAACTCGGCCTCGGTCAGCTTGCCCGGCTTGAACAGGATCGCATCGGGCGTAGCGATCTTCCCGATATCGTGCAAAGGCGCGAACAGGCGCACGTGCTCCACCCAGTCGTCGTCGCGCCCGATCTCGGCGGCCATCCCGCGCGCGACCAGCTCCGCGTAATAGGACATGCGGCTCAAGTGGTTGTAGGTTTCGTCGTCCCGGAAGCGGGAGATCTCGTGAAGCAGATGAAGGCTGCCCGCGAGGACGGTCACCGATCGCAGGGCGTACTCGATCGTCAGGGAGATGATCTTGACGAAGAGGTCGAGCTGGCGCGTGGCGCTCTCGGTAAAAACGTGGCTCCGGTCGGCGTTGAAGAAGACGAAACCGAGGAAGGTCCGTTCGTCGAAGACCGGCACCGTGTAGCTCGACTTGTAGTCCGCCCCGAGTATGCGGAGCGAGTGCGGCTGCCCGCCGAGGACCGCCGGAGCAAGCTCTTCGATCACGCGCGAGCGCCGCGTCCGGCGCAGCTCGTCCAGCCAACCCGCGCTCGCGAGCTTGACGCGGTAATGCTCGAGGGGCGAGTCCCCGCGGGTGCTGTGAAGGAAGGTCTTGATGTCGTCGGTCTTCGGGTCGTAGAGAGCGACCGCGACGCGTACGACGAACGGAAAATACTCCCGCACCTGCCGGTGCACTCCGTGCAGGCGCTGATTCAAGGCCGCAACACCGCTGCTCATGGCTTCTACGCTCCCGTGGGCCTTCCTTCGTCATGATGCCCTAGTAGAACCCCTGAGACGGTGGCGTTATTCCGGAATCGCCGCTTTTTTTTGCCGAACGAGCTGATCGCTGGCGGAAGCGCCAAGCGGGACGCAGGGCCGGTTACTGTATATAATTACAGATTGCGGACGGCGCCGTGACCCCGCGGTGCGCCGCCCGAGCGTAGAGCTTGCGGGTGCCGTTCGGGAACACTACCACTAGATGTGGTGCTTTCCGGATGCTTCAATATCAAGAGGTTGTGACTTCTCTCTCATCTGAATTGCAAGCTTGCCGCGATAAGCGTAGCCTAGAAAACGCATAGCCTGAATCGGTCAATCCCATGTCCGCAGAAAAAACACTGGACCCGGCCCTCGCTTTCCCAGCCATGGCCGAGCAGGAGATCTGCCGCGAGGCCCTGCTCGAGAAGTACGCGAAGGGCAGCGAGCAGACCGTCGAGGAAGTGCGCGAGCGCGTCGCGAGCGCTCTCGCCGCCGCCGAGGCGCCGGAAAAGCGCGCCCATTGGGAGCGCCGTTTCGCCGAAGCCCTGCAGGCCGGATTCATTCCCGCCGGCCGGATCAACTCCGCCGCCGGCATCGCGATGCAGGCGACGCTCATCAACTGCTTCGTGCAGCCGGTGGGCGACTCGATCTCGGAAGTCGTCGACGGTCGGCCCGGCATCTACACTGCCCTCCAGGAAGCCGCCGAGACGATGCGCCGCGGCGGAGGCGTCGGTTACGATTTCTCGTCGATCCGCCCCAAAGGCGCCGAGGTGAAGGGCACGCATTCGCGCGCCTCGGGTCCGGTGTCGTACATGCGCGTGTTCGACCGCTCCTGCGAAACGGTGGAGTCGGCGGGCGCGCGCCGCGGAGCGCAAATGGGCGTGCTGCGCTGCGACCATCCCGACGTCGAGGAATTCATCCACGCCAAGGACCGGGGCGACCTCGCCAATTTCAACATCTCGGTGAGCGTAACCGACGCCTTCATGCAGGCGGTCGAGAACGACACCGAGGTCGCGCTGGTGCACAAGGCCAGACCGCACCCCGATGCGATCGCCGCGGGCGCTTTCCAGCGGGACGACGGCCTGTGGGTGTACCGCAAGCTGCGGGCGCGCGAGCTGTGGGATCAGGTCATGCGCTCCACTTACGATCACGCCGAGCCCGGCATCCTGTTCCTCGACCGCATCAACCGCGACAACAACCTCGGCTACTGCGAGGCGATCGAGGCGACCAACCCCTGCGCCGAGCAGCCCCTGCCGCCTTACGGCTGCTGCTGCCTCGGCTCGATCAACCTCACGCGCTTCGTCGCGAGCCCGTTCACGGAATCCGCGGTGTTCGACTTCGAGCGCTTCGGCGCAATCGTCGAAATCGCCGTGCGCATGCTCGACAACGTGCTCGACGTGACGGCGTGGCCGCTGAAGGCCCAGCACGAGGAGGCGATGGCGAAGCGCCGCGTAGGACTGGGATTCACCGGCCTCGGCGACGCGCTCATCATGCTGCGACTGCGGTACGATTCCGAGGCCGCGCGCGCGATGGCGTCGAGGATCTCCGAGGCGATGCGCGACCGCGCCTACCGCGCCTCCAGCGACCTCGCGCTCGAGCGCGGCGCTTTTCCGCTGTTCAACGCCGACATGTACCTCTCCGGTGCGAGCTTCGCCGCCCGCCTGCCGGCCGAGTTGAAGGCGCTGATCCGCAAGAACGGCATGCGCAACTCGCACCTGCTGTCGATCGCGCCCACCGGGACGATCAGCCTCGCCTTCGCCGACAACGCATCGAACGGCATCGAGCCGCCATTCTCCTGGACGTATGCGCGCAAGAAGCGCATGGCGGACGGGACGATGAAGGAATTCCCCGTCGAGGACTACGCGTGGCGCCTGTATCGGCACCACGGCGGAAGCGTCGGCGCCCTGCCCCCCTACTTCGTCACCGCGCTCGAGCTGTCGGCTTCAGCGCACGAGAAGATGGTCGCCGCGGTGGCGCCGTACATCGACACGAGCATCTCCAAGACGGTGAACGTGCCGGAGGACTATCCCTACGCCGATTTCCAGGATCTGTATTTCGAGGCATGGAAATCGGGGCTGAAGGGACTGGCGACCTATCGTCCGAACAACGTCATCGGGTCGGTGCTCTCGGTGGTCTCCGCGTCCCAGCCCCAGGACTTCGTCTCGAGCGACCGCAACCGGCGCATCGAGATCAAGGCGATTCCCGAGCCGGTGCTCGCGTCGCTGCGCTGGCCGGGTCGCCCGAAGCTGTCCGGGGGCAACCCGGCTTGGACCTACATGATCGAGCACCCCCACGGCGAATTCGCGATCTTCGTCGGCCACGTCGAGGCGCCCGGGCGCACGCATCCGTTCGAGGTGTGGGTGAACGGCGCCGAGCAGCCGCGCGGCCTGGGCGCGGTTGCGAAGACGCTCTCGATGGACATGCGCGCCAACGACCCCGCGTGGCTGCGCCTGAAGCTCGACACGCTCGCCAAGACCGCCTCCGACGACGCCTTCGACATGCCCTTCCCTCCCCACGGCGAGCTGAAGCGCATGCCCTCGGTGTGCTCGGCAGTGGCGCAGCTGGTGCGCTGGCAGTGCGAGGAGCTGCGCGCGCTGCCCGAGGAGAAGCACGGGCCGGTGCTCGATGCGATGTTCAGCCTGAAGGAGCCGAAGACGGGCGCCGACGGCACGATGTCCTGGACGGTCGACGTGCTCAATCCCGGAACCCGCGACGACTTCGTCCTGGGCCTGAAGGAGATCACCCTCCCCGACGGCGTGACCCGGCCTTACTCGATGTGGCTCTCGGGCGAGTATCCGCGCGCGCTCGACGGCCTGTGCAAGATCCTGTCGCTCGACATGCGCGTCATCGATCCCGCATGGATCGGAATGAAGCTGAGGAAGCTGCTCGTCTACCCCGAGCCGCTCGGCGACTTCCTCGCCTTCGTGCCGGGCAGCCGCAGGCAGCAGAATTACCCCTCGACTGTCTCGTATGTCGCGCGTCTCATCATCCATCGCTACGCCATGCTCGGCCTGCTCGACGAGGAGGGCTACCCGGTGCAGGCCATGGGCCTGCTGGAAGCGCCCAGGCCCGGCACGGCGCCCAAGATGAAGGGGTTGAAGTGCAGCGAGTGCGGCAACTACGCGGTGATCCGGAAGGACGGTTGCGACTTCTGCAGCGCCTGCGGAGCGGTGGGAGTGTGCGGCTAGGCTAGAACGCTCTGCCCGCCTTGACGAAGGACTCCTTCAGGGTCAGGTAGCTTTTCGCGAACCCCGTCTTGACCTCTTCCCAGGACTCGGCGGAGCTGTGCTTGAGTCCACCGTACCACTCGGCAACCTCGTCGCGTTCCCGGTGCAGCTCGTTCAGCGTATCGCGGGACTTCTTCCGTGCGACCGCGTCCATCCTGTCCCATTCGCTGTCGAGCTTCCGCTCCATGCGGCGAAGCCGCGCATCGAGCTCGGCGAGCTCGGCCTGGGCGCTCTTGATCGCCTGGTCGCGCTGCGCGATGGTGTAGCTGCCAATCGTCTTTCCGGTGTCCTCGACTTTCCGTGAGACGTCCTTCGCGGTGGTCTTGCCGGTGTCGTCCGCAAGCGACACTTGTGTCACCGTTGCAAGGGTCAAAGCCAGGACCAGGTTTCGAAGTGTCATCTGCTTCTCCTTTCTCCGAAGCTGCATAGACCCGTTTTCCCGGCACCGGTTCCGAGTACAGTGCCCTCGCCTCCGGAACCCGCGAGCTCGAATCGCTGCTCGAGACCGGACGGCCTCCGGTGATTCCGCGGGAGCGTCAAAGCAAGCGCGCCCCTTCCGGGGCGCGCCGTACTGCTCTTGCTGCGAGGTGGTCAGGCCACGACCACGTACGGCCGCATCATCTCGTTTTCCTCGTGCTCGAGGATGTGGCAGTGGTACACGTACAGGAACTTGTCGCCCGGACGAGGGTTGGCCTCGGCCGGCAGATCGAACTTCGCGATGATGCGCGTCACCGTCCCCGGCAGGCTGATCACCGTGTCCTTCCACGCGGGTCGCTCGTCGCGCCCCGGTGTCTCCGCCGGGGCGGTGTAGACGAGGTTGCCCGGGTACTGTTCGGGATCGAACAGGCGGCGGTCGATGATCTGGAACTGCACCAGGTGCACGTGGATCGGGTGCGCGTCCCCGGTGGTGTTGATGATGCGCCACACCTCGGTCGACCCCGCCTTCGGAGTCTCGGTGATCGGGTCGTCCCAGTGCGCGTCGTTGATCATCGCGATGATGGGATTCTCGAACGGCGTCGCCGAGTCGAGCTCGGAGAGCACCAGGTCGCGCATCTTCACCGCGTTGGCGGGGTTGATCAGGGGCACGCTGTTCAAGGTCGACGGCACGCGGCTCGTGTCGCGCGACGAGAGCCTCTGGTTCACCTTGAACAGCATCACCTCGGTCGGCACGATGTCGTCGCCGTCGGGGTAGGGCGCCTTGGCGTCGTTGGTGAGCAGGAAGCTCTTGCCGTCCAGCCCGGAGAAGTCGATCACCACATCGAGGCGCTCGGCCGGGGCCACGAGGAGGTCGGTGCGCTTCACGGGTGCGGGGAGCAGCCCGCCGTCGCTGCCGATCTGCGTGAACACGGGACCGGATCGGCCGCCGATCGCCTGCCCGCTCGCCCAGGCCTCCTGCAGCGTCATGTGATAGAAGCGGGCGTTCGAGCCGTTGAGGATGCGGAAACGGTACTTGCGCGGCTCGACCTCCAGGAACGGCCAGACCTTGCCGTTGACCAGCACGGTGTCGCCGAAGAATTCCGGAATCCAGACGGGCGGGACCCGCGGGTCGGGGTCGCCACCGTTGTCTTCCACCGGATAGAGCAGCGAGCCGTCCGTATTCAGGAAGCGATCCTGGATCACCAGCGGGATCTCGAACCGGCCGCTCGGCAGGCCGAGCGAGTCCTCGTGTGCGTCTCGGATCAGATAAAAGCCGCCGCCCAGACCGGCGTATACGTTCAGGCGCGTGATGCCGAGCGCGTGGTCGTGGTACCACAGGGTCGTCGCCTGCTGGTCGTTCGGGTAGCGGTAGACCTGGGTCTCGAAGAACGGGCCGGTCTTCTGGAAACCGTTGGTGAACCAGGCCTCGGGGTAGCCGTCGCTCGCCGGCATCGACTTCATCCCGTGGAGGTGCACCACGGTGCGCACCGTCGGCGTGGGCGGCTCGGCGCCGTGGATCGTCTGGTCGATCGGCAGGAAATGCGTGCCGGGAAGCTGGTTCTCCCATTTCACCGCGATCGGCTTGCCGCGCCGCACCTCGAAAGTCGGCGCGGGATACTGGCCGTTGTAGCCCCACAGCGCCGTCGCCGGCAGGTCCCGGTGCAGTTTCTTCTGCAACGGTCGCATCTTCACGTCGTAGAACGGTACCCCGTTCAGCGTTCCGCTCGGGGCGATCGTGGACGGGATCGGCAAAGGATCGACGAACTTGGCCAGCCCCTGCTGGGCCGCGGTGTTCGTCTGCACCGGCGTGCGGTGGTGATGCCGCGCCTGGGTGCGTCCGACCCGCGGAAACAGGCTGGTGAGGACGGCGGTACCGCCGACCGCACCGGTGAGGCCCGCCGCCCCGCCGATTTTGAGAAAGGTTCTACGCTTGGACTTCCTGTCGTTGCCGCTTGAATCTTGCGTGCTCATGAGTGCCTCCGTATCGAGATCGCAGGCCCTACCCCTGGGTCACCGGCCTCGGTGCGCCGGACTGGAGGCCATTCTGCGGGCTTTGTGTGCGCGTCGAAAGATTACAAAGCCCAAGGCGCGATAGCTGACCTGTTATCACCTGTAACGAAATCGCAATGCACCATGCTTAACCTCGGTGTCACAAACTGCTGACCATGGCGACCGTCGACCTGTTTCGCGCCGAGGACACCGAGCTCGTTTCCTTCCGGGCCGGCGAGGATATCTTCCGCGAGGGCGATCCCGGCGACGTGATGTACGTGGTGCACGACGGACAGGTGGACCTGCGCGTGAAGGGCCAGCTCGTGGACGCACTCGGTCCGGGCGGCGTGCTGGGCGAGATGGCGCTGATCGAGCACGCGCCGCGCACGGCAACGGCGAGCGCAAACACCGACTGCACGCTGGTGCCGATCACGGAGAAGCGCTTCATGTTCATGGTGCAGCAGACGCCGCACTTCGCGCTCCAGATCATGAAGGTGATGGCCGAGCGCCTGCGCAGGATGGACGCCCGGCTCTGACGGCGACTGCGCGGGCCTCGTGGGGACGGGGAGCATGGCAAGCGACGGGAATGAGCGGCGATGGGTGGTCGCGGCGGCACTTTGCGCTCTTGCGTCCGGCTGCGGCTCGTTCGGCCCGGAAGCACTGCAACAGAGCCGCCTGCAGTACAACGAGATCGTCAAGACGACCGCCGAAGAGCAGCTGCTGCTCAACATCGTCCGCCTGCGCTACACCGACACGCCGAGCAGCCTGTCTGTGTCCGCCATCGCCGCCCAGTTCGAGCGCTCCCAGAGCGTCCAGCTGATCCCGTTCTTCACTTCCGCCGGGGCGGATGTCAACCGCAGCTACGCGGCCGTCCTGCCCCAGGCGGGAATCGCGGCGGCCGACCGACCGACCTTCAGCCTGACACCGCTGGACGACCAGGAATTCACGCGCAAGCTGTTTACGCCGCTCCCGCTCGACGGGATCATCTACCTCGCCAAGACCACCTGGCCAATCTCGACGGTGTTCCGCCTCTATCTCGAAAACCTCAACTGGGTGCCCAACGCCCAGACCGCGAGCGGCCCCACGCCAAGGATTGCGCCCCCCTTTGCCGACTTCCGGCGCGGCGTCGACGCCCTGGAGTCGCTGCAGGCCAGTGGCAGGATCGTCTTCGCTGTCGAGGAGCGGAACGAGGCGCTCGGCGATCCGCTTCCCGCCGCCGCGGTCGCAGCGCGCGACGTGATCGAGGCGGCCAAGAGCGGCTACACCTACCGCTTCGACGAGAATGGCGCGGGCTGGACGCTGCTGAGGAAGACCCAGCAACCGGTGCTGCTCGTCGACCCCGACGCCGTGACCTCCGAGGAAATGCGCGAAGTCGCGCGCACCTTCCGTCTGAAACCGGGCCTCGCCAAGTACGAAATCACCCAGGAAGCGCTTAGCCCTTTCCCGGCAACCTACCCCGCCGAGGGCGTCTCCCGCTTGGATCTTGAAACGCGCTCCCTGCTTCAGGCCCTGTACTACGTTTCCCATGGAATCGAGGTCCCCGCCGAGCACATGTCGGGCGGTCTGGTGACGGTGACGCGCGACGAAATCGGCCGCGTCTTCGACTGGCAGCAGCTGACGAACGGCCTGTTCCGCGTAAGAAGCGTCCCGTCCGACCAGCGGCCGCCGCAGGCGCACGTCGCGATTCCCTACCTCGGGTACTGGTTCTACATCGACCGCACCGATCAGGTCAGCAAGGCGACGTTCTCGCTGTTGATGGAGCTCGCGCGTCTCGAGCTCAACGGCAAGAGCGGCCCCGGTCCGGTGCTCACCCTGCCGGTGGGCGGCCGCTAGTTTTTCTTTCTCGTTCTTCAGGACACACGCCATGAACCTAGAAAGCAAAGTAGAGGACGAATCCTTCCGCCGCATCTACGAGGACACCCTCGACAGCTTCGACGAGGAGCTCGAGATGGAGCTCGACGACCGCGTGCCGCCCGGCATGCAGGGACGCGACGAGCTGCCCGGAGGCCCGGTTGAAACGGCGCGGGACCGCGCGCGTCGCATGCACTACTTCAAGGAGCTCTTCAGGCTGCAGGGCGAGCTGGTGAAGCTGCAGGACTGGGTCGTCCACACCGGGCACAAGCTCGTGGTCCTCTTCGAGGGGCGCGACGCCGCCGGAAAGGGAGGCGTCATCAAGCGCATCACCCAGCGCCTCAATCCGCGCGTCTGCCGCGTCGCCGCGCTGCCCGCGCCCAACGACCGCGAGCGCACGCAATGGTACTTCCAGCGCTACGTGGCGCATCTCCCCGCCGCGGGCGAGGTCGTGCTGTTCGACCGCAGCTGGTACAACCGCGCGGGCGTCGAGCGCGTCATGGGATTCTGCAGCGACGCGCAGTACGAGGAATTCTTCCACACCGTCCCGGAGTTCGAGCGCATGCTGGTGCGCTCGGGCATCCAGCTGATCAAGTACTGGTTCTCGATCTCCGACCTGGAGCAGGAGCTGCGCTTCCGGTGCCGCATTCACGACCCGCTCAAGCAGTGGAAGCTGAGCCCCATGGACCTCGAGTCGCGCCGCCGCTGGGAGGACTACACCAAGGCCAAGGAAGTGATGCTCGAGCGCACGCACATCCCCGAGGCGCGCTGGTGGGTGGTGCAGGCCGTGGACAAGAAGAAGGCACGCCTCAACTGCATGCACCACCTGCTGGGGCAGATGCCGTACCAGGAGGTGCAGCGCGAGCCCGTCACGCTTCCACCCCGCGAGCACCACGAAGGCTACCGGCGCACCTTGATCCCGCCCGAGCTGATCGTGCCGGAGGTCTACTGAAGGCATCGAGGGGTGCCTTTAGAAGATCAGACCGACGCTGAACAGGTTCCAGCCGCCGTTGGATGAATCCTTCTTCAGGCCGAGTATCGCCCCGTGGGAAAAGTGCTGGTACTCGAGGAACACGCGCTCCGACAGATCGTAGGCGACCGAGGCGTCGAAATTCCAGCGGGTTCCGTTGACGTCGTTGTCCTCGTCGATCCAGACCACGCCCGCCCCGAGCCGCCACCTGGATTTCGTCAGGACATAGCCGGCGCCGAGCAGGTAGTTGGGCGCCTCCGGCTGGACGTGGACATCGCGCACCCAGGCGCCGGCCTTCACGTTCCAGCTGCCGCCGTAGCGTGCCGCGGCGACCATGGTGCCGGGCGCGTGGTAGACGTCCAGGCCCAGGGACAGGCGCAATGCGGGCTGGGTCTCGTCCCAGCTCCAGCTCCATGCGCCCGCCGGCGCGGCGGTGAGCAGCAGGAGGCATGCGAGAGCGGCCCGAGCGGATCGCCGGGCGGCGATCCGCGCGCCCGGGTGCGCGTGAGTCGCATGGCGACCGGCAACAACCGCGAACAATCTCGAGTCCTGGTCCTGGAGTGTTTCGTCACCCGATGCGCTCATCCGCATCCGGCGGGCGCTAGTGTAACCGTTTCGGCACGATCTACGATCGGGGCGTCGACATCGATTCTCTGCCCTACAATAGCGGACGCTCCCGTCTCCCCGCCATGAAAGTCTCCATCCTCGACGACTATCACGACACCCTGCGCACCCTCGAGGCCTTCGGGAAGCTCGCGGGCCACGAGGTCACGGTCTGGAACGACCACGCGCAGGACACCGAGGTGCTCGCGCAGCGGCTGAAGGACACCGAGGCGCTGGTGCTGATCCGCGAGCGCACCAAGATCCGCGCGCCCCTGCTCGAGCGGCTGCCGAAGCTGAAGCTGATCAGCCAGCGCAGCATCTACCCGCACATCGACGTGGACGCCTGCACGCGCCTTGGCGTGGTGCTGTCCTCGAACACCAGCTTCGGCAGACCCTCGTACGCGACCGCCGAGCTCACCTGGGGGCTGATCCTCGCCGCGATGCGCGACATCCCGCTGCAGATGGAATCGCTCAAGGCGGGCAAGTGGCAGGCCGGCGTCGGCAATACCCTGCGCGGCAAGACCCTGGGCATATTCGGCTACGGGAAGATCGGCGCCGTCGTCGCCGGATACGGCAAGGCCTTCGGCATGAACGTCCTGGTGTGGGCGCGCGAGGCCTCGCAGGCGAAGGCGCTCGCCGACGGCTACGCCGTCGCGCCGGGCAAGGAGGCGTTCTTCGCCGGGTGCGACGTGATCTCGCTGCACTTGCGCCTCATCGACGCCACGCGCGGCATCGTCACCGCGGCCGATCTCGCGCGGATGAAGCCCACCGCCCTGATCGTCAACACCAGCCGGGCACCGCTGATCGAGCCCGGCGCGCTGGTGAACGCGCTCAGGGCCGGGCGCCCGGGAAAGGCGGCGGTCGACGTCTTCGAGGAGGAGCCGCTACGCGACACCGGCCATCCTCTGCTCAACATGCCCAACGTGGTGTGCACGCCGCACCTCGGCTACGTGACGCGCGAGGACCACGAGATCGCGTTCGCCGAGATCTTCGAGCAGATCAATGCCTACGCCGCGGGCAAGCCGATCAACGTCGTCAACCCCGAGGCCCTGACAAGAGCGCGAGCATAAGGAGGACCATGGACACCATCGACCGCAGCCTGTCCGAAGAGCAGCGCATGATGCGCGCCAGCTGCCGCGCCTTCGTCAACGACTTCGTCACTCCCTTCATCCGCCAGAACTGGCAGAAGGAATGGCTCATGGACCCGGACGCGCGCCTGCCGCGCTCCATCCTCGAGCAGGCCGACAAGATCGGCATCCGCACCCTGGGCATCCCCGAGGAGTTCGGCGGCATCGCCCTCGACCCGGCGCGCGAGGTGCAGACCTTCGCGCTCATCTCCGAGGAGATCGCGCGCGGCGACTCGGGGCTCTCCGACAAGCTGGTGCAGATCTGGAAAGTGTCGGTGCTGCTGCGCAACGTCGCGCCGCGGCACCTTCAGGAATACTGGTTCCCGCGCATCGTGAAGGACCCGGCGTTCCTGCTCGCGCACTGCCTCACCGAGCCGCGCGGGGCCTCCGACCGCTGGCTTCCCTACAACGCGCCCGAGGCGGCGATGCAGACGCGCGCGGTGCTCAAGGGCGACGAGTGGGTGATCAACGGGCGCAAGCAGTTCATCAGCAACGGTTACGACGCGAGCCTGTACGTCGTCTACGCCAACACCAAGCCCGGCGCCGGCATGCTGCAGGGGACCTCCAGCTTCCTGGTGCCGCGCGGCACCAGGGGCCTCACCATCGCGCGCTGCAACGAGACCCTGGGCGGCCGCTTCATGAACAACGGCGAGCTGGTGTTCGAGGACATGCGCTTGCCGCGCGATCATCTGCTGGTCGAGAACGACGCGCTCGCCAAGACCGGCGTGTACTTCAAGCCCGGCAAGATCATCCAGGCCTCGAAGAACCTCGGCATCGGCGTCGCCGCCTTCGAGCGCACCGCCGACTACGTGCAGAACTACGTCCAGGGCGGCCGCATCCTGATTAAGCACCAGGCGGTGGCGCTGCGGCTGGCCGAGATGGCGACCTCGCTGCGCGCGGTGCGCGCGCTGCTGAACGAGGCCGCGCGCGCGGTCGACGAGCGCGCCCCCGACGCCGACGAGCTGTGCAACATGGTGAAGCTGTTCGCCTCCGAGGAGGTGTTCAAGGTCGCCAAGCACGCGGTCGAGCTGCACGGCGGCAACGGCATCATGCTCGACTTCGGCATCGAGAAGCTGTTCCGCGACGCCGCCGTTTTCCTGCACATGGACGCGACCGTGGACATCTCGAAGTTCAAGATCGTGAAGGCGATGTTCCCCCACTCGGCCGGCGCCTATGCCGGACCCGAGGCCGGGCCCCAGGCCTAGTCGGCGGCGAGGCGGTAACCGACCCCGGCTTCGGTCAGCAGGAACCGCGGCCGCGCCGGGTCGGCCTCGAGCTTGTGCCTCAACGCGGCCATGTGCACGCGCAAGTAGTGGCTGCGCTCGACGTAGGCGGGCCCCCACACCTCCTTCAGCAGCTGCCGATGGGTGAGCACCTTGCCCGCATGCTTCACCAGCAGCGCCAGCAGCCGGTACTCGATGGGCGTGAGGTGCACTTCCTTCCCGTCGACGTGGATGCGCCGGTGCGCGAGATCGACTTTCAGGTCCGCGACCGCGAACACCCCGCCCCTGTCCTGCGCCCCCGCTCCTTGCGCGTGGCGCAGCGCGACGCGGATGCGCGCGAGCAACTCCCCCAGGCCGAAGGGCTTGGTGAGATAGTCGTCGGCGCCGGCGTCGAGCGCGGCGACCTTGTCGGTCTCGGTCGCGCGCGCCGAGAGCACGATCACCGGCAGCGCGCTCCACTCGCGGATCTTCTTCACGACCTCGACCCCGTCCATGTCGGGGAGGCCGAGGTCGAGGATCACGAGATCCGCCCTGCGGTTGGCCGCCTCGGCGAGGCCCTGCGCGCCGGTCTCGGCCTCGTGGATCTGGAACCCATGCGATTCGAGGCCGGTGCGCAGGAAGCGGCGGATCTGCGGATCGTCCTCGATCGCGACGATGACCGGCCTGGGCTCGCTCATGAGGGCTCCGTCTGCCTCTCCTCGCCCTCGAGCGCGGGAGGCGCCTCGTCGCGCGGCAGGGTGAAGCGAAACGCCGCGCCGTGCGGCGAGCGGTTCTCGGCGCGTATGGTGCCGCCGTGGGCCTCGACGATGGCGCGACAGATGGTCAGGCCCAGGCCCACGCCGCTCTGCGCGCGCTCGGGCGAAGCCCGGTAGAACTTGTCGAAGAGCTTTTCCTCCAGGCCGGGCGGGATGCCCGGCCCTTCGTCCGCGACGCTGACCGTCACCGCCGCAGGCGCGAATTCGGCGGAGATCTCGATCGCCGTTCCCGCGGGCGTGTACTTGAGGGCGTTCTCGACGATATTCACCAGCACCTGCTCGATCAGCACCGCGTCGAGCTTCACCAGCGGCGCGTCCTCCGGCAGGGCGATCCTCACCGGGCGGCCCTCGAGGCGCGCGCGCAGCCGCG
Organism: Burkholderiales bacterium; assembly: GCA_035519135.1. GTDB lineage: Bacteria > Pseudomonadota > Gammaproteobacteria > Burkholderiales > SG8-39 > VBDM01. The sequence continues at coordinate 5,641 of DATIWX010000077.1, read as the reverse complement.
TGAGCACCCCGCCGACGACCTCCTCGAGCGGGACCCAGTCGCGCTTGAGCGTCACCGCGCCGGCGTCCAGCCGCGCCATGTCGAGGATGTTGTTGGCGAGCGTCGCCATGCGCTGGCCCTCGTCGTAAATGGTGCGCGCGAGCTCCCGCTGCGCCTGGGGCGAGAGCCGCTCGGGCTCCTCGGCGAGGCTGCTCGCCGCGCCCACGATCGACGAAAGGGGCGTGCGCAGGTCGTGCGATATCCCGGCGAGGAGCGAGTTCCTCAGGCTCTCGGTCTCGACCTTGATCTGGGCGCTCTGCGCCGCTTCGGCCAGGCGGACGCGCTCGAGCGCGAGCGCGACCTGATTGAGGATGGTCTCGAGCAGGCGCTGCTGCTCGGGCAGGAACACGCGGCGCAGGCTCGAGGGCAGCAGGGCGAGGACTCCGAGCGGGCCGGACGCGCCCTGGATCGGGAAATAGACGGCGTCGCCTCCCGGCAGCGTGTCGGTGCCGCGCCCGGCGATGCGGCCGTGGTCGAATACCCACTGCGCGACGCCGAGGTCGGCGCCGTGCAGCGAATACGACTGGCTCTGGCCTTTCGGGTGGACGATGCGGCCGGCGGCGTTCGGGAAGAGGATCGCGCACTGCGCGCCGAACTCCGCGCCGATGTGGCCCGCGGCGGTGCGCACGATCTCCTCTTCCTTGAGCGCGGCGGCCAGCTCGCGGCTGATGGCGTAGAGGCTGGCGGCGCGCTTTTCCCGGTAGCCGGCGACGCGCGCCTGGGTGCGCAGGCTCGCTGCAAGGCTGCTGATGACCACGCCGACCAGCAGCATCACCGCGAAGGTGACGAGGTAGCGGATGTCGGATACGGCGAAGGTGAACTCGGGCGGGACGAAGAAGAAGTCGAAGGCGGCGACCGAAAGGACCGAGGCCAGGATCGACGGACCCCGCCCCGCGCGCGTCGCCACCAGCATCACGCCCAGCAGGTACACCATCACCAGATTGATGAGCTCGGTCGGCCCGGAGACGAGAAAGCCGATGCCCGTGCACACCGCCGGCGCCAGGACGGCGACGGCGTACCCCGGCCAGCGCGGCTTCGCGCCCTCGCGTTCCGCCTCCGGCAGGCCGAGGTAGGCGCGGCTGCGAGTGATGACAGGCGTCTCGCCGGGCTTGACTCTCTCGCCGCCGAGCAGGTAGACGTCGATGTCGTTGGCCTCGCGCACCACCGTGTCGACCACCGAGCCGAGCAGCCAGCGGCGCAAGCCGGTGCGCGTGGGCTTGCCGAGCAGGATCTTGGTGACGTTCTTCTCGCGCGCGTAGTCGAGGATGGCGCTCGACATCTGCGGCGCGCCCAGCGTCGCGGTCGTCGCGCCCAGCGATTCCGCGAGGCGCAGGTTCTGCATGACGGCGTCGCGCTCGCGCGCCGGCAGCCCCTGCAGCTGCGGCGTCTCGATGTAGGCGACGATCCAGTCGGCGTGAAGCGCCGCGGCGAAGCGGCGGCCGGCGCGCACCAGGTGCTCCGCCAGGGCGCCCGGTCCGATGCACACCAGGATCAGCTCGCCCGCCTGCCACACTTCGCTGATGCCCTGGTCCTCCCGGTACACGCGCATCTGCTCTTCGACGCGCTCCGCGGTGCGGCGCAGGCTCAGCTCGCGCAGGGCGATCAGGTTGCCCTTGCGGAAGAAATTCTCCACCGCGGCCTTCGCCTGCTGCGGCATGTAGACCTTGCCTTCCTTCAGGCGCTCGAGCAGCTCCTCGGGCGGAAGGTCGACGAGCTCCACCTCGTCGGCCTTGTCGAACGCGGTGTCGGGCACGGTCTCCTGCACGCGCACGCCGGTGATGCCGCCGACCACGTCGTTCAGGCTCTCGAGATGCTGGACGTTGAGCGCCGTATACACGTCGATGCCCGCGTCGAGCAGCTCCTCGACGTCTTGCCAGCGTTTGGGGTGGCGCGAGCCCGGCGCGTTGGTGTGCGCGAGCTCGTCGACGATGATGAGCGTCGGGCGGCGCTCGAGCGCCGCGTCGAGATCGAACTCGCGCAGCCGCGCGCCGCGGTGCTCGACCGGGCGCGCCGGGAGGACTTCGAGGCCTTCGAGGAGCGCCGCGGTCTCGGCGCGGCCGTGCGTCTCGACGATGCCGATTACGACGTCAGCGCCCTCGCCGTGCTTCTCGTGCGCGGCGGCGAGCATCGCGTAGGTCTTGCCGACGCCGGCGGCGGCGCCGAAGAAGACCTTCAGCTTCCCGCGCCTGCGCCTGGCTTCCTCGCGCTGGACCTTCGCGAGCAGGGCGTCAGGATCGGGGCGCTGTTCGGCCATTATGGCCGGAAGTATAGGGCAGTCACTTCAAAGGGGGCATGCCGAAAGCGAGGCCGGTCGCGGCCGATCGCCGGGACCTGCCCGGACGCGTTTGCGCGGCGGCCCGGGCCGTGAAGCGGCTAGAACAAGCGCTCGGCGAGCCGAGCGAGTCGCTCCGCCCGCTCTTCCGGACTCGCCGAAGTCGTATCGCGTCCGGAGCGGAGCTGAGATTCGATCGCGCGGGGCGTGACCAGCGTCACTTCCACTCGAGGGAGCGCGGTGAGTGCCGTTGCGGTCGCCAGGGCTGCAGCTCCGCAGGCGCGAATGCAGACGTGCGCGCGCGACCGCTCGTGAGCGATATGCTCGCGCAACGCCGACACGCCGGTCTCGCCCGCCGCATAGCGGGAAGGAAGCGTGCGTTTCCCGTTCGTCCGCTCGGCGATCACCAAAGCACCGTCGTCGGCGATGTCGACGCCGTAGTAGTGCTCGCCAGGATTGACCGGTGTTTTCATGATTCGACTCCTTCGTCTATCGCCCCTGGGGCGGTGCCCGATGACTGCGCATTTTGCTCGTCAGGAACACCAGGACCAACGGGGCCCACAGGATGGAAAGGAAGATCCCGAGACCGACTAGGACTTCGACTGGGGTAAGCATGGTTTCACCCGTGACAGTTAGGGCAGGAACATCAGCGTACGCACGGTCACCGTGAGGACCAGCAGAGCGATGAGGCAGCACGCGGCCAGCACAGCCGGGACGTGCCTGCTCCGCTTTCCGGTTGTCGCGGCGGCGATCACGATGCCGCCCGCGACTGCGAAGCGTTCGATTGCAGGCAGGGCATCTTGATGGGTCGCGGCGCGCAGCGGGGATTCGCCTCGACGGCGGCCCGCTCGCCCCGGGCGGCGCGCACGATGCTGTGCTCGGGCTCTCCGGGGAGGCTCGTCAGGGTGCTCACGCCCGCAGCGACCACCGTAGCGATGGCGACGCGGATCAGGGCGCCTTTGATCAGATCTCTCATGGCTCGATCTCCTTGCACGCTGCAAATATAGAGATACGAGCGCAAATGTCCGGTAAAGAGTGGCCCCGGGGGTGTAAAGAAGGCGTAAAGAAACCGGTCGTCCCGCGCGCTGCGGAGCCCCTCGGTCCTGTCACTCCCCGCTGTTGCGGCCCCGGTCGAGCTCCGCGCGCCTGCGCCTCCATACGCTGAAGAGCACGCCGAGCTTCTGCCGGCTGCCGAGCCGCTCGTCGGACATGGCATCGAGGAAGTCGGACAGCGCCTTCGACTTGGCGACGGCGTAGAGGATGAAGGCCAGGGCGGGAATGAAGACCAGCAGGAAGTAGGCGATCTTCGTCGGGAGCGGGTTGTCCGCCGCGGCGATCAGGTTCATGCCGAAGTAGCCGGTGGCGATATTCACCACCAGCCCGAGGATCGTCACCACGGTCAGCCGCACCACCGTCTCGGCCTGGCGGCGCACCTGGTCGCTGTCCAGGTAGTGGGTCATGTCCTGGATTTCCTGTCTCGCCTCCTCGTAGAGCGCGTCGGTCCTCAGATGGCGCGACCAAATCGTGAACAGGTCTGCGGCCTGGGCCTGGTCCGATACCGCGTGGAACCAGTAGCGGTGCGTGAAGCGCAGGAAGATCTCCATCGTCTGCCGGATGCTGCGCTTGAAGACCCGGATCGATTCGGACCGGCGGATGTCGAGCCGGCTGATCGCGACCACGAGCCGATCGGCGAGCATGAGCAGCGACGCCTTGTGGAAATGGGCGATCAGGCCCAGGAGAAAGAGCTGGTGGCGGAACTGGCCGAGGATACCGCTCTCCGCGTCGGTGAAGAACGGTTCGCCGGCGCTGCCGATCACGGTGAAGGCGTGGCCATTGCAGATGAACCGCGTATTCATCCAGTCGTGCGGCCGGGTCTGGTCCCAGTAGCGGTCGTAGCAGTAGCGGTACTCGAAGTCCTGCAGGAAGCGCTCGGAGTAAGGCAGCGTTTCCGGGTCGCCCGGCCGCGTCACCAGGCCCAGCCGCACCCAGTCGCCGCGCGTCAGGCGCGTCACGTCGTCGAACGCGAGGTAGCTCATCAGCGGCATGCGCTGGTACTCGATCTCCCGGTAGCGGACCGCCCCCGGCCGGTCCGAGTGATGCAGCACCAGGGGCCAGAGCAGGTACTCCCAGTGGAAGGCGACGCAGGGCACGCGATGCTGGCACACGAAAGACAGGAAGCGTTCGCGCTTCTCGTAGTCCGACGCCGCAAGCACCCGGCCCTCGCGCGATATCCACTCGACCCGCTCGGCGCAATGCCCGCCGCGGCCGCTCGGCTCCCAGTGCGTCGGATAGGCGCGCCCGAACCGGTACAGCGTGTCGAGCGCCCTCGAGAGCGTGATGTCCTTGGCGAAGATCTCGACCACCAGGATGGCGATGTCGATGTCGTAGAAGAAGCACAGGTCGACGTGGGCGACGCCGAACAGCATGGGCTCGGGATCTTCGGGAAACGTGATGCGCACCTGCGCAACGTCTGCGCGCCGGAACACGCGGATCGGCGAGCCCCCGTAGCCGCCGGCGTCGCCCTCGCCGTACAGGAAGCGCTGGACGTAGGGCAGGAAGGTCACGAACTCCCTGTAGTGGCGCTCGCCGAACTGCGCGGGATCGGCGGTGAACTCGTCGGCGACCTCCTTCCACACCGAGTCGATGCCGGTCCGCTCCAGCAGCTCCCAGTGCTTCTGAATCTGGGCGCCTTCGCGGCGCGGCATCAGTTGCACCGGCCACAGCACGATCTGCCGGAAATCCCTGACCAGAGGCTGACCCTTCGCGGCCGCGTCCTGGCCCGCAGACCCGCGGCCGGGAGGAGTCGGGTCTGGCACGGTCATTCTCCTTGCCGCGCGGTCAGGAGTCGGTCTTGCTTCGCGCGCCCGAAGACGCCGCGGGCGGCGTGTGGGGGAAGCGCCGCCTTCGCGCCGCCCATTCGACCAGAACCGCTACCAATACCAGCGGGACAAGGACCACCAGAAACGCCATCACGGGTTCAAGAGCAGCCATGATCGGACCAATGTCAGAGCAATCGGCCCGCCGCGGGACGGCTGCTCAGCGCAGCGCGTCGAGCGCGAGATTCAGCTTCAGCACGTTCACGCGCGGCTCGCCGAGGAAGCCGAGCTGGCGGCCTTCGGCGGCGTCGGCGACCAGCGCTCTCACCTTCGCGGGATCGAGGCTGCGCGCCTTGGCGACGCGCGCGACCTGGTACTCGGCCGCGGCCGGGCTGATGTGCGGGTCCAGGCCGCTTGCCGACGCGGTGACGAGGTCCGCCGGCACCGGCGCGGTATTGCCCGGATCGGCGTCGCGCAGCGCCTTGATGCGCGCGGCCACGGCGTCGGTGAGCGC